>JAILLN010000014.1 GCA_024693135.1 Lachnospiraceae bacterium | reverse complement strand
GTTGGCTCGCCAAGCCGAGATTGCATAGTCGAAGCCAGCGGAAAGCTCCGCATTAAGTGAGCGGTGAGGCGACGTGGAAATGCAAGGCCCGCAGGCGGCGTATCTTTACCGAAGCAGACAAAAGAACCATCCACTTGTCTTGCTGCCAAGTCCGGAGAATTGATTTCCATGGAAAAATGCATTAAAATCAAGAAAGACCTGCGGGGTCTTATTCAGCGGGATATAGGAAATGAAGAGGATGGATATGAATTGGGTAGTAGTAGTAGATGATGAGGATTTTAACAGGAAGACCGTATCCCGGATCCTGAAGAAAAAGGATTATATCGTGACTGCCCTGGAGTCCGGGCAGGAGCTTTTGGACTTTCTTTTCGTGAAGGGAAGCCTGCCGGATCTGATCCTGCTGGATATCATGATGCCCGGGATGGATGGATTCGAAACGATGAAGCGGCTGCAGGAAAGCCAGGGTACGTCGGAGAGGATCCCCATCATTTTTCTGACCGGGGATCAGGTAGATGAAACGGAGATGAAGGGCCTTAAGATGGGAGCAGAGGATTTTATCCGTAAGCCCATCTATCCCGATGTGCTGCTGCACCGGGTGGAGCGCGTGATCGAGCTGGACAGGACCCACAAGTCTATGGCCCGGGAGATCGAGGCGCGTTCGGCACAATGCGAGAGTCTCTCGAGGCATGTGGTACAGACCCTGGCCGAAGCCATCGATGCAAAGGATACCTATACCAATGGCCATTCCGACAGGGTGGCGTCCTACTCCCGGGAGATCGCCAAGAGATACGGCTATACCGAGAAGCAGCAGGACGATATCTATATGATGGGGCTGCTCCATGATGTGGGAAAGATCGGGGTTCCGGATGAGATCATCAATAAGAACGGGAAGCTCACGGACGAGGAATTCGCGGCGATCAAGATGCATCCCGTGATCGGCGACCGGATCCTGAAGAAGGTGGAGGAGATGCCGAAGCTTTCCATCGGCGCGAGGTGGCATCATGAGAGATACGACGGCAGAGGATATCCGGACGGGTTGAAGGGAGAGGAGATCCTGGAAGAAGCCAGGATCATATCCGTAGCGGATGCCTACGATGCCATGACCAGCCATAGAAGCTACCGGGATATCCTTCCCCAGGAGGTAGTGCGGGGAGAGATCGAGAAAGGCAGGGGCACCCAGTTTGATCCGGTATTTGCAGACATCATGCTCCGGATGATCGATGAGGATAAGGAATATACGATGCATGAAGACTAAAAATGAGCATAAGATCAGTGCGATCTCCATCGCTGTCCTGGGGTGCTTCATCATTGCCGTCATATTGATATTCGGAACCTTAGGGCTTGGCCGGATCGCGGATAAGGATACCAAGGAAGCGATCCGGAATGTCAGCCTGCTGTATTTAAGCGAGCTGGCAGGCCGCCGTGAGCAGGTGGTATCCTCCATTTTGGATGATTATATCCGCGACCTGGATGTGGCGGTGGGCATGCTGAGCGAGAAGGATCTGAGCAGCACAAAGAATCTCCAGGATTACCAGATCCGGATGAAGCAGCTGTATGATCTGGACAAATTTGCCTTTATCGACACGACGGGGGTGATCTATACCTCCATGGGCACAAGAAACGACATCGACCAGTATGCCATCGACTACCAGAACCTGACAGAGCCGGAGATCTCGATCAAAAACCTGCACAGCAGTGATAAGAAGGTCGTGGTCGCCGTTCCTGTGGATAATCTGAGCTTCGGGGATAAGACCCTGATCGTATGCTTCATGGAGATCGACATGGACAACCTTCTCAGGAATGTGTCTGTCCAGTCCAATAATAATACCACATTCTGTAATCTCTATACTTCAGAAGGCGTCGCCCTGACCGACATGGTCTTAGGGGGCCTTGCCAGCGAGGACAATCTCCTGGAAGCCCTGGGACATGCCGAGTATGAAAAGGGGTATTCCTATGAAGGGGTACAGAAGGATTTTGCGGAAAACCGGAGCGGCGAAGTATCCTTTTCCTATGACGGCATCAGCGAAACCCTTTATTATGTGCCTGTACGCGGTACCGACTGGATGCTCACGTACCTGATCCGGGAGAGCATCATCGGGGAGCAGATCAATTCCATTTCCGATTCCATCATCGTCCGGAGCGTTTTACAGTCAATCCTGACCGCACTGGTGCTGATCCTGATGTTTGTCATCCTTTTTATGCAGCAGAGAAAGGCCACCAGGGAAGCTCTCGACCGGGAGGTCTCTGAAACCGAAAACCGTGTCCGGCAGCAGGAGCTGGAGGAGCAGCTGGCGATGCAGGAGGAACTGGCCTCCAAGAGCGAGGAGCTTTCAGAGGCATTGCAGGCGGCAGAGGATGCAAACCGTGCCAAGTCCGGCTTCGTCTCCAATATGTCCCATGAGATCCGGACTCCCATCACGGCGATCCTGGGAATGAACGAGATGATCCGAAGGGAATGCAATGACGAGAACATCCTTTCCTATGCGGACAATATCAGCAGTGCCGGGGAGAGCCTGCTGGGGATCATCAGTGATATCCTGGATTTTTCTAAGATCGAAGCCGGACGGATGGAGCTCAGCCTGGAGGACTATGATCCCCAGGCGATGATCCAGGATCTGTATAATCTGGTCTGCTTCCGTACAGAAGCCAAGGGACTGAACCTGATCTTCCGCATCGACCGGAGGATCCCGAAGGGGCTTGTGGGAGATGAGCTTAGGCTGAAGCAGGTCATCACGAATCTGCTGACCAATGCCGTGAAGTATACGGAGAAGGGGGATGTCTGCCTGGATATCCGCGCAGAGGAAAGGGATGTGAAGGGAAACCGGGTAAAGCTTCTGATCCAGGTCACGGATACGGGCATCGGCATCCGGGCGGAGGAAATGGAAAAGCTCTTCGTTCCGTTTGACCGGCTGGATGTAACCCGCAACCGAAGCATCGAGGGGGCAGGGCTTGGTCTTTCCATCACCAGGCAGCTCCTGCAGATGATGGGCTCGGAGCTTTTGGTGGAGAGTGTATATGAAAAGGGCTCCAGGTTCTATTTCAGTGTCTGGCAGGATATATGTGACGCAGAGGAGATGGGAGAATTCAAGCCCTCTTCTACGGCCAATGTGTCAAGGGATGATGGGAAAGCCAGAAGGTTCTTTACCGCTCCGGGCAAGAAGATCCTTGTGGTGGACGACATGCCCATGAATCTCCAGGTCCTGACCGGACTGCTCAAGAGATCGCAGATGACCGTCCGGACTGCCCCGGGAGGGGAGGAGTGCATAAGAATGTTTGGAGAGGAGGACTTTGACCTGGTCTTTCTGGATTTCCGCATGCCGGGAATGGATGGGATCGAGACGCTTCACCGGCTGAAGGAGCTGTATCCGGAAAAGACGGCCCGCATACCGATCATCGCCCTGACGGCAAGCGCCATCCTGGGAGATAAGGAAAGGCTTTTGAAGGAAGGCTTTACGGAATATCTGGCAAAGCCCGTCATCATAGCGGATATGGAGGATCTGATGGCCCGCTATCTGGGAGGCGTGCAGTCGGAAAGCAAAGAGGAGCAGGCTGTGGAGGCTTCCGGGGAGATCCCTGGGGAGATCCTTGGCATCCAGGGGCTGGATCATGAAACGGGCCTGGCCTATTGCGGGGATGAGGAGGATTATCTTTTTGCCCTGGAGACCTATGCGGAATCGGTGGAGGAAAAGGCGGCGGCGCTTGAAGCAAGCCTTGCAGAAGACCGCATCGAGGATTATGTGCTGATCGTGCATTCCCTGAAGAGCATGTCCAAATCCATTGGTGCCAGCTCCTTAAGCGAGCAGGCAAAGGCGCTGGAGCTTGCCGGCAGGGAGGGCGACAAGGACAGGATCCTGGCGGATACGGGGGCGTTTCTTAAGGCATACAGAGCGCTTGGGGCAGAGGTGAAGAAGGGCCTGTCCCTCTAAGATAAAGGAAGAAGGGCCTGTCCCACAAGGATAAGCCGGAACGGATGCCGGCATCCTGCCTGCATGGGTCTCATGCAGGTGGGATGCCGTTTTTTTGATCCTGCAATTTTTGACAAAAAATAACAAGATATGCAATTCAAAGTCTGAGCCCGATCCGTTATCCTTTATGACAACAGATCAACTTTATTCGCCTAAGGCGCAGAAGGGAGAACGGTATGAAATCAAGGAAGCTGACAGCGATACTGGCCGTTATGGCCATGACGGCCGGATTGACGGCATGCGGATCACAGGCGGCAGCTCCGCAGTCCGCGGCAGGATCCGATACAGGCGCAACGGAGGCAGGGGGAGTCGAGATCACCGTCACCACCACCTTTGCCGGTGAGGATACCAATGCAAAGAATTATAAGGATGCCGTAGCGGCATGGGAGCAGGAGACGGGCAATAAGGTAAGCGATACCTCGGCGACCAGCGACGAGACCTTCAAGACCAGGGTCATCACCGACTTTGAGACAGGCTCGGAGCCGGATGTGCTTTTCTTCTTCAACGGCGCAGATGCAAATGACTTCGTGAATGCCGGAAAGGTGGTATCCATTGAGGATATCCGCGCTGAATTCCCGGAGTATGCCTCCAATATGAATGACGACCTTATCGCCGCTTCTCCGGCCGATGGGGTGAAATATGCGGTACCGGTCAACGGGTTCTGGGAAGCGATGTTTGTGAATACAAAGGTTTTGGAGGAAGCGGGAGTGTCCATGCCCGGTGCGGATTATACCTGGGACCAGTTCCTTGCGGACTGCGGCAAGATCAAGGACGCAGGCTATACCCCCATCGCGGCCGCCCTGGGCAATATCCCTCATTACTGGTGGGAGTTCTGTATCTTCAACCAGCAGTCTCCTAAGGATCATCTGAATATCCCGGAAAGCGCCGGCGATGCTGTGGGAGAGCAGTGGGTGAAGGGCTTAGAGGACATCAAGGATCTCTATGAAAAAGGATTTTTCCCGGACAATACTCTTTCGGCAACCGATGATGAGACCTTTGCCATGTTTACGGATGACAAGGCCGCATTCCTGCTGGACGGCTCTTGGAAGGTAGGAGGCATCGTGGGAGCATGCCAGTCCGATCCGGATGACCCCTCTACACTGGATGCCGAGAAGGTAGGCCACTTTGACGTTACCTATTTCCCGGGCAAGGGAGACCGCAAGGCCACAGATCTGGTCGGCGGGCTTTCCATGGGCTATTACATTACCCAGAAGGCATGGGAGGATCCGGACAGGAAGGATGCGGCAGTGAGCTTCGTAGAGTATATGACGAGCGACGAGGTGGTCCCGAAGTTTGCACAGCATACGGCTTCTGCGCTGAAGAATGCGCCGAAGACGGATGAGAGCGAATTCAATGCCCTGCAGGTCAAGGCAATGAATATGATGAGCGGCGTCACAAGCCTTACGGGCGCGGTGCAGGATCTCTTCAACGGAGACTGCAGGGTTCCCACCTTTGACGGCATGCCCGACATCGTAGAGGGCAATGTGGCAGCGGCCGACGCAGTCCAGGAAGGCATCGATATCTATCAGGATACCTTAGAGTAAGCATAGAGCTTGATCATCCGGCAGGTTGTCGACTTCAAAGGCAGTCTGCCGGATTTTTTTAGAGGGGCGCGATATGTCAAATATATATAAGAGCAAAAAGTACATCCTTCTTTTTTTGCTGCCGGCATTCCTTTTCCTGATCATCTACCTGTATTATCCTTTTTTCGTGAATATCTACAGCAGCTTCCGGTCCATCCGCACCCTTGGGACATACGGGAAGAAGTGGAATGATCCCTGGTTTGAAAACTATGTCAAGCTGGCCGCGGATCCGGTGGTTTGGATCTCCCTGAAGAATACCCTTCTCATGATCATCGCCACCATCTTAGGACAGGTGGGGATCGCATTGATCCTTGCCCTGCTGGTCGATAATGTCAGCAGGGGAACCCAGTTTTTCCGGACGGTATTCTTTTTTCCCATCGTGATCTCGGCGACCGCCCTGGGCCTCCTCTTTAACCTGATCTTCCTGTATGACAAGGGAATGCTCAATCAGTTTCTGGAGCTTTTCGGAAAGACGGAGCTTACGGACTGGAAAAGCGAGGCCTATGCCCTGACGACCATGATGATCCCCGTGGTATGGCAGTATGTGGGATTCTATTTTGTGATCCTGGAGACCGGGCTGAATAATATCTCAGAGGAGCTGTATGAGGCCGCGGCCATAGACGGGGCTACCCGGTTTCAGCGGGTCTGGTATATTTCCGTGCCGCTCCTGCGGAATGTGATCTGTACCTGCCTTACCCTGGGGGTTACGGGAGCCCTGAAGGTCTTTGACCTGCCCTGGACCATGTTCCCCAAGGGCATGCCGTTGAAAATGACCTTCCTTACCGGCACCTATATGTACTATCAGACCATGGAGGCGAAAAACGTGGATTACGGCGCAACCCTTGCCATACTCATCGTCGTGCTGGGAGTGGTGCTGTCCAGGCTGACCCGCATGGTATTTAAGGAAAGCGAGGATCTGTGATATGAAGGGAAATAAAGCAGCATCTTTGGTGATCTATGTCCTGCTCACGCTCTGGGCCCTGACCACGATCTATCCGCTGTACTGGGTAGTGGAAAACTCCTTTAAGGTGAAGGACAAGATCCTGCAGCAGAGCTTTGCGCTTCCCGTGGGAGAGCTTTTCACCCTTGCGAATTACCGCAGGGCGTTTGACCGGCTCTCCATCGGCAGGGCCTATGCGAACAGCCTTTTCATTTCCGGCTTCGTGACCATAGGGGTCATGCTGGTGGCGGGGCTTGCTTCCTTTGCCCTGGTCCGGTTTCATTTCCGGCTGAAGAAGCTGTGTTATACAATGGTTATCGCAGCCATGATGTTTCCGGTCTTTTCCACCATAATCCCGGTATATACCATGGAGACCTCCTGGCATATCACCAATACCTCCAGCTGGTTTTTGAACATGCTGTCGGTGATCCTGCCGCAGATCGCGGGGAATACCAGCTTTGCCATCATCGTCCTCATGGGGTTCGTGCAGTCCCTGCCCCTGGAGCTGGAGGAGGCGGCTCATCTGGAGGGCTGTACGATCCCCCAGATCTTCTTTAGGATCGTGGTGCCGCTGGGGAAGCCCTCCTTTGTAACGGTGGCCATATTCTCCTTTTTATGGAGTTATAATGATCTGTTCACCCAGATGTTCTTCTTAAGAAGGCCGGAAATGCAGGCCATCACCAGGCTCTTAAATGAGCTGACCTCCAAGGAGGGCACGAATTACGGCCTTATGGCAGCTGCGGTAACTCTGGTCATCATACCGGTTATCGTGGTATATATCTTCTTACAGAAGTATATCATCAAAGGAATGACGGCCGGAGCGGTCAAGGGATGACTTACGGAAGGCTGTATGCCGGGAGCGATGGATGTATAAGGTTGTGATCGTGGATGATGAGCCGCTGATCGTAGAGGGGCTGAAAAAGATCGTGGACTGGGACCGCTATGACTGTGTGGTGGCAGGCACGGCCTCCTCCGGAAAGGAGGGGCTTCAGGCCGTCCAGTCCGTGGATCCGGATATCCTTTTTACCGATATCCGGATGCCGGGGATGGACGGGCTTACCATGATCGCCGCCCTGCGCTCAGAGCATAAGGATCTGCAGGTAGTGATCTTGACGGGCTACCGGGATTTTGAATACGCCAGGCAGGCCCTTACCCTGGGAGTGCACCGGTTTTTGGTGAAGCCCTCCAGGATGAAGGAGCTGAACGAGGCGATGGAGAGCCTGGTGCAGAAGCTGGAGGGGATCAAGGGGGAGAGAAGCCCTGCTGATGGGGATGAAGAAAATGCAAATGCAAACAATTTCATCGTGAAGCGGGCCATGGAATATATGGAGAAGCATTACCGGGAAAAGCTGCAGCTCGCCGATGTGGCAGAGGCGGTATACGTGAGCCAGTGGCATTTGAGCAAGCTGCTGAACGGTACGGGCAAGAGCTTCTCGGATATCCTGAATGAGATCCGGATCGACAATGCGAAGGAGCTCATGCGGGATTCCTCCCTTCATATCGCAGATATATCCGATAAGGCGGGATTTTCGGATATCGCCCATTTTTCCAGGGTCTTTAAGAAGCATACGGGGATGTCCGCCAATGAATACAGAAATCGTTTTTTGAGGTGAAGCCATGATCATAAGAAACGGGGAAGTATATACAGAGAACTTTTGCTTTGAGAAAAAGAACATCCGGATAAGAAAAGGGATCCTTGAGGAGATCACCGGCCGGGAACTCCATCCTGAAGATGGGGAGGAGGCTTTCGACGCGGAGGGTCTTTATGTGATCCCGGGACTCAGCGACATCCACTTTCACGGCGCAATGGGAGCTGACCTCTGCGATGGCAGCGATGAGGCGCTGTCTGTCATGGCCAGATATGAAAAAAGCGTGGGCGTCACCAATATATGTCCTGCCACCATGACGCTTCCAATAGATCGGATCGCCGATATCTGCAGGATGGCCGCGGCCCATCCGGGAAGTGAGGATGAGGCGGAGCTGATGGGCATCAACCTGGAGGGTCCCTTCATTTCCCCGGACAGGGTGGGGGCACAGGCGCCGGAGCATGTCATAAAACCGGATCCGGAGGCGCTGTCCCGGATACTGGATGCTGCAGGCGGCCTGGGCAGGCTTATCACCATAGCTCCCGAAGCAGAGGGGGCGCTGCCCGTGATCCAAAGCTTCCGTGACCGGATCCGTTTTTCCATAGGACATACCGCAGCAGACTATGAGCAGGCCGTGGCAGGGCTTGATGCGGGAGCGGATCATGTGACTCATCTGTATAATGCCATGCCACCCTTCAGCCACCGTGCCCCCGGGGTCATCGGAGCGGCCGCGGAAAGGGACGGCGTCATGGCAGAGCTCATCTGCGACGGAGTCCATGTCCATGCCTCTGCCGTAAAGGCCGCATTCCGGCTTTTCGGACCGGAAAGGATCGTGCTCATCAGCGACAGCATGAGGGCATGCGGCATGCCGGACGGGGACTATGACCTGGGGGGG
Source organism: Lachnospiraceae bacterium (assembly GCA_024693135.1). GTDB lineage: Bacteria > Bacillota > Clostridia > Lachnospirales > Lachnospiraceae > NK4A144. Next base: position 97,930 of record JAILLN010000014.1, on the reverse strand, counting down.
ATCCCCGTGGTCAAGAAGGGAAAGGAAGCAAGGCATGAGGACGGCACCCTGGCAGGAAGCGTCACCAATCTCTATGACTGCATGGTGGAGGCCATCCGGATGGGGATCGCGAGGGAGGATGCCGTAAGAGCGGCGGCAGTCAATCCCCCGGCCTCCATCGGGCTGGGCGGAAGCTATGGGATCATTGCAGAAGGGCGCCGGGCACGGCTGCTCCTTGCGGACCGGTCCTGGAGGCTGATCCGGGTCATTGCATGATACGTGAAAAGAGCTATTTCAGATCACACCGGAGGGATGGGAATGCGTTACGGATATTTTGACAGGGAGAAGGATGAATATGTGATCGAACGGGTAGACCTGCCGGTCTCCTGGACCAATTACCTGGGCGTGGAGGAGCTGTGTGCCGTCGTAAACCATACGGCCGGGGGATATCTGTTTTATCAATCCCCGGAGTACCACCGGATCACCAGGTTCCGCCCCAATGCGGTACCCATGGATCGGCCCGGGGATTATATCTATTTAAGGGACAGGGATGACGGCGACTATTGGAGTATTTCCTGGCAGCCGGTGGGCAAGAGCCTGGAGCTTGCGAATTACCGGGCAAGGCACGGCCTTTCTTATTCCGTATATGAATGCGGCTATAAGGGCATCTATGCCAGCGAGAAGCTCTGCATCCCCATAGGGGAGAAGGCCCTGGTATGGGATGTCACCATAAGGAATGAGGACCAGAGGACAAGGCAGATCGACGTGTTTTCCTATGCGGAGTTTTCCTTCCACCAGATCCCCATAGATAATCAGAACTTCCAGATGAGCCTATATTGTGCCGGCTCGGATGTACAGGCCGGGGTTATCCTGTATGACCTTTTTTATGAGGAGGAGGGCTATCAATACTTTACGGGAAATTTTGAGCCGGACGGCTATGACTGCTTAAGGGACAGCTTCCTTGGACCATATCATACCGAGTCGAACCCTGAGGCCGTAAGAGAGGGCAGATGCAAAGGCTCGAAAGAACTTGGGGGCAATCACTGCGCGGCTCTCCAGAAAAGCCTCACATTGAAGCCCGGGGAATCGGTCAGGCTGCTGTACTTCCTTGGAGAGGGAGGGCTTAAGGAGGCAGAGCAGATCCGGGAAAAGTATGCCGATCCAAAGGCTCTTGACCTTGCCTATGAGAGGCTTGGAAAATTTTGGCGGGATAAGCAGGAAAGGTACCGCGCCGCCACCCCGGATGAGGGGATCGATACCATGATCAATACCTGGACGCTTTACCAGGCAGAGATCAATGTGATGTTTTCCCGCTTCGCTTCCTTCATCGAGGTAGGCGGAAGGACGGGTCTTGGCTACAGGGATACCGCACAGGATGCCATGACCGTCATCGCCACCAATCCGGAGGGCTCGAAAAAACGTCTGGTAGAGCTTCTCAGGGCACTTACCACAAAGGGGTACGGGATCCATCTTTTTGAGCCCAGGTGGTTTGAGCCGGAGGAGGAAAGGAAGAAGAGAAAGAAACCCTTCAAATCCCCTACGGTGATCCCGGAGGTGGAGGCAAAGTCCAGGGTGCACGGGATAGAAGATGCGTGCTCGGATGATGCCCTCTGGCTCATTCCCTCCATTGCAGAATATGTGAAGGAGACCGGGAACCGGGATTTCCTGGGCCTTGAGCTGGGCTATGCCGACGGGGGCAGCGGGACGGTATATGAGCATATGCAGAAGATCATCGCCTTCTCCCTTGAAGAGGCGGGGGAAAACGGCGTATGCAAAGGTTTAAGGGCAGACTGGAACGACTGTCTGAACCTTGGCGGGGGAGAGAGCGCCCTGGTGACCTTCCTGCTTTACCGTGCCCTTGCAGTCATGGAGGAGACCGCGGCCTTTCTTGGACGAAGCGGGGATGCGGAAGAATACAAAAACCGGCAGGAGGAGCTCCGGCAGATCTGCAACGGGATACTGTGGGACGGGGAATGGTTTCTGAGGGGCTTTACCAGCAGTGGAAGGAAGATCGGCACAAAGGAAAATGCCGAGGGAAGGATCCATCTGGAGTCCAACGCCTGGGCCGTGCTGTCGGGTGCGGCTGATCCGGAAAAGGCGCTCAAAGCGCTGGATGCGGTACATGAGGAGCTGGCGACGCCCTATGGGATCATGCTGAACGCACCGGCCTATACAGTTCCGGACGACGAGGTGGGATTTGTGACCAGGGTATATCCCGGGCTTAAGGAAAACGGGAGCATCTTCTCCCATCCGAATCCCTGGGTCTGGTCGGCGGAATGCCGGATGGGACGCGGCGACAGGGCGATCGAGTATTATCACAGCCTATGCCCTTATTATCAGAATGATCAGATCGAGATCCGCCTCCAGGAGCCTTATTCCTACTGCCAGTTCATCTCGGGCAGGGATCATACGACCTATGGCAGGGCACATCATCCCTTTATGACCGGGAGCGGGGGCTGGGCTTATTATGCCGTCACCCATTATATCCTGGGGATCCGCCCCGGGTTTGATGAGCTTGTGATCGATCCCTGCATCCCTTCGGCATGGGAAGGATTTACGGTACAGAGGGTTTATCGGGGAGAACGGTACATGATCACGGTAAACAATCCGGAACATAAGCAGAAGGGCATAAGAAGGCTTCTGCTTGACGGAAAAGAAGTCAGCAGGATCCCTGCGCTGAAGGACGGCAGGGAGCATAGGGTTGAGGCTTTCATGTAAAAGGGGAGGGAGCGGCATGATCCGATTCGGCACCGGCGGCTGGAGAGCCATCATAGGGGATGAATTCACAAAACAGAACGTACAGATCCTGGCACAGGCCATGTCGGCTAAAATGAAAGACGAAGGAGTGGAAGGGAAGGGGATCGTTCTGGGCTATGACAGAAGGTTCCTTTCCAAGGAAGCCATGCAGTGGGCAGGGGTGGTCTTTGCCGCAAACGGCATCAAGGCCATGCTCATCAATAAGTCGTGCCCTACGCCTTTGGTGATGTTTTATGTGATGAAGCAGCAGCTCCCCTATGGCATGATGGTCACGGCAAGCCACAATCCGGCGGTATATAACGGGATCAAGGTCTTTACGAAGGAGGGGCGGGATGCGGATGAGGCCCAGACGGCCCAGATCGAGGATTATATTTCAAGAGCTTCCCTTCCCGTACCTTCCATGGAATATGAGGATGCAAAGAAAGCGGGCCTCATCGTCGAGTTTTATCCCTTAAACGACTACCTGGACAATATCCTGGACCGCATCAATGTGAAGGCCATCCGGGAGGCAGGGCTTCGGGTGGCGCTGGATCCCATGTACGGGGTCAGCGAGACGCCCATAAAGACCATACTCATGACCGCCCGCTGCGAGATGGAAACCATCCATGGCATCCATGATACCCTTTTCGGAGGCAAGCTTCCCGCGCCGAATGAGGCGGCCATGGAGCCCCTCATGACCTGCGTGAGAGACAAGCACTGCGACATCGGCATAGCCACCGACGGGGATGCGGACCGGATCGGGGTGGTGGACGACAGGGGGCGCTATCTGTCGCCCAATGACATCCTGGTGCTCCTTTATTATTACCTGGTAAAGTACCGGGGAGAAAAAGGCCCTGTGGTAAGAAATTTGTGCACCACCCATATGCTGGACCGGGTGGCGGAGCGGTTTGGCGAGCAGTGCTATGAGGTTCCCGTGGGCTTCAAGCATGTCTCGGCGAAGATCTCTGAAACCGATGCGCTGATCGGAGGGGAATCCTCCGGAGGCCTCACCGTAAGGGGGCATATCCACGGAAAGGACGGCGTATATGCGGCGGCTCTTCTGGTAGAGATGCTTGCGGTGACGGGGCGGAGAATGTCGGAGATCTATGATGAGATAAAAAGGGAATGCGGCATCTGCTATATGGTGGAGAATAACCTAAGCTTCAGGGCATCCCTTAAGCCGGGATATGAAAAGCGCCTCCTGGAGGATAAGGAGGTGCCGCCTCTTCCCTGTGCGATCGAAAGGATTTCCTATCTTGACGGATGTAAGGTATACTTTAAGAACGGCGGATGGGTCTGCATCCGTTTTTCCGGCACGGAGCCGCTGCTCCGCATATTCTGCGAGATGCCGGAGAAAGGACAGGCGGAGGAAATATGCGGGATTTACAGGGAGTTTCTGAATATCGGATAAGATATATCCTATGAGACAGAAGGATACGCTGAAATGGCAGATGCTCCGGCTGCTTGCCTTAGGGTGGTTCATCCCCCTTTCGGCCATCGTCCTCATCTTCATGATGGTGGTGGCAGGAAGGATCGACAGGCAGGCGGAGCTTACCATAGATACCTCCATGGAAAAGGCCTCTGAGATCTGCGAGCTAAGGATCTCGGACTGTATTGACGCGTCTAAGCAGGCCTCTTATCTTCCGGACATCCGAAATGCCTGGGCGGCTTACGGCAGGGACGGCAAGGAGGGGATCCTCCACGACCGGACCACGGAGTTTCTGGCCCAGCAATACCGGTATAATCCCAACTTTGACCTTTCCCTGCTGATCTATACACAGGAACCCGAAAATGTATATTATACCGGGAATGCCACGGGCCGGGGAAGCACATCGAGGCTTCGCTATTTTAAGGATCATGTGCAGGAGGAGGTCCTGAAAAGGTCAACGACCCTGGATACGGACATTGCTTTCTTCAGCCGGGACGGTCATGTGTATATGATGCGGAATATGATGAACAGGGGCTTTGAGCCCATGGCCGTGCTTGTGATGGAGCTGAATGACGAGCGCATCTTTGCCAGCCTGAAGAGCGTATGGGCCTACCAGGGGATGGCCATCTATCATGGAGAGGAGCTGCTCACTTCAGCGGGAAGCACCCATTTTGTCTATGATGCCGGCATGCCGGATGCACCCGGGGTTTTCCGGACGGAAAGCGGGGATAAGGCAGAGGTATGCTACCGGTCAGGGGACAGGGATCACCGATTCCTCTATGCGGTCTCCTACGACAGCGTGGTGGTCAATATGGAGAAGCATTCCATCACGGTGGTCTTCTGCCTGCTGCTCTTGTTTTTGATCCCGCTGATCGCCGTGGTCTTTTATTTCTTCCACAAAAAGGTGAGCCAGCCCATCTCCACCCTTGCGGATGCATCCAGGCAGATCTCGGAGGGCAACTACGGGATCACGGTGGAGGAGGCAGAGGGTGCTCCCAGGGGAGAGGTAGATGACCTGACCCATAATTTCAACCTGATGTCCAAGAAGCTTTCCGAGCAGTTCAATAAGATCTTTGTGGAGGAGATTGCCCTTAGGGATGCAAACATCCATGCCCTGCAGTCCCAGATCAATCCCCATTTCCTGAACAATACCCTGGAGATCATCAACTGGGAGGCAAGGATCCATGGAGAGGAGAAGGTCAGCAGCATGATCGAGGCGCTCTCTACCATGATGGCCGCCACCATGGACCGGAACCGGCAGTCCCTGATCAGCCTTTCCGAGGAAATGGAATATGTGATGGCCTATCTTTATATCATCGAATGCCGTTATCAGGACAGGTTTACCCATGAGGAGAAGATCGACGAGAGGCTTCTTAATGTGAAGGTGCCGAGGCTGATCATCCAGCCGGTGGTGGAAAATGCCGTGGAATACGCAAGCGGGGAGGATGGGCGCCATGTCCGTATCGAGGCAGACGGCATTGCGGAAGGCGGCCGTATCGACATGCAGATCCGCATCATCAACCCCGGGGTGCCTACCGAGGAGGAGTGGGAAAGGATCCAGGAGCTGCTTTCCCCGGATTATGAGATAAACCCCCAGGAGGAGCGTTCCGCAAGGATCGGCATACGCAATGTCCACAGGAGGCTCCGCATGCTTTACGGACAGAAGAGCGGCCTGGCCATCACCACAGACGGAAAGGGGAATACGGTCTGTGTCCTCCGAATCGTATCGGAGGGACGCTCCTTTTATCGTAGTTAAACCAAATGGCTGCCGAAGCCAGGCATAGTATTAACGGCATATACCACGGCAAAGCAGGCCAAACGGCAGTTCAATGCGTTCGCGGGTAAAAACAGTTGAACTTACGGGATGTCCAGGACCTGGAAGATAAAGAACTTCAGATAGAAGGACTCCTCCGCTGTCCAGAGGAAGGGATGATCCGGGCTCTGGGTGCGGTACTCCACCTGCTTCAGCCGCCTGTGGGCTGAGGCTGCGGCCTGGGAGATCACCTGGGCGAAAAGCTCCCGGGTCATGAAATGAGAGCAGGAGCAGGTGGCAAGAAAACCTCCGTCCCGGATCAGGCGCAGGCCCTTCTGGTTGATCTCCCGGTAGCCCTTTGCGGCATTCTTGGTGGCTTCCCTTGCCTTGGCGAAGGCGGGAGGGTCGAGGATCACCACGTCGTAACGCTCCCCGGCCTCGTAAAGAGCCGGCAGCTCATCCAGCACGTTTGCCTTGAGGAAACGCACCCTGTCCCCGAGTCCGTTCCGTCTTGCATTCTCCTTCGCCTGGGCTATGGCAAAATCCGAGATGTCAAGGCCCGTCACTTCATCGGCTCCGGCCAGGGCGCAGTTTAGGGCAAAGGTTCCCATATGGGTGAAGCAGTCCAGCACCCGGACGGGACTGCCCGTTGACCGGAGGCCGGATACGATCCTCTGCATCGCAAGCCGGTTATGCTTCTGGTCCAGGAAAAAACCGGTCTTCTGGCCGTTTACCACGTCGACCATGTATCTCACGCCGTTTTCCATGATCTCTACATCCGTGTCAAAGGCCGGACCCATAAAACCCTTAAAGGGGAGGAGGCCTTCCTTCTTCCGTACCGGGGCGTCAGAGCGCTCATAGATCCCGCGTATGGGGAAGCCGTCCTCCAGGAGGATGCTTTTCAGGTCAGCAAGGATCTGCTCCTTCAGCCGGTCCATCCCGAAGGAGAGGCATTCGGCGACGAGCACATCGGCATATTTGTCTACCACGAGCCCGGGGAGGAAATCGGCCTCGCCGAAGATGATGCGGCAGCAGGACAGGTCGGAGGGAGGAAGCACGGTCTTACGGTATTCCCAGGCGGCCTTCAGCCTTGAATGGAAAAAGCCTTCGTCGATCACCGGGGCCTTTGAGCGGGTCAGCATGCGGATCCGGATCTTGGAAGATAGGCTGATGAAGCCTGCGCCCATGGGATATCCGTCGAAGTCCTGCACAAGGATGATGTCTCCGTTTTCAAAGGAGCCGGTAAGCGATGCGATCTCATTGTCATAGATCCAGGGGCCGCCGGCTTTCAGGGCGCGGCCTTCGCCTTTTTTCAGAGTTGCCATGGCTTCTTTCGTTAAATTTCCCATAATAAACCTCATTTTAAGACAAGGGGACGGTTTTTTGTCTGCATCGCCACCGGCGGGCCTTGCATTGTGGCAGGTCTGCGCTGCCGGCGGGCCTTGCGCTGTGGCAAAGATGCGCCGCCTGCGGGCCTTGCATTTCCACGTCGCCTCACCGCTCACTTAATGCGGAGCTTCCCGCTGGCTTCGACTATGCAATCTCGGCTTGGCGAGCCAACTTAAAAGCGTGTTGTCTCGCCAACCAGCCGATCTTGCAAGTCTTCGCAGGCGGCAATCTCCGCGTGTTCGCGGTAAGAGGCTCCTTAGGAAACACCAAGGCACGCAAGCGGCTCACCCTTCGCAAAATATATGGAAGCCAGCGAAGACTGTTTCAAACATATAATGTCCCCTCGCGTTCTATGTTTCTTTTATTCATTGCGCAGGTTGAGATCCCAACTACAGTGTGGATGGGAGCCGGGACTGAAAAGATTTTTGCACGATATTGCGAGGCTTCGTCGTACTTCTTAGGACCGCTTCACCGACAGGGGCAAAATGACATGGATGTCATTTTGAGCCGAACTGAGCATGGACGCGAATTGAGGCGGCCCCGTCCCGGGAATCAACGTAGTAAAGCGGTCCTTAGAAGTACAGAAGGCGAGCACCTGAGCGCAAAAACTTTTCAGCCCCGGCGCCCGCACAACCTACACCTGAGCCAAATATCTGCAGCGGAAATAGGCTGTCTATGATATTTTAGCTTACCGGCATGGCTGTGACAAGCGGTTGTCGGATATGGGCCAATGATGATATGATTAGGGGGCAGGTTTTTTACTGCAATGATCAGCCTGCATGATGCGGGCGGGGGAGACGGATCGGGATGAATAAATGGAAGACCTGGCAGATTGTTCTGTTTATTGCGATGTGCGTATGTCTGAACGTGGGAGGGAAGCTTTTGTCCGTATGGCTTCAGCTGCCTTTGTGGGCGGATTCCTTCGGCACGGCTCTCAGCGCTTATTTAGGCGGCCCCCTTTGCGGTGCCATGGTAGGGCTTACCGGGAATATCGCCTTCAGCATGGTAAACCGCATGTCGGCGTTTTATTCGGTCACCAGCGTCGCCCTGGGGATCATCGTAGGCATTGCTTCCCGCCGGCACTGGTTCGACCGGTTTTACGGCTTTATGAAGGCGGCTTCCCTGGTGATGCTTACAGCCCTCCTTGTATCCGTGCCCGTGAACATGTTCTTTGGCGAGGGCTATACCGGCAACCGCTGGGGAGACGGCGTGATCGGCTATCTGACAGAGAAGGGATGGCCCTTTTTCCTGTGCGGCTTCTTAGGGCAGCTTGCCATTGAATTTGCGGATAAGGTACTTACCATTGCCATGGTATATATCATCGTTTTGATTCAGCGCAGCCACGGAAATCGGGGCAGTGAAGGACCGGCAACGAAGGGAGGCGCTATGACGGGAGCCCTCCTGGTGCTGTGTTTTTCCCTGGCTCTTTCTTATCCGGCAAGGGCGGAGGGGATCCAGGAATCTGCTTCTTCGACGGATTACAACGATTATGTTCAGAGCGTATATAGCAGCAATAACGGCCTGCCCTGCGGCGAGGCCAATGACATCGCCCAGACGAATGACGGGGTGCTCTGGATCGGTACCTATGCCGGGCTCTACCGCTATAACGGAAGGGAGTTCCGCTGGGTGGATCAGTATGAATCCGTCCGGAATGTAAACTGCCTTTATGTGGATGAGGAAGGACGGCTCTGGATCGGTACCAATGACAACGGACTGTCCATCATGATCCGGGAGAAGATCGTCAATGTGCTGGATCAATCCAGCGGCCTTCCCTCCAATTCCGTACGTTGCATCATCAGGGCTTCAGACGGGTATTACTATGTCGGCACTACCGGAAGCCTCCAGATCCTGGCCATGAATAACGGGCTCAAGGCGGCAAATACCCTGGAGGAGGTCAATTATGCAGACAGCATCACGGCCGACGAGGAGGGGCATGTGGCGGCGGTTTCTTCCGATGGGCGGCTTTTCCTTATGAAGGGAGGAGAGATCCTCTGCTCCCGGGAGCTGCCGGAGGGATCGGAGCTTTTCAACTGCTGTGCCTTCGCTCCGGACGGGACGCTCATGGTGGGCTCTTCCACCAACCATATCTACAGCTTTGACGTATCCAAAGGATCTTTAGAACAGCTTGGCATCGAGACCTGCGAGGATGTGGAGAATATCAATAACCTGAACTATTTAAGCGACGGAACGCTTTTCATCTCCACGGACAGGGGCGTATCCTATGTGGACCGTCTGGGCTATCATAGGGTGAATACAAACGATTTCAATAATTCCATCGACAATATGCTTTACGATTACCAGGGCAATCTCTGGTTCACCTCCTCCAGGCTGGGCCTCTTGCGGCTGGCCAAGTCTCCCTTCAAGGATGTATACGGAGCCATCGGCATGAACCGCCGGGTGGTGAATGCCATCGTCTCCTGGCAGGGCTGTTATTACATCGGCACGGATAAGGGGCTGGATGTGGTGGACAAGGCCTGCCGAAGCCAGGTTAAAAATGACATGACCGAAAAGCTTGACGGGAAGCGCATCCGATGCATGTATGTGGATAAGCAGGATCATCTGTGGGTCTGCACCTATGGCAGCGGGCTCATGGAGTATTCCCCGGAGGGAGAGACCTGGGAATACAATGCGGAGAACGGCAGCTTCGGAAGCCGGGCCCGGGTGGTGACGGGGCTTTCGGACGGGACGATCCTGGCCGCAGGCGATACCGGCATCAGCTATATTAAGGATCATCAGATCCGGCAGACTATCCGCAATGCGGACGGCCTTATCAATTCCATGATCCTGACCATCACCGAGCGGGACGACGGGACGGTGCTGGCAGGCACGGACGGGGACGGCCTTGCGGTATTGAAGGACGGTAAGGTGGATGCCTTGATCACCCGGGAGAACGGGCTTACCAGCGGGGTCATCCTTCGTACCGTTAAGGATCCCAAATCGGACGGGGTATTTATCGTCACCAGCAACAGCCTCTGCTATCTGGAGCCGGATGGCACCATCCGCGTGCTGGACAAATTTCCCTATTTCAACAATTATGATATCTGGGTCAAGGACGAGGATACGCTTTTTGTCATGTCCAGTGCCGGGATCTATGTGGTGGAGCGGGACGAGCTGGTGGCTGGAGGCGAGATCGCCTGGGAGCTTCTGGACGCCAGGAGGGGTCTCGGCACTTCCCTGACGGCCAATTCCTGGAATTATTACAATGGAAGAGGAGAATTGTTTCTTCCCTGCGATACGGGGGTCTATATCATAGACGTGGAACGGTATAACAGCGATGTCCGCTCCTACCGGATGCAGCTGGCTTCTGTTCGCTTAGACGGCCTGGCCCAGCCCCCCTCCCGCACCGGAGAGATCACGGTAGGCCAGGGCATAAGCCGGGTGGAGCTGGCGCCGGAGATCCTAAATTATACCATTCAGGAGCCCAATGTGGGATATTTTCTGGAAGGATATGATCAGCAATGGACCATCGTGCCGCAGAACAATCTGAACAACATCATCTATGTCAATCTTCCGGCGGGAAATTATACCTTCCATCTGGCTATCCTGGACAGCGCCGGAAACCGGGTCATGGAGGAGCGGAGGTTTGCCCTGGTCAAGGTGGGGGAGTTTTATGAGTGGAGGGGTTTTACCTTCTATATGCTGATCCTCCTTATCCTGATCATCATCTGGTTTACCTGGCTTGTGGTACAGAGGCAGCTGAACCAGCAGCAGATCAAGCTGAATATGGCAAATCAGACGGTGATGGCCATCGTAAATGCAGTTGATGCCAAGGATGTGCGTACCCATCAGCATTCCATGCGGGTCGCGGATTATTCCGAGATGATTGCCCGGGAAATGAACTGCTTCAAATGGCCGAAGAGGAGGAAGGAGCTGTCCAATCTAAGGAAGGCGGCCCAGATGCATGACATCGGCAAGATCGCCATCCCGGACAGTGTGCTGAATAAGGTGGGGCGGCTTACGGATGAGGAATATGCCCAGATGAAGTCTCATGTGATCCGGGGCTCGGAGATCCTGAAGGATTTCACATTGGTGGAGCATGTGGTGGACGGAACGAAGTATCATCACGAGCGCTACGACGGACGAGGCTACCCGGAGGGCCTGAAGGGAGAGGAGATCCCTCTTTTCGGCCGGATCATCAGCGTGGCGGATACCTTCGATGCCATGACCTCCAACCGGGTCTACCGCAATCATATGGATACGGATTATGTCATGAATGAGATGAAGAACGGAAGGGGCACTCAGTTTGATCCCAATGTACTGGATGCATTCTTCCGCCTGATCGAGAAGGGCGTGATCAACCTGGATGAGATCTATGCCGCAAAGCGGGCAGAGATCCAGCATGCAGATGAGGAGGCGCAGGAGGAGCTTGCCCGCCGTGCAAGGGAGGACAAGCAGATCCAGAAAGATAAGATGAAGGACGACACAGAAGAGGAGGATCGTAAGATATGAAGCGGGTATATATCACAACTGCCGTGACCTGCCTTTTCATGCTGGCCGTTTTTATCTGGGTCTTCCGGCTCCTGAATCTCACCGGCGGCAGGGAGAGCGTGACGGTGGGCTTCATTTATGACAATGATGAGAGCACGCCCTATACCTACAACTTTTCCCTGGCAAAGGATGCGGTGGAAAAGAAGTATGGGGAGAAGGCCAGAATCCTCACCTGCAGCAATGTGCTGGATGACGAGATGGAGGAGCCTTTAAGGGAGCTTGCGGGAGAGGGCTGCGATATCATCTTTTTCAACGGATACAGCGAGCTGGTACGGAAGCTGGCCCCGGAGTATCCGGATATCCAGTTCTGCCAGACCTCCTACATGGACATGAGCGGCCAGGCGGTTCCGGAAAACTATCATACCTTCAAGGGAGAGGCTTATCAGGCCCGGTACGTGAGCGGGATCGCGGCAGGAATGAAGATCCGCCAGATGATCTTAGATGGGGTCATTACGGGGGATCAGGCCATTGTGGGCTTTGTGGCGGCTTATCCCACTTCGGAGGTCATATCCGGCTATACCGCCTTTCTCCTGGGGGTACGCTCCGTGGTATCCCAGGCTGTGATGCGGGTAAGCTATACGGAAACCTGGAGCAGCTATGCCCAGGAAAAAAACGCCGCCACTCAGCTGATCCGGGACGGATGCGTGGTCATCTCCCAGTATACGGATACCATCGGCCCGGCTATCGCCTGTGAGGAGGCCGAAGAGGAGTGGCCGGTTTATTTTGTGGGCTTTAACCAGAGCATGTCGGAGGTCGCTCCGGGGGCATCCCTCGTGACGGGAAGGATCTGCTGGGAGCCCTATGTATTGTCTGCAGTGGAAGCGGTCATGCTGAACAAAAGCATCGAATCCCGGGTCGCCGGACGGATCCATGGGACGGACGTATCTGCCGGATTCGAAAGGGATTGGGTGGAGATGCTGGATCTCAATGAGCAGGTGGCGGCCGTCGGGACGAAGGAGGCCATGGACCAGGCCATAGAGAAGTTTAAGCGCGGCAACGGGGATTTTGTGTTCAAGGGAAACTACGTCGGAGTCGACCCCGACGATCCTTCTGACCGCTATGACCTGAGGGAGGGCTACAAGGAGAATGAAAATTCTTCTTATCCCCTGTTTCATTATATCCTCTCGGATGTCATAACGGTCACGGAGGGAGGGAGCAGGCCGTAAGCTTTTCGGCCTGCTTAAAAAAATACAGCAAATTGAGTCGAGAAAATTGGAGGGAAGAAATGAAGATCGGATTTGACAACGAGAAATACCTGCAGATCCAATCCGCCCACATTAGGGAGAGGATCGGAAAGTTTGAGAAGCTCTACCTGGAGTTTGGCGGCAAGCTCTTTGATGATTACCATGCTTCCAGGGTGCTGCCGGGCTTCCAGCCGGACAGCAAGCTCAAGATGCTCGAAAAGCTCAAGGACCAGGCAGAGATCGTATTTGCCATCAATGCGGATGCCATCGAGCAGAATAAGATCCGGAGCGACCTGGGCATCACCTATGATGCGGATGTGCTGAGGCTCATCGAGAGCTTCCGGGAGATGGGCTTTTATGTGTCCTCCGTGGTGATCACCCAGTATACGGGGCAGAGCGCGGCGGATAAATTCCGGCTGAAGCTGGAGACGAGAAACATCAATACCTATTTTCACTATGTGATCCCGGGATATCCCAGCGATGTGGAGAAGATCGTAAGCGAGGAGGGCTATGGGAAGAATGAATTCATCCGTACCACCAGGCCTTTGGTGGTGGTGACGGCTCCCGGACCCGGCTCCGGCAAGATGGCCACCTGCCTGTCCCAGCTCTATCATGAACATAAGCGGGGGGTCACGGCAGGATATGCGAAATTCGAGACCTTCCCCATCTGGAACCTGCCGCTGAAGCATCCGGTGAACCTGGCTTATGAGGCGGCTACGGCAGACTTAAACGACGTGAATATGATCGATCCCTTCCACCTGGAGGCCTATGGGGAGACTACGGTGAATTACAACCGGGACATTGATATCTTCCCGGTGCTGAATGCGATCTTTGAGATGATCTTAGGAGAATCTCCCTACAAATCCCCTACGGACATGGGGGTGAATATGGCAGGCAACTGCATCATCGACGATGAGGTCTGCAGGGAGGCCTCCCGGCAGGAGATCATCCGACGGTATTTCCGGGGGATGTGCGATGTAAAGATCGGGGAGGCTTCCAAGGAGATTGGGATAAAGCTGGAGCTTCTCATGAAGCAGGCCGGAGTCACGCCGGCCGACCGCAGGGTGGTCCAGGCAGCCAATGACCGGAGGGAGGAGACGGGCACGGTCTGCGCCGCCATCGAGCTTGCAGACGGAAGGATCATGACAGGCCGTACCAATGACCTTCTGGGCGCGGCGGCTTCCTGCCTGATCAATGCCCTGAAGCTGAACGCGGGGATACCCCATGAGGTGCATCTCATTACCAGGGAGGCCATCGAGCCCATCCAGGAGCTGAAGACCCGTTACCTGGGAAGCCATAATCCGAGGCTCCATACGGACGAGATGCTGATTGCCCTTTCCGTATCCGCCGCCACAAATCCGGATGCGGCCTTGACCCTTGCCCAGCTGCCCTTCCTCAGGGGCTGCGAGGCGCATTCCACGGTGATCCTATCCAGTGTGGACGAGCAGCTTTTCCGGAGGATCGGCCTGCAGCTGACCTGTGAGCCGTCCTATGAATGAGGCACTGGTCTAACATTGAGATTTATGTAAATCTATGGATCCCTTGATGCGTACACATGATTACGATGGGCACATTGAGTTATGTCATCCAACGAAAGCTTTGGATGATAACTATTATGAGGATTGATTGGATTGATTATGTCAACTAATGAAAGCTGTGACCGATTTATATTGACGATGAACGGTTTCTTGATTATGTCAACCAATGAAACCGTTGGCCGAAATACGCTGCCGTGATGAATGAACTTGGTTATGTTAACCTAATATCACCTGCCGGTTAGTTGTTCATTGATGGAATGATTTGAATGATGTCAACTTATACCCCGAATTACACGGATTTCAACCTAAGCCCCTTCACGGGAATGACCCGGAAAAGCTGGGTCGATGCCGGGAAATATCTGCTGGAGGGGATCTTCCGCCATATTCCGGATCTGGACAGTCCGGTGCTTGTGCCCCGCAGGGAGACGAAGATTACCTATCCGCATCCTTCTGCCCCGAAGGAGCGGCAGGAGCTGGAAAGAAGGGCGGAGATCTTTGAGGGGCTTGCCAGATCCTTTCTTCTGGGTTCCGTTCTGATCAAGGAGGAGCCGGACCTCGAGCTGTGTGGCATCCCTCTTTCCGAGTATTACAAAAGGCAGATCCTCCGGTGCGTGACCAGAGGCGATGAACTTTATGTGGGAAATTATACGGAGCTTGTGGAGCTTAGCGGGACGAAGGATCCTTTTTGCTGCTTCCAGCAGACCGTGGAAACCTGCGCCCTGGTGACGGGCCTCTGGGCTTCAAGGGAGCAGATATGGGACCGCTTCAGCCCGGAGGAAAAGGGAAGGGTGACGGACTTTCTTTCGGATTATGCCCATGCCAATACGGCTCCCCAGAACTGGCGGTTTTTCAATATGCTGGATCTGGCCTTCCTTTCCAACGAGGGGTGCCCCGTGGATGAGGCACTCATGCTGGACCATGCCCAGGCTCTCCTCAGCGACTATGCCGGGGATGGGTGGTACAGGGACGGACAGAGCTTTGATTATTATTCCTGCTGGGCCTTTCAGGTATATGCTCCTCTTTGGAACAGATGGTGGGGCTATGAGCATGCCCCGGAGATCGCGGCCGCCTTTGAGGAGCATTCTCATGAGCTGATGAAGACCTACTGCCGCTTTTTCGACAGGGACGGCTTCGTCAATATGTGGGGGAGGAGCTGCATCTACCGCTTCGCCGCCATCTCAGCCTTTGCGGGGAACCTGTTTCTGAAGAAGCCCTCCGTGGATTGCGGCTGGGCCAGGCGGATCGCCTCCGGGGCCCTGCTTCAGTTTCTGTCCCGGGATGATTTCCTGGAGGACGGGGTGCCTTCCATGGGCTTTTACGGGCAGTTCGGCCCCATGATCCAAAGCTACTCCTGTGCGGAATCCGTGCTCTGGCTGGCAAAGGCATTTCTTTTCCTGCATTTCCCGGAGGATCATCCCTTCTGGAGGGCAGAAGAAAGGGAAGGGGACTGGGAAGGAAGCATCCCGGAAAAGCCAAAGGCCGCTGTGCTTGACGGGCCGGGGCTTTTATTTACAAACCATCCCTCCGACGGCTCCACCCTTCTCCGTACGGGAAAGGTCATGAAGCAGAAGGAGGATCTTGACGGCATCCGCAATTATGCCAAGCTTTCCTATCATACGAAATATCCCTGGGAGGGCCCGGTCTTTTCCGGGGGAGTCTTCCGTGGGGATGTAGAAAGCATGCAATATATGCTGCAGGACGGCATGGAGGGCTCCCTTAAGGCAGGCAATGCCCTCTTCTGGGCCGGGGAAAGAGATCAAATATTGTACCGGAAGCTTTTCTTCGGCCTTTCGCCGGAGACGGAGATGCATTGGGTGCAGGCCATGGATCTGGCGGACTTTGTCCTGCCCTGTGGGATCTTCCGGGCAGACCGGCTGCATCTGTGCAAGAGGCCGGTAAAGGTGACATTGGGTTCTTATGGATTCCCGGATAACGGCACGGAGATCCTCCGGAAGGAAAAGGACGGGCAGAAGGCCGTGATCCTTACCGGGAAAGACCACATAGGACGGCATAAGCAGATGGCCATGACGATATTTGCCGGCTTTGAAGAGCTTGAAGTCGTAGAAAGCAGCGGCTCCAATCCGGATTCTCCCAGATCCCTGATCCTTTTGGCGAAGGTTCAGCTCAACCGGCAGTATGATGCCGCGGAGCCCTATGCCCTTTTTTCCCAGGTCATCACAAGGGATGGCGGGGAGCCTTTTTCGGAGGAGGAGCTTTTCCCCGTGAAGGAGATCCGTTTTTCCGACCGCTTCCAAAGGGGGGCATACGGTCCGGCCGTGATCCGGCTTTTAAGCGGAGAAGAAAGGATCATCGACTTTACGGCAATGGAAGGCCGTCTCATGCTGTAAGCAGGTTGTGGACGGAGAAGAAGGGTACATAGGAAGGCGGAACGGGGGATAGCGATGGAAAGGCAGATACTCATCACAAATGACGACGGGATCCTGTCGGACGGGATCGTGAGGCTGGCAGAATGTGCAAAGGAATATGGAGAGGTCTGGGTGGTGGCGCCGGAGTCCCAAAGAAGCGCCGCATCCCACTGCATTACCCTCCGCTCCCCCATCGATGCCTGGCCGCATGATTTCCCGGTGGAGGGCATCCATGCCTATGCCTCTACCGGATTCCCGGCAGACTGCATCCGGATCGGGTGCTTAAGCATCATGCCCAGGAAGCCCGACCTGGTGCTTACCGGCATCAATTACGGCTATAACGTGGCCACGGACCTGCAGTATTCCGCCACGGCCGGAGCCGCCTTTGAGGCATCCTTCCAGGGGATCCCCGCCATCGCCCTTTCCGAAGCCGGAGATTTTGAGGGCGGGATCCATGAGACTACGGATCATTACCTGAAGGAGATATTGGATGAGCTCATCGGGAAGGATCCCGGCAAAAATCAGATCTTTAACGTGAATTTCCCCGCCTGTCCCCTTGCAGAGTGCAGGGGGATCCTAAGGAACCGCAGCGTATCCTCCCGTGCCATCTTTGAAGACCGCTATACGATGGAAGAGGAGCTTCCGGGAGGACGGATCCGCTATATGGTAAAGGGAATGCCCAACCGGGAATGCGAGGAGGGCACGGACTTCCGGGCATTGATGGACAATTATGTCTCTATGGGCGTTGTCCGCAACGTGGGCTGATCATCTATGGGAAGCTATGATACAGTAGAGGATTTGATGATGGCGCCGGATGATATTGGTCCCGAAAACAACCCGGACTGGATAAAAACAAATCCGGTATTACGGTAAAAGTCCCTCGATCAGGATCACAAGGATCAAAATGGGGAGGATGAAGGTGAAGTAAGGCTTCAGCCAGGACGCAAGGCGGACGCCCTTGCCGGCATTGACTTCCTCGGCATATTTGTCAAAACCCCACCCCCAGCGTGTGGTGCAGAAAAGCAGATAGATCAAAGATCCGATGGGAAGCAGGAGATTGGATACGATGAAGTCCTCGCTGTCCAGGACATCCCTGGCGCCGATAAGATGCAGGCTGCTCCATACATTGTAACCCAGCACGCATGGAATGCTTCCCACCAGGAGAAAGATGCAGTTTACCAGCGAGGACTTTTTGCGTGTCCAGCCGAAATTGTCCATGCTGTTTTTGATCAGGTTCTCGAAGACGGCGATGACCGTGGAGAAGCTGGCAAAGGTCATGAAAAGGAAGAAGAGGGTGCCCCAGATCCTGCCGCCGGGCATGTGGGTAAAGATGTTGGGCAGGGTGATGAAGATGAGGGACGGACCCGCATCCGGCTCCACGGAGTAGGAGAAGCAGGCCGGGAAGATAATGAGGCCGCTGCACAGTGCTACGAAGGTATCCAGCACACAGATGGTGCCGGATTCGCTGATCAGGGTCTTTTCCCGGGACATATAGCTGCCGAAGATCTCCATGCAGGCAATGCCCAGGCTTAAGGTAAAGAACGCCTGGTTCATGGCTGCAGTGATGACCTTTCCGATCCCGTTTTCCAAAGCCCTTCGGACATCCGGGAGAAGATAGAAGCGAAGCCCCTTTGCGGCTCCGGGAAGAGTGAGGGAGTGGAGGGCAAGTACCACGATCAGGATCAGGAGGCCGATCATCATAACCTTCGTGATGCGCTCCAGTCCGGACTGCAGATTAAAGGAACAGACGAAAATGCCAAAGATGATGGTGGCCGCAGTGAAGAGCATCATGCTGCCCGGAGAAGAAAGCATATCCCCGAAGGCCGTGGCCGGATCCGTACCGGAAGAAAAGCCGCCGGCCAGGAATTTCACAAAATACTGGAGCATCCAGCCGGACACGGTGGTATAATACATCATCAGCAGATAAGAACCGGCGATGGCAAACCAGCCGTAGATATGCCATTTGCTGCCGCTTTTTTCCAAAGCCTGAAAGCTCTGTACGGCGCTCTTCCTGGAAGCACGCCCCACGGCAAGCTCCATGCTCAGCACCGGGATTCCCATGATGATGAGGAAGATGAGGTAGAAGAAGACGAATACCCCTCCTCCGTAAAGTCCCGTGATATAGGGAAACTTCCATACATTACCGATCCCGATGGCGCAGCCTGCGCTCACCAGGATAAAGCCGATCCTAGACCGGAAGCTTTCGTTTTCCATCTCATTCTCCTCATTCTGTCTTGAAATCTGTCGGTTTCCAGTGCCTTTCACACTGTAGCACAATGCAGTGCCTAAAACAAGCGCTGCTAAACCCGGGTTGTTTCAAGGCCAAGGCAGACGGTGGTGATCCCGGTGCTTTTCGGGATCGAAATTGCGGCGTGCCGCGATTACTGCTATAATCTGGATATCTTAAGATGGAGGTACAGCATGTTAACTTGTGCATCATTTTTTGCAGGGGTTGGGGGAATTGATAAGGGATTTGAAAAGAATAAACTGTTTAAAATAGTATACGCAAATGAATTCGATCCATATCCGGTAAAAACATACGAATTAAATTCGAAGCTCAAGGTGGACTGTCGTGATATCCATGATGTCAAGGCAGAGGAAATACCGGACTTTGACGTTATGCTGGCGGGATTTCCGTGCCAGGCATTCAGCGTGGCAGGATATCGAAAGGGATTTGAAGATGAAAAAGGAAGGGGAACGCTTTTCTTTGAGCTGATCCGAATCATAAAAACAAAGCAGCCGAAGATCGTCTTTTTGGAAAACGTTAAAAACCTTGTAAGTCATGATAAGGGAAATACGTTCAGGGTAATTCGTGAAGCACTTGAGGCAAATGGATATCTTGTTAATCCAATGGTACTAAATGCGATGGAGTATGGAAATGTACCGCAGAACAGAGAACGTATATACCTGGTATGCTTCAAAGAGGAAGAACTGGCTCAGAACTTCCATTTTCCCATGCCGATTCCGTTGAAAAAGAAATTAACAGATATCATTGATTTTGATACAAAGGTAGATGAAAAGTATTACTACACAGAGGGCAAATACAAGGGAGATATTTATGAACAGCTTACAGCTGCTATGGATGATGAAAATGCCATTTATCAATGGCGTAGAAAATATGTGCGCAAGAACAAGAGCGGCGTGGTACCTACGTTGACGGCAAACCAAGGAGAGGGCGGCCATAATGTCTGCCTGATCAAGACAAAGTACGGCATACGGAAAATGACGCCGCACGAGTGCTTTAATACCCAGGGATTCCCGAAGTCCTTTAAGCTTCCGGATGACATGAGCGATGCAAGACTTTATAAGCAGGCAGGCAACTCGGTATGCGTATCGGTTATCGCCAGGATTGCGGATCATATTGCAGAAGCATACGTCAAAAAATACGGGGAAGCTTAGCATGGATCCCGATGCGGGAGGTCTGTGAACTTCGCTTTTGGGATGTCTTATGGACAAACATGATCAGTCCAAACACTCGGCTGCCGCAAAGATAAGAGAGAGCATGATGAAGGGGTATGGCAAAAGATGATGCTTTCACATGGAAATGCCGCAATGCACAATGAAGGGAGCCATATCATCCGGCACAGGGGCGGCGACCCGGATCTCTTCCTCCCCAAAGGGCTTCCGGAATACCGCCTTCCATGCATGCAGAAGGGTACGATCCGGCATTCCCGGCCCGGAAGTGTCTTTGCCATATAAACTGTCCCCCATCAGCGGATGGCCGATCGATGCCATATGGATCCGGATCTGGTGGGTTCGCCCCGTTTCGATTTCCGCCAGGATGAGGGAAGCATCTTCCCACCGCCCGCAGCATTGGTATCTTGTCAAAGCCGGCTTTCCATCTGGCGGCGGGATGATTTGCTGTTTCATCAAGACTCCGGGAATGGGGCCGATCGGAAGGTCTACGACATTCCAGCGTTTCCATTCGCCCTCTCCGGGAGAGCCGGCAGCCACGGCGAGGTAGGTCTTCCGGAATATGCCCTGCTCCTTCTGCCGGAAAAGCCTTGAGGCGGCCGGAGCGTTTTTGGCAAAGACAATGATCCCGCTGGTATCCTTGTCCAGCCGTCCCACCGTCCGGATCATTCCTTCGATCCCTCTTTTTTCATAGAAGCCGGCCAGATAATTTGCCATCGAGTCCCGGTAATGCCCATGGGACGGATGCGATACAATGCCTGCGGGCTTATTCAGCACGGCCACATCTTCATCCTCATATAGGATCTGAACGTCCATGCCTTCGGCAGGGATCACCTTCTGCTCTTCGGATGCGGTCTCGGTAAACTGCACCCTTACCACATCCCCTGCCCTTACCCGGTCATTGACCAAAGCGGGAACAAACTGTCCCGGCCCGCCGTTTTCCGGCAGCTGCCTTAAGACCGTGATGCCCTCCGGCACATATTTTGCATGGCTGATCTCATGGGGAGTCAGTCCCATGCAGATCTTAAGGGTCTTGCCGAGGATCCCGCCCGCAGTCCGGCTGAGGTCTTCCGGATTTACCCTGTATTCCAGTACCCTTGTCATGATCTCCTTATAAAAGCCCTATGTCCTTGGACCCCTCTTGGCATTCCATTCTGCATTCCGGGCTCCGGAGAGGGCGGAGAAGAGGAATGAAGCCGTATAGGGATGGCTCGGCAAATGGGATATGCCCGGCCGAGTCACCAGATGAAGAGTGCCTTCCCGGTCAGCTTCAGTATGGCTTCGATATAGAAGTAGTCCGCGTAGATGATGGGGAAGTTATGCTTCTCGTCATGGTAGGAGGCGCTGCAGCTTTTGATCAGCTCGTCGTGGTCCGGATCATAATCGCAGTCCAGCCCGTCCAGGATCGAAAGCAGCTTCTCGGCGCCCTGCCGGTACCTTTCGCTTTCTCCTCCGGCAAGGCCTATGGCTTCGGCCGAAGAGAGATACTTCGAAGCGGCGTATAGATTTGGGAAATCCTTCGAAAGCTCTGCCCAGATCAGAAGCCCGGAATCCTCCAGCTTCGGGGATGGCTTCTCCGTAAGCTCCGCAAGGGTAAGGAGCCCAGAGGCTGCGATGGCCGCCGCCGAGGAATCATGGAAGGGGCAGTCCTGCCTCTGGTCGAAATCCACGGGCATCAACCCTTCCTTCGGCATGCGCTTCAGGAAACGGTCTGCCACAAGACGGGCGGCTTCCAGGAATTCCCGCTCTCCGGTATGCAGAAAGCTTAAGCTGAAGCCATAGACCGCCCAGGCCTGTCCTCTCGTCCAGGAGGAGCCGTCGGCCATGCCCTGTCCCCCGTATTCCCTTAAGAAAGTGCCTGATTGGGGATCAAAGCCTACGATATGGCGCACGGAGCCGTCCTCCCGGATGAAATGCCTGGCCGCTGTCCTTGCATGAGCCAGGGCGATGGCATAAAACCTGGGGTCGTCATGCTCCTTGGAGGCCCAGTACAGGAGAGGGAGGTTCATCATGCAGTCGATGATGGCCCAGCCCGTGGTATCCCGTCCGTCGCCCCAGTCGTTCCAGGCCCGGATGAAATTTCCGTTGGCATTGAAGCGGCCGGTGAGATTCGTGGCGGCGAGGAGGGAGCGGTTCAGGGCTTCGGGGTCATGCTCCAGCCGGCAGCGTGCTACCGAGGTAGGGAGATACCGAAAGCCGCTGTCATGATCCATGCCCTGATAGCTGAGGAGCACCGGATCCAGCTTTTCCTCCACAAAGAGAGCCTGATCCCGGAAGAACTCTTCCTTCGTGGCATGATAGAGCTGCCAGCAGATCCCTCCCCAGAAGCCGTTGGTCCACCAGCTGATCCGGTCCGGTGTGGAATGGTCGTCAAAACGATGGGGGCTTTCGGTGGTATAGGGGATCCGGCCCGCATTGCGCCGGACCACTTCCGTTTCCTTCCGGATGATCTTTTCCTCGATTTTTTCCCAGTCCGTCATAGCCTATCCTTTCACGGCGCCGGTGGTAATGCCGGCCACAAAATATTTCTGCAGGGACATGAAGACGATCAGCACCGGGATCAGGGAGATCACGGAGGCCGCCATGATGAGCCCGTATTCCGCAGAATACTGGGAAATGAACATCTTGATGCCGATCTGGAGAGTCTTTTTGGTATCCGTGGTCAGGTAGATCAGGGGTCCCAGGAAGTCATTCCAGGTATTCACGAAGGTAAAGATGAAAAGGGTGGAAAGGGCCGGCTTGGACAGGGGGAGCATGATATGGGCATAGATCCCATATTCGCTCATGCCGTCGATCCGGGCCGCTTCGCAGAGGGAATCCGGGATGCCCTCATAGAACTGCCGCATCAGGAAGACGCCGAAGGCAGAAAAGGCCTGGAGGATGATGATGGCCAGGTGGGTATCGGCCAGGCCCAGCTTCCGCATGAAAAGGAACTGGGGCACCATATATACCTGCCAGGGCACTGCGATGGTGGCGATATAAGCCAGGAAAAGGGCGTTCCTTCCCCGGAACTGCAGCTTTGCGAAGGCATAGGCCGCAAAGCTGGAGGTCAGGATCTGCAGGAAGGTGACCACTACGGTGAGCTTTACCGTATTCATGGCATAGCGTCCGAGGGGGATCTTGGTCCAGATATCGATATAATTCCGCCATTTCGGTTCCTTGGTGATCCATTCATAGGGGATCACGAAGATGTCCTTATTCATCTTCAGGGAAGAGCTGATCATCCATACGAAGGGCACCAGCATGATGATGGCCAGAAGGATGAGAAGAAAATAGATAATGATATTATGGATCATCCGGTTTGTCGATTTGCTGCTCATCTCACCACCTCCTAGTCATTCGCGTAATTCTTCTCGCCCCTGAACTGGATCAGGGTGACGACAAGCACAATGGCAAAGAGGACTAAGGCCGCGGCAGAGGCGCTTCCAAGCTTCCAGTTGCGGAAGGCCTCCTCATAGATGTAATAGACCAGCACCATGGCGCTCTTATTGACCACGCCGTTGGAGCCGCCCGCCAGCATGTATACGATGTCATAGATCTTAAAACAGCTGATGGTCAGCATGATGATCACGAAGAAGGTGGTAGGCTTCAGCTGGGGAAGGGTCACATACCAGAATTTCTGTATGGAATTGGCTCCGTCCAGGGCAGCCGCCTCATAGAGATCCCCGCTGATCCCCTGCAGTCCCGCCAGATAGATGACCATGTAATAGCCCATGTTCTTCCAGATGGAGAAGAGCACGATGGTCATCATCACGGTATCCGGGGATGCGGCCCATTTCAGGGGAGCCGCATGGAATACGTTCATCAAAAGCTGGTTCATGAGTCCCCCCTTGGCCGGGGTGAAGAGCATATTCCATACCGCGGCTACCGCCACAAGGCTTGCCACGTAAGGGAAGAAGGTCACCGTCCGAAAGAAGGTCCTTCCCTTGATTTGCTGGTTTAGAAGGACGGCCAGGCCCAGGGCCGCAACCAGGGTCAGCGGCACCGTGAAGAGGCTGTAATTCACCGTATTGACGAGAGCCGCCATGAACCGCTCGTTATGGAAAAGGTTGGTGAAGTTGCTCAGCCCGACGAATTTCATGGGGTTGCTGCCGTCCCATTCCATAAAAGCCATGATGAAAGCCAGGATGATGGGTCCCAGAGTGAAGATGGCAAACCCCAGGAAATTCGGGGCGATAAAGGAATAGGCCGTCAGGTTCTGCCTCATCCGTCTTTTTCTTGCGCTTTGCGTATTCATGTGCGGTTCCTTTCTTTTTTCAAAAAAAGGAGGCGCCTTGCTGCCGGCGCCTCCTTGTACCGAAAGCAGGTTTACTGGGCCAGGATCGCCTGTACACCCTCATTCATCGCCGCGATAGCCTCGTCTACCGTAGAGATCTCATTCATGATGTTGTCATGCTGCTCATTCAGCACGGTCTCGATCTCGGATGATTTCTCGTTTGCCGGCATCTCAAGATAGGTATGGCTGGTGATCAGGGCTTCCTTGGAATCTGCCGGGAAGCCGTCCATCTGTGCGATGATGTCTACGATCTCCGCATTGGTCATGGCGGGGATGTTGCCTGTGCCGGCCATGACTGCCGCGCCTTCCTCCGTGGAGACGAACTTCACGAAATCCCATGCCGCATCCTTATTCGGGGCGGTGGTAGGGATGGCAAGGCCGGTGATGGTGGAAAGGGTAGAGCCGGGCTCTACGCCTTCTGCGTGAGGATACTTCACCATGCCCCAGTTCTGGACGTTATATTCGCCGTCCTGGATGCCCTTGATCAGGGTTGCGATAAACCAGGAGCCCATGTTGAGCATTCCGATGTTGCCCTGTGCAAATGCTGCGGAGTAGTGCAGGCCCTGGGTCTTCAGCGTGGCATAATCCATGCAGACGCCGTCCTTCTGCTGTGCAAGGACCATATCATAGTAAGGCTTCGTGAAATCATAGGTGCCGTCTACGATGGTATGCTTGCCATCCAGGATGCCGTCCAGCTGGATCGTGGACCTCCAGGTGTGATAGTGGGCGCCGTATACTTCGCTGCCGGGGGTGGTATCCGTGATCTTGCGGGCCAGGGCATCGTACTCATCCCAGGTCATGTCGTTTGTGGGATAATCCACGCCGGCCTTGTCGAAGACGTCCTTATTATAGAAAAGAACCCAGATGTCAGAGCGGAAAGGCAGCTCATAAAGCTTGCCGTCCATGGTGACCTGATCCGTCACTCCGCTGTACTTGGAAAGATCGATGCCGTCCTGTGCGATGAGGTCATCCAGGGGCTCGATGGCGCCCTTGTTGACCAGGGTCACATAGCCGGGCACGTCCTTGATGGTGACCACGTCGAAATCAGAGCCGCTGCCGGAAAGCTGGGTGCCCAGCACCGTGCTGTAATCCGTGGAGCCCAGGTCTACCATCTCGATGGTGACATTGGGGTGCGCCGCCTGATAAGCATCGATCAGCGGCTGATAATATACGGTGGTATCCTTGTCCCAGAGTGCCCACTTCAGGGTGATGGCATCTCCTTCTGCGGGAGCTGCCGCTTCCTCTGCCGCCGGCGCCGCTTCCTCTGCGGGAGCCGCCGCTTCGTCTGCTGCAGGCTCTGCCGCCGGGGCGGAAGGTGCAGCTGCTTCTGCACAGCCCATGACGGAAACTGCGGTCAGGGCCAGGCAGGCCAACATACTGATGAGTCTCTTCTTCATACGTTCCTCCGTTCCTGTGCTCTTTGGCACAAATTCCAAATAATCTGAGGTAATTGTATATAAATTCGTCAAAATTAACAATGACCTATTGTGCTAGAAAACTAACCTTTCTGATGATTTTATCTGGGGGATGAAGAAGGCGGATCCACCTGAGCCGTTGTTCAAAAGGGCATATTATGCTATAATTTCCGGGATGGTACATTTACTAACTTTTCAGAGGATATGCGCATGGTTGTGATCAAAGGGGGCTGCGGGGCCAGGCATACGGCAAGCTTCCGGCAGTCCTGGCCGGAGGGGCTGGACAATCCGGTGCTTCTTATATTAAGAAGCCATGGGGAATTTTTTGTGGGAGAGGAGCACTTCCTGCTGGAGCCGGGCTCTGCCATCCTGATCCGCCCCCATACCCCCTACCATTATCACAATCCCTACGGGGAGTATGTGGATGACTGGATGCATATCGGGCTGGAGGAGGGGGAGGAGATCCCGGATTCCCTGCCCTGCAATGTGCCCTTCCGGCTGAATGACCGGGAGACCTGTTCCGGGCTGATCCGAATGCTCCTTTGGGAAAGAGCCTATACGGATGGGCAGTATTTGAAGGAAAATACGGACGCCCTCTTTGCCGTGCTCCTGAACCACCTCTCGGCGGCCGCCCATGAGCAGGAGAGGGTGGACGAGGCTTCTCCCTATACGGAGCGGCTGAAGGATATCCGGTTCCGGATGCAGCATACCCTTTCCGAGGAGCACAGCGTCCACAGCCATGCCCTGGAGCTGGGAGTCAGCGATTCCCATTTCCGGCATCTGTATGCCTCGCTTTTCGGGATCCCCTTCCAGCAGGACCTGATCCGAATGCGGATCGCCCATGCGGAATTCGCCCTCCAGACCTCCAATATGACCATCGCCCAGATCGCGGAGCTTTGCGGCTACCGGAGCGAGGTGCATTTCTTCCGGCAGTTCCGGAAGATTCTGGGCATCACCCCGGCCAAATACCGGAAGGCCCAGTATGTATCGGGAGGCCATGTCCTCCCGCAGGAAAGAGATTGACTTTTGGTCGCGGTTCTGCTATGATTTCCGTCGTCGGAATTTTTATTTCTTGTGGCGTTCGCCACGCATATTCCACATCAACCAGGCAAATCAGTCAGGAAAGGGGGATCGATCCGCGTATTTTGTGTTTTTGCGCTTGACAGCCGCAATATTTTGAGATAGTATTAAGCACGAACAGTTGTTCGACATCAATCAGACAAGGAGATTTTTATGGACCATAGTGAAAAAGAAAAAGCATTGGACGTGGCAATCGCGCAGATAGAGAAGCAGTTTGGCAAGGGTGCGGTCATGAAGCTGGGGGAGAGCCAGGCCGACCTGAATATCAGCACGATCCCCACCGGGTCTTTGAGCCTGGACATCGCATTGGGCGCAGGCGGCGTGCCCCGGGGCAGGATCGTGGAGATCTACGGCTCCGAATCCTCCGGCAAGACGACCCTGACTCTGCACATGATCGCAGAAGCGCAGAAGCTGGGCGGCATCGCGGGCTTCATCGACGCAGAGCATGCCCTGGATCCGGAATATGCCAAGAGCATCGGCGTGGACATCGACAATCTCTACATATCCCAGCCGGATTCCGGAGAGCAGGCCCTGGAGATCGCGGAGACCATGGTCCGGTCCGGGGCCATCGACATCGTAGTCATCGATTCCGTGGCGGCCCTGGTGCCCAAGGATGAGATCGAAGGAAATATGGGCGATTCCCACATGGGGCTTCAGGCGAGGCTCATGTCCCAGGCCTTAAGGAAGCTTGCCGGCATCATCAATAAGACGAACTGTACGGTGGTCTTCATCAACCAGCTGAGAGAAAAGATCGGGGTCATGTTTGGCAATCCGGAGACGACCACCGGCGGAAATGCGTTGAAATACTATGCTTCGGTCCGGCTGGATGTGCGCAGGATCGACAAGATCCAGCAGGCGGGCCAGATGATCGGAAACCGTACCCGGGTCAAGGTGGTGAAGAATAAGATCGCGCCTCCCTTCAAGCAGGCCGAATTTGACATCATGTTCGGGAAGGGCATCTCCACCTCCGGGGATATCCTGGATCTGGCATCCAATATCGACGTGGTGAACAAAAGCGGCGCCTGGTATGCCTATAATGGAGAGAAGATCGGCCAGGGACGGGAAAATGCGAAGCAGTACCTGGAGGATAACCCGGAGGTCATGGCAGAGATCGACCATAAGGTGAGAGTGCATTTCGGATTAGAGAGCGAGGAAGGGCAGGCGGCAGAGGAGGGGGAAGCCCAGCCGGCCAAGCGGTCCAGGAAGAATGCGGCCCAGGAAGAGGCTTAAGGGATGCAGATCCTGAGCCTTAAGCCCTACCGGAAAAATAAGGTCCAGGTATTCCTTCAGGAGGAGAAGCCTGCCTTCGTCCTTTACCAGAAGGAGGTGGAGCAGTATGGCCTCAAGGAGGGCGGGGAGCTTACCGAGAGCACTTATGCCGGGATCCTGGAGGAGACGTTGAAAAAGAGGGCGCGAAATCGTGCCCTCTACCTTCTTGCCAGGCAGGCAAGGACGGAGTGGCAGCTGAGGAAAAAGCTGGAGGAGGGCTTCTACCCGGAGGAAGCCGTGGAGGAAGCCATAAGCTATGTGAAGGGGTACCGCTATCTGGATGATGCCGGTTATGCCGAAAATTTCGCCGAGGTAAGGACGAAAAGGAAGTCGAGACGGATGGTGGAAGCAGAGCTTTTAAAAAGGGGGATCCCCAGGGAGACCGTGGATGCCGCGATGGAAAGCCTTCCTTCCGATGAGAAGGATACCATCCGGAGCCTGGTCCAAAAAAAATTCCCCTGCCCGCAGGAGGCGGGACGGGAGGAAGCACAGAAGTTTCTGCATAGCCTCGTCATGAAGGGATTCGGTTTTGACGACTGCCGGGACGTGATGCGGGAGCTTGAACTTGACATAATTTGAAATCCAGTTTACTATATTGTAGTTGCAGCCTTAAGGGGGGACTATGCCTGCTTCCCGGCGGGATGCGATAAATTTCATTAGGAGGTACTCCTGTACATGTCAGTAGCAGCAGTCATTGTCTGTGCAGTAGTACTGGTTGCGGCGGCGATCATTGCTTATGTCTTTGGCGTAAAGCACCAGAAGCAGGTCTACGAAGAGAAGATCGGCAGTGCGGAAGAAAAAGCCAGGCAGATCATTGATGATGCACTCAAAGAAGCGGAAGAAAAGAAGCGCGAGGGGCTCCTCGAGGTAAAGGAAGAGTCCATCCGAAAGCAGAATGAGCTGGAAAAGGAGACCAAGGAGAGGCGCGCGGAGATTCAGAGGCTGGAACGGAGAGTACAGCAGAAAGAGGAATCTGTCGACAAAAAGGCGGAGGCGATCGAGAGGCGCGAAGCCAGCTGCACGGCAAAGGAAGAAGAGCTGAGTAAAGAGAAGAGTCTGATTGAAAAGCTCAATGCCGAGCGCGTACAGGAACTCGAGAGGATCTCGGGGCTTACCTCTGAACAGGCAAAAGAGTATCTTTTAAAAATTGTTGAGGACGATGTAAAACACGAGTCCGCTCTGATGATCAAGGAATATGAGACACGGGCCAAGGAAGAAGCGGACAAAAAGGCAAAGGAGTATGTGGTAAACGCGATCCAGAGATGCGCCGCAGACCAGGTATCGGAAGCTACCATATCTGTGGTGCAGCTGCCCAATGATGAGATGAAGGGCAGGATCATCGGACGTGAGGGGAGAAACATCCGGACGATCGAAACACTCACCGGCGTGGACCTGATCATCGATGATACTCCGGAGGCTGTGATCCTCTCCGGGTTCGATCCCATCCGCAGGGAAGTGGCGAGGATCGCCCTGGAAAAGCTGATCGTAGACGGGCGTATCCATCCGGCCAGGATCGAAGAGACGGTGGAGAAAGCCCAGCGCGAGGTGGAAGCCCAAATCCGGGAAGAGGGAGAAGCGGCTGCCCTGGAGGTAGGCGTGAACGGCATCCATTCCGAGCTGATCCGGCTTTTGGGCAAGATGAAGTTCCGTACCAGTTACGGGCAGAATGCGTTGAAGCATTCCATCGAGGTAGCACAGCTGACCGGCCTTCTGGCCTCAGAGATCGGGGGAGTGGACGTGCGCCTGGCAAAGCGCGCCGGCCTGCTTCATGACATCGGAAAGGCCGTAGACCACGAAATGGAGGGCTCCCACATCCAGCTGGGTACCGACCTGTGCCGGAAGTACAAGGAAAACCCTATCGTAGTCAATGCCGTGGAATCTCACCATGGCGACGTAGAGCCCACGTCCCTCATTGCCTGCCTGGTGCAGGCGGCGGATACGATCTCAGCCGCAAGGCCGGGCGCCCGCAGGGAGACGCTGGACAATTACACCAACCGGCTAAGACAATTAGAAGATATCGCAGACTCCTTCAAGGGAGTGGAAAAATCTTTTGCTATTCAGGCAGGCAGAGAGATCCGGGTCATCGTTGTTCCGGAGCAGGTCTCCGATTCGGACATGGTGCTTATGGCCAGGGATATCGCAAAGCGGATCGAATCCGAAATGCAGCAATATCCCGGACAGGTCAAGGTCAGCATGATCCGGGAGACCAGAGTAACAGAGTACGCGAAATCATAAGGAAGAAGAAAAGAACCCGGTTTACGCCGGGTTCTTTTTTGAAGGAACATACGGCATGGAAAAAAGCGGGGAAAAGGTGGGCGGGATGACAAAGGAGGAGCTTGCATGAAAAGGCTGGCATTGGGGATCCTGGCACATGTGGATGCAGGGAAGACGACGTTGTCGGAGGCCATGCTGAAGGAGGCGGGAGAGATCCGGAAGGCAGGACGGGTAGACCACGGGGATGCTTTCTTGGATACCTATGCCCTGGAAAAGGCCAGGGGGATCACTATCTTTTCCAAGCAGGCCCTGATCCGCACGGAGGGATTGTCCATCACCCTTTTGGATACCCCGGGACATGTGGACTTTACGGCAGAGGCGGAGCGGGTCCTGGGGATCCTCGATGCGGCCGTGCTGCTCGTCAGCGCCTCAGATGGGGTGCAGAGCCATACCAGGACGCTTTGGAGGCTTTTGGAGCGGTATCGGATCCCGGTATTTGTTTTCTTTAATAAGATGGACCTGCCGGATACGGATAAGGAGAGGCTTTTGAAGCAGATCCGCACAGAGCTGGGCGGTAATTTCGTGGATTTTACCGGGGACTTCCATTCGGAGCAGATCCAGGAGGAGCTGGCTGTGTGCGAGGATTCGCTGATGGAGCGCTTTCTTGCCGGAGAGGGGGCGGTATCGGAGGAAGAAGCCTCTATGCTGATCGGGGACCGGAGGCTCTTTCCCTGCTATTTCGGATCAGCCCTTAGGATGGAGGGCATAGCCGGATTCATGGAAGGAATACGATGCTTCGCGCCGGTCCCCTCCTATGGGACGGAGTTTGGGGCAAAGGTCTTTAAGGTGGCTAGGGATGACCGGTCAAGGAAGCTGACCTTCCTGAAGGTGACGGGAGGATCCCTTGCCGTAAGGACGCTGATCCCGGAATATGGGGAAAAGATAGACCAGATCCGGCTTTATTCCGGCAGCAGATTTGAGGAGGTCCAGGAGATCCGGGCCGGGACGGTGGCTGCCGTCACCGGGCTTTCGGCTTCAAAAATCGGGGATGTGCTGGGCTGCGAGGAGGAAAGGCTGGAGCCTGTGCAGGTCCCGGTGCTGACCTACCGTGTCCTGATCCCGGAGGGGAAGGATGCGGTCTGGACATTGGAGCGCCTGAAAAGCCTTGAGGAAGAGGATCCCACCCTGGGCGCAGCCTGGGAGGAAGAAAAGAAGGAACTTACCGTAAGGCTCATGGGGCAGGTCCAGACCGAGATCCTGTCGGAGCTCTTCTACGAACGGTTCGGGATCCGGCTTCGCTTTTCGGAAGGGAGCATTCTTTACCGGGAGACCATCCATAATATCGTGGAGGGAGTGGGACATTTTGAACCCTTGAGGCATTATGCGGAGGTGCACCTGATCCTCAGCCCGGGAGAACGGGGAAGCGGGATTATATTGGAGAATGCCTGCGAAAAGGACACCCTGTCCCCCCACTGGCAGAATCTGATCATGGGGCACCTGGCAGAAAAGACCTTCAGGGGAGTGCTCACCGGAGCGCCGGTGACCGACCTGAAGCTGACCCTGGCCTCCGGAAAAGCCCATTTGAAGCATACGGAAAGCGGGGACTTCCGGCAGGCGGTATTCCGGGCCGTAAGGAATGGGCTGATGCAGGCCGAAAGCGTGCTGCTGGAGCCCTATCTGAACTTTGTGCTGCAGGTGCCGAAGGATGCCCTGGGCAGGGCCATGACCGATCTGGACCGGATGGGGGCAGAGTTTACGGGGCAGGAGGATGACGGACGCATCGGCGTGCTGAAGGGTCTTGTTCCGGCTTCGGAAAGCGTAAACTATGCGGATGAGCTTCGGAAATATACCCGGGGAGAGGGGCAGATCGCCTTAAGCTTTGCGGAATACAGGCCCTGCCACAATGCGGCGCAGGTGATCGAAGCGGCGGATTACGATCCGGAAAGGGATCTGAAAAATACGGCGGATTCCGTATTCTGCTCCCACGGGGCCGGGGTGGTGATCCCCTGGGATCAGGTGAAGCAACATATGCACCTGCCCTCCGTGCTCGTACCGGAAACCAATCTGCCGGAATCCGCCCTGCCCAAAGCAAGAGCCGCCAAAGCCCTGCCGGAGGCCCTTTCCATCGATGAGATCGATGCGATCTTAGAAAAGACCTATTTTGCCAACCGGAGGAGCGGAAAGAGTCCTAAGCAGAAAAGACGATATGAGGAGACGGCAAAGCCGGCAAGGCATAAGAAGCCGGAACAGAAGCCGGAGTGCATATTGGTGGACGGCTACAATGTGATCTTTGCCTGGGAAGACCTGTCTGCCCTTGCGAGACTCAATATCGACAGCGCCAGGGACGCTCTTCTTGATATCCTCTGCAATTACCAGGGGATGGCGGGAGTGGAGGTCATCGCGGTATTTGATGCCTACCGGGTGGCTGGGCATAAGACAGAGTACAACAGCTGCCGGAACATTGATGTGGTATATACGGAGGAAGCCCATACCGCAGACAGCTATATCGAGTATTTTGTCCGTGAAAATGCCGGACGCTATGATCCGGTGGTGGTCACATCAGACGGCACGGAGCAGGTCATCGTCAGGGGAGCAAACGCCAGGCTTTTATCCGCCAGGGATTTCCGGGAGGAGGTCATACGCCTTGCCCAAGAAGCCGATGAGATCCGCTCTGCGGTAAAGCCGGAGCAGT
Organism: Lachnospiraceae bacterium; assembly: GCA_024693135.1. Lineage (GTDB taxonomy): Bacteria > Bacillota > Clostridia > Lachnospirales > Lachnospiraceae > NK4A144. Next base: position 64,708 of record JAILLN010000014.1, on the reverse strand, counting down.
TTCATACGATGGAAGAAAAGCTGAAGGACGTCAGACTGTAGGCGGCAGCATCCATCGGCACCGGAGCAGCATGCTGTTTCGGTGCTTTTTATTATGCGTCCGATGCGGAATGGTAACGGCTATCGCTTCCTTTAGCACAAAATTTTGTATAAGGCATTGAAATCAGATCTACATATAGTGTATAATGGCATCTGATATTATGGAAACGATATTATGGAAACATAAATCCGCCATGATCATCAGAAATAAGGAGCATGAATCCGTTAGCCGCCGTAGGATGGCGGGTTACGGCTTCAGCATCCGACCGGTGCAAGTCAGAGATAAACATGAGTTTATTAAGTTTACAGAAATATCTGAAATACGAAAGGAGTCGGAAAATGAGAAAGGGAACCAGAAAAAAGCTGCTGGCTTTGATGCTTGCGGCCGCCATGACGGTACCGCAGGCGGGACAGGCCTTTGCGGCGGAAGCAGAAGGATCTGCGGCAGAAGATGGGATCGAGCTCGTTTCAGAAACGGATGCCATATCGGAGGTGGCTGCTCAAATGCCGGAGGCATCTTTGGAATATCCGATGGAAGCGGTGACAGAAGCGGCCGGGGAGGCATCTGCGGCAGGGCTTTATGACGCGGGTGCCGCGGCCTTGAGCTCAGAGCTTGCAGGCATTGCCTCGGCAGATTACAGCGTAAGCCTTCCCTATGGGTTGAAGGGACTGCCTGAGGGAGGCCGGGTGGATGCTGCGCAGATGCGCGCCAAGGAGGAGATCCAAAGCCACGGCGTAGTCTCGGACATGGCCTTCCTCAAGAGCGGAGTGGATTATGCGGAAAATGAGGTGATATATCCGGCAGATAATGAGGAGGAAGCAAGGCAGATCGCGGAAGCCTACAATGCAAAGCTTTCCTCTTTCTCCTTTGGCATAGCAGTGGCTGAGCTCGATCCGGATAAGATCACGGTAGCCCAGGCTGTAGCCCTGGGGTCAAACCTTACCTGCAGGAGCCTGCCGCCTGTGGAAGCCAATTTTTACCGGCATACCTTCGAAGAGCCGGAGGGTAACTCTTCGATCCAGGCCGTACCGGCAGATGGAGGAGGCTGGAAATCCTGGACCGGAACCTATAATGATCCAGCCTTGAAGACCGATTATATGCTGGATGGGAAGCGCGCTTATCAATGGGTACATGAAGCCGTGGGTACTTATGCCGCCTGGTCGGTAAACCGCGGTGCAGGGATCACCGTAGCGGTGCTGGATTGTGGTGTCCAGGATGATCATGAAGACCTATTGGGAAAGGTGACCACGCCCTCGTGGAATATTGTAGCAGGAGGAGCCAAGGATTATTTCGGACACGGCACGCATGTGGCGGGGATCATCGCGGCCAGCGCCAATAATGCAAAGGGCGGCGTGGGCATCGCCCCGGAGGCGCAGATCCTGAATGTGCCGGTCTTTGATGGCTTAGATGCAGAGGATGCGGATATCATCAGGGGAATCAATGCCGTGGCGGGAAGCGGACCGAAAGACCGGAAGGCAGATATCATCAATATGAGCCTTGGATCCCCGCTTTATAGCCTGGCCTACGAAGAAGCGGTAAAGAAGGCATGCGAAACCAGCGAGATCGTGATCTGCTGCGCCCTGGGAAATGATGGGTCGAATACGAAAAATTATCCGGCGGCCTATGAGGAATATGTCATTGGCGTGTCCTCCTCCGACAGCACGGGATCGCTTTCTTACTTTTCCGATTACGGTACCTGGGCAGACATCACGGCGCCGGGTTCAGACATCCTTTCGACCTGGAATGGAAATGACTGCGAAAAGGATACGGATTATCCCGCAAAAGCCCCCGGCCAAAAGGATCGTTATGACGTAAAAGACGGCACCTCCATGGCTGCTCCCGTGGCCGCCGGCGTCATCGCCCTGTATATGAATGCATATAAAGAAAAGAACGGATATATTCCTACTCCGGCTCAGGTGAAGGACGCGCTTAAGAATAAAAAATATGTCACAAAGCTGAACGGGACAGGAGGGGGAACCGGTATCATAAGCGCTTCCGCGCTGCTGGCATCCTTTGAGGATCTGAAAAATTCAAAGCCTGTGGTGAAGCTGTCCTCCACCGTATCTTCAGATACCCTGACCTCCCTGTCGGATAACAGCGCCATTTATTTCGAGCCCGAGAAAAAGTATACCGGAGCCATCGGCTATGCTTATACGCTGGATGGATCCAAGCCGGCTTATTCGGAGGGCGCAGTGACCAAGGGATATTTTGCGGAGGCTGGTCGTACGGTGACAGTAAAAGATCTGCTCTCCCAGGGAGCGGTGCCGGGAGAGGATACCAAGATCAAGGCCATCCGGATCAACGCCCAGGGCAAGGTGAGCAGCATGTCGACCACAACGATCCGCATCGGCTCTACCGTGAAGAATCCGGCGAGGCTGTCCGGGCCAGGCCAGGTGGTGAAGGGCAAGAGCTTCGCACTAAAGACAAAAACGGCTCCCTTCAAGGTCCTGCCTGCTTCTTATAAGCCCTCGCAGATCACATGGAGCATCGAGGGAAATCCGAACGGGGTTTCCATTGCCGGTAACGGAGGGAAGCTCAAGGTCACAAAGGCGGCCTCTGGTACCTTTGCCCTGGTGGCATCTCTGAATGGTGCGGAGCTTTGCCGAAGGACCCTGGAGGTGATCGATGCGCCCACCAGCCTGAGGCTTAATGTAAAGGAGCTTACCCAGGAGGGAAGCAAGGTCTATAATGTGAAAAAGAAGACCAACGGATCCGTGACCTCGGTCCGGCTGTATAACGTGGACATCCCGGGGAATGCGATCTCCGAAAATAAGATCACGGTGGAGCCGATGGTAGTCGGAAAGACCACGAGCTTTACCTATAAGAGCTCCAGCCCGAAGGTGGCAGAGGTGGATCCCGATACGGGCCTCGTGACGGCACACCGGAAGGGGACGGCCACCATCACCTGCAAGCTTTCGGACGGATCCGGGAAAACGGCATCCTTTAAGGTGCAGGTCATCATCCCTGCTTCTGACCTGAAGCTGATCCAGAAGGATGGCCAGAATTACATCGGATTTGGATGCTCGGCTACCTTGAAGCCGGTATTGAACAGCGCCTACGGGAAGCCGGGGGTGACCGCAGTCAACTGGAATGAGACCACGGATGTGGGGATCGTGGAGGTAAGGGGCTTTGACCAGCAGACAGGACCGGGTGGGGCGGATGTGACCTCTACCATAAAAAGCAATAAATACATTACGGTAAAGAACGGGGTCGTAAAGGTCGATGCGAAGATCAAAAAACTGCCTTATTTCTACTATATAGTGGTGGTCAGGGCAAAGACCAAGGATGGCACGGAGATCTTCCAGGATGTGGAGTATATGGTAATAAACCCGGTGAAGTACCTGAAGTATGATAAGGACGAGTCAGGCTATTATAATGATGATCCGAATAAATACAGGGCCATCCAGAATAATACCGTAAAATACGGTGCTATGGATTATATCAAAGGATATATTTATATCAAGGCCGATGTGGGAGGACCTGAGCCCTTGGTGAAATCCAGCAATCCAAAGCTTGCGACCATCAAATTCCTGGATAATGGCGAGGGAGAAAACACATCCGGCGTATACCGGTACCTATTTGTTACCAGTAAGGGAAAGCCCACCGGCAAGGTGAAATTCACCTTTACGGCAAATGACCGGAATGCCAGGAAGAAGGCAGTGAACCTGACGCTGAATATTACCCAGTAGGATATTGGGGGAGAAAAAGGATCCGCAGCTTAAAAAGGGCCGCGGATCCTTTTTGCGTTAAGCCGCAGCCCTGTCTGCAGGCGGCCGGATCCGGCGAATATAGCGCAAAATAACGGTTCCGAAAGAATTAAGGGGAGAGGCCGTAAGCCGCGCGGAAGCTTGAAAACACGCAGGATGGATGATAATATGATGATTGGATTTTCCATTCACAGAGCCTGCATTGACGCAGAAAGCATCCTGCAGGCGGCGGAGGAAGGATGAGGATCATAGCAGTTGATGACGAGAAGATCGCACTGGAGGCTCTCATGAGCGCCATCGTGAAGGCGGAGCCGCATGCGGAGCTCCACGGCTTCAGGAATGGGAACTCGGCGCTGAAGCATGTGGAGGAGCAGCCGGTGGATGTCATATTCCTGGATATCGAGATGAAGGGCATAGGCGGGATCGAACTGGCCAGGAAGCTCTCCGGGATCAATCCCCGCCTCAACATCATCTTTACCACGGGCTACTCGGATTATGCCCTGGAGGCCGTGGGGCTTCACTGCAGCGGCTATATCATGAAGCCGGTGACGGCAGACAAGGTGAGGACGGAGCTGGATCGTCTGCGCTATCCGGTCACGGAGGAGAGCCACCGGCTTTTCATCCGTACCTTCGGCAATTTTGAGGTCTTTTTGGATGGGAAGCCCCTGAATTTCAAATACCAGAAGACCAGGGAACTTTTGGCTTATCTTATCGACCGGAGGGGGGCGCTGTGCAGGAATCAGGAGATCATCACGGTGCTCTGGGAGGATGAGGAGGAGGAAGGAGGGCATTCCTCCTATCTGAAAAACATCCGGGCCGACCTGATCTCCACCCTTTCCACATACGGGCTGGAGGACTGCCTGGTCCGCTTAAGGGGCGGGATCGCCATCCTGCAGGACAAGGTGGATTGCGACTATTTCCGTTATCTGAATGGGGAAAGAGAGGACCCGGAGCAGGTCTTCCGGGGGGAATATATGTCGCAGTATTCCTGGGCTGAGGTCACCTTGGCTTCGCTGGAGCGGGGGATAACATGATCTGGCCTTTCCAGAAAAAAACTCCGGAACATAAGGAGGAGCATAAGGAAACACCGCAGGAGGCCGGCACAGAGGACGAACTGGAAAAGATGAACACCCGCCTGGTCCTCTCCCAGATCGGCCCGCATTTTATCTTCAACGTATTGAATACGATCTACTATCTGTGTGAGAAAGACACGGCCATCGCCCAGGAGGCGATCAGTGATTTTTCTTCTTATCTCAGGACAAATCTGGATTTGATCAAGAGAGAGGAGCCCGTTCCCTTTTCCGAGGAGCTGGAGCATATCGAGCGGTATCTGGACTTGGAGCGTCTGCGCTACGGCGAGGAGCTGAACGTGGAATACAATATCCACGAGAAGGACTTCTGCCTGCCTGCCCTTTCGGTACAGGCCATCGTGGAGAATGCGGTACGCCACGGCATCGGGAAGAAGGAAAACGGGGGCACCCTTCGGATCTCCTCCTTCCGCGGCTGGGAAAACTACTGCGTGGAGGTCTATGACGACGGGGACGGCTTCGACCCGGATGCTCCCATGGAGGAGGGCCGCTCCCATATCGGCATCCAGAGCGTGCGCTATCTGCTGAAGGTCATGTGCGGGGGATCCCTGTCCTATATTTCCGGAAAAGGGGACGGGACTCACGCCATGATCCGCATCCCGGTGAAATAAAACCCATATAAGGATTTACATAATTTGTGTCCCTTTCGTGACCGTATATCTGATAAAATTGTTTCCGAAAGTGTATTTTTGGGGAATTGCGCCCTTTTTTCAGGCGCAAGAAAGGAATGACTTATGAGCAGCGGCGCTTTGTATCCGTTTGAACGGAACCGTTATTATCCGGGGAAAATGCTGACCAGCGTGGATTTCCAGGCTGAGCAGAATTATTACATGAACAAGCAGCATTTCCTCAACAGCCTGATGTACGGAGCCGGGGTGGTATGCGGCATGGGGGTGGTGAGCTTAGACGACCTCTCCATCCTGGTGGAAAGCGGGGTGGCCTTCGACGGCTCCGGACGGGAGATCGTGGTGGATTCCTCGGTCGTCCGGAAGCTTTCTGCCATCGAGGGATTTGACTCGCTTACCGGCAATGATGCAAAGCTGAACGTTCGGTTCCGGGAGCAGGACGTGCATAGCGTATATTCCGTGAACCATAAGGGCCAGGGGCAGGAGTATGAATACAACCGGGTCTCGGAGGGATATGAGCTTTTCCTTACCGATCCGGAGGAAGAAACCTCGGTCTATGGCTTTGAGTCGGAATTCCTGACCAGGCAGACCCTGTTTAAGAGCCAGAATTTTGTGGGCGAAGTGGTGATGCCCAGCACGGTGAGCCGGGGCAGGACGTTAAGGATCCTGCTGGAGGTGAGGAAGCTGACCACGGCAGATGTGAGCCTCAACTGCAGGGGCATCCTGGAGACGCCCATCTTCCTTACGGCAGAAGGAGAGCATTCCGTTGAGATCGGAGTGGAAGATGTGAAGCTGGGCCAGGGCGAATCCTTAAGCCGGGAATATTGGGTAAACGTACAGGATCTGGAGGTGGAGGAGACGGATATCATTCTCCGCAGCGGTTCTGCCACAGCCTTCGAGGACGAGCATGCCATCGGCACGGCTTCCAATTTCTCCATCAAGGTCAGGGTGAGCGGCTTAAGCCCCGTGGAGATCGTGGGCAAGGAGATCGGAAGGATCAACCTGGAGATGAGGCAGGTGGGCATGCTGCAGGATTCCATCGCGCTGGCCCTGATCCACATGGAGCGCACGGAAAATGCCTATATCATCGACGAGGTAAGGGAGCCCCTGAGCAAGAAGTACATCATGGCGCCTTCCCAGACCTCCATGCGTTACCGTTATCTGGAATACTATGTCAAGGATGTGGAGCTGGAGGGAAGGGAGATGGGCCAGAGCAGCGGGGAGATGCCCGTGGCCGGAGCCGTACATGGCGACATGAGAAATATCGCCACCGGCACCCTGGAGATCCCCCTCGGCAAGAATGCCAGGGAAGGAGACATCCGGTACTCCGGAGAGATCACGCACGGTCTGGGCAAGGGCAATGTCTACGTGGACATCGGCTATGATTATGTATCGGACGACCCGGATGTGGGAGCCAATATGAAGAGCACGATCTACGGCAATCCGGATCTCTTCAGCCGGCAGAACGTCCGTCTGGTGGATGCCGAGACAGCCGTCAAGGTATTGAATGAGAAGGGCACCTTCGTGGTGGCGGCCAAGCTGCTGAAAAGCGTGGATTATCTGGTGCTGACCTACCGCTGGGTGGCGATCCGCTTCCCGGCAGGAGAGGATGTGGAGCTTACGGAGGATTACTACGATAAGAGCATTTCCGTGGATACGCCTACGGTCATCATGGGGACCAGGGAGACGCACTTCTTCGGGGTCCGCTTCAACAATATGAAGAGCTGCAGCATCACCTATGAGCTGACTTCCACCGGAAGCGGCGAGATCAGCTCGGACGGCATCTATACCGCCCCTTCCAAGGAGGGCGTCTATGAGATCCGGATCTACTGCACCGATATGCCGGTCATCTGTGCCTATGCCTATGCCATCGTCAAGAAGCAGATGCTCCCGGACAAGACCATCCATGTGGATAAGGAAGAATCCGGAGATAAGAAATAATGGTCTATGCTTCCCATAAAACGCAGTATCTCGTGGTATCGACCTGCTTTGTCAGCGAGATCAATGACTGCTATATCGCAAGGGAGGCCGGGAAGGAGTCCGGCAGCTTATTCACTCTGCTGGTGATCAAGCATCATGAGCTGGTGAAGGAGCTTCTGGAGATCTTCCGTTCTTCCGCCGTAAAATGGGATGAGGCCAGGGGAGAGGATCCGGTCATCGAAAGCTTTACCTTTGAGCAGAAGTATGTGATGGTGATGCCCTACCGGACGGAGCGGCCCATGAGCCGGTTTTTCGTAGGAGAAGCCTTTACCCTTCCCCAGTGCGAGGAGATCTGCACCAACGTGATCCTAAGCTGCATTACGTCGGGCCTTCCCTGGCAGCTGCTGTATCTGGTGCTGACCCAGGACGGGCTCAATCTGACAAAGGACCGGAGCGTCTATCTGAGCTACAAGCTGGACCTGAAGGATCTGGATCCCATGCGCTCGGAGCGGGACTGCGCCACGGCCTGCGCACAGATCCTGCTTTCTGTCCTGGCAGAAAAGAAGGATCAGAAAAATATCAGCTACGAGCTGCTTTCCCAGAAAGTCAAGAACCGCAGCTATACCCGGTTCATGGAGCTGTACCGGGACATCCAGATCGCTTCCACTCCGGATGCAAAGCGCAGATGGACCACGAAGATCAGGAGCTTCTTCTACCGCAATGCAGACCAGCTTTTCGGGGTACTTTTCTGGATCTGCCTGATCCTGGGGATCATCGCCCTGGCATTGCTTTTGACCAACCTCGCGGTGGGAGACATTCCCTTCCTGAGGATTTTCTACAACAGCTTTAAGCAGATCGGAACGGAGAGTTTAGCGAGGTGACCATGAGCCTTCGAGTGAGAATCATAGCCTGTATATTCGTCCTCAGCCTGTTGCTGTCCATATTTTTGTTTGCCAGCCTGGTCCCGGACCTGGATCATGTGCCGGAGTATACGAAGTTTACCTCTGCGGATATTCTCGACGGGCAGGTTTATCTTGCGGAAAACTGGGACGGCCGGGGGCATATCTACCGGATCGATCCGGACGGGGTCATCCGCAAGACCTATCATGTATCCAGCGCCAGGGAGCTTTTGGTGCATGATCTGTGTGCCGGAAACGGGGCGCTTTTTGCTGTCTGCTCCACGCCGGACATGGAAGACGGCCAGCCCTATACCCTTTTCCGGGTGTTGCAGCTGGACGGGCATGTCCATGCCATAGCAAGGACGGACCGGTTCCTTCTGGGGGAGAATGAAGCCGTAAAGAATCTGTCGGTGGAAAATGAAAAGATCCATATCACGACCCTGACCCAGAACGGCCGGAGGGCAACGGTATATGAGATCCCCTTTGAGGCGCTGAAGTCCTACGACAATGGCGGAGCTGATGAGGAGGCGGAGGACAAGAGGGGAGAGCATCCTTCGGAGACCCCGCCGGCGGATGTCATCTATTACCGTGACTGTGCGCCGGGATCCTTTTATTCGGATGCATGCTACCTGTCCGACACCCTTCTTGTGAGGACGGACAAGGATGCGCCGGACTCTGTCTTCAGCCCGGATTACCGGATACAGAACCTGATGCACAATGTGCGTTTCAGCATGGGAAAATGGCTTGGAATGTACCAGCGCTATATCGTCTTCTGGGCCATGGGCATATTGATCTGGTATGTGCTGCTGGCGGCGCTTTTCTATTATACGAGGAACCGGAACCGGGTATTTTACCTGATGTGCCTTTTGGAGCTGGTGCTGGTGGTGGTGGTCACTTCGGCCTTCCTCTTTGCGATGAAGGAATACAAAAAGGCCGGGACCCAGGAGTACAGCAGGTTTGCCCTGCTCTCCCTCCACGGGGAACTGGACAATATCGGAGACCTGTCGGGGATCGACTTTGACTCCAAGGAGTATTACAACGGGGATGATTACCGGCGGATCCAGGGAAGCCTTGCCCGTTTTGCCGGGAGAGAAGGCAATGACGTGGTATTCAGCGATGTCTTCCTGCTCAGGCTGACCGACGGAATGGTGCTTACGAGCCTGTCCGGGAAAAATCAGGAAAAAGCCTCCTGGAGCTATGGGAAGGTGCTGGATTCCATGGCATCGGTCCTGGCCGGCAATACCTCGGATGCTATGATCCAGATCCAGGCCGCGGGAGAAGACCATCTCGCGGTGGGCGTTACGCAGGATGAGCTGAACAGCACCTATGCCCTTGGGGGGATCATCGTGGAGACGGATCCGAACCTGGGGATCTGGTCGGATCTTTGGCGGCTGCTGGCGGCCTATGTGGTCCTCATTCTTGCGGGAAGTGCGCTGCTTTTCTTCATCCTCTATATGCAGGGAGCGGAGCTGAGGCGGTTTGAGAAGGCCATGCATGAGCTTGCCATGGGGCGGGTGGGGCTGCAGCTGGTCCCGGAGACCCCTGCCCAGGATATGATCTCCCTGTGGAATTCCTTGGCAGAGCTTCAGAGGAAGATGGCGGAGATCAATTATTCCAAATACCGGATCTTCGAGGCGTATTACCGGTTTGCTCCGAAGAATATCGAAGCCATCATGGGCAAGAATTCCATCTTCGATGTGAAGAACGGCGAGATGATGCCGGTGAACGGCACGATCATGATGTTTTCCACGGAGCGTACCCTCTACGATAAGAAAAGAATGCATACCCTCAGCCGCACCGTCTCCTATATGGAGCAGTATGCGGAAAACAGGGAGGGGATCCTGGTCTCCCAGGACAGTTCCCTGTCGCTGATGCAGCTCCTTTTTCTGGAATCGGAAAACCGGGTTACCGGCCAGGCCGTCCAGTACATCCAAAGGCAGCTCTCTGACCCGGATGCGGCGCCTGCTTCCATATTCCTCTACTATGCATCCTTTGTGTACGGCATCGTGGGCATCAGCGCCCAGAGCCTGACCTTCTTAAGCACCAGGCATTCGGAGGACTATGAGCGGTATGCGAAATGGTTCCGCAAGCTGGGGGTATATGTGGTGGTGACAGCCAAGGTGAAGGAGAGAGAAGAGCTGGGAGAAAACCGCTATATCGGATTTATCCGGCTTAAGGAGGAGGACTCCTATACCGACGAGGCGCTCTATGAGGTTTTGGATGCCTGTCCCATGCGTGAGCGCCAGATGAAGATCATCAATAAGGAGAAATTCGAATCTGCCCTGCAGATCTTCTATCAAAAGGATTTTTATACCGCGAGGAACCGGTTCTCCGAGGTATTGAAGGAATGCCCGGAGGATGAGATCACCCGCTGGTATTTATTCGAAAGCGAGAGATACCTGAACGAAGAGCGCCCGAATGAGGACTTCGGCGCGTTAAAAACGGAAAGATGAGGATAGTCTGATATGGGCCAGAACCTATTCCAGATCTTCTGGACCACAATTAAATCGAAGTTTGCTTCCCTCGTATCCAAGATCAAGCTTTGGACCAGCTGGAACTTTGTCCGTACCCGCATCATCGGCGGCATCCGGAATTTCTTCTTTAAGCTCTTAGATGTCAGGCCCAAGAGCCGGGATGATTATTATTCCATCTTCGGATGGCTCGTGAGCAAGAAGCTGGCCTATGCCATCGTGGTCCTGATCGGGGTATTGAGCCTTTGGTATATCGGGAGTACCTCAAAGATCTACTCCAAGTTTGTGGAAAGCAACGGCATGAGGACGTATTCCTACAAGTCCATCCTCTTAAGGCTTGCCAAGAATAAGGTGCGGATCAAGGCCAAGTCCGGCTATATCGCCTATGAGGGCACGGTGGACAAGGGCTATGCGACGGGCAGCGGGAAGCTCTATTCTCCCTACAATGTGATGCTCTATGAGGGCGCCTTCGAAAAGAATAAGTATGAGGGAGAAGGGAAGCAGTATTATGAGGATGGAAGCCTTCATTATCAGGGAGCCTTCCATGATAACCTGTATGAAGGAGAGGGGAAGCTCTTCCGCCCGGACGGCACCCAGGAATACGTGGGATCCTTCCAGAGGGGCATGAAGGAGGGCGAGGGCAAGCTCTATGACGGGGGCAGCAACCTGATCTACGGAGGGGAGTTTGCTTCCGACCGGATCGTATACAGCTCTCTTCTGGGCAAGACGCCGGAGGAGATCCGGGGGGTCTATCACGGCGATCAGACCCTTTATGAAGAAGATCCTGACCTGGGAGGGGATTCCGTCGTATATTTAAGTGATATCGGTGCGCTGTACCTGGCGTCTTCGGATGGGGGCGCGGCGGATGATTCCCAGAAAGCGGAGACGGTATATGTACTGTCGGAAGAATTCAGCTCCGGCAAAGAAACGGTAAATACCATAGAGGGAGTACAAGCCCTTCTGGGCGATATCATCTATGAGGGAAATTCCTCGGTGATCCTGCCGGAGGCGGTGGCCATCAATCTGCTGAATGATGAAAAATATGTCCTGGACGGAAAGGTGGATATGGATTCCACTTCCAATTATACAGACGACATCGTCGTGAACGGGTTTGACGAGGACTATACGGTATATGTTTATTCCTTCCGGAGGGGCGACCTGATCTATTCTTTCGTATGCAAAGAAGCGGGAGGAGAGTTCGCTTTTTATGGGATTTCGGATGGAGGAAGCGATGAAGAGGCTGCATGAGACAGCGAAAAAGTGCATAGCATGTATTCTCGCGGCGTCTCTCGTGCTCCCGTCCTTTCCGGTACAGACCTATGCGGCGCAGGCCAAGAAGAAGATGAAGCTTTCCACGGCCAGGTCCCTTGCCATCAAGCACAGCTATGAATATGAGGGCGCCGAGGATGCCGTAGAGTCCAAGAGGGCACAGTATGACAGCGCCGTCAAGGCATTGAAGCTCAAGAAAAAGAACCTGAGGACCTTCCGCTGGTCTCCCCTGCTTTCCTTCAAGTTCCCGCAGAAGCTGGACTTCTCCCAGGAATCAGAGCAGCAGGTAAAGCCCATGGCCCTGCTCAATGACATCGCTGTGGCAGAGCATAAGGTGCAGGACCTGGTCTACAAGATCGGGGAGGAGATCAACAATCTCTACGTGGAGATCGTGACGCTTCAGGAAAATATTGCCTTCAATGAAGAGCGGATCACGAATTATACCGACAGCCTGGACAGGACCAGGGCCAGGTTTAAGATGGGCCAGGCGACCCAGTCGGATATCGACCGGATCCAGAAGAAGCTGGACAAGCTGAACAATACCGTGGCATCCGACCGGAGGACCTTCGAGGCGGATGTGCAGAAGCTCTCCAAGAAGATCGGGGTGGATCTGACTACGGGCTACGAATTTGAAAAGCCCTATGTGGAGGCCAAGATCGACCGGGAAAGCCTGGAAAAGCTCATCCAGTATGCGGAGGACAGGGACGAGAAATATTATGAAGCCTGTATTGCGGCCACCACGGGCCTGAAGGAGCTCAGCATCAATTATGACATCATGAAGGGCAAGTACGGCTCGGACATGAACCTGATCTCCAGCTATGTATATCAAGCCATGAACGGCCAGGAGGTAAGCAAGAAGGCCTTTAAGGCGGCCTACAAGAACTTTCTGGAAAAGATCGACAGCTACTGGGCGGGAAAATTCCGGATCCTTTTTGTCAAGTTCTCCCGGCTCTTCCTGAAGGGAAACCTGGACGGCACCCGTTTTATCGAGGATGATCCCTATGTCCTTTTCAATAATGTGATGGACTACGTCAGCCTGCATAAGGATGAGCTCTCCGCCAAGGACGATCTGGACCAGAGCGTCACGGATGCTTACAACAATTATGTATCCGTACGGAATTCCTATACGGAATACCAGAAAAGCGTGAAGGAACAGCAGGAGAAGCTCAAGGAATATGCTGTACAGAACCGGATGGGCTACATGACCCTGGATGAATACCAGGATGCGGTGGATGATTATGAATCCACACAGAATGAGATGCTGGATGCCATGAAGCTTTATACCACCACCCTTTATTCCTTCGACCGGCTGACCTGCGGGGGCGTGAGCGCCATGCTCAGCGGCACGGATGCGGATCTTCAGACGGCCGTGCTGGGCGTAAGCTATGTGGAAAAGGAGATCGCCGACGGGGCTTCGTATTATATCAAGCCCATTGTGCAGAAGGAGATGTTTGCCCTTTCCCTGCACATCCCGGAAGGTTTTGAAGTACAGGTCACGGATTTCGAGCTCTGGTGCGACAATGTACAGATCGGTCCCAGGACGAAGGTGGACGGGGAGCTGAGGCACCTGAAGCTTTCCAAGGACAATGTGGATGCCGCCAAGATCCGTTTATACAACGGGGAGAATTTCGTGGACGACGTCGTGATCGATCCGGACAGCGAATCAGGCCCCCTGAACATCACGACGGCCATGAACATCCGAAAGAAGGAGACCGGGGAGGTGGGATCCTATGTGACCACCCTGAATGACGTGACGGGCTTCATGTCCCTGAAGTTTACCTTCCTTGAGGAGGAAGGGATCACCTCTTACCGGATCCTGGCCGAGGACGGGACCGCATTGAAGAGCTCCACGCCCATAGAGGCAACGAAAGAATTTGTATACCTTCCCATCATGGGAGCGGATTTAGAGAAGCTCACGGTGGAATGCTACGGAGATGACGCGGCACTGAAGTATGCCTGCAGGCTGAAGACTTCGGCACAGTCCGTCGTAAAGAAGGAAACAGAAGAATGAAGAAGGTCTTTTCCGGGAAAAAGAAATGGATCCTGGCGCTCTGCCTGATCCTGGTGTTCGGTACGGTAACCTATATGGTGAGTACCAGGGTGCTGGCTGTATTCAATGAGAACTCTGCAGTCCGCTATGCGGATTTCACCAAGAGCCATACCGTCGATCAGTCTACCCTTTTTGTGGGAACCTACCTGATCAACATCAACGGCATGACGGATGCGATCTATCAGAAAGCCACGGATTCAGCCAGTGAGTCCGGGCAGACGGAGGAGTATTACAAATCCGAGCTGGCAGGGGGACAGTGGTTTAATGTATCGGATGCCAAAGGCCTGGGGGATATCATGTCGACGGGAACCCCGATCTCCGAGGCAGAGCTGGCAGATCTTTATGTCCAGTATTATGTGGATGGGAGCGGAGTCCTTCATGATGCAAAGACAGATGCCTCCCTCAATCCCTTTGACACGCCGGATCCCTACGACCTGAGGAAGCTGCCGGAGGTACAGACCCTGTGGTCATCCTATGTGGATTCCCAGGATGCGGACGGGATCTCCCAGGACGATTACCTGAAGATGAAAAATTCCGAGAATTCCGGAAATCTCAGGACGGACATCTATAATTACCAGTTCCTGACCAGCTTCTTCTCCCTGAACCTGAGGGATAACCAGACAGATCAGTATGATGCCCAGCTGAACCGGCTTTATGCCTGCTACCTGACCCTGAAGAGCTCGGGAAAGGACGAGGAGGCTGACCTGATCTACAGCCTGATGGAAAAGGTGGATGCGTCCCGCAGGATGATCATCATGGATAAGCTGTCGGGAGGGGAGATCAATGTCCTGGGGGTCTTGTATGACCTGATCAATGGGAAATATTATACTACCTTCAGTAATTTCAAGAATTCCGACAGTGAAGACAATGCGGCCTCGGAGCCGGCCTATATCCGGGAGCTGCAGGATGCGGCGAAGCATGACTTCGTCAATAAGGACAAAAGCCAGGAATGGTGGACCCCCCTGCAGAAGACCTACAACAAATATCATGACGAGGATGAAGAGGACAGGCCGAATGATGCTTATGCCGTAGACAGCGCCTTGCTGGATGCCATTTCCGACGGGCAGTCCTCCTGCCAGGAAAGCTACAATACCTACAGTGCCAAGGCATTGGTGGATGTGGATACGGTGCTTGGGCATGCAGAGTATGAATACTCCACCCAGGTGATCGACGAAGCCTCGGCGGACGGCTCGGCGGGTCCCATCAATTACCTGAAGGATGTAAGGAATATTTCGGAAAGCGTCGTCAAGAATGCGGAGAGCGAGCTGAATCTGCTGGATTCCAGCCTGATCAGCCTTGCGGAGGGGCGCTACAGCCAGGCCGTAGCCGCAGGAGCTTCGGATGAATATGGGCAGGCTGTGACACAACAGGGGTTAGCTGCCGGACAGGCTCTGCTGGACAGCCAGGAAGGAGACATGGAATCCAAGCGGAGCGAGCTGGAATTCCTGATCGATGCCCTGAAGCAGAGAGAGACGCCCGCCAATGCCATGACCTATGTGAACGACTGCATTACCTGGACCGAAGGGCTTTACGGCACCGTCCAGAACGACGATTTTTCACCGAAGGCTGTCGGATCCCTGGACAGCCATATGGCCTGGCTTAAGACCGAGGAGTCCCAGGTGAAGGCTTCGGATGAGAGCCTGAAGACAGACCTGGATAAGATGAATGATGAGAAGGAAGAGCTGGTCAAGAAAAGGGATGCGGCACTGGATGACAATGATCTTTCCCTGGCCAGGGAGCTGGATGCCATGATCGATGCAAAGTCGCAGGATATCGCGGCGGAAGAAGCCCGGACCGGTACCAGCTCGGAGAGCAGCCTGGCAGGAGACATCCTAAATGACACCCTGAAGGATCTGGCTGAGGATCCAGATGCAGATATATCCGGGGCTTTGAATGTCCTGGCCGATATGGGAGATACCGCGGCCATGGACCGGATCGCAGGCAGGGCCGAGGCGGCAGGTGCTTCCGCAGCCCAGCTGAACCAGATCGCAGGTGCCTCTGCGGCGGCGGCCGAGGCGGCTGCAGAAAACGGCGGGGCAGGCGGCACATCCCAGGGAGGCTTCGGGCTGCCCAATTCCGGGGATAACGTGGCCGGGGCTGCCGGAGCCGGAGCTGCCGGCGGGGCAGGACTTGGATCCGGCGGAACGGGAACCGGCGGAGCGGATGCGGGAGCCGGCGGGACAGGACTTGGACCCGGCGGAACGGGAACCGGCGGAGCGGATGCGGGAACCGGCGGGACAGGACTTGGCCCCGGCGGAACGGGAACCGGCGGAGCGGATGCAGGGACCGGCGGAGCAGGACTTGGCCCCGGTGGAACGGGAACCGGCGGAGCGGATGCAGGGACCGGCGGAGCAGGAACAGGAACCGGCGGAGCGGATGCAGGAGCCGGCGGAGCAGGAACAGGAACCGGCGGAGCAGGAACAGGAACCGGCGGAGCAGGAACGGGAGCCGGCGGAGCAGGAACAGGAGCCGGCGGAGCAGGAACGGGAGCCGGCGGAGCAGGAACGGGAGCCGGCGGAGCAGATACAGGAGCCGGCGGAGCAGGAGGAGCCGGTGGAGCAGATGGAGGAGCCGGCGGAGCAGATACGGGAGCCGGCGGAGCAGATGCAGGAGGAGCCGGGATCACGGGGGACGGCATCAGTTCGGAGGCTGCCGCCTTAAGCCAGCAGGACATCCTTACGGTGACGGGGAATCCTCAGGATCTGGATGCGAAGGACCTGGCCGCTGCCGCTGCTGCGGTATCGCGTCTGGCCAGAGCCGGAAACACCCAGGCGGCCAGGCTTTCCCAGAGGTTTGCCGAGATACTCCGTGCGAAAAACAGCAAGTACCTGTATTCCCAGCCGAAGCAGAAATCGCCCCGGTATGTCAGCCTGAAGACCATAGGAGACTGTACTTCTTACCGGTATTTTTACAATGATACCCGCAGGACCGCGACCATGACAAAGAAAGCCAATGTGCTGACCTTCATGACCGGCAGCACCCAGCTGGTACGGAAAGGCGGGGCAAAGGAGCAGCTCAGCGAGGCGGTGATCCTCAATAAGGTTCCTTATGTATCCGAGGATGATGCGAAGAACCTGTTTCAATGTGACTGTGAATACCTGATGGGCACGTCCTATGGGGTGTGCCTGCCCGGAACCATAGAGGCAGAGGCAGAGGAGATCTACAATACCCTGACTGGAGGAGAATAAATGGCCGATTATCCGATCATAGCGGACGTCAGCGCTTATATCGTAAGGACTCTCAGGGAAAAGATGTGCCCGGAGCCGATACCGTCACCGAACAATATAGAAATATCCTCTCCCCTGGACCAGGATGTGGACTATATCGTCGGGCTTTATCTGTACAATATCGAAGAGGACGTACAGGTAACTACGCCTATGCTGGTCCAGAGGGGCAAAGCGGAATTATCCAAACCGCCCAGGCCATATGCGCTTTATTATATGGTCTTTATCAACGGTTCCTCCCAGATGGGGCTAAAGGCACCGGATATACAAAAAATCATCGGAAGGGTGGCGCAGATCGTGAATGACAACAATGCCGTGCGTCCCGATGACCTGCAGAACTGGCTTCACTCAGGTGAGCCTCCAATCGTACTGTCTCAAGCGAAGATAAGTCTGGAGGAAAAAGTCAGGGTGTGGCAGGCAATCAACAAACCCTATCAGATCAGCCTGTTTTACAGGGCGGCACCCGTATACCTGTCCAGCGGTGAGGTCATCGACACGCCTCTGGTCACGGATGCGAGGTTCGGGCTGCATATCACAGGAAAGGAGGATGAGTAAGTGTGTGCTTCTGTGTTTGGTTCCAGGCTGGACCTGCTGGTGCGCCTGGTTGATACGACTACGGGAGCCGCGGCGGATGAGAGAAATGTCATTTTCATGAAAAACGGACAGGCGGTTCGGCCTGAAAGTCGGGGGGTAGGCGTTTTCGTATTCATCAATACCGGCAGGGAAGATTTTCTCATGCAGATCAGGGTATTCGGATACGAGGATGCGGAAGTCGCCGTCAAATATGCCGAACTGGAGGAACGTATGCCCACAGTGGACGTGTTCCTGATTCCGTCTGAGAACACGAAAAAGGGCAGTCCTGTTTTAAGTTTTTCAGGCAATCTTCCTCTTCTTGAATCAATCGAGGCAGTAAATATTATGCGGCCTCTGTGCCAGGCAGGCGAATACCGGAAAAAGGAAAACACGCTTACGGTATTTGGCCGCACCGGCGGAAGGATCCAGTTGGAGGACGTATGGTACGGACTGCTGAGTACGGACAAAAATGAGTATGAAAAAATCGAGGTGCTGGGAAATGCCACGCCTCAGTCTGTGAAGCTTAGGGGACAACCGGCCGAGGATTTTGTACCCAACCGGCAGATGATGCGGATCATCTTTGGCCATGTATCCGAAAACGGGGATTATCTTCTCCGGGTGAGGGACGACGGCAAAGGACAGACTTACCTGATCCGCTATGTGGTAGGAGGCGAGACCCGGTTTCAGACGGTGGACCTTAAGACAGAAACGGGAGGATTGAGATGAGCCAGGTAGTCACGATGGGAGCCAATTGCCTGTGCAGCTTTGGCACCGGACCTGCCCCGCTGAAGGTTACAAGCCAGGCGGGAGTGATGGCAGGGGGACTGGTGGCGACGATCCAGGATTGTATGCCGATGAGCAACATAGGGCCGTTTGCGATGTGTACCACACCGAGCAATCCGGCCGTAGCGGCAGCGACAGCGGCAGCCCTGGGGGTTCTGACACCGCAGCCCTGCATACCGGTACCGGCGGGCACATGGATCCCGACCCAGACCAAAGTGCTGGTGGGAGGCAAGCCCTGCCTTACGCAGGACTGCAAGATGATGTGTTCCTACGGCGGCCAGATCCAGATCACGACTCCCGGTCAGATGAAAGTTAGTACCTGAACAATTTTTAGCACGGAAAAAAGAGAGGAAAAACTATGGCGGAATATTTATCACCCGGTGTGTATGTGGAGGAATATGATAATTCTCCGCGGAGCATAGAGGGAGTAGGCACAAGCACTGCCGGCTTCATCGGCCTGGCAGAAAAGGGGCCGGTCATCGGCGTTCCGCAGCTTGTGACCAGTTTTAAGAGCTTTACGCAGCAGTACGGTGGATTTTTGAGCGAGTTTGCTTACGGGGAGTACCGCTTCCTGGCAAACAGCGTGGAGCAGTTCTTTGCCAATGGCGGCACACGCTGCTATGTCATGAGGGTTGCGCCTCCGGACGCAAAGGAATCCAGCATCGAGAAGGGCATCCTGACCATCAAAGCCAAGAGCCCGGGTGTCTGGGGCGACAAGATCCAGGTCACCTTCAATACGGTGAAGAAGCATAAGATGCAGATCCTGGCAAAGACGGACACGGGCTACAAGGCCAAGAGCGCGGACGGCTTCCGGGAAGGCGACATCGTGGAATTCAACGGCACCTACACCAGGATCAAGACCATCATGGACAGCATCGTGACCTTCGAGGACGAGCTTCCGGACGATGTGGTGGATGATGCCATCATCCCGAAGTCCCTGATCTACCTGGTCACCGCTGATGTGAGCGTGCGTTGTGGGGATGATGCCGAGAATTATCCGGAGCTTTCCTTCAACATGGCCTCCCCGAGGTACATCACCTCCAGGATGGCTGGCAGCGAGCTGGTGGAAGTAGAGGTCAAGCCTTTGGATGAGGCCTGCAACCCGGTGGAAGAGATCCTGGGTGAAGGGCAGGAGAGCGGCATCGTCATGCTGGAAGGCGGAAGCGACGGCTCCGTATCCAAGGTCAACGCCGGTACCTTCATCGGCGAGGACGGCGGCCCGGGCAAGCGTACCGGCATCCAGTCTTTTGTGGAAAACAACGTGGTCAGCATGATGGCCGTGCCGGGCATCACCATCCCCGAGGTCATTGTATCCTTAGTTGGGCACTGCGAGAACCTGGGCAGCCGCTTTGCGGTCATTGACATGCCTTCCGAGCTCTACAAGACGGCAGACCTGATCGAGTACCGCAACATGATCGATTCGACCTATGCTGCCATGTATCATCCCTGGATCCAGGTATTTGACCGCTCTTCCAACAAGGCGGCCTTTATCCCGCCTTCAGGAGCAGTGCTGGGCGTGTATTCCAGGACGGACATCAACCGCGGCGTGCACAAGGCCCCGGCCAATGAGACGATCTTCTGTACGGGGCTTCAGGTGAATTACAACAAGGACGAGCAGGACATCCTCAATCCCGAGGGCGTGAACCTGATCCGGGCAATGCCTGGCCAGGGCATCCGCATCTGGGGCGCAAGGACTGCTTCCAGCAATTCGTCCTTCAAGTATGTCAACGTCCGCAGGCTCTTCATCTTTGTGGAGGAGAGCATCAAGGCAAATACGAACTGGGTTGTTTTCGAGCCCAACGATGCTACGCTGTGGCAGAGGGTCAATCTGACCATCTCCGGATTCCTGGATGGACTTTGGAGAAACGGCATGCTGGGCGGCGATTCGCCGGCTTCCAGCTACTTCGTGGAGATCGGGCCGAGCACCATGACCAGGGACGATATCATGAACGGCAGGCTGATCTGCAACATCGGAATTGCCCCGTCACGCCCGGCAGAGTTTGTGATCTTCCGCGTGACGCAGTTTACGGCTGAGGCAGGCGGCGGCGGTGAATAAGCAGACGGGCCTTTTGGCCGGCCTGCAACCGTTTACAGCGAAGCGTAAAGCTTAGCTGTGCATCCTGGATAAGAGGAATCAAAATCAGGTAGCGGCAGCCGCCGTTACAGAAAGGAATTGACGAATTATGGCGAATGCATCAACTTATCAAAACGGTGCCCAGTCCGAGTATCCGTTAACCAAAATGAACTTCCTCGTCACGGTAGACACCATCGCAGGAACGGCAGCGTTCAGCGAGGTCACGGGCGTGGAAGGTACGGTGGATGTGATTGAATTCAGGCAGGGCAACTCCGCTTCCCTGGCTCCGGTCAAGATCCCGGGCCTGGTGAAGCACGGCAATGTAACACTCCGGATGGGCTACATCATCGACAGTCCGTTCAAGACATGGGTACAGGAGTGTGTGAGTGAGGTCAGAGGCCAGATCCCGCGTTACGACGTGACGATCGAGCTGATCGACATCAACCCCGGTGCTCCGAACCAGCTGGTGACCACTCCTACCGGCACCAGGACCTGGACGCTCACCAATGCGTGGGTCACGAAGTATTCCGCTCCCGATCTGGATGCGAAGACTTCGGACGTGGCAATTGAGAGCGTAGAGATCGCCTATGAAGAGCTGGTGATCCCGAACTAATCCGGACGATTTGTTTCATCTATGTCAAGGATGCATGAGGCATGGGCTTCATGCATCCCATGATGCAGAGGAAAGAGACTGAGGACTGGATGCCGGTCTTAAAAGGCCGGCGGGGGAGGTTTTATGGAGACGATATACGAATTTACGCTTCCAAAGGGCTATCTGGACGGCTCCGGGGAGCTCCACAGGAGGGGAAAGATGAGGCTGGCCACGGCCGGGGATGAGATCTCGGCCACCAGGGATCCCAGGGTGCTTTCCAATCCCTCCTATCTGACCATCGTGATCTTAAGCAAGGTGATCACGGAGATCGAGGGAGTACAGTCGGTGTCCGCCACCCTGGTGGAGAAGCTGTTTACGGCAGATCTGGCATACCTTCAGGATATGTACCAGCGGATCAATGACATCGAACCCCCGACCCTTACCGCGGTCTGCCCGGATTGCGGCAAGAGCTTCGAGGTGCCGCTAAATTTTACCGGGGAGGGATGAGGCTGTATCCGGAGGATGAGATGTTCCAGGAGATGTCCTTCATTGCATATTATTTCCACTGGAGTGAGGAGGATGTGATGAAGCTGGAGCATGCCAGCCGCAGGAAATGGTGCGGCGAGATCTCCCGGATCAATCAGAGGCTCAGTCCCTCGAAGAAGGAAAAGGAAAAGAGCATCCTGGAAATGTCGCCCAACCGGTGAGGGCTGCTTAAGGATGACAGAATAAACCGGCCTGAGAAGCGGATCCCGGATCCCTTTTAGGCCCATAAGGGTTAGGTCATGGCATCAACAAAAGGTTCCTACAAACACGATAGTATCCACCCGGCCGTCAGCTTCAATTTTGCCCTTGAGGTAGAGGCCATGTTTTTCATGCCCCTGAAGTCGGTACATGTCTTCACGAAGGAGAATGAATTCGACTATTATCAGGAAGGGGGCGTGAATGACTATGTCCATATGCTGAGGAAGCCCATCTCCAAGCCGTTTACCTTCCAGGTGGAAAGGTATGTGGGCATGGCGGCTTCCGCGGATTTCCCTACCAGCTTTTTTGATCCCATCGCTTTGGGCACAGACCTGATCCTGCCGGTAGTGCTGTATGTGACCCATTATCCGGCCGGCGGCTCCGGCTCGAATTTCAATCCGACCAATCCGGCCAGAGTCTATATTTTCACGGGATGTACCGTGATATCCAAGGAGTTTGGAGAGCTCAATGCCGAGAGAAGCGGACTTTTGACGGAAACCACCACCATCGCCTACCGTGAGCTCTTCACCATCAACAACATGACTCCGAATATGGAGATGAAGAGCCCCTGGTCTTATCCGGACGGCTATTCGCACAGGGATAATAAGCCGGATTATGCCAGGGACTCCAAGAATCCGAACCGGACCAATATGGAGAGCGCGTATTCGAAGGAGCGCGGGTATGGCAGGAGGCTTTGGTCTGCAAAGGATGCGGAAGATACCGATGTGATGAATTCCAAGAATCTGGAATTCACCGTGGTATCCGAAAACGACAGCCGGTCTGACATGGAGGATAAGAAGAAGCTTTGGGATCCTACGACACCTGGGGCTTCTCCTACGAAGAATCTGGACAATACAAAGGTCAGCAAGAATGACACCCGGAAAGAAAGAGAGACGGCCAAGAGCCTATGGGAGATCGACACTCCGGGAGCCTCTCCCACGAAGAACCTGGATAATACAAAGACTAGCAAGAATGAGAGCCGTGCGGACCGGGAGAAGGAAAAGAACCTTTGGGATATTGGCACCCAGGAAGCTCCGGTCACGGACAACCTGGATACCACCATGGTCAGCGAAAACGACAGCCGGAGGGATCGTGAAGCGGAAAAGAACCTCTGGGAGATGGGCTCGGATAATCTGGATACCACCATGGTCAGCGAAAATGACAGCCGGGTAGACCGTGAAGCGGAAAAGAACCTTTGGGATATGGGCACCCAGGAAGCTCCGGTCACGGATAACCTGGATACCACCATGGTCAGCGTAAATGACAGCCGGGGGGATCGTGAGGCAGAAAAGAACCTCTGGGAGATGGGCTCGGATAATCTGGATACCACCATGGTCAGCATAAATGACAGCCGGGAAGACCGCGAAGCGGAAAAGAACCTGTGGGAGAACGGCTCGGACAACCTGGATACCACCATGGTCAGCGAAAATGACAGCCGGAGAGACCGTGAAGCGGTCAAGAAGCTCTGGGAGAACGGCTCGGACAACCTGGATACCACGGTAGTCAGCGAAAACGACAGCCGGGAAGACCGGGAGGCGGCAAAGAAGCTCTGGGAGAATGGCTCGGATCATCTGGATACCACCAAGGTCAGTGAAAACGAAAGCCGGGAAGACCGGGAAGGCGAAAAGAAGCTTTGGGAGATCGGCGTGCCGGGAGCTCCGGCCACAAAGAACCTGGATACCACCAAGGTCAGTGAAAATGACAGCCGGGAAGACCGGGAGGCGGCAAAGAAGGTTTGGGAGAACGGCTCGGACAACCTGGATACCACCACAGTCAGCGAAAACGAAAGCCGTGAGCAGCGGGAAGGCGAAAAGAACCTTTGGGAGTTCGGAGTGCCGGGAGCTCCGGTCACAAAGAACCTGGATACCACCAAGGTCAGCGAAAATGAAAGCCGTGAGCAGCGCGAGGGCGAAAAGAGCCTGTGGGAGAACGGCTCGGACAACCTGCCTAATACGGTGGTGAGCGAAAATGAAAGCCGTGAGCAGCGGGAGAGCGAAAAGAGCTTGTGGGAGAACGGCTCGGACAACCTGCCCAATACGGTGGTCAGCGAGAATGAAAGCCGTGAGCAGCGCGAGAGCGAAAAGAGCCTGTGGGAGAACGGCTCAGACAACCTGCCCAATACCGTGGTCAGCGAAAATGAAAGCCGTGAGGAACGTGAAGCAGTAAAGAGCTTGTGGGAGAACGGTTCGGACAACCTGCCCAATACGGTAGTCAGCGAAAATGAAAGCCGTGAGCAGCGCGAGGGCGAAAAGAGCCTGTGGGAGAACGGTTCGGACAACCTGCCCAATACGGTAGTCAGCGAAAATGAAAGCCGTGAGCAGCGGGAGAGCGAAAAGAGCCTGTGGGAGAACGGTTCGGACAACCTGCCCAATACGGTGGTCAGCGAAAATGAAAGCCGTGAACAGCGCGAGGGCGAAAAGAGCCTGTGGGAGAACGGCTCGGACAATCTGCCCAATACCGTGGTCAGTGAAAATGACAGCCGTGAGCAGCGTGAAGCGGCAAAGAGCCTGTGGGAGAACGGCTCGGACAACCTGCCCAATACGGTGGTCAGCGATGATGAAAGCAGGGAAGAGATGGAAGGAATGGCAGAGCTTTGGGAATATGACGGATCTGTCCAGGGCGGAGGCGAATCCAGCTCCAGGCGCAATGAAAACGAAAGCCCTGAAGTAAGACAGTATGAATACAACGGATCCCTGGAGGGCGGAGGAGTACAGAGCGCCAAGCATAATCAGAATACCAAGCCGGATCCCAGGAATTACCAGTATAACGGCTCCCTTGCCGGCGGAGGAGTGCAGAGCGCCAAGCATAATCAGAATACCAAGCCGGATTCCAGGGAGTTCAAGTATGACGGCACCAAGGGCGGAAGCGGCCAGTCAAGCGCAAAGCACAGCGAAAACGCCGCACCGGAGACCCGGGCATTTGAATATACCGGCACCGTGGAGGGCGGAGGCCAGACAAGCGCCAGGCATAATTCCAATACCAAGCCGACGCCCAGGCTCTGGCCGCAGCAGAAGAGTGCCAGGATGGCATCGGAGATGGCAAAGAAATAAAGCATGCTGATCATTAAGGCACCGATCGAATTGAAAAACCGGACAGGCTTCGTTAGGGATTACAGCCTGCTTCATGAAAAAATCACCTCCGGCTACAGCCTTTTAGGCAGGGAGGTCACTTCAGAAGACCTGATGCATCTGGTGACCACGCCCCCCGAGATCTACATCGCAGAGGGACAGGTCACCACAGTAGCCGGCAATACCGTCATGAACAGCCGGAATGAGGAAAAGGTCACCATCATCAATAATATGATGAACCGGATCCTGCTGTCCATGGAAGCTCCCCTGACCTACCAGGACCGGACCTATATTACGGACGTGCTTCACAGCCTGGGGATACGGAACGACATGCGTTTCATGGAGGAAGTGCAGAAGGTCATCCGGGAGACGGAGCATACCAACGACCTGATCAATGCCTATTTCTCCGGCGAGACAGAATATACAAGGCAGCTCCTGGCGGAAAACGTAAGGGAGATCCTGAAGGAAAAGGCAGTGCAGCAAAGCCCGGCAAGACCCGCTGAAGAACAGAGGGATCTGGGAAGCGTGGTCCTGGAGAGGCTCCAGACCGGCGCCATATACCAGATCGTCACCAATTTCAACCGGAGCATAGAGGCAAACCATATAGACAGCCGGGAATACTCCATCTCGGAGCAGTCCATGATGGCCAGGCAGATCTTTTTAGGCAGGATCCGGGAAAGAACCGTAAAGAGCATGCTCTCCATGGTTTTCCGGGAGGAAGCAGAGCTTTTGGACCAGATGGAGCCGCAAAGGGAGGAAGCGCCCTTAAGGGAGCGGATCCGGGAGGAAAGCCGGACCGAGGAGAGAAGGATCCGGGAGGAAAGCCTGACGGAGAGGGCAAGGCAGCTGATCCAGAGGGAAAGAGAGGCGGCAGGGGATACTGGGACTGCCACTGAGGCGGGGCAGGAAACCCCGGAAATGCGTGAGATCCGGGAGCTTCGGACAAGGCAGATCTCTGAGCTTCGTACCCTGGAGCAGGCCAGAGAGAGCCTGGAATCCGTCAATACCTTCCAGGAAGCCGTGGAGCGCATCACAAGCTATTATGAGGAAACCCCTGCCGGAGCCGGCAGCCCTGAAGGAGAGACCCTGATCTATGCCAAGGAAGGGGATTCCTACGAGAATATTTACGAGGGCGTCCGGGCCGGGGATACCGGGATCTACCACAGCACGACCGAAAACCGGACGCAGGTGGACGCAAGAACGCAGAATACCCTGGAAAGCACCGTGGTGGACCGGAGAGTGCTTCCGGCAGAGACCATAAGGGAAAGGGAGATCCGGAGGGAGGACACGCAGTCCCATACCGACAGCACCTATGAGCGGGAGCTGTCCGGAGGCATCCGGGAGAGCCGCGATACCTATACCGTGACCGGGGAGACAAGGGAGCTCAGGGAAAGGCAGGAGCGGGAGTTTAGAGCCCTGGAGCATACCAGGGAAGTCCTGGAGCGGATGGATACGGAAAGGGAGTTCAGGGAAGGCGGTACCGTGATCTTGCAGGAAGGATCAGCGGCCTTGCCGGAGCGCGAAAGACAGGATCTGATCTATGTACAGGAAGGGGATCTCTACGAGGAAGGAAGCAGCATCCAGAATGCCGGAGATACCCATATCGACCGGCGGCATACGGAGAACCGCCAGGAGGTCACAAACCGGGAATATCCCGTAAGTGAAAGGCAGGTATGGGACAGAAGGGTGGTCTCCCGCAATGTCCAGAACCAGATCGTAAATACCGTATCCGTGCCGATATATACAGGGGAAAATGTTTATGAGCGCGAGGCCGTGACCGAAAGCACCCGGGAAGAAAGGGTGACGGAGGAGATCACCTCAGCGGTGCTTTTAGAGATGGTGACCAAGCTGGTTCATGCCGGGATCGACCATATCCATATGGAGGGAGACCGGTTCTATGATCTTCGGAATGCCTTTTTCCGGTCTTCGGACAATTCCCTGATCCGGATGAGCTATGCCTCCTCCGACAGCTATGCAAGGACCGTGGTGGTCAGCCACAATGAGGAGGCAGAGATCTCCTACCGCACTGACCTGACCGAGGAGGAATACCAGCAGAATACCAATATCCGCCAGGAGATGGGACAGCTGCGCCGGGAAGTCCGTGACATTACCCAGGGCGGAAGAGATACGGTCCGGGAGGAAAGCCGGGTCCAGGAGATCTTAAGGCAGCTGAACATCCCCGGGGAGCCCCTTGAGGAGGGAACCATCCCGGAGCAGGTTACGGAGGTGACGCAGAACCTGGAAGGCCCGGATCTTTATATCAGTTCTCCGGAAACGGAGATCTCCTATGAGGGGGATGAAACCTATCGGAGCGAGGAAAACACCCGCATTGAGCAGAATTACACCGACCTTCTCAAGCAGGTGCAGGAGATCGAGCAATATAACCAGAATAATGTGGGACGCTACCGGGAGATGATCTCCATCCTGGAGCGGGTGCGGCGCCGCAGGAGACAGGGCGGGGCAGAGCGCACCAGGGAAGCCTCCCTCAAGGCCTTGAGCGGAAAGGAAGCGGTAGAGGAGCTTTTGAGGCAGGAAGAGGAGCAGGAGGAGGATATCCGCACGGAGGCCTTCCGTGAGATCGAGAGGCTCTTCCCGGAAAATACTTCCCAGGTCTTCCATATCATCGAGCAATATCTGAGCAATACCGAGCAGAGGGAGGGAGAGCCCCTTGTGGTGGCCAATAACCTGACGGGCCTCATGGAGGATATTGAGCAGGTCAACAACCTGGTCCGGGAGCAGGAGCAGCTGATCCTGACCGAGCGGGAGAATGTGGCAAGAGAGACCCAGAGCAGGATCGAGCAGATCCGCAGGCAGCAGGAGAGCACAGAGCCGAAGGAACCCAGGGAGGAAACCATCCGGAGAGAAGCCGAGATCGTATTCCGCCAGAATGAGGGGATCACCCAGGAGGAGATCGAGGAGACCATAGAGCGCTTCCAGAGGAGCAATACCCAGAAGGAAGTAGTTCAGAACGATATGGTGGTGAATGAGGAGCGAAGCCGGAGCATGACCAACGTGGTACAGGAAAGGGGCTCCGTCATCACGGAAAAGGATATTGAGGACATCGAGCGGCTGGTGAACCGGGGCGTACATGAGCAGATGAGCGCCATCTCAGACCAGGTGATGCATAAGCTGGAGAAGCGGCTCCGGAACGAGAAATCAAGAAGGGGAATTTAGTATCCGGAGGAAGCCGGAGATCGATCATTCGGAGTATTACGCGGCAGAAAAGGACCTAAGACAGACTGCCCTTTAAGCCGCAGGGAAAAGGAGAAGACCGGAATTGTTGACACAGGCGGTAAACGCCGTATCCGGAGCCATGAGTGCCATCGGAGACAGCAAGGCGTTTCAAAATCTGACAAGCAGCGCAACGGGCAATATAGTGAAGGCCGTGCTCTGCATCCGTGCCGTAAGCCAGCTGGGGGATGTGCGGGCCGCCGGCGTCAAGGAAAGCGAGGAGCTGCTGGAAGACGGATCGACAAAGAAGAAGCTGGAGCTTTCCGATGACCTGAACAGTGCCATCGATTCGGTCAAAAAGCTGGATGAACAATTGATGAAAAAGGCGGAGGCTTCCCTGAAGGGAAAAGCCGTGGCCACCTGGAGCGACATCAAGGATATGGCCAAGGATCAGGGCTATATCGCCCTGGAGGTGCAGTACAATCCGACTACCTTAAGGCTTTCCACGGTAGCCGGCCGGCAGCTGAACTACAGCGGGGATCCTTCCAATCCCCAGGTACAGCAGGTCAAGATGCCCGCATCCACCACATTGTCCTTCGAGCTGCTCTTTGATGATACCAATGTGCAGGATGCCTTTATGCTGGAGGGCAATCCCATAACCAGCATGTCCACCGGCAATGTTCTCAGCGCGGCACAAAGCGCCGTACAGGGCAAATTCAGCGTCCAGCGCCAGATGGAGGGTCTGCTTGCCATGCTCACGATCCCCCAGGCAAAGCATGTGGTCTTCTTCTGGGGGGACATGAGCTTTCGGGGAGAGGTGACGGAGGTGACCACCAATTATACGATGTTTAACAAAAAGGGATATCCCATCCGGGGCACCCTTGGGATGTCCATACGACAGGGCGAGGGCCCGCTTTTCAAATATGAGAATACTTACTGGAACAATGCCTTTGACCGGTGCTTTGATGAAGAAAACGGCGGTTCCAGCATACTTTCACAGGCGACAAACAACAGTCTGGTCAACCTGAAGCTCTGAGGGAGGAAAAATGGGTGTTTTAAGCGACCTTGGAGGCATGGCTTCCGATCTGGGCGGTTCCTTTGCGGATAATTTCGGTTCAGATCTCAATGCCATGCTGGGCAATGTGGAAAAAGCCATCATCGAGGTGGTGGACATGCGCGAGCGCAAGATCGTGGCAAAGGATGCGGTCATCATTGAGGGCGCAAAGGGCATGGGGCAGATCCAGGATGTGAGTGACTCTTTTTCCGACGATGTGATGACAAACAAGGGCACGGTGATGGATTATGCGGCCGATATGGGGCTCGTGGGCTGGGAAAACAATGAGGATGTCCAGTCCGCTGTGGATATCTCCCACATCAAGAATCTGGAGAGGAAACGCTTTAAGGTACAGTTTAACCCCTCCTCCCTGTCCCTTACCGGCCATAGCGGAGGCTTCGTGCAGAAGATCAATTACGAGGGCCTGGGAAGCAGCGGCGGGGTATCGCTGACCAGGGGGGATACCAACATCTCCCTTTCCGTGACCCTGCTTTTTGATGCCTGCGACCCGGCGGATGCCTTCATGTCGGATAAGCTGAGCTCGTCTCCCACTTCCATCGGTACCGGAGTGGCCAAGGCGGTGATGTCGGGCACGGGCAAGAAAAACGTAAACGTGCAGACCAGGGTGGAGGGATTCATTGCTACCTTGAGGAATCCCCTGACCAGGGTAGTCACCTTCTCCTGGGGGGAATTCAGCTACAGCGGGGTATTGAAGAGCGTCAATGCCACCTATACCATGTTTAATGTGACCGGGGAGCCGGTGAGGGCAAACGTGGCCCTGTCCATCATGTGCGCGGATGAAGAAGTATCGCCCAACTCCCTGTCCTGGTGGCAGGAAAAATACAAGAAGGCCTTTTCCGGGGATCCTCTCCTGGGCGGGGATGGCAGCGAAAGCTTCGTGAAGACCTCCCAGAAGGTGGGGAACCTCCTGAATTTTTAAGCCATGGCAGATTTTAAGTTTACCGACCTGAAAAAAGAATATGAGGATTTTGACAAGCCCGTAGTCCAGATCTTTATCAATGAGCAGGAGATCAAGCAGGAGGAAACGGATCTGGCGGTATCGGAGATCGAGGTGGAGCTTTCCAGCGGCTTTGAGGCGGGGATCGCGATCTTCCGTCTGGTCGGAGCTTATGTAGAGGACATCCGGCAGTTTAACGTAAAAAAATGCAAGGAAGTCATCTGCCTGGGCTCTACGGTGCACATCAACATGGGCTACGGCATTTCGGTCAGGAATGTATTCCGCGGCTTCATTGCCAGAGTGCACTTCATCGTTCCCCGGTCGGACAGCGAGGATGTCCCGGCCATTGAGATCACGGCCATGGATGCGAAGGCTGCCATGATGGCAAACCGGCGCTCCAGGAGGCTGAAGGCCATGTATTACAGCGACGCGGTCCGGGAGGTGCTGGAGGCGAACGCATTTGTGGCGCAGAAGGACAGCAAATCCCAGAGCTTTACGGAGCTGGTCATAAACGATACCCCGGATAAGGCCTCCGGCGGAGGGAGCACCGACAATCCAAAGGATATCCGGGTGGAGATGGTGGAGGAAAGCGATTACGAATTCATCGTCAAGGCGGCGAAGAAGTTCAATTTCGAATTCTTCATCGTAGGAAAAAATCTGTACTTCGTGGAGGCAAAGAAGAATAAGGACATCCTGATCGAGCTGGACGGGTACGACGGCATGTTTTCCCTGGATGTGGGCTATGACATGACCGGCCTGGTGCGCAAGGTGTCGGTGAGGAATGTGGAGTCGGATAAGGGACAGTATATCGGCAAGGATGCGAAGCTGAACAGCAAGGTCTCCATGGGCAACAAGGCGACGCCCCTGATCGAGAAGCAGACCCTGGTCTATCTGGATACCACGGTGGCGACCAAGGAGGAAGCAGGATACCGGGCAGCTTACCTAAAGGAGATGGTGGATTACCGTCTGGGGAGCATCGAGATGGAAATGGTGGGGCTTCCGGAGCTGGTGCCGGGCCGCTTCATCAAGCTGATCAATTCGGGGAAGCCCCTGAACAACTCCTTTTACCTTACCAGGGTGCGCCATGTGATCGACCAGGACGGATACCGCACGGAGTTTGAAGGCCAGGCCAACGTGATCGGAGGGGACTGACGAAGAATGGCATTATTTGACATAATAGAAGATGTATCAAAAAAACAGGTAGAAAAGACCGATACCGGGGACTCCAGGATCATGGGAGTCATGCTGGGCAAGGTGGTGCAGAATTATAATGAAAACATGCCCGGGAAGGTATGCGTGGTCCTCCTGTCCAGAGAGGAAGCGGAGAGTGATTCCGGAGGCGGCGGAGCTCCGGGGGGCGGCGGTGCCCCGGGAGCCGGCCAGGAAGAGAATGAATCCGACAAGTCCCGGATCCTGTGGGCCAGGGTAGCGATGCTTTCCGGGGGAGGGATCTGGGGGCATTATTTCATCCCGGAGATCGGAGACCTGGTGCTGGTGGCCTTCGAGCAGGGAAATATCGAGAGACCCTATGTCATCGCCTGTATTCCCAAGATCAACGACAAGATCCTGACGAAGTCCATCGATGAAAAAAACCAGTACAAGAAGATCGTGACGAAATACGGCAACACCATCACCTTTACGGATGCCGCGGTGGAGGAGGGGGAAAATCCCGGGGATAAGGACAAGATCCTGATCGAAACCTCCAATGAGACCCATAAGATCCTGCTGGACAATGAGAAAAAGCAGATCAGGGTCTCCGATAAGAACGGGAAAAACAGCATCATCATGGATACGGATCCCGAGAAGGGACATATCCAGATCAATGCGGAAAAAAAGATGACCATCAAGGTGGGGGACAATATCACCGTGACCATGAACGGCAGCAATGGCACCGTCACCGTGAAGTCCCAGAAGCTTTCTGTACAGACGGACAGCAGCGTTTCCGTCGAAAGCTCCGGCGGAGCTACCTTCAAGGGCACCAATGTGACGGTGGATGGCTCCTCCATGCTGAAGCTTTCCAGCAGCGGAGCCGTAACGGTATCGGGCACGCCCATCAAGCTTGGATGATGGCCGGCCTGCAGGCAGGACAAGGAAGAGCCGGAGCATGACAGGGGCTTTGGCAGGAGATAAAGGGGGAAGAAATGGCTTCGGGAAAAGCATATTTGGGTACGGGGATGAAATTCCCGCCGGAGATCGATAAGGCCACGGGACGCTTCCTGACGGTCACGGAGGATGAGAGCGTGAAGGAATCCATCTACCTGATCCTCATGACCCAGCGTACGGAACGGCTTACCCGCCCGGATTTCGGGAGCAACATCATGGACTATACCTTCATGGATACCGGCACCACCATGCTCTCCATCATGCGCAGAGACCTGACCCAGACCATCCTGAGCCAGGAGCCCAGGGTCACCGATGTGGAGATCTCGACGAAGCTGCAGGAGAGGCAGGGCATGATCGTGGTCAGCATAAACTACCGGGTGGCCGCCACAAATACCGTGGGCAACCTGGTGTTCCCGTTTTATCTGGATTCTGCGGGAATGGGGGCCATTGGAGAAGAAGAGCCGGAGTTCTTTGATCCGGACAATGTCAATATGGATATGCAGATCGAAGAGGAGATCAGAGGTTGAAGATAGACAGCCGGCAGGCGGATGACATCCAAAACAAAATAGAGAGATTATCCCAGTCTTATACCCCGGAGTGGCATTTTGACCGGGAGGATCCGGACATCGGCTCTGCCATCGCACGGCTTTTTGCCATGCAGATGGATGAAAACATCACCCAGGTCAATCATATGGTGGAGCGGTATCATGCGGAATTCGTGAACATGCTGGATCTTTCCCTGAAGCCGGCCAGGGCTTCCGGCAGCGTGATCCACTTCAACCTGATCGAAAATACCGTGCCCGGCACCCAGATCCGGAAGGGCACCAGGCTCCAGGCCTCTGCCCAGGGAGACGGGGGAGCCCCGGTCCTCTTTGAGACAGACCGGGATCTGTATGTCACCAATTCCAAGATCACGGACGTATTCATGACCGACAGGGAGGAGGGCTCCATCGTGCCCATCGCAGGGCATTTCGAGGAGCCGCAGATCGTAGACCGCTCCGCCAGGGTGGAGGATACGGAATCCGATGAGGAAAACAAGCCCTGGGAGGAGGAAGAAGAGGAACCGGTATATGTGGACGATACGGAAGACCTGGCCTTTGATCCCAATGCAGGCCCGGTGAAGCCCTTCGTCCTCTTTTCCGAAAAAGCCAATATCGCCAAGAGCGTGCTGATCCTGTACCACGAGACCATGTTCGACGTGGAGGACGAGCCGGTCTTTATCCGGTTTTCCGGCAATGAGGGGCTGATCCAGAAGGTCAAAGAAGGAGAATACTTCTTCCAGTATTATTCCAGGAGCGGCTTTAAGGAATTTGACGAAGTGAATCTGCTCCCTGACCAGGAAACCTTCTCCCTGAAGCGAAAGGGCAGAAACCAGAAGATCCGGGAGGGGGCGAGGAAATACTCCGTGGTGATCCTCAGCGCCAGGCATCCTGTGACCGAGCCGGAGGAAGTATCCTATATCGGGATATCCTCCACGGGAGGCAAAAGACCCATGACCTTTGTCAACGATGGGACGGCAGACCTGAATCCGGGGGAATTCGATCCCTTCACGGACACCCTGTCCCAGTTCAATGAATGCTACATCGGCATGGATGAGTACTTCTCCAAGGGCGGCTCCAAGATCACCGTAACCTTCCATGTGACCTACCATGAGCATGGGCTCTATCTGACCAAGCAGGAAGAAGAAGTGGAGCTTAAGGTCATCAAGAAAAAGCCGAAGCTTAAGCCGATGGACGAGCCGGCCATCGCCTATGCCGATGAGATCGTGCTGGAATACTTCAACGGCCTGGGCTGGAAAAAGCTTCCTACAGAAGGCGAGACCGCCAGGATGTTTGAAAAGGGCGAGGCGGCAGACCTGACCTTCAGCTTCACCTGTCCATCGGATTGGAAGAGCGTGGAGGTGGGAGCAGACAGCGGCAGGTGCATCCGCATGAGGCTCCTCAAGGCGGATAACTGCTACCTGAGGCCGGCCGTCCACTATGCTCCCTGCATCACGGGAATGAAGGCAGAATACACCTATGAGGGCTGTTTCATGGAGCCGCAGAGAGTCTTTGTGATCAGCGGCACAGAACGGAGAGAGATCACGAGCTCCTTCCGCGCCGGGAAGCCGAGCCCCGTCCTGTCCGGGACAAAATACCATGATGATGCCCTCTATCTGGGCTTCGACCGGAGGATCGAGGAGGGGCCGGCCAGCATCTACTTCGAGCTGGAGGATCTGGTCAACATCAGCGGGCTTAGCTGCCGCTTCGAATACAGTACCCTGCGCGGCTTCAAGAGAATGAAGACCGTAGACTTTACCGGGAACTTCTCCAGGTCCGGCTCCGTCATCTTCGTGCCCTCTTCAGACATGCAGGCCATGGAGCTGGAGGGGAGGAAGCGGTACTGGATCCGGGTGGTCCGCAGCACGCCGCAAAGAGAGGACGAAGCGGCACGGTTCCTGCCCAAGATCCGCCGGATCCTGACCAACGTGGTGTCCGCTTCCAACATCTTTACTGGGCCGGAGACGAATTATTACCTGAACGAGCCTGAGCCCGGCAAGCGGGTATTTGTGGGAGAGGGCAATATCCTGGATGCCGAGGTCTGGGTCAATGAGAGGGGGAACATCACCCGGGAAGAGATCGAGCG
This sequence comes from Lachnospiraceae bacterium, assembly GCA_024693135.1. GTDB lineage: Bacteria > Bacillota > Clostridia > Lachnospirales > Lachnospiraceae > NK4A144. The sequence goes on along the minus strand of JAILLN010000014.1, from coordinate 29,670 downwards.
CATGGTGACCGACGAGCCGGACCGGATCCGCGTGGAATACGACATATTCGGGACACCCTCCTCCGTCTTTGTGCTATGGACCGAGACAGACAGCTTCCTGCAGATCACGGACAGGCGCTGCTATATGATCGACCGGCTGACCAATGAAGTGATCTTTTCCGACGGCATGAGGGCAGACATCCCCAGAGTGACCGACGACATCGCCTTCAAGGTACGCATCCGTTCTACGGACGGGGAAAAAGGAAACGTACAGAAGGGCACCATTACCGAGACCGTAGGCACAGAGCTCTTCGTGGACAGCGTGACCAACCTGATGCGCTCCTACGGGGGAAGCGACATGGAGACCATCTCCGAGGCGCTCCGCAGGGGGGCGAACATCCTGTATGGAAGAAATAAGCTGGTCACCGTCTCGGATTATATCTGGACAATCCTGAACTATTCCGATACCATCGACAAGGTGGCCTGCATCTCGGGAGAGACCATCGATGGCATCAAGGATCCCTCCGAGCTGTCCTTCGTGCTTTTGATGAAGGACTTCGAGGACGGCTCCTTCTCCTTCCACCGGATCTCCGGGGAGCTGAAGGAATACATGCTGGAGCATGCATCCCTCACCCTGCCAAGGGAGAGAGTGCATATCGTAGAACCACTGTTTGTCTACATCTCCGTTACGGTCTGGGCAGAGCTGACCAATCCGGACGACAGCTTCGAGACCCAGAACATGATCCGGGATATGCTGAAGAGCTACTTCAACCCGGTGGCGCAGGATGGGACGGACGGCTGGGACATCGGAGAGATCCCGAAGCGCACCCAGATCATGATGCGGCTCGGAACCCTGAAAAGCCATGCCATAGTACGCAAGACCTCCATCATAGCCCGGTATACGGACCGGGATGGGGGCCATGAGGTGGATATCGCCAACCTTCCGGCGAATCCCTTCATGGTGGTGCGCTCCGGAAAGCACCACGTCCAGATTATATATAAGTAAACAAAGTGATATACTTATGTTTGCGGTCGCCGGAAAAATGATATCTGCCGGCGCTCGGTCGGATCTCCGCTCGACCATCGTCTCATGACAAAATTTCGCTCGGCGCTGTTCCGGTCTTGCGCCAGGCCAGATTTCCACAGGGCTATAGCCTTTGTGGCGCAAGCCCGGCCTTCGCACTCGCGAAATTTATGAGACTCGGTCTCGCTAAGAAACGCCGGCATTAGGGCCTTGCAGATATCATTTTCCCCGGCTCCCCCTCCACGCTGTGCATATTCGATCCAGCCTGCGTAACGAATAAAAGATGCATAGAACGTGAAGAGATACTACATGTTTGAAACAGTCTTCATAACGTATAAAAGAAGCATAGAACATGAGGGAATAATACATGTCCGAAGCAGTCTTCGATTGCTTCCATGTATTTTGCGAAGTGTGAGCCGCTTGCGGGCCTTGACGTTTCCTAAGGAGCCTCTTACCGCGAACACGCGGAGATTGTCGCCTGCGTAGACTTGCAAGATCTGCCGTCATGCGAGACAACACGCTTTATCGTTGGCTCGCATGGACGAGCTTGCATAGTCGAAGCCAGCGGGAAGCTCCGCATTAAGTGAGCGGTGAGGCGACGTGGAAATGCAAGGCCCGCCGGCAGTGTGACTGTGCCGGCGGCGTGACTGTGCCGGCAGTGTGACTGTGCCGGCGGCGTAACCGAGCAGGATACATAGAACAAGTTCAAATGAGAGAGGTTATATACTTTGCTTAGAATCGAAAGAACAGCCAGCAGAACCTATTCAGAGCGGATGGCCGACAATCTGTCAGCCCTGCCCCTGATCACCCGGGAATGGACGAATTACAACCCCTCCGATCCGGGCATGACCATGCTGGAAAACCTGACCCTTTTCGAGACCCTGCAGGGCTCGGGGATCGGCACCGTAGGCCTGGAAGCCAGGCTGAAGCTCCTGAAAATGATGGGCTTCAAACCGTCAAAGGGCAAATGCGCCAGGCTCCTGCTGTCTGCAGGCAATGTAAAACGTTCTATCCGGATCCCGGCATCCCAGCGCTTCCTTCTGGGAGACCTGGTCTTTGAAAGCAAAAAGCCGGTGGATACGGGAGACCATCATCTTGTGGGCATTTATTCGGAGTTTGGCGGCTCAGTACATGACTTTACATACCTCTGCGACCGGGAGCTCAAGATCTCTGCCAAAATCTTTGGCGACAGGCCGAGGGAAGGGAACTGCATCGCCTTCATCGCAGACCGGCTGCCGGAGCCGGGGCGTGAGACCTCCTTCTATATCGGAGTGGACAAACAGGCGGAGCGCAATCCCATCGACGACCGGAGGGAAAACATCTTTGCCGCCCTGAAGTGGGAATGCTATACCGAGGCAGGATTTGTGGAAATGAACGTCCGGGACTATACCGGGGCATTTCTGGGAAGCGGCGAGATCCGGCTTCGGATGCCCGCGCAGACGCCGGCTGTCTACGACGGATATCCGGAAAAAGGCTACTGCATCCGCGCCACCCTCAGCCTTGCCCAGTATGACATCTGCCCCAGCTTCTCCTTCATCGAGGCCTTTCTTTTTGAAGTGCTGCAGAAGGATACGAGAGCCATGTGCATGACCTTCCAGAAGCCGAAGGAGATCACCATAAAGAGCCCCTTTCCGGAGGAGGGATACGTGCTGGCCTTTGGCAAGGAGGAAAAGGGTTCTACCTACCGCCGGTACGAGCTGGTACAGGGAGAGACCATCCTCCAGGGCAGGTACTGCCAGTACAAGAGGCTTGGCAATGGAGAGTTTACACTAAACTTTGATAAGGCACGCTTCGGCTATGAGCCGGAGAAGGTCAAGGATGCCGTCCGCGTGGTGGTATACAGCGAGGAGATCATGCGGCAGTACCGGGTAGGCCAGGTTCTGGGCTATGACGATCAGGAACTGGAGCTCCCGCTGAAGCATATCGTGAATGATACCTTCTGCCTCATTGCAAAGCGGGTGCAGAATGGAGAGGAGATCTATGATTTTGTGAGGCCGGAGCGCCACGAGGAGGATGCGCTGACCTATCACCTGCTGGAAGATGACGGAAGGATCATCATCGAGGATGCAGGGGAATATATCGGGGCGGAGCTTTTCATGGGAGGCATCGCCGTGACGGAAGGGCGCAAAGGGAATGTCCGGGCAGGCAATTATTTCGAGGCCCCGGGGCTTACGGAGGAGCCGTTATTCTTTAATCCCGGGCCCGGCACAGGAGGCTGCTTCAGGGAAAAATTCGAGGACGTGAGAGAGCGCTTCCGTAAGGATGTGTTTACCCCCTATACCTGTGTGACGGCGCAGGACTACGAGGAAGTGGTGAAATCCACTCCCGCTCTCTGTATCCGGAAAGCAAAGGCAGTCATGGATGAGATGGAAAATCTGGTCCGGATCGCCGTGATGCCCGGGACAGGAGAGTCCTTCCCGAAGCTGTCGGATATTTACCAGAGAGTGATCTCGGAGAGGCTTTCGGAGCGGAGGCTGATCACCACCCGCTTCCAGATCATCCCCCCGGTATATGTGGGGGTCTCCGTCAAGAGCACGGTCTATGTGAAGAGACATTATACCGACTGCAGGAGAGTGATCACGGAGAGGTTCCGCCGTGAGCTGGATTATCCGGGCACGGAAAAGAACTTCGGGGAGGTGCTGAAATTTGAGGAAGTATTCCGCGCCGTGGAGGAGCTGGACTGTGTCGAATATATCTATGATCTGTCCATGATCCCGGAGAGGCGGGACAGGGCGGAGCTTAAGGATTCGGATATTTACCCGGCCCAGAACTGCCTGCTTTACCTGGGGCATCTGGAGCTTGAGATCATTACATACGAACAATAGGCGGAAGGTCCGGGGATGCCCGGGCAGACGCCACAGGCGGTGAGACAATGCCAAGATATTCCATCAAAAAAAATCGGATCCGGAGCGGATACATGGAGGGCTTCCAACTCCAAGAGGACGGGGTGCTGTCCTTTGTCAAGGAGGAGCGCTACCATGCCATTTTTTTCCGGGGCATAGACGGAGTCACCCTGGGGGGTGAATGGGGGAGGCTTTCCCTTGATTCGGCTACCTTAGGGAATGCCTATTTCAGTGTATATACCCTTGCCCTGGACTATAAGGAGGTGGGCATCGGAAGCGGCCAGCGGGATCTGGACGAGATCCTGACAGACCCTTCCATTGGCGTTCCGGAGAAGATATCCCTTTTAAAGAAGCTCGGAGCAAAAAGAAACGTGGACTTAAATGACATCCTGCTGTATGATTTAGGGGGGAGATATTTTTATTTTGCCATTGAGGCAGAGGGAGAAGGAGAGGTTCATTTCCGGGATCTTGCCGTAGACAGCACCGGCGATAATTTCATGGATACCTTCCCCCAGATCTACCGCAAGCGCAACAACTTCTTCCATCGTTATATCTCCATCTACTCCAGCATCTACAACGATTTTCAGAGGGAGATCGACCGGCTTCCGGATCTGCTGGATCTGGATACCTGTCCGGAGGAGCTTCTGATCGTCTATGGAAGCTGGATGGGGATAGACCTGAAGGGAGGCTTCTTAAGCGAAGATGTCCTCAGGAATCTGGTGAAGGAGGCTTATGAACTGAACAAGATGAAGGGCACGAAGCATGCCGTGGAGAGGATCGTACAGATCATGCTGGGCACGGAGGCCACGGTGGTGGAGCATAATTCCATCCGGGCGTGGATGAAGACCCAGGATCCGTCCAAGGTGTCTCCGGTATTTCAGGAAGGCGGGATCTATGACGTGACCATCCTGGTGGACACGGGGATCACGGAGGAGACGAGGCACCAGCTGCTCTATATCCTGAACCAGTTCAAGCCGATCCGTACCCAGATCGACATCGTACAGATGGATGAGAACATTACGGTAGATTCGAATACATTCCTGGATGTGAATACCAGGATCCCGGAGGCGCATCAGGGCAAGCTGGATGAGACGGCGTCCTTAGACGGGGTCGTGGCGTTATCGTGAGGTGAGGTAAATGATAATCGAAACAAACAAAGACGGGGAAGAGATACGCCTGGTATTGAAGGGACGGCTGGATTCACTTTCCAGCGATCAGCTGAAGAACGAGCTTCTGAAGTGCTTCATGCAGGGCAGGTCGGTCATCGTAGATATGGAATCGGTGGAATTCATCTCCAGTGCAGGCCTTCAGGCTCTCTTTGTGGGACAGAAGGCGGCAGACTCAAAGAATGGGAAGCTGCTGATCATCAATACCAATGATGCCGTGGCCGATGTATTCCGGGTCAGCGGGTTCTATTCCATCCTGGATGTCCGGGAAGGGTGATGATCTGCTTTAAAAACGTACAGAAGACCTATGAGGGGAATGAATCCCCTCTTTTTCGAGGACTGAATCTGGAGGTGGAGGAAGGGGAGTGGATCCTCCTTACGGGCCGGAGCGGCAGCGGCAAGAGCACCATCATCCGCATGATCCTGAAGGAGGTCGAACCGGACGGGGGGAGCATCCTGGTAAACGGCAGGGACATTTCTACCATCCGTCCCGCGGACATCCCCTTTTACCGGAGGCAGATCGGCACGGTATTTCAGGACTTCAGGCTGTTTGAGGATTATACGGTATATGAGAATCTGGAGCTGGTCTATGGCATGATCGGGGGCAGGGGAAAGGAAGCCGAAAGGAAGATCACCAACACCTTGAATATGCTGGGGATCGACCACCTGCATAGGCGGCGTCCGAAGCAGCTCTCCGGAGGGGAGATGCAGAAGGTGTGCCTGGCCAGGGCGCTTTTGGGCAATCCGTCCATTGTGCTGGCGGATGAGCCTACGGGCAATCTGGATCCCACATCCTCGGCGGAGATCCTGAAGCTTATGGAGCTGATCCACCGCCATGGCATCACCGTAGTCATGGCAACGCATGATTTAGATAATGTCAGGCGCCTCATGCATACCGGGCGGAGGATAGACTTGGACGATATAAAGGAGGATATTTAAGAAATGGAAACAAAAGAAGGAAACAAAAAACTGACCAGGAGCCTGGCGGTCACGGCGGTGCTTCTGGCCATATGCATGGTAAGCCAGATCTTCAAGAGTCTCAGCGTGTATATCACGGGGCCGGTGATAAACCTCTGCCTGATCCTTGCCGCCATGTCGGCCGGGCTTCTGTGGGGCTCGGTGCTGGCCGTGATCACCCCGGTCACCGCCTTCATCATTGCCGCATCTCCTGTGATGACGGCCGTGCCGATGATCATTCCCTTTATCATGCTGGGAAATGAGATCCTGGTGCTGATGACCCACTTCCTGCTGAAGCCGGCGATCGCTGACGGGAAGCCGCTTCTCGGGGTGAAACCCATCGCTTTTTCGGTGCTGGCATCTGCGGCAAAGGGAGCTTTTATGGGACTTACGATCTCTCTCTGGCTCCTGCCTTCCATGATCCCGGCGGAGAGCCCCTTAAGGGGAAAGATGGGCGTCTTCCAGGCCACATTTTCCCTGGTGCAGTTTGTGACAGCCCTGATCGGCTTCGTTTATTTCTTCATCCTGTGGAAGCCCCTCAAAAAGGTGCTTGAGGGCGGCCGGCCTTAAGAAGGGCTGAATCTTGCAGAGCTTTTTATTTTGAGTTATAGTAAACCAAGGTTATTATTTCGTGACGAAAGGATTCAGCTGATCATTCATGTCAATGTCTAAAGTACAGAGAGTCCTGCTGGCTCTTGCATGTATCCTATATGCTGCTACGATTTTTGGGTTTTTCCGGTTCGGGATCTATCTGGAGATCCTCTTATTCCTGATGCACAGCTTGTGCCTGATCCTCTTCACCTACCGTACTTATGCGGATGTGAGGAATGATGAGATCGCGGAGGATACCAGGCAGCAGGATATCGGCATCCAGCTTGCGGAAAAGGACAAGGAGATCCTGGATATGCATACCCTGCTCCAGGAAAAGGAGAGCGCCTACATGACCCTGACCAGGGAGCATGACGTCCTGCGGTTTGAAGCCGAAAAGATGAAGGAGGACATGGAGGCTCTGGAAGGGAAGCTGAAGGAGATCCGGGAGGAAGCCGAGAAGGAAGCCATGAAGGCAAAGGACCTTTCATCCCTGCTCCCGCCCTCAGACCTGTCCTATGAGGAGCACAGCGTGGTCAATATCATCGACCTGGCAAATCAGGCGAGGTCGGAGCTCATGGAGAGTGCCAAGGCCGCAAATCTTCATGTCAGCGTGTCCAGCTCGTCGGAGATGCTTTTGGTGAGGGCAGACCCCAACCGGTTGAAGGTGCTTTTCCGCAATATTATCGACAATTCCATTAAATACATGAACCGTCCCGGATCCCTTGTCATCACCATATCTTCCCTGGGGGATGACATCTTCATCGTGCTGAAGGATACCGGGGAGGGGCTTCCGGAAAAGGAGACGAAGCATATCTTCGAGCTGAACTATCAGGGCTCGAACCGGCTTAGCGGAAATGGTCTGGGACTGGCCCAGGCCCGTGCCATCGTGGAATATTATGGCGGCACGATCTACGCCAAGAGCACAGAGGGAGGAGGCATGGGCATCTATATCCAGTTGCCCGCCTGATGGTGACATGAAGCGTTTTCATTTATACTCCAGGCATTTTATGATCTTGGTGATCGTATATTACATCCTGGTGGCACTGCTTGCCATCGGGTTTTTCAGCGTGGCTCTTTCTTCTTTTTCCCATGGCGGCACCACGGTCCTGCAGGGAGGGCATTCCAATCTGAATGATGTGAGGGTGGCGGGGAATGTGGAAAGCGTCCCCGAGACAGAGCCGGAAGCATTTCCGGAAGAAGAGCCTTTAGAAGAACCGGAAGAGGAGCCGGAGCCCTTAGAAGAGCCTGAGGAGGAGCCGGAGCCCTTAGAAGAGCCTGAGCCTGCAAGGAAGTATTATACGTTTGATACCACCAATTCCGACACGCCGCTTAACGTGCGCGTGGCTCCGGACATTGATGCGAAGCGGATCTATCGCCTCCAGCCCGGCACAAAGGGTTATGTGCTGGGACTGGGAGACGAATGGTCCTATGTCTATATTCCGTCCAAGAAGGGTTACGGCTATGTCTTCAACGAATACCTTTCCATGACGGAAGTCAGCGAAGAGGAATTCCCCGAAGAATTAAGGGATATTACCGGTCCTGCTGAGGAGTAAGGCTTCAGCCGAAGCCCAGCTCCTTGTCATTGAAGGTGCAGTTTTCTGTTTCCACACTGCCGTCACTTCCGTCGGAAGAGCTCTTGAAGCCGGCATATTCATTTCGGTCAAACCTGCAGTCCTTAAAGCTTACCGAGCCTCCGCCGTTGGTCTCAATGAAGGCGCTGGCTCCGTTGTAGCCCGTCTTGGCGATATTGTGGGTGAATTCGCAGCCTTTAAATTCCACATCATAGCACTGGGACAGATCCACCATGGCAAGCTCCGTATTATCATGCATATTGCAGTTTTCAAAATGGATGTCGGACATTTCCCGGAGGCTCGTGATGCCGTAGGTGCAGTCATAGATCTCCGTATCCTTCACCGTGAGGCCGTAGCTGCCGTTTCCTTCGATGCCGTAGGTGCCGCTGCCATAGAGGCGGCAGCCGGTGACGGAGGTATGGTAGGACTGGTAGAGATCCAGCACGCTTCCGCTGCAGTAGCCCGGCTCCACATGGTGCCCCATGGTCAGGCCCCTGAGGTTTACCCTGCTGCAGTTATAGAGGCTTAGGACCGGGGAGTAAGGGTCGGTGATGCAGATCTCTGCCGTGGCGCCTTCCTCGGCCTCGATGCAGAGGTCCGATACGTCCCGGATCTGGACGTTTATCGTATCCAGGTTGGGGGAGAGCTTGTCTACCTCCGCGAAGACCTTGCGGTTTGTGGTCCCGCCGCTGACCTCGGTGAGATTGTACAGCCCGTCCTTGAGGTAGATCCTGGTATTATCCGCGATGGCATCCAGAAGCTCCTTTGCGGTGGATACGGTGACGGTATTGGTATAACGGTACCGGTCAGGGTCATTTGCCTCCGGGGAGCCCTTGCGGACGAAGGTCTGCGTCTCATAGTTCGTCCAGGAGCTGCCGTCCTCTGAATCAAAGGAGTCTTCCTGATACCAGACCAGCTCGTTATCCCCGATCAGGGTCACGCGGTAGGCCTTGTCGGATTTGGGGGACGAGATCACGGCATGCCATTTCTTGTTGGGGCAGTCGGGGTAAAGGGCGCCGTCCTCTATGGCCACCGGCAGATGATAGGACCTCTCTACGGATTCATAGTTCTGGCTTTCAAAGTCGGCATACGCCTTTGCATCCTCCTCGTAGATGGAGATGGTGCCGGACATGGGCTCGTCGGCTGCCATATAAAAATAGCTGCTGTCGGAATCCGAGGAGGAAGAATTGGCACACATGAATTCCCAGTCCCCAAAGAGAGCCGGATCCATGCCATCCACGGAACCCGAAGGGGAAGCTTCCGGCTGGGACGCATCCTTGGCAGGTTTTTCGGCCGTATCCGCCGCAGTTTCAGCCGAAGCCGCAGGGGCTTTTGGTGCTTCCCCGGGTGCATCGGCCGGGGCGCTCCCGGAGCAGGCACTTAACAGGGAGACGGAAAGCAAAGCCGGTAAGAAATACTTTTTCCACATAAATCTGATCCCTCCTTATTGATAATAAAAGCTGCTGGCACCATTGTAACGCAAGCATCTGCCGTGTCAAGCCGGGGGAAAGAGGGATCCTCTCATCCGTTAGGGCACCCCTCTCACACTTTTGACTGGATTGCAGGGGGCGTGAGTGTTATAATTTTTAAATAGCGGCAGTTTGCATAGTGAGGAGAGAGGCGATGAGCGATGGTGGAAATCTCCAGCTGGGAGATATACAGAAAAAGCAGGAAGCCCTCAATAAGACCGGGGGCATCAATACCAGCAAGTCCGTATTCCAGACGGGGGAGGACTCCGCCCAGTCTGCCGGGACCATGACGGAGCAGCTGGCAAACAATGGCCCCGTGCTGCAAAACCGTGCCCTGATCCAAAACAACATCGACCTTCTGCGCAGGCCGAACCAGCGTGATCCGGTGGTGAAGCCGGCACCGGAGGCGGCTCCTGTGCAGAAGGAGATAAAGCAGGCCGAGGCATCGGAAAAGCGGGACGTGATCCGGGCCAGGCCCGACCTCAAGGTCTTTTCCGGAGACGTGATGAAAAAAGGCGCCTTCACCCCCCAGGCAAAGGAAGCAAGCCGGCATTTCATGATGCAGCTGAAGCAGTGGGCAGGCACCTTTGAGGACGGCGGGAGCGGCTTCTACCGGGACATGGGCATCCAGAGCGTGCTGGACTGCCTGTATGTGGACGGCATGAGCCTGCGTTCCTTCCTGAAGGAGCAGTACGCCTACAAGGCCACCGGAGACCATGCCACGGACCAGCTGATGGTGCAGAACTACGTCACCCTCCTGGCGGCCAGGGGAGAGCATGTCATTACCCTGGCAAGGCCTACCTCAAATGGCTCGGAGGCCGGGGTAGAATTCAAAAACCTGGAGATGGACATGACGAGCGTGGGATCCAAGGAGGTATCCAAGGCATCCAAGCTGAAGGAAAGGGGCAATCAGGTACGCAATACCATGAAGAAGCGGATGGAGCAGGACATGGTAGAGCAGACCAGCATGGCCTTCCGTAAATCCAAGGGCTATGACATGGACGGCTTCCGGCGGATCGAGGGGGCAGGCCAGGACCTTAAGAATGCCGCCGGGGCCTCAAAAAAGACCCAGGAATACAAGGACTTTGAAGAAAGCTTTAAGAAATATAACTATGGGCTGCAGAAGCTGGGGCTTAAGCCGGAGAGGGATGATATTGATTCCAAGGCGGCTTCCTGGCTAAAGAAGCGCTGCGAGGATGCCATCGCCATGGCAGACAGCTTCCTTGCCCAGAACGGCCTGGATGAAGAGACGGAAAGGGCCGTGAAGCAGGCAAAGAAGGAGCTTGAGACCGACCTTTCCCTTCTGAATCGATCCATCGATACGAAGCTTGCCGACGATGCGGCTACCATGACCCTGAAATCCCTGCTTGACAGCACGAAGGAGCCTCCGGCAAAGGGTTCTGAAGGGGATGGCCCGGAGGGCGGAGGCGGCGATGGAGGAGACGCCCCGGAGGATGGCGGCGATGCATAAAAAAGGCTCAGTGCACGAAGGAGGCTTGCGATGAACCGATACGACGAATCCCTTAAGACGGTGCCCTTCCGGGATTATGATGAATACATGCAGTATATTTTCGACTGCGTGAATACGGCGATGGATGCCTATCTGGCTCAGATGAAGATCCTTTATTCTTCCGGAGACGGAGGATACAAAAACGTGCTTTATCCGGATCTGGAGGTGGCAGGGGACGTATGCCGGTTTCAGGTGACCCGCTTCCGTAAGGACGAAGAGGGAAAAGGAGAGGAAGAGGAAGGCGGGGGAAGTGCGCTGGATGAGCTGAATGAGATCGAGGAAGACGAAGAAGACGAGGACGAAGAGGAGGATGAAGACCTGATGAGCCTCCTTGGCGCCTTTTCTTCCTTTTCCGATGGAGAAGAGGAGGCAGAAGAAGGAGACGGCGGGGTCGAGGCGGCCCTGGCCGAGGAGGGCGGCATGGAGGTCAAAAACCGGGTCGCCTTTGTGGAGGAGAGGGCAAGGATCACTGCGGAAAGCGGCATATCCCTTCCCTTCTATGAGCTCTGCAGAAAGCTTTCCTTTGAGCCGTTTACGGTATTCTGCTTTGCCTGCGGCATCCTGTCCTCCACCCAGACGGACTATGCCAGCGTATTCCAGATCGTCAATGAGAATGCAAATCTTTCCTCCCCGACGATCGAGTCAGCGGCCAAGGTTTTCTATGGTAAGGATTTTTCCATCACCGGGGCATACGGGGACATGTCGGCCTGCCTGGAGCAGCTGCTGCCGGTGCTTTCCCTATCCGTGATCAGCAGCATGCCCTTCTCTACGGCGGTGTCGCCGGACAAGCGGGTCATCGACTGCCTGTTCGGACGCAATCCCCAGAAGCTGGATGAAAACTATTCCCAGTTCATCTCCATGCTTACCGACGGGAAGGAGCTGAATCCCATCATGGCCAACCAGGGAGTGCTGGATGCCATGGAGATCTCCTACGGCGAGGGCGTCCGGATCTTTTATTATTACGGGGACGAGGGCAGCGGGCGCAAGTTCTTCGTGAAGAAATTCTGCGAAGAAAGGGGCATCAGCGCGGTAGCCATCAACTGCAAGAAGCTGTTTAATTATGATTACCAATTTGTGGACAAGGCGCTTTGGGCGGTGGCCAGGGAGTGCATCCTCACCAATTCCTGCTGCTGCCTCACCGACTTAAGCTATCGCGAGGAAGAAAAAGAGAAATTCTTCGGATATATGGACCTGGCCTTCTCGAAGCTCAATAAGCAGGACATCACGGTCTTTGCCATGAGTAAGGAGCATATTGATTTCCGGGAGATCACCAAGTCCGGCTATACGGAGCTGGAGCTTCCCACCCCGGATACCGGGGAGCGTCAGGCCTGCTGGGAGTATTTTGCCAAGGGATATGATCTGGAGGAGGGCATCGACCTGCTGGAGATGGCCACCAAATTCCTCTTCACCCCGGGCAAGATCAGCGACGCCCTGAAGCATGCCAAGAGCCTGGCCACCATGGCGCAGGAGCCCCAGATCAAGAGGGAAAAGCTTTTCCAGGGCTGCAATAACCAGATGAGTTCCGAGCTTTCCCAGAAGGCCACCAAGGTCAAGGCGAATTTCGGCTTCGATGATATCGTCATGAACGCCAGCCAGAAGGAGACCATCATGAATGCCATCGACCAGATGACCTACCGCAAGCAGGTCTATGAGAACTGGCATTATACCAAGAAATACCCTTATGGACGCGGGCTTTCCATCCTTCTTTTCGGCGCCCCCGGTACCGGCAAGTCCATGTGCGCCCAGGTTATCGCCCATGAGCTCAACCTGGAGCTCTACCGCGTGGATCTGTCCAAGGTTATTGATAAATACGTAGGTGAGACGGAAAAGTCCATCTCCATGATCTTCCGGGAGGCCAAGAAGTGTAACGTGGTCCTCTTCTTTGATGAGTGCGATACTCTCTTTGCCAAGCGGTCTGACGATGGAGGCAGCAACCAGTCCTCCAATAATAACAAGACCGCCCTGCTTCTGCAGGAGGTGGAGGCATACGACGGAGTGTCGGTGCTGGCTACCAACTACAAGCACAATATCGATCCGGCTTTCTTCCGGCGTATGAAATATATCGTAGAGTTCCAGTTCCCGGATGTGGATACCAGGGAAATGCTCTGGACTACCACCATCCCTAAGGACACGCCGCTGGCGGATGATGTGGATATCCGCTTCCTGGCAGAGAAATTCGAGTTCGTCGGTGGTAATATCAAGAACTGCATATTAAATGCCGCCTTCCTCGCGGTAGCAGATCCGGAGTCAGACGGCACGGTTCATATGAAGCATTATCTCAATGCGATCAAATATGAATTTGTTAAGGTGGGCAAGGTCTTCACCAAGTCCGATTTCGAGCCCTTCGCGGCCGAGGTAGGCTTAGCTTAGGGGTCAAAATGCTTTCCTACGCCACGGAAGCGGGATCGCTTAGGGGCCAAAATGCTTTCCTGCGCCACGGAAGCGGGATCGCTTAGGGGCCGGGATGCTTTACTTCCCTGCCGAGGCTGGCCCGGCTTAGGGGTCGAAATGCTTTACTTCCCCGGAGGGCAGGGTTTGGGCGATATCGATGATCCGGTACCCGGCCTTCTCCAGGATGTCGGTCATGCTCTCCACGGAGATCTCTCCCGTGGCCTTTACCACGAGCTCCGTGCCCCTTTCCGAGCGGTAGACCGCCAGGGATTCCAGGTTTGCGTCTTGCTCTGCAAAGCATTTCGTGATGCCGACAAGGAAGCCGGGATGGTCTTCGCAGGCGATGATGAAGCGGGTGCCGGTATGGCGGTAGCCCAGCAGGTCGTTGAAGGCCTGGAAAATGTCCTTTTCCGTAATGATGCCGATGACGAGGCCGTCTCCATCCACTACGGGAAGCACGGCGATCTCATGGTCGATCATGAGCTGGGAGGCTTCCTCGATGAAGACGTCCGGCTCTACGGTGGTGACGTCCTTGATCATGATGTCGGAGACCTTCGTCCGGGAAAGCAGGTAATTGAGCTCATAGATGGAAAGGGAGGTATTCTTTGCCCCGCTGCTTTCCTCCACCAGCCCGCCGGTGATGAGGCCGGTGAGCTTCCCCTTTTCATCCACCACAGGCAGGCGGTGGAAATGATTCTTTGCCATGATATCTACAGCCTTTGAGATCATGGTATCTCCCGTGACCGTAATGGGGTTCTTTGTCATATGATCCTTTACGTACATGATTCCCTCCTCGATAAACGCATGGTTAACTCTGACTTGCACCGGTCGGATGCGGATACCGTAACTTAAGCAAAGTATGCCTCGGACGGTATCATGCTCCTTATCTTCTGTGGTTTAACCGCCCAGATAGGCGCTCTTTACCCGTTCATCCTGTGCCAGCTCCTCCCCGGTGCCGCTCAAGGTGATCCGGCCGGTCTCCAGGACATAGGCCCGGTCTGCGATGGCCAGGGCCCGCTTGGCATTCTGCTCCACCAGAAGGACGGTGGTGCCTTTTTTGTTGATCTCCTCGATGATGTGGAAGATTTCTGAGACCAGCAGGGGCGAAAGACCCATGGAGGGCTCGTCCAAAAGCAGGATGGAAGGCTTTGCCATAAGCGCCCTGCCCATGGCCAGCATCTGCTGCTCCCCGCCGGAGAGGGTGCCTGAGGGCTGCTTCCTGCGCTCCATGAGCCTGGGGAAGAGAGAAAAGACCGAATCCAGGTCTTCATTCAGATGCTCCTTGTCCTTGCGGGCATAGGCACCCAGCACCAGATTCTCCTCTACGGTCTGCTCCGCAAAGACCCTCCGCCCTTCCGGCACCTGCGCCAGGCCCAGGCTCACGATCCGGTGCGGCGGGATCCGGGTAAGCTCCGTGCCGTTTAAGAGGATGCTGCCGGATACGGGCTTTAGGAGCCCCGAGATCGCATGCATCGTGGTGGTCTTGCCGGCTCCGTTTGCGCCGATCAGGGTGATGATCTCCCCGTCATTGACCACGAAGGAGATACCCTTGATGGCCTCGATCATCCCATAGCTGATTCTCAGATCTTTGATTTCAAGCATTTCCTTATTCTCCTAAATATGCCTTGATCACGTCCGGGTTGGAGCGGATCTCCTCCGGGGTGCCTTCTGCCAGCATCATGCCGTAATTCAGCACCGTGATGCGCTCGCAGATGCCCATGACCAGCTTCATGTCGTGCTCGATGAGGAGGATCGCGATGGCAAAACGGTCGCGGACGGAGCGGATCATGTCCATGAGCTCCTCGGTCTCCTGGGGATTCATGCCGGCCGCCGGCTCGTCCAAAAGCAGAAGCTTCGGCTTTGTGGCCAGGGCACGGGCGATCTCCAGCCGTCTCTGTGCTCCGTAGGGCAGGTTTGAGGCCAGGGTGTCCTTCTCCTCCGAAAGAGAAAAGATGGAGAGGAGCTTCAGGGCTTCCTCCTCGATGACGGCTTCTTTTTTACGAAAGACGGGAAGCCGGAGCACGGCAGAAGCCGGGGAATAGGCCTCCCTGTTGTGGAAGCCGGCCTTGACGTTGTCCAGCACCGAAAGCTTGGAAAAAAGCCGGATATTCTGGAAAGTCCGGGCGATCCCTGCCCTGCTCATGTCCACCACGCTTTGATTTGCCGTATCCTGCCCGTCAAAGAGGATAGTGCCCCGGGTGGGTTCATATACCTTGGTCAGCATGTTAAAGACCGTGGTCTTGCCGGCGCCGTTGGGGCCGATAAGTCCGGCGATCTCCTTGTCGTAAACCGTGAGATTCAGGCTGTTGACGGCGGTGAGCCCTCCGAAGTCGATCCCCAGGTCCTGCACCGTGAGCAGGGCTTTTCTTTCCTGTTCCATGCTCATGCCCTCCCTTCCTTCTTTGCAAAGATCCTGTTTTTAACCCGGGTCATATTCGTCCGGACCGTATCGTTATTGGTCAGGATCATGATGAGGATCAGCACGATGGCATAGATCAGCATCCGGTAATCCTGCATGGACCGGAGCAGCTCGGGCAGGAGCACCAGGATGATGGTGGCCGCCATGGTCCCCGTCATATTGCCCAGGCCCCCAAGCACCACGTAGACCAGGATCAGGATGGAGGTGTTGAAGTCAAACTTCGCCGGCACCAGGGTGGAATAATTAAGACCGTAAAGGGCTCCCGCAGCTCCGGCAAGGCTGGAAGATACGGTAAAGGCCAGAAGCTTCGTACTGGTGATATTGATGCCGATGGACTCTGCCGCGATACGGTTGTCCCTGCAAGCCTGGATCGCCCGGCCGCTCCTGCTGTAGATCAGGTTATAGACCACCAGGAGAGAGAGGACGATCAGGATGAAGCCTGCCGTAAAGTTGGAGATCTTTTCCGTGCCGGTGGCGCCCATGGGACCGTTCAGGAGCATCTTTCCTCCCGGAGCCAGGCTGGTCTTATTTTCCACAAAGCTGAACTGGATGCCGTTTTCATCGAAGCCCAGGTACATATTGGTGATGAGGCTTTTGATGATCTGCCCGAAGGCTAAGGTCACGATAGCCAGATAGTCCCCCTGAAGCTTCAGCACCGGGATCCCGATGATTATGCCGAAAAGGGCGGCAGAAAGGATCCCGGCAAGGATGGCAAGCACCAGCCGGAGGATCCCGCTTGGTACGGATGCGGAGAGATATCCGGAGACGCAGACTGCCGTGAAGGCGCCCACGCTCATGAAGCCGGCCTGCCCCAGATTCAGCTCTCCGGAGACGCCCACATTGAGGTTCAGGCCGATGGCCGCCACGATATAGCAGCATACCGGGACCAGGAGGCTCTGAAAGAGGCTGGAGAGATTGCCGGAGCGCATCATGGCCTCCATGATGAGATAGAGTGCCGTGATCAGGATGAAGGACAGAGCCCGTCTGCCCTGGTCACGCTCAAGGATCCTGCCGAAAGGGTTTTTCTTTTTCATCTCTTCCTCCTTTCAGACCTTTTCCCGGATGCGCCTGCCCAAAAGCCCGGTGGGACGGATGAGCAGAACGATGATCAGTACGGCAAAAACGATGGCATCGGAAAGCTGGGTGGAGATATAAGCCTTCGCGAAGATCTCGATGATCCCCAAAAGCAGGCCTCCCAGAAAGGCTCCCGGGATGGAGCCGATGCCGCCAAAGACCGCTGCGGTGAAGGCCTTGATGCCGGGCATGGCGCCCAGGGTGGGATATACCGAGGGATATGCCGCACACAGGAGCACGGAGGCAATGGCCGCGAGTCCGGAGCCGATGGCGAAGGTGATGGAAATGATGAGGTTCACGTTGATCCCCATCAGGGTGGCCGCGCCCTTATCCTCCGAGCAGGCACGCATGGCCCGTCCCGTAGAGGTATGGTTGATAAAGAGCATCAGGCAGGCCATCACCAGGATACAGGTGCCGATGGTCACGAGGGTCAGGTAGGAGATGGAAAGTCCGCCAAGCTGAAGCGCTCCGTTGGAAAGGACAGAGGGAAACACCTTGGTGGAGGAAGACCAGAAAAGCTGAGCGGCATTCTGGAGGAAATAGCTGACCCCGATGGCAGTGATCAGCACCGAGAGGCTGGAGGCCTGGCGCAGGGGTTTATAGGCAAGCCGCTCGATGGTGATGCCTAAGACCGTGCAGACAGCGATGGACAGCAGAAGTCCTACTGCCAGGGGCATGTGGAAGGAGCTGATGGCAAAAAACACCACATAAGCACCCACCATGATGACGTCGCCATGGGCGAAATTCAGCATCTTTGCGATGCCGTAGACCATGGTATAGCCCAGGGCGATGATGGCATATACGCTGCCGAGGCTCAAGCCGTTAATCAAGTATGAGAGAAAATCCAAAGATCATCACCTGCTTTCATGGATAAAGGCTGCCAAAGAAACCTCATTGGCAGCCTTTGATAAACCTACGGTAAAGGGGCGAATGAGGATCAGTCGTCCACGCCTACATATACGCCGTTCTGGATCATGACGGCCTTGGGAGACTTGGAAACCTCGCCGCTCTCAGACCATGTCACGTTCTGTCCGGTAAGCCCGTTGAAGGTCATGGAGGTGAACTGCTGCTTTAAGGCATCGCACACATCCTGGGGGCTCATGTCCGCCTTGATCCCGGCCGCCTCGCAGGCCTGGGCTATGGCATAGACACAGTCATAGGCATCGGCCGCGAACTGATTCGGGATCTCATCCTTCATGCGGGTGCGGTAATTCTTTGTGAAGTTCTGGGTCAGGTCATCATTGGCATCGGCCGAGAAGGGGGTCAAGAGATATACGCCCTCTGCCAGGGAGGTATCGAAGCCTTCCAGGGTCAGGATGCCGTCCATGCCGTCCACGCCGAAGAAGGTAGGAGCATAGCCCATCTGGTTGGCCTGGGTCAGGATCAGGGATGCCGGATCGTAGTAGATCGGAAGGAAGACCAGGTCTGCTCCTGCATCCTGGGCCTTCTTCAGCTGCACCGTGAAATCGGATGCATTGGAATCATCAAAGGTACCCTCATATACGACCTCAAGTCCGTTGACATCCGCCTGGCTCTTGAATTTCGCGTATACACCGCTGGAATAATTGTCGTCATTCTTGTAGATGATGGCGATCTTGGAGCCGAGATCCGGATGAGACTGCAGATAATCCGCACTTGCGATCCCCTGGTTCGGGTCGGTAAAGCACATCTGGAACACATTGCCGTAAGGGTCTGACGCATTGTCAGAATCATGGTAGATCACGGCCAGGGAAGAGGCGGAAGGAGAGAGGGCAAAGATGCCGTCATCCTGATACATCTGAGATACTGCCGCTCCCGGAGCCGAGGTCACGGTGCCCAGGGAGGCCTGCATGCCCCAATCCTTCAGCACGCCGTAAGCCGTGACGGCTTTTTCTGCATCATGGGTATCATCCTCGAAGCGCAGCTCAAACTGCAGGCCGCCCTTCGCATTGATCTCTTCTACGGCCAGCTCAGCCGCGGCCTTCACTGCATTGCCATAAACCGCCGCAGGTCCGGTCAGGGGGCCGGAGCCTCCGATCTTAATTGCGGCCGCGCCGCCCTGGGAAGCACCGCCGGAAGCCGCAGGAGCCGCACCGCCGCATGCCGAAAGGCTGACCATCAGGCTTAAGCTAAGGGCAGCCGAGATGCATTTCTTCATCAGTCCGTACTTTTTCATGATTTCCTCCATTTTTCATAGTCTGCTGATTCAAGCTTCAAAGCGTATTATAAGGGTTTTCCGAGAGGGATGTCAAACGCTTCCGTATTTTTTCGGATCAGAGCAGGAATTCCAGAAGAAATACGGAAATACAGCAGATGACCGATACCGGAAAAAGACCGAGGCCTGCCCAGGCAGAGATGATCCCGATGACCAGGGCGGCAAGGCCTGCCATGGGGCTCTGCGTGGCATCCAGAATGGCGGGGAAGGTCATGACCGCCAGGGTCACATAGGGCACATAGTAAAGGAAGCTTTGGATGAAGGGGCTTTTGATCTGCTTCCGGATGAGGGTCAGCGGCACGATGCGGATGAAATTCGTGGTAAGTATCATGATGAGGATATAAGCCCATACTGAGTGCTTCATTCCGTACCGCCTCCTTCCCCTGCAGCCGGATGGGGGCAGAGCACTGCCGCGGCGGCAGAGATGATGAGGGTCAGCAGGATCGTGATGGAGCCTCCGCTTAAGGTAATATGCAGGAGGGAGCCGAAGCGGCTGTGGAGGAAGCTAAAGAGAAATCCGGAGGCTACGGCAAGGAGCACGGCTTTATCCTTTCTTGAGGGAGGGATGATGATGGCGATGAACATCCCATAGAGCGCCACGCTCAGGGCGGACACGGCACGCTTCGGAAGCAGGGATCCGGCGATGATCCCGCACATGGTGCCGGATGCCCAGAAAGGGGAGGAGATGGCAAAGGCGCCGAAGGTATACCAGGGATTGAGATAGCCCGGATAGGCGATGGAGATGCCGAAGATCTCGTCGGTCACGCAGCAACCGGTCAGGATCCGCCTCAGGAAGGTGGTTTCCGGAGAGAAGTGCTGGCTTAAGGCGGTGCTCATGAGCAGGTAGCGGAGGTTGGTCACAAGGCTCATGGCGACCACGGAGAGATACCCCGCATCCTGGAGCATCAGGGAATATACGCCGTATTCCCCGGCCGAGGCACGGGTAAAGAAGCTTGCGATGAAGCCCTCAAGAGGGCCGAGGCCGCATTTTTTTGCCATAAAGCCCAGGGAAAAGGCTACGGCGAAGTAGCCCAGGGCGATGGGAAAGCCGTCCCGCAGGCCCTTTTGAAAGGCTGTCTTATTGTCCATTTGATTCCTCCGTCATGTCCATCACCATCTCATGCAAAGCACTATTATAACGGCTTGTGCTAAACTTTTCCAGTACTTCTCTTACCCGGCCGGGCCAGTCTATCGCAGACGGGGGAGGTTGCTTGATTGAAGTGTGGGTTTGCGTTTTTGGTCGCCGACCTGAGAGCGGTCAATGGGATTGTCCGTGATCGCTGTGTGTTCGCCTGGGGTCGCCGACCTGAAAAGTCTCAGAAACAGGAAGCAAGGCAGAGTAAGCCAAAAGATCAAAAATCCGAAAACATGCCGGAAACGGCAAAACAGGGAAATCAAGGTAAGGAACAAAGACCAGAGAACGGCAATAATGGGCAGTAAGGTGGGGAGTGTTGGCGAGCGTTATGGTGGTTAAAACGGTCAGTAGTCGTGCGAGCATAATTGGCAGAGGTGCCAAATGTAGGGGAAAGTCTGCCGTTGAGCAGTCAGCCTATATCAGCCACACGACTCTATACAGCGAATACTACGGAGAAAAGTTCTACCCGAAAGCCGCCGAGGACCTTGTCAGCACGGGTGTAATGCTATCCGACCATGCACCAAGGGAATACATGGATCACGCCGTTCTTTGGAACAGTGTGGAGAAGGTTGAGAAGCACGCCAAGGCCCAGTTGTGCCAGTTTAGAAGGGGGTGAAGCCTGAAAAGGGGGTGAAACTCTGCTATTCAGTCCTGCATTTTTGATTACATCCTATGTGGAATGGGACACATTTGTTTGAAGGTATAAACCTCTTCATAACCGAGAGTTTTCAATACAGAAATTGTGTCTGTAAGATATGTTCCCAATTGCTCCTTTCGGTGACTGTCGCTTCCAATTGTAATAATCTTACCGCCGAGATTACGATACAAACGCAGAATGTCAGTGGACGGTGTCAAATCATTTAAACCATACCGATGACATGAAGTATTAACCTCGATCCCCTTACCATCTGCAATGACAGTTTTCAGAATTTCTATGATGATGGGACGGATTATCTCAAATGGGAAAATGCCGGCCTTGTCATATCTGGTGATCAAATCCATGTGGCCAAGAACGTTATAGTTGTGATAGCGTTGTACTAATGCAAGCATTTCCTCATAATACCGCAGGTTGTATTCCTCCTGAGTACGGCCTCGCTGGAAATCCTGTGTCCAGAACTCCCTGTCTTCCACTTGATGCACGGATAGGATGATGAAATCAAACGGCCAAGCTGAATACAGCTTTTCATATTGTGGAATCGTATGGGACTGCATACCGAATTCCATGCCCATTTTGAGGGTGATCTGATCCTTGTATTTTTCCTTAAGGGCATCGATTTCCGCAGCATAGCGGGGATAATCCACATTTGCCAACGCCATATGCTCCGGCTCTCCGGGTCCGCCCCAACGGTAGAGCATACCGCGCGGATCGTCCCAATCGCGTTTGACGCCATAATCCACATGATCCGTGAAGCAGATTTCATCCAGCCCGAGGGAGATGGCGTCCTTCACCACATCCTCCATGGGATATTCAGAATCATCGCTGTAGCAGGTGTGAATGTGATAATCAGCAAGCACGGCTCTACCTCCTGTTGAGCTGCTCATGTGTAGCCAGCATCAGCGCCAGCAGCGCGAGCAGATAAAATGGCATGAACCTGACAGACAGCGCATTGGCCAGCACGCCGAACAGCGGCGGCATCAGGCAGGTGCCGAGGTAGGCGCTGGCCATCTGCACGCCGATGATGGCCTGGGATCTGTCCGCGCCGAAGTGGTCCGGCGTCGAATGGATCAGGCTGGGATAGATAGGTGCGCAGCCCACGCCGATGGCGACGAAGCCGATCATGGACGCCATTCGACCAACGGGCAGGAGCAGCATCAGTACGCCCGCAAGCACAATGCCTTGGCCGATGCGCACCATCTGCGCGTCATCAAATTTGAAAGTGGCAAAGCCGCTGACGGCACGTCCGGCAGTGATGCCGATGAAGAACAGCCCTGCCATTGTCGCAGCCTGCTCCGCGCTGACGCCCCAACGCAGCACCAGGAAGGTGCTGGCCCATAGACCGGTGGTCTGCTCCAGGGCGCAGTAGCAGAAAAAGCAGACCATGACGGACTTTGCGCCGGGGATAGTGATGATTTGCAGGAGGGACAGGGGCTTGCCCTTGTCCGCCTTGTTCTCCTCGCTTCGCCCCTTCCACAGCGGCAGGCTGAACACCAGTATCGCAGTGAGGACAATTTGCATGACACTGATAATCCGATACCCGCCGTTCCAGTCCATGCCACCCGCAATGGCCGCGCCCATGATAGCCGGGCCGATGGACGCGCCGACGCCCCAGAAGCAGTGCAGCCAGCTCATGTGGCGGCTGGCGTAGTGCAGCGCCACATAGTTGTTCAGCGCCGCGTCCACGCTGCCCGCTCCAAGACCGTAGGGAATCGCCCATACAAGTAGCATCCAGTAGGCGCGTGAGACGGAGAAGCCAAACAGGGCCACCGCTGTCATGCCCACGCTAATGGCCGTCACCCTGCCCGCGCCGAGTCTGCGCGTCAGGCGGTCGCTGAACAGGCTGGAGACGATGGTTCCCACCGCGATAATCATGGACACCGCGCCGGCCCAGGAAATCGGCACGCAAAATTTCAGGTGCATGACCGGCCACGCCGACCCCAACAGGGAATCCGGCAGGCCGAGGCTGATGAACGCCAGGTAGATGATGACGAGAAGAATGTGAACCATATTGCCTGCCCCTCTCACAAAAATCGGTTGCGGTAATATCCCGAAACTGATATGATTATACCATCATTTATTCGGGATGATTAGAAATAAACCCCCTGATTCATATAAGAATACCTTCAAAATGAGGTGAGCAGATGCTTTCTGACCTACAAGCTTACACTGAAGAAGAACCAGGCCCTTGACCTTACGGCCGCGGCTGCCGCAAAGAAGAATGTGGTATCATCCTGCGTGATCACGGCAAAGGCTACGGGCTCTGCCCCGGCCGGCTTCGATTGGAAGAGCACGAATGAAGAATCTATGCAAAGAAAGTCACAAAGGACGGGAAGCCGGCCAAGGTGACCCTGAAGTGCGGCAAGAGCAAGATCGAGCTGAATGTCATCGTAAAATAATGCCATAACCTGATCCTTAAAGAAGAATGCATGCGAAGCGCCGGCCGGGCTTTTCCCACCGGCGTTTTGCCACGCTTGGTATGCCGCCCATAGAATGGAGGTATGAGAGATGGGAAAGAAGAACGGGGAGATGCAGGAACGGGAAAACCGTGAGGCCGTGATCATCCGGACCAGCATCATAGGGATCATGACGAATGTGATGCTGGCCGGCTTTAAGGCGGTGGTCGGGCTGCTGTCCAGGTCGATCGCCGTGACCCTGGATGCCGTCAATAATCTGTCGGATGCCCTGTCTTCCATCATTACGATCCTGGGGACGAAGCTTGCAGGCAAGCTGCCTGACCGGAAGCACCCCTTAGGACATGGGAGGATAGAGTATCTGAGCGCCATGGTGGTTGCCGGCATCGTCCTCTACGCCGGCATCACATCTGCGGTAGAATCCATAAAAAAGATCCTCCACCCGGAGAAGCCGGAATACGGCACGGTTTCCCTGGTGATCATCGCCGCGGCGGTCATCGTGAAGATCCTCCTTGGCAGGTATGTGAAGGCAAAGGGGGAGGAGGTGCACTCCGGCTCCCTCATTGCCTCCGGCTCGGATGCGATGTTTGATGCGGTCCTTTCGGGATCCGTGCTTTTGTCCGCGGTCATATACCTTTTAAGCGGGCTGTCCCTTGAGGCCTATGTGGGGGTGATCATTGCAGGCTTCATTATCAAAGCGGGGATCGAGATGATGGTGGAAACCCTGGATGAGATCCTGGGGGTCAGGGCTGACAAGGAGAAGACAGACCGGATTAAAGCGCTGCTTTCCGAAGACCGGGAGGTCCGGGGTGCATACGACCTGATCCTGTATAATTACGGCCCGGATAAGGACTACGCCTCTGTGCATCTGGAGCTTCCGGATACCATGACGGCCCGGGAGATCGATAAACTGACCAGAAGGCTTGAAAGAAAGGTCTATAAGGAAACCGGGGTCATTCTTGCGGGGGTGGGCTTGTATTCCTACAATACCGGAGATGATGAAGCGGCAAGGATCCAGGAGGATGTGCGGAAAAGGGTCATGGCGAAGGACTGGGCAGTCCAGCTCCACGGTTTTTATGTGGATACGGAAGCCGAGGAGATGAGGTTCGATGTGGTCCTGAGCTTTGACATCGATCCGAAGGAGGGGCTCAGGATACTGTATGAGGAGATCCGGGGCGCCTATCCGGCCTATGACATCCACATTGCCCCGGATGTGGATGTGTCGGACTGAAGGAGAATAAAATCAGGCCGTCCCTTTGATTGATTGAGCCATATGCAAAAAAATTGCGCGAATCCGGTTATTTTCAAGTGAGTAAAACCGGAAAAAATGGCGTTCTATTGACGGAATGGGTAGATTTCGGGGAATTCCCGGCTCAGCCATGGGTATTTGTCATGCAGGAAGGGGAATGAACCACGGAACCGGTTTTCGGATCGTGCATCAAGGGGAGCACTACCCCGATGATAAATTCCTCTCCCTCATGCCGGAAGCTTGCGGTCCCCCCATATCTTTCGGCAGCCGTGCGTATGGAAGAAAGCCCTATGCCGCTGCCGCCCCGTCGGGTGGAAAGATACCTGTCCCCATCCATCCTGACCTTCCCGGAAAAACTGTTTGATGCGACGATGCCGAAGCGGACCTCATTGGGACAGGAAATGCTTAGGTTGATATAACGGTCTGTTTCGGGGATATCAAGGCAGGCAGTGATGGCATTGTCAAGGATATTCCCGACGATGTTGCAAAGATCCACATCCGAAAGGGGAAGATCTTCGGGAAGCTCCACGATGAAACGAAGCCTTATTTTATGCGGGAAAGCCGCTTGCCCGTAATAGTTTAAGAGAGCGTTCAGGGCGGCATTTTCGCAGTAATTGATAACCTCGTTTTTTGGCATGGAAATACGGTAGGACGTCAGGCAGCGCCTGGCCTCATCGATCTCTCCCGCAGAGAGCATCTCGTCAAGGGCACCGACGAAGTGACGAAAATCATGGCGTGTTCTTGCACTTTCTTCCATATAATTCTGAAGCTTGCGGTACTGGCTTTCCTCCATTTCAAGCATCCGGTTCCGCTCCCGGGTCTCCGCCATATCCACCATGCTCCGTACGATGGAATAAAAGATCCAGCATAGCAGGAATAGGAGAAGAAGCATCATCGGTACGACGGTGAAGAACACCCTTCCCATATTATTCACATGCAGGGTTTCATAGCGCTTCGGGACGATTAGGAGATTAAAGATAAGAAAAACGGCTGAGACGGCAGTGGCGATGATCCAGACCCTGCCGATCGTGAAATGGTCGATGAGCCAGCTGCCGTATGTTGAAAACGGCCAAAAGAGGACTGCCGTAAATACCAGACTGAGTATGAACTGAAATACCGCCGCCGGAAGGCTGTAATCATCTATGGTGGCGGCAGGATGCAAAAAGGCATCAAAGACATTGGAAAAATTGGAGTTAAAGCTGAGGAATGCACAGACCAGGACGACCACAGCCAGGGACTGGCAAAAGGGTACTTTCAGGGTTTTGTGGTAGACAGGCAGAAATAACAATACAGCCGGTATGGGCAGGATATTATATCCCACAGACCGGTTCGAACCGATCAGGGCCAAAAGTGGAACCATGACACACAGCAGGATCACCATGCCGATGATGGTATTTTTCCTGCCGTATTTAAGCTGGTTTTTCATGGGGAGATAACAAAGCAGCACAGCCGGTATTGAGACACAGCTGCAGAAAAATCCGGTGAGAACCCCCTCCATGCTCATGACATGCCTCCTCTCAATATGTCAGAGCGCATCCTGTCCACCAGATAATTGTCCCAGATCTGCTCCAGCTTCCTGCCGTTTCGAGGGTTGATCGGAATGGGATCCCCGACGGTCAGGTTCAAAAGACGCTCGTTGAAGCTTTGTATATATGCCATGTTGACGATAACGCCACGCCGGACCAAGAGGAACCGCTTATCCTTAAGCAGGATATCTCCCGCGGCCGTAAAAGTCATACGGGTCAGAAACTTCCGGCCTTCCCGGTCGAGGACAAGCAGGTAATTATGCGCATCCGTTCCCACAAATACCAGGTCATCGAAAAATACGCCCATCTCACCATCCTGTCCCGGAAAAGAAAAGGAGGGGGATTTGATGGGCGTCGTTTTTTTGAGGATGTCGTCCATCACCGCAAAGAGATCTTCTTTTCTGACCGGCTTGACAATATAGTCGTAGGCATGGAGCCGGAAGGCGGCCGGCATGTGGTCTTCGGAGGTGGTCAAAAAGAGGAGGATGGTATCCTTGTCCGTTTCCCTGATCTTTTGTGCGGCTTCGATGCCGGACATCCCGTCCATGTAGATATCCAGAAAAACGGCGCTGTAAAGAAGCGGCCGGTAATCCCTCAGAAATTCCTCCGCACTGCCGTATTCGGACACGGATATCTCCATATGATTTGCCGCCGCATACTCCGAAAGAATGCGTATGATCTTTTCCCGCTCAATTGGCAGATCGTCTGTCACTGCGATGTTCATGAATAAAACAATTCACCCTTCTAACCGTTACTTCTCGAGTGCCTTTTTGATCATTCCCGGATTTTTTCCCAAAACAGTCTTACAGAATTTTCAGCCAAGCGCGGACTTGTTGTCGATATCCGCCATATTTTCCGGATTGATCCCATTCAGGAAGCCCCTTTTTCAGCGCTCACTTTGCTGCATTTTTCGTAAAACCTGTCCAGAAGCTGCTGCCTCTCCGCAATGGATACATTTGACCCAAGATATACCGTCAGATCGTCTGCGGCATAGCCTCTGCTCCTGTTTTTCTCGGTGGAGATCTTACAATATATCTCTTCCCGCATGTTTTTATGCTCGAATTCGGCGATCGTTTCGGTAAACAGGCGAAGTACAAGGGATTTATGCTGCGGTTTTGCGCTGATATATGCCCTGGCGGTGATATTGTTGTAATCCACATTCTTTCCGCTGATATGGATGAAGTCACTGCCGCGGCTTTTTATTAACATGCCGCCCATACCCGAAAATGTATGCACCATTTTTTCTGAACATCCGCGCCTTGCATGCAGGAATGAGCCTCCTTCTTCACTTCCGGCGGTGTGACATATTCCGGCTGCAGATCGGAAAAACCTTCAGACCCTAACGGATGCCACGAATTGCGTCTGACCCTGATATCAAAAATTATAACAGTATACCACGACAAAGTCATCCGGGAATGGTTTATCATAAAAAGCATGCTTTTTTCTTTCAATCTGTTCCATTTCGGCACATTTTTTGTCAATTCGGCACAGACCTATTGTCAAAATAAATATGGGACAATACAATCGGTTTATCGGAAAAATGAGGGTTATAAAGGAGAGATGAATTGAACGCGGTGATATATACAAAGGATGATACGGAATATACATCCATGGCGGGGATCCTCAAAGAGGAGTCCGACCGGATGGATGTTTTCAGGGATCCCCTGGACGGCCACGGGCACTACGATTATCCCTATGACATGATCGTGGTGGCGCTGGAGGGTGCGAAGGGAATGAACACGGTCCTGGAATGGTCGGAACGCTACCCGGATGTGAAGATCATCTGGATTACAAACGACCCGGATTTTCTGTCCATTGCCTTTAAGAGGCATTTAAGCGGCTTTCTGGTTCGGCCTTTTAACGAAGAGGAATTCCGGTTGTCAGCCAGAAATGTCCTGAGAGGAGCCTGATGGGGCTGGTGGTTCGTATAACATAAAAAGGGGCTGAAGGACAAAAGGCTTCCGTTTATGAAATTGATTCAGGACAGTTAAGATGAAGGATATTATTTTAAGAATGGAGAAAGGATCATGAAATTTTCGAGTATCGTGGACAGACATGTGAAAAGGAAGATTGCGGCGGTAGTTTTGGCGTCGATGCTTATGAATCAGTTTCCGGTGTCGGTTATTGCAGAACCCTTAAGCTGGGAGACAGGAGGCGGAGCTGTGATGGAAGAACAGGCCGGTCCCGAAGCAGCCGTGCCGGCAGGAGCGGAAGAGGCGGCAGCGGGAGAGCCGGCATCGGCAGACACTTCCGGAGCCGGCGGTGAAGACACGGCTGAAGAAGCGGCAGGGACGCAGGATAATGTCAGCTATATAGACGCAGACGGTCAAACGAAAACTCATAGTGCCACCGCCCTCGCGGGAAATGAGGAAAGTCTTACTCCGGGATGGTATGTGGTTGACCATGACATAACCTATAGCCATTCCCTTTACTTGAACAAACAGAACGGTTCAGGGGATTTTCATATCATTCTTGCGGACAATAAAACGATGCAGATCGGAGAAAGCTCCTGGAGTGGGATTAATGACGGCGTTGGTTTGGGCTGTGCATATGATGATAGCAGCAAAGATGATATCAATCTTTATATATATGCCCAGTCGTCAGGTAACAGTGCCGGTCAGCTGAATATTTACGATAGTAAAAATTCTGACTTTGATAGGTCCCAAATAGGCGATGCCATAAATGTCGATGAACTTACGATAAACGGCGGAACCATAAATGCCATAGCCAACGGTCAGTGCAATTATGCCATAAACAGTGCCGGGAATATCATCATCAATGGTGGCAATATTACTGCCAATGCCAGGAAGGATGTCGGTGAAACAGATAATTATGGCTTGGCTATATATAGCGCCGGAAATCTCACCATCAACGATGGCAACGTCACTGCTCAAAGCGGAGGCTACGGTGGTCATGCGGTACTTGTCGGTGATAATGGATCCTTCACCATAAATAATGGAAAGCTCACTGCTGTTGCCACAGGCAGCGGCGGAGATGGGCTGAATGTGGACGAGAATATAAATATTAACGGCGGCGAGATCAAGGCTGAATCCAGGAGCTATGGCGAGGGTGGCGGTTTTGGTATCAATACCGCCGGTAATATAGCGTTCAACGGAGGACAGGTCACTGCTAAGGGTGTTAATGCCGGTATTTATGCCTCCAACAGTAGGAAATCTTTATCCCTCAGCTGGACCGAACTAACCGACTTTATCGAAGTAAACAAATTTTCGATAGCGGGCAGCGTCACCATCCCTGTAGGGAAAGCCTTCAAGGATGGAAGCGGGAAATACTACGTTCAGGCAAATGCCGAGACTATCAATGGCTTAACAAATGTAAAGCTCTCAGCTACGGCCGATACGATCCATGCCGTAAACTTTGAGTGCGGAGAATATACACCTGTTCCTGAGATGCAGCTTGTAAAGGACGGAGACAATGCTACGGCGCCGGAGCATCCTGCAGCAGGAGATACTCTTCCTGGTGGGGATGTTTTCGTCGGCTGGTAT
>JAILLN010000065.1 GCA_024693135.1 Lachnospiraceae bacterium | reverse complement strand
CTGCGTAGACTTGCAAGATCGGCTGCCATGTGAGACAACACGCTTTATCGCCCACTCACATAGCCGAGATTGCATAGTCGAAGCCGGCGGGAAGCTCCGCATTAAGTGAGCGGTGAGGCGACGTGGAAATGCAAGGCCCGCATGCGGCGCATCCTAACCACAATGCAAGGCCCGCCTCCCTGTCTCTTAGTTCTTGAAATAAAAGGGACTGTCGGGTAGAATAAAGGTTGTGATTTATAGCTCATATTCGACTTTCGAAGGAGGAATCTATGCACCGTTTGGCAAAAAGAGGAAATATGAATGAGCGGATGGATGTGGCGATCCGGAAGTTCCGCTCGAGGATGAGTTCCTATCCGCCGGGCATGTGTCCGCTGGCTTTGTACCGTTCCTTCCTGCAGATCTCCATGAACCAGTCCTGCGGGAAGTGTGTGCCCTGCAGGGATGGCCTTGCGCAGGTGGACAGGATGCTCCAAGGTATCCTGAACGGAGATGCGACTATGGATACCCTGCAGCAGATGCGCCTGATGTGCGAGATGATCGCGGAGACTTCGGACTGTGCAGTCGGTGTCACGGCAGCCAATATGATCCTGGATTCCCTGAAGGATTTTGCGGATGAATACGTGGCGCATATCGAAAACAGACGGTGCGTACCGCTTCATCCCCAGATCTCAGACGATGACGATGTGATCATTCCTCCTTCCCAGACGGTGCCCTGCATCACCCTGTGTCCTGCCCATGTGGATGTGCCCGGGTATGTGGCTCTCATAGCCAAAGAAGATTATGCCGGAGCGGTGAATCTGATCCGGGACCGGAATCCGTTCCCCACGGCCTGTGCCATGGTCTGTGAGCATCCCTGCGAGAGGAAATGCAGGAGGACGATCGTGGATGATCCCATCAATATCCGCGCCTTGAAGAAGTATGCCGTAGACAATGCCAAGGCGGATGAGGTGCGTACGCCGAAGCCCAATGTCAGCACCGGGAAAAGGATCGCTGTGGTCGGGGGAGGACCCTCCGGCCTGACCTGCGCCTATTTCTTAAGTCTCATGGGACATAAGGCCGTGGTCTATGATGAGCATGAAAAGCTGGGCGGGATGCTGCGCTATGGGATCCCGGAATACCGGCTTCCCAAGGAAAGGCTGGACGAAGACATCCGCGCTATCCTGAATGCGGGAGACATCGAGGTCCATACGATGACGAAGATCGGACGGGATGTATCCTTTGAGGAGCTGAAGGAGAATTACGATGCCGTTTACCTGGGGCTTGGCGCCCAGATCGGAAACCGGATGCCCATGGACAATGCGGATGCGGGAAATGTGATCCCCGCCGCGGACTTCCTGCAGGATGTGGCGCATGGCAAGGCCATGGACCTTACGGGGAAGAGGGTGGTGCTGATCGGCGGGGGCAATGTAGCCATGGATGCCGCGAGGACTGCGGTCAGGCTCAATGCAGAGACGATCCATGTCTTTACCCGCAAGAGGGATGACCTTACGGCGCTTGAAAGTGAGCTTATCGGAGCCATGCAGGAGGGCGTCCGGTTCCGTTCCCTGCTGAGCTTCCTGAATATCGAGGTAGATCCGGAGACCGGGAATGTGAGGGCTGTCTGGCTTCAGCCCGAGATCCTTGGGGAATACGATGTGCTGGGCATGATGACCACGGAGCATTCCAGCAATTATCCTTACCGCTTCAAGTGTGACGTGCTGATCCTGGGCGTGGGGCAGAGGAGCGATGTGAAGGCCTTTGCGGAAGCCGGGATCCCGGTGGACAGGAGCCGGATCAAGGCGGATGAGACCTGCATGGTAGAAGGCATGGAGGGGATCTTCTCCGGCGGAGACTGCGTGACCGGTCCTTCTACCGCCATCAACGCCATCGCGGCCGGGCAGGTGGCGGCTTACAATATCGACGAATATCTGGGATATCATCATAAGATCTCCTGTGAGGTCGAGGTGCCGACCGCCATGCCGAACAAATGCATCCCTACCTGCAGGGCGGAGATCCAGGAAAAGGATCCCTTTGAAAGAAGGACGAATTTTGACCATGTGGAGCTTCCCATGACCTATGAGGAGGCCATGCGGGAGGCCGGCAAGTGCCTCCGCTGCGATCACTTCGGCTGCGGTGCCATGGAAGGAGGCAGATGCGTATGATTACCATCAAGATCAATGGAAAGACCATAGAAGCAAAGGAGGGGAGCACCATCCTCGAGGTGGCCCTCGAAAACCAGATCCGCATTCCCACGCTGTGCTATCTGAAGGGGATCAGTGACATCGGTTCCTGCCGGCTCTGCATGGTAGAGGTCGACGGATACGACAATCTGCTTGCTTCCTGCAGGACCAAGGTGAGTGAGGGCATGGTGGTCCGTACCGATACCGAGACCATCCGGGCCTACCGCAGGGAGATGCTGAAGCTCCTTCTTGCGAACCATAACCTGGACTGCATGAGCTGTCCCGGAAACGGGATCTGCTCCCTGCAGGAGCTCTGCAACGAATATGATGTGAAGCATTCGGATTATTTCGGCATACGGGCTCCCATCGAAAAGAAGCTTCCGGTACTGGATCAGAATCCTTACATATCCTACGATCCCAGTAAATGTATCCACTGCCAGCGCTGCATCAGTGCCTGTAACCGTGCCGCGGTGAATAAGACCCTGAAAAGCGGGAAGTCCGGCACGCATCATATCGTGGAGGCACCCTTCGGGAAGAACTGGAAGGAAAGTGGCTGCGAATCCTGCGGCAATTGTGCCGAGGCCTGTCCGACAGGGGCGCTGACCCTCAAGAGAAGAGATCATTACCGGGAATGGGATGTGAAGAAGGTGCTGACCACCTGTCCCCACTGTGCCACCGGATGCCAGTTCTACCTGGTGGTCAAGAATAATAAGATCGTGAATGTGGAGGCCGCGGACGGTCCCTCCAATCATGGGCTGCTCTGTGTCAAGGGACGGTCCGGGAGCTTTGATTTCGTCCAGTCGAGGGACAGGCTGACGAAGCCTTTGATCAAGAATAAGAAGACCGGGGATTTTGAGGAGGTTACCTGGGAAGAGGCGATCTCTTATGTCGCAAAGCGCTTCCTGGAATTAAAGGAAAAATACGGGCCGGACTCCCTGGCCGGATTTGCCTGCTCCAGAAGTGCCAATGAAGACATTTATATGGTCCAGAAGATGGTCCGGACCTGCTTTGGAACCAATAATACCGATAACTGTGCGAGGGTCTGCCACTCCGCTACCGTAGCGGGCCTTGCAAAGACCCTGGGCTCCGGCGCCATGACCAACCCCATCTATGACATTACCCATGATGTGAATGTGATCCTGCTGGTCGGCTCCAATCCGGAGGAAGCCCATCCGGTGGTGGGCATGCAGATCCGCCAGGCGGTGAAGAGGGGAACCAGGCTGATCGTGGCAGATCCCAGGGATATAGGGCTCACAAAGCATGCGGACATCCACCTGAAGCTGAGGCCCGGCACCAATGTGGCCTTCGCCAATGGCATGATGCACGTGATCATCGAAGAAGGGCTTCAAGATGAAGCCTTTATCCGTGAGAATACGGAAGGCTACGAGGAGCTTAAGGCGCTGGTAAAGGATTATACGCCGGAGAAGGTGGGGGAGATCTGCCATATCGATCCGGACATGCTCCGGGAGGCGGCCAGGATGTATGCCACGGCCGGGAAGGCGCCGATCATCTACTGTCTGGGGGTTACCGAGCATTCCACCGGTACGGAGGGCGTCATGAGCATGTCCAATATGGCGCTGCTTACGGGAAAGGTTGGCAAGAGCGGCTGCGGGGTCAATCCCCTGCGTGGACAGAATAATGTACAGGGAGCCTGCGACATGGGCGCTCAGCCCACGGATTATCCCGGCTATCAGAAGGTGGACAATGATGCGGTACGTGAAAAGTTCGAAAAGGCCTGGGGCGTTTCCCTGAGTCCGAAGCCGGGCTTAAAGGCAACGGAGGTATTCCCGGCGGCCATAGAAGGAAAGATCAAGGGGCTTTTCATCCAAGGGGAGGATCCGGTGGTATCTGATCCGGATACGCACCATATCATCAAAGCCTTAGAAAGCCTGGAATTCTTTGTGCTTCAGGATCTCTTCATGACAAGGAGCGCTGAGTATGCGGATGTGATCCTGCCTGCGGTGAGCTTTGCCGAAAAGGAGGGCACGTTCACCAATACGGAGCGCAGGGTGCAGAGGATCCGCAAGGCCGTATCCATTCCGGGGGACATGAGGCTGGATACCGAGATCCTGACGGACCTCATGAATGCCATGGGCTATCCCCAGAAGCATATGACCGCTTCGGAGATCATGGACGAGATCGCAGAGGTGACGCCAAGTTTCCATGGCATCAGCCATGCCAGGCTGGATGCCGGAGAGAGCCTGCAGTGGCCCTGCCCGGAGAAGGGGCATCCCGGCACGCCCATCATGCATGTGGGCCATCCCGTGCGGGGGAAGGGGTTATTCTATCCCGCGGCCTACAAGCCCTCGCAGGAGCTTCCGGATGAGGAATATCCGATCATCCTCATGACAGGAAGGATCCTCTATCATTACAATGCCGCCGCCATGACAGGCAGGTCCGAGGGACTGATCGATATCGCGGGAGAGGGCTTCATCGAGGTGAATGAAAAGGATGCGTCTAGGCTTTCCATCAAGAACGGGGAACGCATCGTCGTAAAGAGCAGGAGAGGCGAGATCACCGCGACGGCCAGGGTAGGCCGGAAGGTATCCGAAGGGGAGAGCTGGATGCCCTTCCATTTCCCGGATTCTCCGGTGAACTGCCTGACCAATGCGGCGCTGGACGATTTTGCCCGGATCCCGGAATATAAGGTCTGTGCGGTGCGCCTGGAAAAAGAGAAGATATGACCCTGGAGGAATGCAGGGATCGGCTTCTGAAGCATACCCTGCCGATCCTGAATACATCGGTGCTGCCCCTCCGGGAGGCCTTTGGGAGGATCCTCGCTGAGGAGATCCGGGCGCCCTTTCCGGTGCCGGGCTTTCCCCGGTCTGCCATGGACGGCTATGGAGTAAAAGCCCGGGACACGCTGGGGGCATCCAGGGAAAAGCCGGCAAGGCTTAAGGTGCTGGGGGAGCTTCATGCCGGGGATTATGCTGAGATCCCTTATGAAGAGAAGAGCGCGGTGAGGGTCATGACGGGAGCCTTTATCCCGGAGGGCTTTGATGCGGTCGTCATGCAGGAGGATACCGATTTCGGGGAAGAGGCCGTGTCCGTATATCAAGCCGTGGAGCCCTTTCAGAACTACTGTCCTTTGGGGGAGGAGATTCAAGAAGGGCAGCTTGCGATCCAAAAGGGAAAACGGATCGGACGGGCAGAGGCTGGACTCCTGGCTTCTCTGGGCATCGGAAGGGTATCGGTGCGGCGCCCTCTGCGGGCTGGCATTATGTCAACCGGATCAGAGCTTCTCCATCCCCATGAGTCCATGGAGCCGGGCAGGATCTACGGCAGTATTTCCGCCATGCTCTGCTTCAGCGTGGAAAGCATGGGCTTTGAGGTGGTAAGGGAGGAGCTCTGCCCGGATTCGGAGGAAGAGATCATCCGCATGATCCGGGAGCTTTCCGGGGAAGCAGACCTGATCCTTACCACGGGAGGCCTGGGGCCTGGCAAAAAAGACCTGCTCTTAAAGGCCTTGTCCGGACTCGGGGCACAGATCCTTTTTTCCGGGGCGGATGTGAAGCCCGGCACGCCTACAGCGGGATGCTTTTACCGGGGAAGGATCATTCTCTGCCTGTCCGGCAATCCTTTTGCGGCCCTGGCCAACTTTGATTATTATTTTCCTTATCTTGCTTCGAAATATACCGGCTCGGAGGATTTTCTCCCGGTGGAGGGAGAGGCCGTCCTTCAGGATCCTTATCTGAAAAAGGAGACTCTCCGCCGGCTCATCCGGGCCAGGATCGAAGATGGGAAGGCTTATCTGCCGGCGCCGGTGCATAAGGCCTCTGTTTTTGGCAATACCGCATTATGCAACGGATATATCGATCTGGAGCCCGGACGGGCAGTTTCTCCCGGAGAGACGGTCCGGGTCCGGATGCTGAGAGGATTTTTATGAAGGAGCTGCTTTCGCCGAAAACTGCATTTCCGCCGGTGACGGTCGGGATCCTTGCGGGAGGAAGAAGCCGCCGGATGGGAGAGGACAAGGCGGGGCTCATCCTCGGGAAGGAAACCATCCTGGAACGTCTTTGCAGGGAGCTTTCCGGCGCAGGGGAGGTTTTGATCTCCTCCGGGAAAAAGGGCCTTTATGAAGACCTTGGCTTCCGTGTGATCCTGGATGAGAACCGGGACATCGGCCCCATAGAGGGGATCCGGCGGATCCTTGCAGAGGCTTCGGATGATTATGTCTTTGTCTGTGCGGCGGACATGCCTTTTGTGACCAAGGAGCTGGTTTCCTATCTTGAAGAATTCATTTCCTCGGACTATGACTGCTATGTGATCCGGGATGAGAAGAGGGTGCATCCCCTCTGCGCCATTTACCACAGGCGGATCCTGCCGGTTTTGGAGGAGCTGGTCCGGGAAGGAAAATACCGGCTCATGGAGGTGCTTTTGCGGGTCCGGACGAAATATGTGTCCCTGGAGCTTTCCTGCTTCGATCCCCGTATCTTGCGAAACCTCAATACCAAGGAAGACTTTATGGAGGCCAGGAAGCCTTTCGTATTCTGCGTCAGCGGATATTCGGACAGCGGCAAGACCTGGCTGATCGAAAAGCTCATCAATGAATTTATCCGGGAGGGATTTTCGGCTGCGGTGCTGAAGCATGACGGGCACGGAACCCTAAGGGATCATCCGGGCAGCGATACGGACAGGCTGTTTCGGGCGGGAGCGGATCCTGCGGCCTGCTTTTCGGAGGAAGGTTTTTTGCTTCATTCCCGGAGGCGGCTTTCTGCAGAGGAGATTCTTGGGGAGCTTTCAAGGTCAAAGGCTCCGCCTGATGTGGTGATCCTGGAAGGGATGAAGCATTCCCCTTACCCGAAAGTAGAGATCATCCGGAAGGGTATTTTTGAAGAAAGTGTCTGTGACAGCAATACGCTGATCTGTATCGCATCCGATTTTTTATCTCCCGATCATGCTTCCTGCCCGGTCTATGCACCGGAGGATGTGCGGGGGATTTTTCTATGCATCCGGTCTTATTTCCATATATAACCGAAAATCCTTTGTTATGAGGATGGGCCGCAAAATCCGGGAATATCCTGTAGGGCGGGAGCTTTTAAGGAAGGCAGCGCATCTGTCCCGGGGATATCCTGCGGTGCGGGAGCTTTTTAAGGAAGAATAGAAAGGTTATGGAGCATTAAATGAAGCTGGTGAAAACACAGGAGGCCGTGGGCCAGGCCCTATGCCATGATATCACCCGGATCATCCCGGGGAAGGAGAAAGGGCCGGTATTTAAGAAGGGGCATATTGTCACGGAGGAGGATATCCCCGTGCTCTTATCCGTGGGGAAGGAGCATCTCTATGTCTGGGAGCTTGCGGACGATGCGGCAGGGCTTTTGCATGAAAACGAAGCCGCCGGGATCCTCCGGGATATCTGCATGGGTCCCTCAAAAAAAGACACGGCTTCCGGACTGTGGATCGGAACCCGGGAGAAAGGGTTTGCCGCCACGGAGCCGTCAGAGGGCAGGATCGACATCAAGGCGATGCAGCCCGGGCTTTTGAAGGTAGACTCGCAAAGGCTCATGCGCATCAATTCCCTGGGGGAAATGATGATCGCCACCATCCATGGAAATACACCGGTGAAGGCAGGAGACCGGCTTGCAGGCACGAGGATCATCCCTTTGGTGATCCAAAAGGAAAAGATGGAAAGAGCCAGGGAGGAGGCCGGAGAAAAGCCGGTCCTTTCCCTGCTGCCGTTTCAGCATAAAAGCGCCGGCATCGTGACCACGGGAAGCGAGGTGGCGAAGGGAAGGATACCCGACCGTTTCGGCCCGGTGCTCAGGGAAAAGCTTTCGGAATATGAGATTCCGGTTTTGGGGCAGGCGATCCTTACGGATGACAGGGAAGCCATCGCCAGGGCCGTGATGGAGTTTATCGGACAGGGCGCCGGATTGGTGCTGGTGACCGGGGGCATGAGCGTAGATCCGGATGACCGGACTCCCGGAGCCATTCGGGATACCGGAGCACGGATCATATCCTATGGAGCGCCGGTGCTTCCCGGAGCCATGTTTATGCTGGCTTATCTTGAGCTGGAGGAGCATACGGTGCCGATATTGGGCCTCCCGGGCTGCGTCATGTATGCAAAGCGCACCATCTTCGATCTCATCCTGCCGAGGATCCTTGCAGGGGAGATCCTTGAGGATAAGGACCTGGCCATGTACGGGGAGGGGGGGCTCTGCCTTTCCTGCAGGGAATGCCGCTTCCCCAATTGCGGATTTGGGAGGTGAAGGATGAGCGGATTGAGCCATATCGATGAAAAGGGAAGGGCTGTCATGGTGGATGTATCCGGGAAGGAAGAGACGGTAAGGGAGGCCAGGGCCAGGGGAGAGATCCGCATGAGCCGGGAGGCGGTCTCGGCCTTGCTAAAGGGCAATGTCCCGAAGGGGGATGTGCTCTCAGCGGCAAGGATCGCAGGGATCATGGCCGTAAAAAGGACCCCGGACCTCATCCCCCTATGCCATACCCTGCCCATCGGACAGGTACAGATCGACCTTAAGCCATCCATGGAAGAAGGAAGCATAACGGCATTCTGCGGGGTGAAGCTTACCGGCAGGACAGGAGCAGAAATGGAAGCCCTGACCGGAGTGAGCGTGGCGCTGCTTACGATTTATGATATGTGCAAGGCCATAGACAAGGCCATGGAGATCACCGGGATCTGCCTCTTGGAAAAGACAGGAGGAAAGTCCGGCCATTATGTCCGCAGAGAATATGAGGACAAGGATACGATGTGAAGAAAACCTGCCTTGGGCAAGCATACTGCGTGAAGCAAACCTTCCACGGGCAAGCATACTGCGTGAAGAAAACCTGCCTTGGGCAAGCATACTGCGTGAAGGAAAGCGGCCCGACGGGAGGGTATAAAAGAAAGGATATGAAAATGAGTAGATTAATGAGGAATAAAAATGGAATGATCATGCTGGCGGTAATCGCTGCGGCTGGAGTGCTTTGTGGCTGCGCGAAGCTTCCCGAGAAGCTCAATCTTCCGGCAGGGAAGGCAGAAAAGACAGAGCTTACGGTGCTTGCGGCGGCCTCCCTTACGGATGTGTGCGGGGAGCTTGAGGCAATGTATGAAAAGGAGCATCCCGGCGTGGATCTGGTCTTTTCTTTTGGTGCCTCCGGGGCTCTCCAGACCCAGATCGAGGAGGGCGCACCGGCGGATCTTTTCTTTTCTGCATCCACGAAGCAGATGGATGCCCTTAAGGAAGAAGGGCGGATGGAAGAGGAAAGCATTACGGGCCTGCTTGAAAACAAGATCGTGATGATAGTGCCGGCGGGGAGCGATGCCGGGATCACGTCCTTTGAGGATGCGGCGGCGGAAAAGGTAGGGATGATCGGATTAGGAGAGCCGGAAAGCGTCCCGGCCGGCCAGTATGCCGAGGAGGTTTTTGATTCTTTGGGGATCCTGGATGCGGTGAAGAAAAAAGCAAATTACGGGCAGGATGTCCGGACGGTGCTTAACTGGGTGGAGGAAGGCGCTGTGGACTGCGGGGTGGTCTATGCCACGGATGCTTATACCACCGAGAAGGTGGAGATCGTGGCGGAGGCACCGGAGGGCTCCTGCAAAAAGGTGGTTTACCCGGCAGGAGTGGTGAAAGACAGCAGGGCTTCCAAGGAAGCAGGGAAATTCCTGGAGTATCTGGGGTCGGAGGAAGCCATGGAAAAGTTTGAAGCCTATGGGTTTTCCAGGGTAGAATAGATATGGCGGCTTCACCCTTATGGATCTCAATAAAGGTAGCCTTTACCGCCACCATGTTTACGTTTTTTTTCGGGATCATCGCGGCGAAGCTTGTGGCAGGGATGAAGCGGGGAAAATTCCTGGCGGATGCCCTGTTTTCCCTGCCTCTGGTGCTGCCCCCTACAGTCATCGGCTTTTTTCTCCTGATCCTTTTCGGGAAGAATTCAGCCCTTGGCTTATTTTTGGAGCGGCTTGGGATATCCGTGATCTTTACCTGGCAGGGAGCGGTGATCGCGGCGGCGGCGGTATCCTTCCCTGTGATGTACCGGACGGCCAGAGGAGCCTTTGAGCAGGTGGACCCGGAGCTCATCGATGCCGCAAAGACTATGGGATTCGGCAGGGCCGGGATCTTTTTTGAGGTATGGCTGCCCTTAGCCTGGCCTGGGATCGCAGCCGGCACCGTGCTGGCCTTTGCGAGGGCACTGGGGGAATTCGGGGCTACCATCATGATCGCGGGAAATCTGCCGGGAAAGACCAGGACCATGTCCATCGCGGTCTATACAGCCATGCAGAGCGGAAACAGAGAGCAGGCATATCAGTGGGTCATCCTGATCCTGCTCATCTCCTTTGCCATGCTTCTATGCTTGAATTTCTGGGGGAACGCCCAATATAAGAGGGAATGAGGGATGAAGGACGGATACGGCAGGGAGCTTGACTATCTCAGGATCTCCCTGACAGACAAGTGCAATCTGAGGTGCGGCTATTGCATGCCCCCCGCCGGCGTGCCACTGCTTTCCCACAGGGAGATCCTGACCCTTGAGGAAGTATTCCGCCTTTCCCGGATCTTCGTCTCTCTGGGGATAAAAAAGATCCGCCTGACCGGAGGGGAACCGCTTATACGGAAAAACCTGGTATGGCTCATCCGGATGCTTTCCGGGCTTCCTGGGCTTGAAACGATCGCCCTGACGACCAACGGCAGCCTGCTTTGCGGCAGGGTGGGGGAGCTGAAGGAGGCGGGTCTTTCCCGGATCAATATCAGTATCGACAGCTTGAGGGAGGAGGTTTTCCAACGGCTTACCGGGAAGGATCTGCTTTGTGATGTGCTTCAGGGGATCCGGGAGGCCGAGGAAGAGGGGCTTTACGTGAAGCTCAACTGTGTGCCGATCCGGGGGATCAATGAAGGAGAGCTGATCGACATCGCACGCCTGTCAAAGCACGGAAGGACAGACGTCCGGTTCATCGAGCTCATGCCCATAGGATGTGCTTCGAAGTACGAGGGGATCCCTTCGGAAGAGATAAAACGGAGGCTTGAGGAGGCATATGGAAGGGCAGAGCCGCTGACGGGGTATGAAAAAGCCGGGCCTGCCGAATATTACAGGTATCCTGGTCTCGCCGGAAGGATCGGCTTGATCAGTCCCATGTCCCATCCCTTCTGCAAGGATTGCGGCCGCCTCCGTCTTACCGCTGAGGGCTATCTGAAGCTCTGTCTGGAAAAGGAGGAGGGCATAGACCTGCGGAGCCCAGTCAGGGGAGGCGCATCCGACGGGGAGCTTCGGGAAATGATCATGGAGGCGGTCAAAAAAAAGCCCCTGGGGCACAGCTTCGGAAGCGGGGCTTTGGACACAGACAAAAGAAGAATGGTTCAGATCGGAGGATAAGGGCAGATGACGGGAAGGATCGAGGCAGTCTGTATCAGTGAAAAAAAGGGAACGGTGAAGCAGGATGTGGGGGAGTGCAGGATTCTGAAGGATTTCGGCCTTAAGGGGGATGCCCATGCAGGAAGCATCCGCCAGGTGAGCCTGCTTTCTTACGAAAAGGTGGAGGAATTCAAGAAAAGGACGGGGGGAAAGGTGGAGATCCGCCCCGGAGCCTTTGGAGAAAACCTGCTGGTGTCCGGCTTCGACCTGTCCGCCCTTCCCATCGGGACCTATTTCCGGATCGGAGAGGTGCTGCTTGAGCTTACCCAGATCGGGAAGACCTGCCACGAGGGCTGTGAGATCTCGAAGCTTACCGGAGAGTGCATCATGCCCAGGGAGGGCGTCTTTGCCAGGGTGCTTCAGGGCGGAGAGGTGCGGAAGGGGGATGAGGTCATATGGCCCTTTTCGGCCTGTGTGCTGACTTCAAGCGACAGGGCATATCAGGGGATCCGGGAGGATATCAGCGGCCCGGCCATCATGGATCTCCTGCAGAAGGAGGGATATGTGGTATCGGAGTATGTGCTTATCCCGGATGAGGAGGACGAGGCGGCAAAGGAGCTGATCCGGCTTTGCGACGGGAACCATCCGGATGTGGTCTTTACCACCGGCGGTACCGGTTTTTCTCCAAGAGACCGGATGCCGGAGGCTTCCATGCGGGTGGCAGAACGGAATGCCCCCGGGATCGCGGAAGCAATACGCTCCTACAGCATGACCATCACACCCAGGGCAATGCTCAGCCGGGGGGTAAGCGTCATCCGTGGCCGGACCCTCATCGTCAACCTGCCGGGAAGTCCGAAGGCGGTAAAGGAGTGTCTCTCCTTCCTGCTGCCTTCCCTTACCCATGGACTTACCATCCTCCGCGGCGAAGCGGCAGACTGACCACATTCCCCACAGGCTCCTGATCGAACCGGTGGCTTGAAGAATCCGACGCTATTTGTTATTCATCTTAATGGCTGTAATGGGACCTGAATCCAGCATTAAGACCGGCGTTAATTTCATTTCAAAGGAGCGCGGCATAGACGGTTGGGAAGGTTGTAAACCGAAGAAAGATAAAAGAAATAAATGGGACAACAGAAGGGAAAAAAACAATGAAAAGGGTAAAAGAGAGGCTGAAGGGAATACTTATGGCGGCATTGATCACGGGTCTTACGGTAAATTCCGTGCCGGGATTGGCCTATGGGGCGGAGGCGGTTCATGACAGTGCTGCCGGGTCAGAGAATGCCGCGGAGGAAGCTCTGGTTCCTGAAGAGACTGCTGCAGGGGATCCAGGTGTTCCCGGAGAAGCAACTCTGATCAGTGACAACATGCTTCCCTCTAAGGCAGGCAGCTATATATTGGGAAAGGATGTGGAGATCAGTCAGACATGGGCTGTCAGTACGGATATCATCCTTGATCTTTACGGTCACACCATAACAATGTCCGGAAATGACGATGTGATTCAAGTTCAAGATGGATCCCGCCTGACGATCATGGACAGCAATAATGAACAATCCGGAGGGTTAACCCATGGCGAATCATACAAAGGAAGGGGAGTGTTCGTTTGCGGCGATAGTTCCTTCACCTTGGAAGGCGGAAGCATTTCCGGTAACGAGGCGTATATCCCTTCTGGGTGTGGAGGCGGAGGAGTGTATGTAGCAGAACATGGCGAATTCATCATGAACGGCGGAAGCATTTCCGGGAACACGGTGAGTAACGCTTCCGGGAATGCAGGCGGAGGTGTGCATGTAAAAACGAGTGGCGAATTCATCATGAACGGCGGAAGCATTTCCGGGAACACGGCGGCAGCTGGCGGAGGCGTGTATGTTTATGACGGCAGTTTTACCATGAACGGCGGAAGCATTAACGGAAATACAGCAAGTACCTCTGGCGGAGGCGTGTATGCTTATGAAAGCTTTTTTACCATAAATAACGGAAACATTAACGGAAATACAGCAAGTACCTCTGGCGGAGGCGTGTTCGTAGATTACAATACATCTTTCGAGATGAACGGCGGAAGCATTTCCGGAAATAACGCCGTCCAAAACGGCGGAGGCGTGTATGCTGTCGATAAAAGCAGATTCGAGATGACAGGCGGCAGCATATACGGAAATATAGTCAGAGACGGTGATGAATACTGTGGCGGCGGTGGAGTATATGTTGGCCGGGACGGCAGATTCGAGATGACAGGCGGCAGCATATACGAAAACACGGTTCATGGAATGGGAGCAGGAGCAGCCGGGGGCGGAGTGTACGTTTACAACTGCTACATCGATAGCGGCAACCCGATAGGTGGCAGCTTCACCATGACAGGCGGCAATATTTACGGAAATATACTCACAGGCGCCGAATACATCTACGAAAGCAAACACGGCGGTGGAGTGTTTGTCGGCAATTACAGCAGCTTCGAGATGACAGGCGGCAGCATATACGAGAACAGGGCTGATGGAATAGGAGGAGTAGGCTTAGGAGTATATGTTGGCTGGGACGGCAGCTTCAGGATGACAGGCGGCAATATTTACTCGAATCATATAGAGGGTGCATGCAGGCAAGGCGAAGGCGGAGGCGTGTACGTTGACAGCGGAAGGTTCGAGATGACAGGTGGCAGCATTTCCTATAACAAAGTGGTTAAATTTAATGGTAAGGACGGCAACGGCGGAGGCGTGGGCGTTTGCGGCGACAACGGAAGCTTCACTATGACAGGCGGCATCATTTACGGGAACCAAACAGGCGATGACGGCGACGGTGGCGGAGTTAGCATTTGCGATGGCAGCTTCACCATGAGCGGCAATGCGGTGATCAGGGGAAATACTGCAAAAGGTGGCAACGGCGGCGGAGTGTGCGTTGACGGCGGCAGCTTATCCATGAATGGCGGCGGCATTTACGAAAACACGGCTCGTGGAATGGGAGCAGGAGCGGCCGGCGGCGGAGTGTCCGTTATATACGGCAGCTTCGATATGACAGCCGGCAGCATTTCCGGAAATGAGTCGAGTCTTGGCGGCGGAGTGTATGTTGAGGCTGATGCCGACTTTACCTTAAGCGGGACAGCAGAGATCTCCGGCAAT
Source organism: Lachnospiraceae bacterium (assembly GCA_024693135.1). GTDB lineage: Bacteria > Bacillota > Clostridia > Lachnospirales > Lachnospiraceae > NK4A144. The sequence continues at coordinate 107,829 of JAILLN010000065.1, read as the reverse complement.
ACCCTTACAGACAGCAATACACCCAACAATGTATGTCTTAACAATAGTGATGCATATTTAAGGATTAACGGAGACCTTAGTGGAACCCGAAAGGTCGGGATCACGAGCACTGCTGTCCCTTGCAAAGTGGCCGTGGGAGATGGGCATACCATTTCTGAAAGTGCATTGGAGTATTTTTTCAGCGATGATCCGGCTTATCATTTGGCGTTAGACATAGAAAACAATGAATTAAAGTTAGTTCTTCCGGTACCCCCATGCATCCACGAGCGCACGGAAATCCGGAATAAAAGGGAGGGAACCTGCTCGGAAAACGGCTATACCGGAGACAGATACTGTCTGGACTGCGGCGCTTTGGTAGAAAAAGGGGATTCCACGCCCAAAGTTCCGGACAACCATCATTTTGACTTTAATGATAAAGCGCACAGGAAGGTGAAACAGGAGCCCAACTTCCTGCAGATGGGCATCACCACCTATACCTGTATCTGGTGTGAGAAGGCCACCATGGATCGGGAGGACATCCCATGCCTGCCGGATGAAAAAGGCCGGGACCTGGAGGAACTGAAGGAGGATTTGGAGGATTTAAGCGGCAACGACGCCCCGAAGATCGAGGAAAAGAAGGATGATAAGGGAAATGTGGTGGAGGAGACCGTAAAGATCGCCGGCGAGGAGGTCTCAAAGATCACCACGGATCCGGAAAGCGGCAAGGAGACGGCGGAGACGAAGCTCTGGATCGGCGGGCTTAATGCCTCCTATACCTACACAGGCGCTAAGATCGAGCCGGAGCTTCATGTTTACGATGGCCTGACCTGCCTGGCAAAAGGCACGGATTACAGCTTAAGCTTCAGGAAGAATAAGGATGTGGGAACTGCCGACGTAACGGTCAGGTTCAAGGGCAATTACAAGGGAAATAAGGAACAGACGGTATCCTTCCAGATCGATCCTGCTGTTCTCGGAAGGGATATCCTGGCCCACGATGCGGGTGCCGCATACACGGGGAAGGCTCAGAAGCCGGTGCCCGTGCTGACCTGGGCTGCCACCGGGAAAGCCGCGGCCGCCAGGGATTTCAATGTGGACTATGATAAGTCCGTAAAAGAGGCCGGGACATACGTTGCGACGGTCAAAGCAAAGAGCGAAAATTTCAAAGGAGAAGCCACGGCACGCATAACCGTCGAGGCCGATAAAAACAAGCTCCTTTCAAAGGCAAAGGTGGAATTCGGCCAAAAGTCCTATGCCTATACCGGGAAGAAGATCATTCCCGTGGCGGCTCTTACCCTTGGGGGAACGGAGCTTCCCGCAGATGCCTATCAGATGACCTGCTATGACAACCTGCTCCCGGGAACGGCCAGGGTCATCTTCGAAGCGGTGAGCGGCAACGCCGGAGGCTATGTGGGGACGAAGACCGCCACCTTTAAGATCAGCGGAAAGAGGGAACTGAAGGAGGCCGGCCAGGATTCCGGCTTCACCTACGACTATTTAAAGAAAGTGCCCTTCGCGAAGGGCGGCGCGAAGCCGTCCGTCACGGTGATGGACGGGGATGCGAAGCTCAGGCCGGGCAGGGATTACACCCTTTCCTATCAGAAGAACAAAGCGGCCACCAGCGGAGCAGAAAGCGCATGCGTCACCGTTAAGGGAAAGGGAAATTACAAGGGCTCGGTGAAGCTGTACTTTGCCATCGAGCAGCAAAGCCTATCCGCCCTATCCGCCAATATCACCGCGGCGGACCAGTTCACTGCGAAAACGAAGCTAAAGAAGCCTTCCATCACTGCTGTGGATCTGGACGGAAAGAAGCTGAAGGAAGGCAGGGACTTTACCGTGGATCCTGCCGGGGAGGAAAAGGGAGGCGAGGATGCGGGAAGCGTCACGGTAAAGGTTACCGGAGCCGGGAGCTATAAGGATACGGTATTCGTGACCTTCCGGTACTTTGCCACGGCCTCCTCGAATCTGGCCAAGGCGAAGAGGCTTAAGAACATCAAAGCCCAGCCCTATACCGGAAATCCCGTGGCCTTAAGCGCCAACGACTTAAGCGGCATCCTTCAGAGCGGCGGCAAGGCACTTGTTTATGGCACGGATTTCGAGGTGGCAGATTATTCAAATAATACAAAGAAGGGCACGGCGAAGGTGAAGCTTTGCGGCATCAACTCCCTTGCCGGGACAAAAACTCTGACCTTTAAGATCACCGAAAAGAAGGCCGGCTACCAGGGTGCCCTGGTAGGCGGTAAGTGGAAATGAAGGAACAAAGGGCGGACGGTACTTTGATCGGCTATGCCGATAAGGAAGGTGGTTAATTTGAAAAAATGGTATGATGAAGAGTATGAATTCACTGTTGAAGTAAGCGGTTTTCTGCATGGCGATAAAACGGAACGCTATTGCCGCAACGGAGAAGAGATAGGCGATAAGTATACCTGTACCTATGGCTGTCCGGTCAACCAAGAAGGCTATGGGATCTGCTCGAAGACCATGATGATGCTTTATCCATTGATGGAGGCAATAAGGAGCGGCGGGGATCTGGAGAACCTTGGGGGTGACGGCAGGTATTCAAAGACGGTCGTATGCCCGGATGGCTGCGTGATATTCAAGCTCTCGGCAAGGCCTTTGGGCAATGAGAATTTCCATAAGGGAGGATTCTGGGATTATCCGGATTCCACAGAAAAGGAGAAAGCATGATCCGGTTTGTTGAAGACGCTGATGAAAGAAGAAGGATTGCCAGAGAGATCCTTGAAGCCCTGACCGATTGGTTTGAAGTGGAGGAGAGCAGGGAACAGTATATTGCCGATTCGGCAGGACAGCCTTTCTGGGCTTCGGCCGATGAAGGTACCCATGAAGGCTTTCTTTGCCTGAAAGAGACCGGAAAAGAGACGGTGGAACTTGCCGTAATGGGAGTCCGCAGGGAATGCCACAGGAAGGGGATAGGCAGGAGGCTTTTTGCGGCCGCCAGGGATTATGCTGCCCGGAATGGATATGAATTCATCCAGGTCAAGACGGTCCGCTCAGGCGTATATGCGGACTATGACATAACCAATGCATTCTATAAGAGCCTCGGCTTCAAGGAGCTTGAGGTATTACCGGATTATTGGGATGAAGCAAATCCCTGTCAGATCTACGTGATGTCGTTAAAGAGCGCAGTGAATACGATCAAGGCACGCCGCAGCTATCGCGGGGCTTATCTGCAGGAACCTGTGCCGGAGGAAGACCTGATCACGATCGCAAGAGCAGGGACAGATGCTCCTTCGGGATGCAATAAACAGACCACGGACCTGATCGTTGTTAATGATCCGGAGGTTCTTGCCCGGATAAAGGCGCAGATAGATCCTCCGGTCGCGGGGACGGCTCCCGCCATGATCATTGTCCTGACAAGAAGGATCAACGCATATCGGGATAGATGCTTCGCCGTTCAGGATTATTCTGCGGCGATCGAGAATATGCTCCTTGCCATCGTCGAGCTCGGATACCAGAGCTGCTGGTATGAAGGCCATATCACGGATGATGACAGGATCTGTGATAAGATCGCGGCTGTACTGAATGTGCCTGAAGAATATGATGTCGTATGCATCCTTCCGGTAGGAAAGGCGGCAGATGAAATCATCGCGCCGAAAAAAAAGCCCTTCTCCGAGAGAGTACGCTTCAACCGCTGGACAGGAGAACACTGAACCGGAGATGAACATCAAGACCCGGACATGAGGACGCAAAGAGATCCGGCCGGGGTGCGCTGTTCAAAGGGATAAAAGAGTGCGGCGCAGACTAACCACAATGCAAATCCCGCAGGCGACGCAGCTTTGCCACAGCAGACAAAAGAACTGTCTCCCTGTCTTACAGACTTGACGTAAATCGTGGCAGACGATACACTGGATTGGAGAGCGCTGGCTTCTTTCGGTGGATTTAAGGTGGCTTATGGAAATGTCGGTTTCATCCGCGGTGACAAAGGATGGGAAGCAGAAAATCTATGTGATGTTTCACGATGGGGAGAGGCAGGCGGAATGTACCCTGCCGGATTATGGTGTCGTGAAGAATGAGGGCTTCCGTGAGGATGAGATCGAGCAGCTCCTGGATTACATGAAGAGAGAGAAGCAGACGATCCTTGAGCAGGCCAGGTCTGTAAATGTCATGAGCGCTTTTATGGGCAAAAAGAAGGACACAGACGGAAGCACACACTGACAGAGGAGGAATAAACCCATGGCAATTGTGGAACGAAGGAGAGATGCCAGATATGACCTGGCGATCAAGATCAAGATGAGCCGTTTAGACCAGCCGAATGCGGAAAGCATCGACGTGGAGGTACTGGATGTGTCCCGGACAGGGATCGGCTTCCTCTGCAACCAGGAGCTGGAAAATGGCGCAGTATATCAGACGGAGATCCGGATCTGGACCGGCGATGTGATCCATGCCTTTGTGGAGCTGGTGAGGGTCAGCAAGCAGGAAAACGGCATCATCTACGGCGGGATCTTCATCGGCATGCCGGAATCGGACTGGTGCCGGATCGTGGTATATGAGACCTATCAGGAGTATGATAAGCCGAATTGATCCCGCGGTCTTTGAACCGGCAAAGAAAGTCCGGCCGGGCTTTGCAGGGGAGGGATCAATGAGCCGGCTTTTGATCGTGGTCTTTATGCCGGAAGTCTGCAGTAAGGGGCTTTACTGAAATGTTTCATTGGAAGATAACCAAAGAATTCCTACAGAAGCGGTGGGTACAGAATACCATCACAGGGTGTCTTATTGCCCTGTTTTACTTCTATGTATCCCACTTTTCCATCATCCTTAAGGGCCTTTCCAATGTATGGGACTTTGTATCCCCGGTTTTCTGGGCCTGGGTGATCGCATATATACTGGATCCCTTCGTGAAGGTCTTTGAAAACCGGGTATTCAAGAAGCTGAAGCATCCGGGCTGGATCCGGGGCCTCTCCGTGGTCTGCACCCTGGTGATCCTGATCCTGCTCATGGTGCTTTTGGGCTTTACCCTGTTTCCGCAGCTGGGCTCCAGCATCGCTTATCTGGTGGGCCATCTGGATTCCTATGCCAAATCCTTTGACCGGATGGTGCAGTCCCTCACGGAAAGCTTAAGCTGGCTTCCCTTCCAGGTGAGCACCCCCTTGATGCTGATCTCCGCAGACCGGGTGATCCAGGGTATCGCGGATTATGTGAAGGATAATGCCGGCCAGATCATCAATACCTCTTACAGCATCGGCGCCAATCTGATCAATGCCCTGATCAGCTTTGTGCTGGCTTTTTATCTGCTGACGGACAAGAGGCGCATCATGGATGCCATCCGCCGGTTCTTCCGGGCTCTTCTGAAGGAACACCGGTTTCAATCCATGTCCGTATACTTAAGGCACTGCCATGCGATCCTGATCCGGTATATCGCCTTTGACATTCTGGAGGGGATCATCGTGGGGCTGGTCAACTGCATCTTCATGGCGGTGATGGGCATGCCCTATGCTGTCCTGATCTCTGTAGTGGTAGGCATCACCAACCTGGCACCTACCTTTGGACCCATAGCGGGAGCCCTGATCGGAGGATTCATCCTGGTGCTGGTCAATCCCTGGCAGGCGCTGTATTTCCTCATTTTTACGCTGATCCTCCAGACCGTGGACGGGTATATCTTAAAGCCCAAGCTCTTCGGGGATTCCCTGGGAGTGCCCTCTGTGCTGATCCTGGTCTCCATTATTGTAGGAAGCAAGATGTTCGGCGTGACAGGGATCCTTCTGGCGATTCCCTTTGCCGCTATCCTGGATTTTACCTACCGGGACATCATCCTGAAGCGCCTGGAGGAATAGGATCTTTATGCCGGAAAGGATATGGATATGAAAACAGGCATCATCGGACTGGGGCTATTGGGCGGATCCATCGCAAAGGCGATCCGCAGGACTTTCCCGGATTCTGAGATCATCGGCATGAACCGGTCTTCGAAGGCCAGGGAGGAAGCCAAAAGGGAAGGGGTCATCGATCTTGCCCTGGAAGAGATCGGTCCGGATTTCCTTCATTGTGATTATATCTTCCTTTGTGCTCCGGTTGAGGTGAATATCGCTCTCCTAAAGGAGCTTGCGCCCTATGCGGGGGAGGGGACGATCCTTACGGACGTGGGTTCGGTGAAGGATCCGATCCACAGGGCCGTCTCAAGGCTTCTGCCGGGGGCACATTTCATCGGGGGGCATCCTATGGCGGGCAAGGAGAAGGTGGGCTATGCCAACTCCTCGGCAGAGCTCATCAATGGATGCTATTATTATCTGACCCGGTCTATGGGAGCCACAGAGGAAGACATGGAGCGCATGAGGGAACTTGTCGCCACATTGGGATGCAGGCCGGTACCGGTGGAGCCTTCCGAGCATGACTATATCGTGGCAGGCATAAGCCATGTGCCTCATGTGGCGGCATATATGCTGGTGAAGCTGATCATGGATTGGGATACGCCGGAGGAATACATGAAGACTTCTGCGGCGGGGGGCTTTAAGGATACCACGAGGATCGCATCCAGCGACCCTACCATGTGGGAGCAGATCTTCCTCGAAAACCGGGATAATATCCTGAAGGTCACTGACCGTTATATCGGGGAGATCAAGGAGCTTAAGGCCATGATCGAAGCGGAGGACAGGGAAGGGATCCACAGGATGCTTTCAGAGATCCGTGATTACCGGAATTCCTTGATCCGGTAAGGCCGGTATCCGGCGGATAAGAAGGGATATTGAAAAATCGCCTGAAGGCATTTCTTTGCCTTCTGCATTAGATCTAAACCGTTCATTGTCTGGATCGATCCGGATGCAGTTTATGCAAAGGAGGATCCGGATGTCTAAATCATCAGAATCCCACGGGAGCAGCCAGGAAATACAGGTCTTCTCTTGAACCCGGCTGACATTCATACGGGAAAATACGCAAACAGAATCATTTTTTCACGGAATAGACATGAGAAACGACAAAATAGACAACGCCAAGGCCTTTTTTCGTTTCTCCTTGCTATAATAAATAGATTTATTATGGCATGCATAGGGAGAAAGGCAGCTGCCGGAGGAATGAAGCATTCCGGGAAATCATACGGACAAAAAAAGTGAGGAGAATGTCTATGAAAAAGAAAGCAATGTGTATTTTTGCGGCATTTCTGATCGCACTATCAATAGGCGCCTGCGGACAAACCCAGGATCAGGCGGCGGCAGACCGTGCGGAAGACCAGGAAGACAATCCTGTGGCGATCGACAGTGCCAAACCGCAGGAGGAAACCAAACCCATAGAGGGAAAAGACACCGATTCTTTTCATATCGGCATCGTGACGGGGTCGTTTTCGCAGTCGGAGGATGACCGGCGGGGGGCGGAAGCTTTTCAGGAAAAATACGGAACAGATAATGTTACGCTGGCTATCTACCCGGACAATTTTACCGAGGACCTCGATACGACGATACAGATCATCGTGGGGCTTGCTGACGATCCCGATATGAAGGCGATCGTGGTTAATCAGGCCGTGGACGGCACAACGGAAGCCTTCCGCCAGATCCATGAAAAACGCCCCGATATCCTTTGTTTCGCCGGTGAAGCATATGAGGACTTTGAGGATATCGGAGAGGTCGCCGATCTGGTGGTGAATTATGATTTTATCAGCCGGGGATACCTTATCGTGCATTCTGCACATGAACTCGGATGCGATACGTTTGTCCATATTTCCTTTCCGAGACACTTGTCCTATGAATCCGTATCCCGGCAGGCTGCGATCATGAAGGCCGCCTGCAGTGAGTTCGGCATGAAATTTGCCATGGAGGAAGCCCCGGATCCGATAACCGAGGTGGGTGTTCCGGGAGCAAAGGCTTATATAGCGGAGCATGTTTCGGAGTGGGTTGATCGGTATGGGCAGAAGGCCGCGTATTTTTGCACAAATGATGCGCATACGGAGCCGCTGATCAAAGGCCTGATGGAATATGGCGGATACTTTATCGAGGCTGATCTTCCCTCGCCGCTCATGGGTTATCCGGGGGCGCTTGACCTGGATCTTACCGATGTGTCCGAAGGTTTTGAGAACATATTGCACACGGTTGAAGATGCAGTTGTATCGGCCGGCGGGGCAGGACGGTTCGGTACATGGTCATACTCATACGGATACAGTGTATCGGCCGGCCTGGCAGAACACGCCAGAAATGTCATTTTGGGAGAAAGCGATATACAAAGCGTAGATGATCTGGCAAAGGCGTATGGAGTGTTTTCTCCGGGCGCACAGTGGAATGGATCCAACTATACGGATTCCCAGACCGGGGATAAGGCGGATAATATCGTCCTGATTTACCAGGATACATATATCTTCGGCAATCCCGGCCATTACATGGGAACGACACAGATCGATGTGCCGGATGATTACTTTACGATCGAGTGAGTTTTGGAGGTTTTTACCGGATGAATACGGAAGCAGGGGCAAGGATAACGAAATCAGACCGGCGAAAAAAGAATGGCATGATCATTCCGCTTTTTGTGGTATTCATTTTTGTGACGGTTATGGTCATCTATGTATCTGCTTTGATGTACAGGGTTGCGGTATCCAATTCGACTGCGGTTTTGGAAGACAGGATACTGACGGTATCCGCAATGATCAACAATCATCTGAATACCGCAGAAAATGTGCTTCATGTCGCCGGTGATTCCGTGAATCATATGCTGGTCAGCGGCACGACCTCAGCCCGGATCCATGAGTTCCTGGTGGATGAGACGGAGAATGTGGCCGAACAGTTTGACGAGAATTATACCGGAATATATGGCTTCATCATGGGCAAATATATAGACGGCCTCAACTGGGAGCCGCCGGAGGGTTATGATCCCAAGAGCAGGGAATGGTTTATCGTGGCCAAAGAGGCTAAAGGGCAGGTCGTTTTTTCTTCCCCTTATATTGATGCGCAGACAGGGAATATGATCATATCCGCCTGCAGAATGCTTCCGGATAAGCAAAGTGTGATAGCCCTTGATGTCCAGCTTCACGGGATTCAGTCCATGATGAGCGAACTGACGATATCGGGAAAGGGATACGGATTTGTTGTGGATGAGAACGGGCTTATCATAGCCCATAAGGATGAAGAGAAAAAAGGAAGCAATCTATCCGACACGGCCGGTGGAGGGGACTTCCTGAATGCGGTGAAAACCGTTGGCTCCGGAAGCTTTTCTTATGCATGGGATAATGAAGAAAACACGGTCTATGTGAACAGCATAGCAAATGGCTGGTATGTGGTTATTGTCGTAAGTGACCGTGAGCTGTATTCCGAAGTAAGAAATCAGCGCATTGTCGTCATCATCATATGTATACTGATCTTTTCCATGATCTCCGTGATCTATTATCTGGGATATAAAAATGAGCGGAAGTATGCAAAGCAGATGGAAGAGATGAAGCTGGAGGAGCAAAAGGCCACTTATGACCGCAGGGTACTGGAGCTGGAAAAGGATGCCGCGAATGCGTCCAATAAGGCCAAGAGTGATTTCCTGGCCAATATGTCTCATGAAATAAGGACTCCGATGAATGCGATCATCGGAATGGATGAGATGATCCTGCGGACTTCCCCGGGCGATCCCGTCAGGAAATATGCTCTGGATATACAAAGCGCGGGAAAGACGCTGTTATCCATTATCAATGATATCTTGGATTTCTCTAAAATAGAATCGGGAAAGATGGAGCTTGTCCCGGTGGAATACAGCTTTGCCTCGGTCATGAACGATGTGGTAAACATGACGATGAAAAAGGCGCAGGATAAGGCGCTGGAATATCATCTCCATGTTTCCGAGGATATTCCGTCGGTATTGTATGGTGATGAGATCAGGATAAGGCAGATCATGCTCAATCTTATCAATAATGCGATCAAGTATACCCATGAAGGAAGCATATCTGTCGGTGTATCCTACGAGGTTCCCGCGCAGATGCTTACCGTAATCGTTTCGGATACGGGTATCGGGATCAAGGATGAGGACATCGGAAAGCTGTTCGGCTCATTCCAGCGATTGGAGGAGGATAAAAACCGAAACATTGAGGGGACCGGATTGGGCCTTAACATTACGAGGCGTCTGGTCAAAATGATGGATGGAACCATTGAGGTAAGCAGCAAATATGGTGAGGGCACGACATTTACAGCCCGGATGAAGCAGACGGTTGTAGACGGCACGCCGGTCGGGGATTTCGCTCAGAATCTCTTAAGAATGCAGGAACATAAAGAAGAATACAGGCCTTCACTGGTTGCGCCTTCTGCAAAAGTGCTGATTGTGGATGATAATGATATGAATCTGGAAGTGATCGAAGGCCTGCTTAAGGATACCAGAATAAATATCACTACAGCGGAGTCGGGAAAAGAATGCATAGATCGTCTTCGTGAAAAAACCTATGACATGGTATTTCTTGATCAGATGATGCCCGGAATGTCCGGGGCGCAGACACTGGAGGAGATAAAGAAGGAGCGGATCGCGGAGGGGATTCCGATCGTAGCGCTTACTGCCGATGCTATAGTCGGAGCGAGGGATAATTATATAAAAGAAGGCTTTACCGACTATCTGAGCAAGCCGGTCATTTATGAAGCACTTGAGGCGCTGCTGCTTAAATATCTGGATAAGAGCCTGATCCTTAAGGAAGAACAGGCGGCGTCATTAGGACTCGGAAAGGATAATGGACCGGATGAAGAAAGACCGCTGGTGATTGCGGTGAGTTCTTCGCCGGATAAACTCAAAGCATTAAAGGAATTGCTGAAGGACGGAGTTAAGGGGGTATTTGTAAGAGATATGGAAAGTGCCGCAAGATATCTGGCAAAGAACAAGCCGGAATGACCATATTCTGGAGCTCAAGACTGCGGGACATCTTGGACTGACGTCATATGAGACTGATCCCTGCCGCCAGGAAGACGGAACCGGGATCTCGTTTGTGTGAAAATGCTGAAGACGGAATATGTGGAGGCATGACTGGCCGGATATACGGATCTAGGGACGGTGCAGGTTCTGGCAGGGCAGGAAAACCGTAAAGCGGCAATGGACATCTACGCCGGGGTAAAGTATAATAAGCCGACAGAACAGGCGGCCGTAATCAATCATGCCTTTGGCCAAGGCCATGGCTGGCAGGAAATACTCCCTGAGAGGGGGTAAAACCGTGCCAGGAATCCGGGCCTTGCCGGGAAAGCCGGTAAATCAAGAAATATAAGGCGTAAGAGGTAATGAAGTACGGACTTATGACAAGGAGAGACGGGATGATCATCAAAAAGGCAGAGAGACTTCGGGGAGAGATCCGGGTTCCCGGGGACAAATCCATATCCCACAGGGGAGTAATGCTTGGAAGCATTGCAGAGGGAACCACTCTTCTTACCGGGTTTTTAAATGGGGCGGACTGCATTTCCACCATGGAGTGCTTCCGTGAAATGGGGGTGGAAATAAAGCAGGAAGGAGAAGAGGTTCAGGTCCGGGGAGCCGGGCTTCGGGGCCTCCGAAAGCCGGGCAGGGTGCTTGATGCGGGAAATTCCGGCACGACCATGCGGATCCTTTCCGGCATCCTTTCCGGACAGCCGTTTGAAGCAGTGCTTGACGGGGATGCATCCCTTCGAAAGAGGCCGATGAAGCGCATCATTGATCCGCTTACGGAAATGGGGGCAGACATCTGCTCCGAGGGAGGCTTCGCTCCCCTGAGGATCCGGGGCGGAGAGCTCCATGGCATTGCTTATGAATCTCCGGCGGCCTCGGCCCAGGTAAAGTCCTCCATCCTTCTGGCGGGGCTTTATGCCGAGGGGGAAACCCGGGTAAAGGAACCCTTCCTTTCAAGAAACCATACGGAACTCATGCTCCGGGCCTTTGGGGCAGACTGTATGTCGGAGGGGAATACGGCCTGCCTCCGCCCGGGAAGAAGTCTTCACGGGATAAGCATCCGGGTGCCGGGGGATATTTCCTCCGCCGCTTATTTTTTGGGAGCCGGGCTTTTGGTGCCGGATTCGGAGGTGGTGATCAAAGAGGTGGGCATCAATCCTACCCGTTCCGGCATATTGGATGTGCTGAAAAGGATGAAGGCGGAGATCTCCGTTGAAAATACCCATGAAACGGCAGGAGAGATGGCGGCAGACCTGATCGTCAGGAGCTCGTCCCTTGTGGGTACAAAGATCGGGGGAGAAGAGATTCCCAGGCTGATCGATGAGCTGCCCTTGATCGCAGTGCTTGCGGCCGTGGCAGAGGGACAGACCGTGATCCGGGATGCAGCGGAGCTTAAGGTCAAGGAATCAGACCGGATCGCCCTGACCGTGGGGATGCTTAAGGATATGGGAGCCGTGGCATATGCCACAGAAGACGGGATGGTGATCGAAGGCTCCGGTTCGCTTTGCGGAGCCAGGATCCGTACGGATAAAGACCACCGTATCGCCATGAGTGCCGCCGTGGCCGGGCTTATCGCAGAGGGAGAAACGGAGATCTGCGATCCGGAATGCGTGAGGATCTCCTATCCCGGCTTCTTTGATACCCTGGAAGGGCTTAAGCACTAGCGGTGCTTGATCTTATCGGCGTGGGGCAGGAGGAGGGAGACCTCCGTATAGGAGTTTTCGCCGGTCCGGCTGTCGATCATCATGGCGGCACCCTCATTGTAGATCAGCCGGATCCGGTTATAGAGATTCGTCAGGCTGGCCGGATCCTCGTCCGTGCTATAGTGGGCCTGCTTATGGAAGCTTAGGCGGAATTCCTGCAGCTTGTCCTCGGGGATGCCCCGTCCGTCGTCCCTTACCCGGATCAGCAGGGATTTGTTTTCCTTTACGGTGACGTCGATCACGATATGTATCGTATTATCATCCCCCCGGAGTCCATGGTTGATGGAATTTTCCACCAGCTGCTGGATGCTGATCTTTGGCACATACAGGTTCATGGCCGCATCGTTTGCGATCTGGCTGATCTGGATCCTTTCTTTCAGACGGAGCTTTTGCAGCTTCACGTAATTATTCATGTATTGCAGCTCTTCCCTCAAGGTCACCACATTCGCCGCGCTTATGGTATAACGGAGGTTTCCGGCCAGGGTCACCAGCATGTCCCGGATCTCGGGCTGATCCTGCTTCAGGGCCTCCTCGCTGATCTCTGCCAGGACCGTATAGATGAAGGTGGGGTTCAGCTGTGCCTCCAGGGCCTTGAGCCGTGCAGTCCTTTCCTTCTCTTCCGTGTCGTTATTCCGTTCCAGAAGCCGGTCGATCTGGTTGATCATCCGGTGGAAGGATTTTCCAAGCTCCGCGCTTTCCTTGCTGCGCCCCAGCTGCTGGTCCTCCAGATATCCGCCGGCATATTGATCCTGCATCACGGCCAGGGCGGTGAGAGGAGCCGAAAGGAAACGGATGAGAATGATGACCAGCACCACAGCCACGATCAGAAAGATCAGTCCTGCGGCGGTGGCAAAATTCTTTGTGGTCTGGAGGTGGGCCATGATCTCCGAGGTGGGAAGATAGGAAACAAGGGTCAGCCCGGACTCTCCCTGAACCGTCGTCTTCAGATAATCTGCCTCCTGAATGCCGGGATCCTCCTTGGGATAAAGCAGGACATTTTCCGGACTGTATAGACAGATGACCTCATGGGGGGTAATGCTGCTGGCATTGATGATGTCCAGGGCACTTTTCTTTGCGTCAAAATCCAAAAGAGCCATGACGGAACGGTCCTCTACCCGGATAAGGGAGTGGTAGTAGTGGAAAAGCCCATCCTCCAGATCGGAGGGCAGGATGGCAAATCCCTTGGGATTCGCGGAGCAGAGCCGGTAGGCCTCTGACTGGGTGATCCCCTCCGTCACGGTGGAACGGAAGCCCTCCCGGCCGGCATCCTTGCCCACGGAAAGATCTTTTGAGGGGATCTGGACGTGATAGGTCAAAAGGTCGCTCCTTGAGTAATAGCTGGATTTGATGGCAGAGCGGAGGTTCTCCATATCACTGTCGGACAGGGGGGCATCGGATGTCATCGCGGAATACAGCTTCGTATCATAGACCAGCTGTACGGAAAAAGAGGACAGATCCTCCAGGTATTTTTCCAGGCTTTTCATCTTGAGGTCAAGCACCCGTTCAGCATCTGCATACCTGCCGTTAATGATGATGCTGCGGTCTCGGAAATAGAAGCTGTAGACCAGGAGATTGATCAGAAGCAGCAGGATAACGGTCAATACCAGGGTAAATTCCATCCAGAGGGGGGTCTTGTTCATCTGATCCAGGATCCGCTGCCGGATGGATTTGTGTTGTTTAGCATTCATGAAAAAGGCTTCCTTTCACCGGAACCGGCCGGTCCCTTTGCCAAGAAGGCCCGGTTCCGGTTCATTTTTGGAATGGAGAATTCTTATGAGATCCGCTTCGAGCCTAAGCCTAGGATATCCGGAAAAATTCCATGAAGCCGGTCTGGTCCAGGATCTCCAGGACCAGGCTGTTTGCTCCGGATAAGGTGACTCCCTTTTCGCATTTTTTCTTCATGATCAGGAGGACCCTTAAGCCCGCGGATGAAATGTAATCCAGGCTCCTGCAGTCGATCTCTACCTCCCGGAGCTCGTTTTCCTGGGCTGTCTTTTCAAAGAAGGACAGGAGATTCGGGGCGGAGAGGGTGTCCAGCCTCCCGTGGAATTCCAGCAGGAGCCTTTCACCGGATATCCGTGCCTTTGTTTCAAAATTCTCCGCCTTGGTATCGGAGGCGTCAAGCATGTTTCCGGTGGAGGTGACCTTCCAGTAGGCGATGTTCTTCATGGCCTGAAGGACCGCTTCTTTCTGTGCCTGATCTGCCTTATCCAGGCTCTTTAATTCCGGGGCATGATCAGAAAGAACCATGCGCTCTACCTTCAAGCCGTATTTGGAGAGGAAGAGCATGGCATTCTGCATATTCTTTTTCACGTTTCCCTTTGGATCGATGACCAGGGAATTGGAATGGACATCCACATCGGATTTTTCCGATGCCCGATGGCCGGATCTGGTCAGGACCTCCATGAAGCGGTCGCCGAAGAAAGCCCAGGCTGCCGCGATATAATGGAGGGTAACCTCGGGATCAGCCATGATCCAGCAGCCTCCGTGGAGCTCGAGGATCTTTGCGATGTTTTCGCACAGCATGTCTGCCTCAGAATCCGTAAAGTACATCAGCAGGCCTTCGGTGGTGATGCAGACTTCTCCGCGGATCGGATCAAATGCCTTTTCAAGGGAAGAGTAATTTGTGGCATCCACTCCTTCAAACCGGACAAACTCCTGCTGCTCTTCGGTAAGGTGCTGCCGGATCACCGGCTCTGTCTCGGAGATCACGGCAGGCAGGTCCATCCCCACAAAAGGAATCCCTTTCTTTGCAAATTCGATGGCTCTGGGGGTATAGCCGCAGGGCAGGTCGATCACGGTAGGGCAGCCGGACTTCTCTGCAAGCCTTCCCATGGTACGGTACCGGGTCTCTAAAAGGATGCAGTTCATGACAGACTCTTCTGCGGAAGCAAGGCCTTCGGAACTGTCCTGGGTATTCTCAAAGGTGAGGCCCAGCTGTTCGGATATTATCCTTGCGTTTTCGTCTCCGGCGCTGGACAGCTGGTATAGGGTCATTTTTGCGGTATTGAATACCGGGTTTACGCGTTCCAAAAGCTCATGGTCATAGTTCATTTCGGGTTGATCCATTCTGCATCCTCCATGCTTGTATGCTCCGTCCGGATGGAAAGGCATCATCCGGAGCTTATGATTTTTTCGGGCTGTCCGGATATGCGGGTACAGCCTTTTTCATTATACCATAACATCGATTTCTGTACTATACACAGATTGGCATTTAGGTTATTATTAGAAAAGGAACAGGAGGTAAGCCCCATCTATGGAAACAATACGGATTGATGAAAATTCGCTGCATGTCGTATTCTGGATTACGGAGGAGAGAGAGCTGAAGCTGGTGCATTTTTCCCCCTCGGAATTTGACGAGAGCCTGATCACGGACCCCAGGGCCATAAAGGAGGCCTTCCAGGTGGTACAGCTGGATTTTGCCGGCTATGACAGAACCTATGAAAGGCATGGGAACAAGACCATTGTGACCTCTCCCGGGATCTTCCTGAAATACGTATCCCTGAAGGATGAACGGAATGAGACCGGGAGGAAGCTTACCATCATCCAGGAGGACAGGGAGCATAGCGGCGCCTATGTGACGACAGAATGGCAGTTCATGGGCGGCCTTCCCCTGGTGCGGGTAAAAAATACCGTGGAAAACCGCTCGGACCAGACACAGGCCCTGACCTATATCTCAAGCTTCGCCCTCACCGGCATCGGCAAGGAATGCGGCACGGATACGGATGAGAAGATGGTGCTCTGGGTACCCCATAACGGCTGGATGAAGGAGATGAACTGGAGGAAGTACAGCTTCCATGAGCTGGGCTTAAATGATATGCAGCCGTGTCTTGACCGCAGGAGCTCCACAACCGTAGAGCTCACCAATACCGGCCACTGGTCGACGAAGAAATATCTTCCCATGGGCTATCTGGAAAACGGCGGGGACAATACGGCGGTCTTTTGGCAGATCGAGCATAACGGATCCTGGCATGCGGAGATCTCCGACCAGACAGGGTTCTTTTATCTGACCTTAAGCGGACCCACCGAGGTCCAGTCCCACTGGCATAAGGAACTGAAGCCGGGAGAGAGCTTCCAATCCGTACCCGTGGCGGTGGGCAGCTGCATGGATGACTTTGATACCGCCATGGCCATGCTGACCGAGTACCGGAGAAAGATCCGGAGGAAGAATGACGACAATAAGAAGCTGCCGGTCATCTTCAATGATTATATGAACTGTCTTTTCGGGGATCCTACCATGGAAAAGGAGATCCCCCTTATCGATGCGGCGGCTCTTGCGGGCTGCGAGTATTATGTGATCGATGCCGGCTGGTATGCGGACGGCTTCTGGTGGGATACCGTGGGAGAGTGGCAGGAGAGCCGGAAGCGCTTCCCGGAAGGCATCCGGGGGGCGGCGGATTATATCCGGAGCAGGGATATGATCCCCGGGGTCTGGCTTGAGATCGAGGTCATGGGGATTCACTGCGCTCTGGCAAAGGAGCTTCCGGATGACTGGTTTTTCCTGCGGCATGGAAAGAGGGTCTACGACAGGAGCCGGTACCAGCTGGACTTCCGGAATGAGAAGGTCCGGGAATATGCTTCCGGCATTATCCGCCGCCTGGTGGAGGATTGCGGCATCGGTTATATCAAGATGGATTACAATATCGAGCCCGGCATCGGCACGGAGCTCAATGCCGAAAGCCCCGGGGAAGGGCTTCTGGAGCATGAACGGGCGTATCTTGCCTGGCTGGATGAGATATTCCAGAGATATCCGGAGCTGGTGATCGAAAACTGCAGCAGCGGAGGGCTGAGGATGGATTATGCCATGCTTTCCCGGCTGAGCATCCAGTCCACTAGCGACCAGGAGGATTATGTGCAGTATTCCACCATCGCCGCCAATGCCCCTGCCGCCGTGACGCCGGAGCAGGCCGCGGTATGGTCCTATCCCAGGATGGAAAATGATGAGGAGGAAACGGTATTTAACATGGTCAATGCCATGCTCCTTCGGATCCATCAAAGCGGGCATCTTGCAGAGATCGCCAGGGAAAGGTTCAATCTGGTCATGGAGGGGATCGCATGCTATCAGTCGATCCGCCATGACATCAAAAAATCCGTGCCCTTCTGGCCATTAGGCCTGGCGGATTCCAGGGATGAGTGGGCGGCCCTCGGGCTTAAATGCGGATCCAGGGCATATCTTGCGGTATGGAGGAGACACGGGAATAGGGATACGGCAGAGATCCCCATCGAAAAATATGTGGATGGGGAAGACTTTGAGATCCGGGTGCTTTATCCTGCAGGCCGTGAGACGGCTTACCGGGCAGATCCCCTGAACGGCTGTCTGAAGGTGCATTTCCCCCAGGAGTGCATGGCAAGGCTCTTTGAGATCGTATTCTGAAGCATAAGGGGCGGGAATGCGGGTCCGGGCAGGCTTTTCGGGAATATAAGCGGAGAAAATAGGATCGAGGAGCTGGATACCGTTAGAGGCCGTATTTTGGCCGGTTACGGGTTCCGCATCCGACTGATGTAAGACAGATATGGTCATGAGGTTAAGAGGAGGAGAATATGGATCCGAAAAGGGAAAAAAAGATAGGAATCCGGATGAATGTGATGATGGCTGTGGGGATGAGCCTGGGGCTTTCCCTTTTTGGGACATGGATGTCGGGACACTTTACGCTTATGGGATTTTTCATCAGCTTTGTGGCCAGCACCGTGGTAAGCATGGTACTGGGGTTCATCATCCCGATCCGGAGACTTGCCGTGGGAGCCTGCAGAAAATGCGGCCTTAAGGAGCGGTCGGTCAAGGCAAGGCTCATGGAAAGCCTGGTCTTTGACCTGATCTATACCCCTGTGATGACCGCCCTGATGACCGCCCTGGCTTATTCGAATGCCGTAAAACAGGGGGCACAGGTGACTTATCCGGCCATTTTTCTTCCGGCTCTTCCAGCCTCTCTTGTGGTGGGTTATGTGCTGATCCTCATTCTGCAGCCGATTTTCCTGAAAATCGCAGGGAAGGCAGCCGGACCCGCTTCCGGCCGATAAGCGGACGAAAGCACTTTTCCCTGAATATCACAGGGGAGGATGGATCAAGCGCTTAGAAATCCCGGGTAAGGTTCTTGATCCAGGCCTTGGATTTGTAATGGTGGAGGGCAAAGGGCATCTTCGCGAATTCATCCGTGCACATGAGGACATAGACCCAGATGGGGGGGAGATGCAGCACAAAGGCGCTGATGAGTCCTAAGGGCACGGCAAAGGCCCACATGCAGACGATATCCAGGATCATGCCGTACCGGGAGTCCCCTCCGCAGCGGAAGAGGGAGGAGATCAATACGGTATTGATCATCTGGCCCATCTGGTAGATCACATTGATATAGAGCATGATCTTCAGGTACTGGGTGGCCGTAGGGGAGATCTTTACCAGTCCCGGGATGATGGGACTTACCAACAGCAGCACCAGGCCCTGGATCAGTCCGATGACAAAGGTGGTCCAGAGGATGGAAGAAGCATCCTTTCTGGCTACATCCAGCCGGTTTTCCCCGATCTCTTTGCCTAAGAGGATGGAGGCGGCGCCGGAGATCCCGAAGCCCACCGCCGTGATGGTCTCCCTGGATACGGCGACCACGGACTGGGCGGCCACGATATCGGAGCCGAGATGCCCCATGATGATGGAATTCATATTATAGGCAAGCCCCCACATGGCATCGTTGATGAAGGCGGGCAGGCAGTACCGGATGAAATCCTTTACCAGTGCGCCAGGGATGGAGAACATATTCCTAAGGCTTTTGGGAAAGAGCTTCTGGGTCAGGAAATCCACAAGGCAGATGATGAATTCGATGCCCCTGGCAATGCTTGTGGCCAGGGCGGCTCCCACGATGCCAAGCTTGGGGAAGCCCAAAAGCCCGAAGATCAGGAGGGCGTTCAGGCATACATTCAGGATCAGGGCAAGGACGGAGACCACGGTGGAAAAGCGGACACGTTCGCAGCTTTTCAGGATAGCATGGTAAGGCTGGGTGATGCCGGTAAAGACATAGGAAAGCGCCACATAGCGCAGGTACAGCTTTCCGGCTTCGATCAGCTCCGGCACATTGGTCCAGACACGGATCACGCCTCCCGGAAAGAAGAAAGCAAGAAAGGCCGCCAGGGCAGAGATAGATACCGAAATGATCAGGCCGATGCCCAGGATCCTGGCGATGGTCTTCCTGTCGCCCTTGCCCCAGTACTGTGATGCCAATATGGTCAGGGCCGAGGCCAGGCCGAAATAGGTCACATAGAGCAGGAACTGGACCTGTCCCGCCAGGGAGGATGCAGAGATCGAGGTCTGGTCTACCCGGCCCAGCATGATCACGTCGGCCATGCTGACGGCTGAGGCGATGAAGTTCTGGAAGGCGATGGGCACCACAAGGATAAAAAGATCCCGGTAAAAGCCCTGCCTTGCTTTTTCCCGTTTCATGTCTATCAACATATCATATTGCAATGTCCCGGGGCAAGATAGAGTTGATTTTTTGGTTGCTTGCAAAAACAGAATGGTATGCTATAATACAGGAGTTAGCCAACGCTAACGCGATTTATGCTGGATAATCATTGATTTCCAATACATCAATCACATAACGAGGGAACACGCTTATCGTTCGGATGGAAAACGGCAGCTGATCGTGTTCGCGAGTATGGTTTTGTTAAATGGAGGTTTTTCATGAAAGGCAGGAGGATCATCATCATGGCCGCATCGGCTGCGGCACTTGCCGGAGTGGTGTTCGTACTGACATACTTTATCGGAGGGCCGAAAAAATACAGCACAGGGATCGCAGAGCTTTCGGATATATCGGAGAATGTGGATGCAACGGGGGACGTACATGGAATGGATAGCATGACCTACTATTCGGAAGTGGCTGCCCCCGTAAATTATTTCGAGCTCAAGGTCGGGGATACGGTGAAAAAGGGGGAAAAGGCGGTAGGCTATGACCTCTACGACCTGAAGACCGTCTACGACAGGGCAGTGATCAGTTCAAAGGCCGCGGAAAATACCGTGAACGGCCAGGTGAAGGCCTCCGATGCCAACCAGGCAAAGCTCAACAAGGCAAAATCAGACATCGAGATCTACAGGCAAAATTATGCCTTGTTCCGGCTGGTCAATGACTATGTGAACCAGGGCCAGTACCAGGAAGACTGGGATATCGGCTGTATCGCGGACGGGATCAACAAAAATCTGGCGCAAAAGAATGCCGAGCTTTCCCAAAAGGCGGCGGAGCTGCAAAATGCCCAGGCGAAGCAGGACGAGGAGCAGATCAAATCCCTGACCCATGACATAGAAGATCTTTATAAGGAAATCGGTAATTTGAACTCTGACCTGGCGGGCCTTCCTCCCGCGACCCTGACTCCCGAGGAATACGCCCAGACCGTCATCAACGGAAACTGGATGTCGGATATCATGAGAAACTGGACGGAGAGCACGACCTTAAAAAATACCTACGAAAACCAGATATTAAATGAATATCAGAAGGACCAGCTGAAAAATAACTTTGAGCTGACGGAGCTTGGGGTGGAAAGCGCCGCCCAGGAGCTTTCCAAGGCAGAGGCCGGGGTGGACATCCTCTATGACGGCATTGTGACGGAGAGCTTCGTGTCGAACGGGTCAATGGTCCAGAAGGGAGCGCCTCTTTTTGCGGTGGAGAGCAGCAGCGACATGAAGGTTGATGTGGGGATCTCAAAATATGACATCGGCAAGATCGAAAAGGGACAGGATGCTGAGATCGACATCGCGGGAAATAAATACACCGGTACCGTTTTTGCGATAAAACGGTTTGCTGAGGCGAAGGATTCGGACAAGGCAAAGGTGACGGTGTCCGTAAAGATCAATGAGCCGGACGACAAGGTATACATCGGACTGGAAGCGGATGTGACCATCCGGACAAGGATGCAGATGGGGGTGCTGACCGTTCCCTCTGAGGCGGTCTATGCCGATGATGAGGGGGATTACTGCTATCTGATCCGCGGAGGGAAGGTGGCAAAGCAGTATATCACTACGGGCTCTGACTCGGGTGAACGAGTGGAGGTCACCGGAGGGCTGGAAAAGGGGGATGTGGTGATCACCGATGCCATCACCGATGAAAGCATAGGAAAGAGGGCAGAAAGCGCAAAGTGAGATCATGGAAGAAAGAGTACTGATCGAATTTAAGGATGTATGTAAAAAATACGCCCAGGGAGACCGTGAATTCTTTGCCCTGAAGGATGCAAACCTTTCCATAAATGAAGGAGAGATGGTGGTCATCCTGGGACCCTCGGGCGCAGGAAAAAGCACTCTCCTGAACCTGCTTGGCGGCATGGACAGCGCATCAAGCGGGCACATTTTTTTTGACGGAGAGGATCTGACCACCTATTCGGATAATCAGCTCACAAAATACAGGGCTGAAAACGTGGGCGTCGTCTTCCAGTTCTACAATCTCATTCCCACCCTGACGGCCTATGAAAATGTGGCATTGATGAAGGATATCAAAAGCGGCACGACAGATCCGAAGGAGGCGCTTGCGGCGGTGGGGCTTGCAGACCATATGCACCAGTTCCCGTCCCAGCTTTCCGGCGGAGAGCAGCAGCGTACCTCCATCGCCCGGGCCATTGCCAAAAATCCGAGGCTCCTGCTCTGTGATGAGCCTACGGGAGCGCTGGACACCGATACGGGAAAGGAAGTATTGAAGCTCTTGCAGGAGATGAGCCGCAGCAAAAAAAGGACGGTGGTCATGGTGACCCATAACAGCTTCTTTGCCGATATCGCGGATACCGTGATCCGGGTCAAAAACGGCGGCATCCGGTCGATCGAGCACAATGACCATCCGAAGGATGCGGAAGAGGTGAACTGGTAATGCTTCTGCGCAAGATGTGGCGGGATCTTTCAAAAAACAAAGCGCAGTTCATCTCGATCTTTCTGATGTCCTTCCTCGGCATGTTCGTTTTTGTGGGGATCGACGCCGAAAGCTCGGGAGCGGGAGAGAGCGCTGATTCTTATTATAGGGAATATCATCTGTGTGACCTCTGGGTCATGGGGGCAGGTTTTTCCGACGATGACCTCCGGCTTGCCGCAAAGGTAAAGGGCGTCAAAAACGTGGAAAAGCGCCTGTCGCTGACGGGTACTGCCGAAAAGACGGACAATGCTTACATGTACGTGAACTTCATGGAGGAGAATGACATCAATTCCCTCATGCTCTACGAGGGCGAAGCCTTTGACGGACAAAAGGACGGATTCTGGCTTGAGGAGTGGTTTGCAAGGACAAATAAGATAAATATCGGCGATACTTTTTCCATAAAGATCGACAGCATGAAGATCGACGGAAGGGTGCGCGGGATCGTCGATGCGCCCGACTATGTCTACTATGTTTCCGAATCGGATCTGATGTATCCCAATTATAAAAAATGCGGGGTTGCCTTCATGGCGCCCGGGATGTACCCGGATGCGGAAAACATCGTCTACAACCAGCTTCTGGTGGATATTGCCGATGAATTTTCCTCGGAGGAGCAGCTGTCCATGATCAAAAGGAAGCTTGAAAACCGGTTTGACCGGGATGACATCGCCGTCACGGACAGGGATCAGAATCTGAGCTTTGCCACCTTTGATGCGGAGATCAGGCAGCACAAGGCCATGGGCGCCATGTTTGCGGTGGTCTTTGTGGCCATAGCCCTGCTCGGCATCGTGACCACCATGGCAAGGGTTACCGCCGGGCAGCGCATCCAGATCGGTACCATGAAGGCTCTGGGCTTCTCAAAGGCGGCCATCACGCTTCACTATGTGTCCTATGGTTTCGTGATCAGTGCGGCGGGCTGTATCCTGGGGGCCTTCCTCGGCTCGAAGGTCATGCCGGCCTGGATCCTGTCCATGTTTGAGGGCTCTTATCTGGTCCCGGATCTTTCTGGACAGGTGACGGGGCTTGATATGGCCGTCACTGTGCTTGCCATCTTCGTGTCGACGACGGTATCCTTCCTGTCCTGCAGAAAGGAGCTCAAGGATCCGCCGGCCGTGACATTAAAGCCGCCTGCGCCGAAAAAGGTCAGGCATTCCGGCTTTGAAAAAAGCAGGCTCTGGCTGCGGCTTGATTTTTCCACCCAGTGGAATATCCGGGACGTGATGAGAAATAAGCTTCGGAGCCTCATGGGGATACTGGGCGTCATGGGCTGCGCCATGCTTCTTGTCTGCGGCTTTGGCTGCTTTGATTCCATCAAGGGACTCATGGATAAGATGTACGGCGAGCTGATGACGGCAAAGAACAAGATCGTATTATCCTCCGATGCGGATGCGGACTATGCCTATGATCTGGCTGTCCGCTACAGGGGTCAGATGATCGAGGAAAAAAAGGTGGAATTTGTTTCCGATACGGCCAAGAAGAGCGGTTCGGCAACGATCGTGGATAAGGGAAACTTCATCCACATCCAGGACAGGAAGCTGAATCCCGTGAAGCTCACGGATAAGGGCATTGCCATGACCTCTAAGATGGCGGGCCTCCTCGGGATCGGGGTGGGAGACCGCATCAGGTGGCATTTTGTGGGCGATGACAAGTGGCAGAATACCCGGGTGGAGCAGATCTACAGGGATCCCTCCATCCAGGGCATCACCATGAGGAAGGAGGTGTTTGAAGAGATGGAATATACCTTCAAGCCCACCGCCGTGCTGACAAATAAGAGCGTGGATCCGTCTCTTTCCGAAGAGGATGAGGTGTCCACCGTCCTCAATATCGAGGGCATGAAGGCCGCATTTTCCGAGACCATGGAGATACTCAATGCCATGGTTTATGTGATGGTGCTTGCGGCCGTGTTCCTGGGCGTAGTGGTGCTCTACAATCTGGGGGTCCTGTCCTTTGTGGAAAAGACCAGGGAGGTGGCCACCCTGAAGGTGCTGGGCTTTTCCTCGCCAAAGATAAGGCAGATCCTGCAAAAGCAGAATCTATGGCTTACCATCATCGGGATCATCGCCGGTCTCTATGCCGGCTGGGGCATGCTCTATGTCATCTGTACGACCGTGTCCGACACTCTCGATATGTTCCCGATCCTCTATTTTCCCACCTATGTCTGGTCTATCGGCGGGACGTTTCTGGTGTCCGTGTCGGTAAATCTCCTTTTCTCCGGGAAGGTAAAGAATATTGATATGGTAGACGCGCTCAAAGGGGTGGAGTGAGCCGAAAAACCCTATGCATTCCGGCTCCGGCTCCGGCTTAATGGCCAGTCCTTAAGCGGTTTGTCTGATTTCCCCTTTCGTGGTAAGATGGAAGAAATGTGTGGATTTTTACGGATAAGGAGAGGCTATGGCGGAATTGGTGGAATTAGGGAAAAGAGCAAGGGAGGCGGCCAGGATCCTGAACAGCCTGGATACCGCGGCAAAGCAGAGAGGGCTTCGGGCTTCGGCGGATGCTTTGGTTTCCGAGGCCGACCGGATCCTTGAGGCAAATGCGCCGGATGTGGAGGCCGCCAGGAAACGGGGAGTGAGCGCACCTTTGGTGGACAGGCTCACCCTGACAAAAGAGCGGATCGCCGCCATGGCGGAGGGCTTGAGGCAGGTGGCAGAGCTTCCGGATCCCATTGGCGCCGTGATGGATCACGATGTAAGGCCCAACGGGCTTCAGATCGAAAAAGTCAGGGCACCCTTCGGGGTCATCGGGATCATCTATGAATCCAGGCCGAATGTCACGGCAGACGCCTTTGCCCTGACCTTCATGTCGGGAAATGCCGTGATCCTGAGGGGCGGCTCCGATGCCATAGGCTCCAATATGGCCATCGTGGAGGTGATCCGTAAGGCGCTTAAGAGCCAGGATCTTCCGGAGGATGCCCTTCAACTGGTGGAGGATACTTCCCGGGAGACAGTCAGGGAATTCATGAAGCTTAGGGGTTATCTGGATCTTTTGATCCCTAGGGGAGGCGCCGGCCTTATCCGCTCTGTGGTCGAAAATGCGGAGGTGCCCGTGATCGAGACCGGGGTGGGCAACTGCCATATCTATGTGGATGAAAGCGCAGACCTTCGCATGGCCCTGGATATCATCGACAACGCCAAGACCCAGAGGATGGGGGTATGCAATGCGGCGGAATCCCTGGTGGTCCATAAGGGCATCGCCCCGGAAGCGGTGCCTTTGATCCGGGAAAGGCTTAAGGCTAAAGAGATCGAGATGCGGGGAGACGAGGCGAGCATTGCCCTGTCGGAGGGCATCCTTAAGGCATCCGAGGAGGATTTTGCCACGGAGTTCCTGGGGCCTGTGCTTTCCATTAAGGTGGTGGACAGCCTTGACGAGGCCATCGCCCATATCAACCATTACAGCACCGGCCATTCCGAAGCCATCATCACGGAGAATAAAGAAAACGCTGAGCGCTTCTTAAGGGAGATCGACTCGGCCTGCGTTTATGTGAATGCATCCACCCGGTTTTCCGACGGATTTGAATTCGGCTTCGGGGCGGAGATCGGCATCAGCACCCAGAAGTTCCATGCCAGGGGCCCCATGGGGCTTGAGGCGCTGACTACCTATAAATATGAGATCCGCGGCACCGGACAGGTGAGGGGATAAAACCAATGATGATAAGGAGGCGGCTTTGAACGAATTGAGGCATCTCATGAGTCCGCTGGATCTGTCAGTGGAGGAGCTGAATGCGCTGATGGATACGGCAGAAAAGATCCGGTCTGATCCGGAAAGATACGCCCATGTCTGTGATGGGAAGATTTTGGCAACCTGCTTCTATGAGCCCAGCACCCGTACCAGGCTGTCCTTTGAGTCGGCCATGCTTCATATGGGAGGACGGACCATGGGCTTTGCTTCCGCGGATTCCTCCTCGGCGGCGAAGGGGGAGAGCGTGGCGGATACCATCCGGATCATATCCTGCTTCGCGGATATCTGTGCCATGCGGCATCCCAAGGAGGGAGCCCCCATGGTGGCGGCGGCCCATTCCACCATCCCGGTGATCAATGCCGGGGACGGAGGCCATCAGCATCCTACCCAGACCCTGACGGATCTCATGACCATCCGCTCCCTGAAGGGCACCCTTTCCGGCATGACCGTAGGGCTCTGCGGAGACCTGAAATTCGGCCGCACGGTCCATTCCCTGATCCAGGCGCTGCTGCGCTATGAGAACGTGCGCTTCGTGATGATCTCTCCCGAGGAGCTGAAGCTTCCGGGCTATATCATCGAGGAGCTGAAAACGAAGCCGAATGCAGGCTTCGCGGAGATCACGAAGCTTGAGGAAGCCATGCCCATGCTGGACATCCTCTATATGACCAGGGTGCAGAGGGAGCGCTTCTTTAACGAAGAGGATTATGTGCGCCTGAAGGATTTCTATATCCTGGACAAGAAAAAGATGAGGCTTGCGAAGGAAGACATGATCGTGCTGCACCCCCTGCCCAGGGTGAATGAGATCGCAGTGGAAGTAGACCAGGATCCCAGGGCCAAGTATTTCGAGCAGGTGAAGTACGGCATGTATATCCGGATGGCACTGATCCTGATGCTTCTTCGCATCGAGATCTGAAGGCGGCTTAAGGAAAGGCGGGATTATGCAGGAGCAGAAATATAAACTGAATGTAGGAAAGATCGATGAAGGGTTTGTGATCGACCATATCCATGCGGGGCGGGGCATGAAGCTCTACCGGGACCTGGGGCTTGGAATGCTGGACTGCAGCGTGGCCCTTATCACCAATGCGTCCTCCAGGAAGATGGGAAAGAAGGACATCATCAAGGTGGAGTGCCCTATTGACCAGTTTGACATGGATGTGATCGGATTTCTGGACCATAATGCCACGGTGGATGTGATCAAGGGGGGCAAGATCATCGCCAAACCCGTCATCACCCTGCCGAAGCAGGTAAAGAACATCATCCGCTGCAAAAACCCCAGATGCATTACCTCGATCGAGCAGGGGCTGGACCAGGTCTTTGTGCTGACCGACCCGAAGAATGAGGTATATCGCTGCAAGTATTGCGAGACCCGCTACGGAGACCAGGACCAGTCATAGGAAAGAGGGCTATGGAGCTGAAGGAATGCAGGGCTCTGCTGGATGGGATCGACCGGCAGATGGCAGAGCTCTTTGAAAAAAGAATGGGGCTTTCCGAGGAGGTGGCCCGGGTAAAGCTCGAAAATGGAATGAGCGTCCTGGACAGGGAAAGGGAAAAGGCCAAGCTGGAATCCGTGAGGGCCATGGCCCATACGCCCTTTAATGCAGTGGCCCTGGAGGAGCTTTACCGGCATATCATGTCCATCTCAAGGAAACGCCAGTATGGCATGATGGAGGAGGAGGGCATCCGGGGGAAGCTTCCCTTTCAGGAGATCGGCGGGATCGAAAAGGAAGGGGCCAGGGCGGTCTTCCAGGGCACGGAAGGGGCTTATTCACAGGAGGCGCTCCTTGCCTTTTTCGGGGAGGGCGTAAAGGCTTCTCCGGTGGAGACCTTCCGGGATGCCATGAGCATCATCGACGAGGGAGCGGCGGATTATGCCGTGCTTCCCATCGAGAATTCCTCCGCAGGCATCGTAAGCCAGAACTATGACCTTCTGGTACAATATGAAAATTATATCGTGGCAGAGCAGGTGATCCCCATCAGACACTGTCTTTTGGGACTTCCCGGTGCTTCGGAGGAGGACATCAAAAATGTTTATTCCCATCCCCAGGCCTTGATGCAGTGCGGGGAGTACCTGGAGGGACACCGGCAGATCCTGGCGCATCCCCTGGAAAATACCGCCGTAGCGGCAAGACTGGTCCGCGACAGGCAGGACCGGACCGCGGCGGCCATAGCAAGCAGGCACTGCGCGTCCCTTTACGGACTGGAGGTGCTTCGGGAAGACCTGAATACCAACGCGGAGAATTCCACCCGGTTTATCATCGTAACGAACCAGAAGGTATTCGTGAAGGGGGCAGGGAAGGTTTCCATCTGCTTCGAGCTTCCCCATGAGAGCGGCTCCCTGTATCATGTGCTGAGCCATTTTTATTATAACGGCCTCAACATGAACCGGATCGAAAGCCGGCCGATCCCGGGCAGGCCCTGGGAGTACCGGTTCTTTATCGATTTTGAGGGAAATCTTTCGGAGGGCGCGGTGAGGAATGCGCTGCATGCCCTGAGGGAAGAGACGGTGAATATGAAGATCCTGGGAAATTATTGAGGAGGCAGGGCTGTCATGAGGATGGATGAACTGATTCTTTACCGGACGGATCCGGCGGATGAGATCCTGAGGGATATGGCCGAGCTCATCGGAGGAGCCGGCGGTGCCAAGCTTTTGTACCGGAATCTCTGCTACAGGACTACGGCGAAGCTGCTTAAGGTATCCAGCGAGATGGGCTTTGCGGGCAATCTCTGGCATGATTATCTGGCCTACTATCTGGTAAACCACGAGAATGCCTTTTCCCTTTCGGCGGAGATGCGGCAGATCAGCAGGGAGAATACGATCCGGTCCTTTGCCCTCCATGACCTGGAGATCTTCCGGGAATTTTTTGCCTGCGACATCCGGGAGCTTGATTCCCGGTATGATGCAGAGTGCTTCGGAGCTCTGGCTGATTTCCTGCCGGACCATGGCGGGGGAAGGCGATTCAGCCGGAGGATCCGGGACAGGATCGTGGAGCTGGCGAAGGATCTGGCCGGGGCGGAAAGCGCCGGGGAGATGCTTCAGCGGATGGAACGGTTCTATCAGGAAAACGGCACCGGCATGTTCGGCCTTCACAAGGCTTTCCGGCTGCGGGATAATGCGGGGGACCGTGCCGTGATCGAGCCTATCGTCAAGACGGCTCCGGTACAGCTTTCCGACCTGGTGGGATATAACGCGGCCAAACAGATGCTCATCGAAAATACGGAGGCCTTTGTAGAGGGAAAGAAGGCCAACAACTGCCTGCTTTATGGGGATGCCGGTACCGGAAAGTCCAGCTCGGTAAAGGGCATCCTGAACCGGTTTTTTGCGCAGGGGCTCCGGGTCATTGAGATCTACAAGCATCAATTCCGGTATCTGAACGACTTGGTCTCCCAGATCAAGGACCGGAATTACCGCTTCATCATCTTCATGGACGACCTGTCCTTTGAGGATAATGAGACGGAATACAAATACCTTAAGGCGCTGATCGAGGGCGGCCTTGAGGTGAAGCCGGACAATATCCTGATCTATGCCACCTCCAACCGGAGGCATCTGGTGCATGAGAATTTCCGGGACAAGCTGGACCGGTATGAGGATGACGACATCCATGAAAGCGATACCGTGCAGGAGAAGCTTTCCCTGTACAACCGGTTCGGCGTAACGATCTACTTCGGAAGGCCGGATCCGAAGCTTTTCAAGACCATCGTGCTGGAGCTTGCGAAACGAAACGGGCTGGATCTCCCGGAGGAGGAGCTTTTGCTTCAGGCAAACCGCTGGGAGCTTTCCCATGGCGGGCTTTCCGGACGCACTGCCCAGCAGTTTATTGATTACTGCATTTCCGTGAGATAAGGAGCTTGCTTATGAAGAAATTATTTGCGGCCATTGACGTGGGATCCTATGAGCTGGGAATGAAGATCTTTGAGCTGGGCGGAAAGACGGGCATAAAGGAGATCGACCATGTGCGGCACCGGATCGATTTGGGGGACGATACCTTCCATGAGGGGATGATCAGCTTCCGGCTCATGGACGAGCTCTGCGAGATCCTGAAGGGCTTCGTGGAGATCATGGAGGGCTATCACATTGAGAAGTACCAGGCCTATGGCACCTCGGCCATAAGGGAAACCGTCAATACCAACGTGGTCTTGGACCAGATCCGCCTGAGGACCGGGCTTGAGGTCAGGGTCTTGAGCAATTCCGAGCAGAGATTTTTTGAATACAAGGCGGTAGCTTTACGGGGAGAGCAGTTCGAGCAGTTTATCGAAAAGGGGACGGCCTTTATCGACATCGGGGGAGGCTCCACCCAGGTGTCGCTTTTCGACCAGGGACATTTGATCTCCTCGGTGAACCTGCATCTGGGGATCTTAAGGATCCGGGATAAGATCTCCGCCCTGGAGCCGAATTATTCCCGGTACGAGGGATATGTGACGGAGCTGGTCAATAATGAGCTCCATACCTTTAAGCGGATCTATCTGAGCAATTACCGGATCGAGAATGTCATCGTAGTGGATGATTACATTTCCCCGGTGGTCAATCAGATCGCGAGGGAAAACGGGGTGGAGGATGTCACGGCGGAGATGTACCAGCGCCATCTGAATGAGGTGACGAAGAAGGCACCCATGGGACTTGCCCGGTCCCTGGGCATCCCGGAGGAAAACGCCTCCCTCTTTATGCCGGCGGCCATTATCGTAAGCCGGATCCTTTCGGGCACGGGAGCGAAGCGGCTGTGGTTTCCGGGGGTATCCCTGGCCGACGGCATCGCCTACGACTTCGCGGAGCGCAATAAATATGTGGCTTCTTCCCATGATTTTGAAAAAGACATCCTAAGCGCTGCAGAAAACCTGGCCAAGCGCTACTGCTGCTCGGATACGATCTCCGGAGAGCTGGTGAACGCATCCTTAAGCATCTTTGACGGCACCAGGAAGATCCACGGGCTGACCAAGAGGGAGAGGCTTCTGCTGCATCTTTCCGCCAGGCTCCGGGATGTGGGAAAGTTTGTGACCTTAAGCTCCCCGGCGGAGGTATCCTATGCCATCATCATGGGCACGGAGATCATCGGGCTCTCCCATGCGGAAAGAAAGGTGGTGGCCACGGTGGTGAAGAATTCCTATCCCAACAACATTTCCTATGACGAATTTGCAGAGCAGGATTTTGAAAGCAGGGATTACCGGGCGGCCGTGAAGCTGGCCGCCATCCTGAGGGTGGCCACGGGCCTTGCCAGGAGCACCCATAGGGAATACCGAAACATAAAGAGTGCCATCAAGGGCAGGGAGCTTTTGATCACGGTGGATACCGACGATCAGCTCCTGCTGGAAAAAGGGCTTTTCTTTGAGCGCTCGGATACCTTTGAGGAGGTGTTCGGATTGAAGCCTGTGCTGAAGGTGAAGGGAGGGAGAGCATGAAGATCGGAAGAAGCCAGTCCGGAAAAAGGAAAAAGGAGATCGATTTTTTTAACCCGGCTTATTATACCAACCGGGAGCTGAGCTGGATGCTCTTTAACGAACGGATCCTGGGAGAGGCCAGGGACAAGAACCTGCCGTTAATGGAACGGCTGAAATTCCTGTCTATCACCGCCTCCAACCTGGATGAATTCTTCATGGTCCGGGTGGCTTCCCTGAAGGATGCCATCCACAGCGGCTCCAGGAAGCCGGACCTGGCGGGGATGATCCCTTCCGAGCAGCTAAAAAGGCTGACGGAGGCCACCCATGATTTCGTCCAGAGCCAATACCAGACCTATAACCGGGTGCTGCTTCCCCTGATGAATAAGAACGGGATCCACCTGATCAAAAAGCATAAGGATCTGACCTATGCCCAGGGAGAGTACGTGGACCGGTATTTCCAGGAATCGGTCTATCCGGTGCTGACGCCCATGGCCGTGGATTCCTCCAGGCCCTTTCCCCTGATCCGGAACCGTTCCCTGAACCTGGGCGCATTGATCAAGGGGGAGGAGGATGGGCCGGAATTTGCCATGGTCCAGGTGCCCTCCGGACTTCCCCGGGTCTTAAGCATCCCGGAGGAGGGGGAAGAGGGCACGACCCTGATCCTTTTGGAGGAGGTCATCGAGCGGAATATCCATAAGCTTTTCCTGAATTACAAGGTCATTACCTCCGGCGCCTTCCGGGTCATGCGCAATGCGGACTTTACCGTAGAGGACGATGAGGATACGGACCTGCTTTTGGAGATCGAAAAGCAGGTAAGAAAGCGCCAGTGGGGCCGGGCCATCCGGCTGGAGGCAAGGGAAGGCATGGATAAGAGGCTTCTTTCCCTCCTGGTGAAGGAGCTTAAGACGGAAGCAGACGATCTGTATTTCATCAACGGACCCCTGGATCTTACGGTGCTGATGAAGATCGCCTCCCTCCCGGGCTTTGATCACTTAAGGCGGCCTCCCTTCCAGCCGCAGGTGCCGAAATACATGGATCCGGAGGAGGACATCTTTGCCCAGATCCGGGATCATGATATCCTTCTGCACCATCCTTACGAGACCTTCGAGCCGGTGGTATCCTTTATCCAGCAGGCGGCCTCGGACGAGCAGACCCTTGCCATCAAGCAGACCCTGTACCGGGTCAGCGGCAATTCCCCCATCATCGCCGCCCTGGCAGAGGCCGCAGAAAACGGAAAGCAGGTCACGGTCCTGGTGGAGCTCATGGCCCGCTTTGACGAGCGGAATAACATCCTCTGGGCAAGGAGGCTTGAGCAGGCCGGCTGCCACGTGATCTATGGCTTGAAAGGCTTAAAGGTCCATTCCAAGATCACCCTGGTGGTCCGGCAGGAGGAAGAGGGGATCCGGCGGTATGTCCATCTTGGTACCGGGAATTATAACGATTCCACAGCCAAGATCTATACGGACATCGGCTTCTTTACCTGCTCCGATCCCTATGGGGAGGATGCTACCGCCGTATTCAACATGCTTTCCGGCTATTCCGAGCCGGAGGTCTGGAACCGCCTGTCCGTGGCACCGCTTTGGCTGAAGGACCGGTTCCTGTACCTGATCCACAGGGAGACGGGAAATGCCAAGACCGGCAGGGAGGCCAGGATCATCGCCAAGATGAATTCGCTCAATGACCGGGATATCATCGCGGCCCTCTATGAGGCCAGTGCCGCGGGGGTAAAGGTAGACCTGATCGTCAGGGGCATCTGCTGTCTTAGGGTGGGGATCCCGGGGGTCTCGGAAAATATCACGGTCCGCTCCATCGTGGGGAATTACCTGGAGCATGCCCGGATCTTTTATTTCTACAACGAGGGGAAGGAAGAGCTGTATTGCGGCTCAGCGGACTGGATGCCCCGCAACCTGGAGCGGAGGGTGGAGATCTTATTCCCGGTGGAAAAGCGAAACCTCATGGACGATCTGATCCATATCCTGAATGTACAGCTGAATGACAACGAGAAGGCCTCCATCCTGACGCCGGAGGGGAGATACGTGAGGGTGAGGAAGTCTCCGGGAGAAGAGGCCATGCGGGCCCAGGATGAATTTGTCCGGGAAGCGAAGGAGAATGCGAGAAAGAAGGAAGAAATGCTGAATGACCGGGTATTCACCCCGGAAAAGGGGCTTGTATAGGAAAGGAGAGCACAGCTTATGGCATCGGTAAACCAATACGTGGGACAATTGGTGGGATATGGGCTGAAAACCGGCCTTCTGGAGGAAGCAGACCGGGTCTATGCCACAAACCGGATCTTAAGCGTCATGGACCTGGATTCCTTTGAGGAGGAGGAAGCGGGGGAGGCCGGGCTTCAGGAGATCCTGGAGGGGCTTCTTTCGGATGCCGTGAAAAGGGGAGTGCTGGAGGACAACCAGACGGCGAGGGATCTCTTCGATACAAAGCTCATGGGCTGCCTGACCCCCAGGCCCTCCTATGTGCGAAAGGAATTTGCCAGGCTGTACGGCCAGTCGCCGAAGGAAGCCACGGATTGGTATTACCGGTTCAGCTGCGATACGGATTATATCCGGCGGTACCGGATCGAAAAGGACATGAAGTGGAAGACCGCCACGGAATACGGGGACCTGGACATCACCATCAATCTGAGCAAGCCGGAGAAGGATCCCAAAGCCATCGCGGCCGCAAAGAACGCGCCCCAGTCCTCCTATCCCAAATGCCTGCTCTGCGCGGAAAATGAAGGCTACCGAGGCAGGATGAACCATCCGGCAAGGGACAATCACCGGATCATCCCCATCAAGCTTGCGGGGCAGGATTTCTTCCTGCAGTATTCCCCCTATGTCTATTACAATGAGCACTGCATCGTCCTGAATAAGGAGCATGTGCCCATGAAGATCGACCGGAGCTGCTTTGAGAAGCTCTTTGACTTCATCGGGCTCTTCCCCCATTACATCGTGGGAAGCAATGCGGATCTGCCCATCGTGGGCGGCTCCATCTTAAGCCACGACCATTTCCAGGGCGGAAATTACGAATTCCCCATGGCCAGGGCGCAGTATCGGGAAAAATTCGAGGTGAAGGGCTATGAGGACGTAGAGGCCGGGATCATAAGATGGCCGCTGTCCGTGATCCGCCTCAGGGCAAAGGAAAAGGACCGGCTCATCGGCCTTGCAGACCATATCCTTCAGAACTGGAGGGCCTATACCGACGAGGATGCCTTTATTTATGCCGAGACGGAGGGGGAGAAGCACAATACCATCACCCCCATCGCGCGGTTTAAGGACGGAGCCTTTGAGTTTGACCTGACATTGCGCAATAATATCACCACCAAGGAGCATCCCCTGGGGGTCTACCATCCCCATGCGGATCTCCATCATATCAAGAAAGAAAACATCGGCCTCATCGAGGTCATGGGCCTTGCCATCCTGCCCAGCAGGCTGAAAAAGGAGATGGGGCTCCTGAAGGAATGCATCCTTTCCGGGAAGCCGGTAAGGGAGGAGAAGGCCCTTGCGATCCATGCAGACTGGGCGGAGGGATTCCTGCCCAAATATGGGAAGATCACAGAGGAAAACATCGACGGGATCCTTCAGGATGAGATCGGGCTTGTATTTAAGCGGGTGCTGGAGGATGCCGGAGTCTATAAGCAGACGGAGGAAGGGATCCGGGCATTTCTCCGGTTTGCGAAAAGCCTGTAAGGAATGCAGAAGAAAAGGGAAAAAATCGAATTCCGGTATTATACCATGCCGGAGGACTCTTATGTGCTGCCGATGCTGGGAGAGGGCTGGGTCCAGGAATATGGGAAGGGCATGGGAAGAATGCTTCATTTCCATAACTATATGGAGATCGGCTACTGCTCCTACGGCGGGGGGCTGCTCTTGATCGAAGAAGAGGAACACCGCTACGGCGGGGGAAATTTCACGGTGATCCCGGAAAAGATCCCCCATACCACCATCAGCGATCCGGGGGGCTTATGCAAATGGGAGTTTCTCTTCATCGATGTGAAGGGCTTCCTGCAAAATGAATTCCCCAATCCCAAGATCCCTTCGGAGGAGATGTTTCGGAGGGTCAGCCAGAAGGCCTACTTCCTGGAAGCGGCCCATGCCCCGGAGATGGCTGCCATCATAAGGGACATCTTAGGGGAGTGCAGGGAGCAGAAGAAATACTGGAAGGAAAGCATCAAGGGCCTCCTCTATGAGCTCATGATCGGGGTGCTGAGGCTTGACCTGGAGCAGGAAAGCCCCACCATGGAGCAGAAGATCAACAGCTATGTGAAGGAAGCCATGCGCTATGTGGAGGAGCATTATGCCGAAGACATGCATATCCGCGACCTGGCCGGCAGCGTGGGCCTGAGCGAGAGCCGGTTCAGGAGAATCTTTGAAGACGGCATCAACATGAAGCCGGCAGATTACCTCAATATGGTCCGGATCGAAAAGGCCTGCGAGATGATTCGCCAGGGCAGCCACAGCATGGAGGAGATCTCCTATCTTTCCGGCTTTTCCACCCCCTCCACCTTTCACCGCAACTTCAAGCGCTTCACGGACATGACCCCCGGGGAATGGGGACGCAGGAAGGGAGGAAGGTCCTTTGTCATGCGGAGCTTTGCCGTCAGCGTGGAACCGGGCTGGGAGGCGGAGGACCTGAAGAAGGCCGAATCATAATCGAATTTGCAAATTTTATAGACGAATTTACAAACAATAGCCGCCGAATGACGGCTATTATGTATATAAATCGAATAGATTACGGCCGTGGTTTGTGCAAATTGCTGAAACGGCGGCAAAAACGCAAGGCGGAAAGAACGCCACAAAAGAAGGAGGAATGAGCATGAAAAAGAAGTTATTGTCGATCCTGTTGACGACAGCCATGGCGGCGGCACTGCTTTCGGGCTGCGGCGAGGCGGCACCGGCACCGGCTGCAGAAGCACCGGCGGCAGAGGATGCATCCGCAGAGGCAGAGGCAGAGGCACCGGCAGCGGCGGCGGAAGCGGGCTCCAACAGCCTGACCGTATGGGCATGGGATGCCAACTTCAATATCCCTGCACTGAAGGCAGCAGAGGCGGATTATAAGGAGAACGTGGATGCGGACTTTACCCTCAATATCGTAGAGCAGTCCCAGTCCTCGGACATTGAGAATGCCATCACCCTGGCCGGCTCCTCCGGCGATTATTCCCAGCTTCCCGATATCGTCCTTTTCCAGGATCATTATATCCAGAGGTATGTGGCGGATTATCCGGATGCATGGATCGACGTAGAGGATTCCGGCACAGACTGGAGCGACTTCGGAGCAGAGAAGCTTTCCTACTCCACCATCGGCGGCAAGCACTATGGCTTCCCTGTGGACAACGGCACCTGCATCATGGCTTACCGGGTAGACCTGCTTGAGGAAGCCGGCTATACCATCGACGACATGACTGACTGCACCTGGGAGAAATTCATCGAGGTAGGCGAGAAGGTCTATGAGAAGACCGGCAAATACCTGCTTTCCATGGACGGCGACGGCAACGACCTGTTCTATCTGATGCTTCAGGCGGAGGGAATGTCCCAGTTCAAGGACGGCAAGCCCTATATCACTGAGAATGAGACCCTGGTTCAGATCGTGAATATCATCAAGGAAATGTGCGAGAAGAATGTATGCTATCTGGCCAATGACTGGGGCGATTATACAGACCAGACCATCATGGGCGACATGGTGGCAGGCGTCATGAACGGCAACTGGATCATCCCGACCATCCGCCAGGTGGCAGAGAACTCCGGAAAGTGGGAGATCACCAATATGCCTACCATCAAGGGCGGCGGCGGATATGCTGCAAACGGCGGCTCCTCCCTGTATGTGACCTCCAACTCCAAGAATCCTGAGCTGGCAAAGAAGTTCCTGGCGGCTACCTTCGGCGGCAGCAGCCAGACCTATGACAACGCCCTGAGGGATGGCGGCGTGGTTACCTGCTGCATCTCAGCCGGCAAGTCCGACGTCTACAATGAAGGCGTAGAATACTTCAACAACACCCCGGTATATGCCCAGATCGTGGAAATGAGCGGACATGTGCCGGTCATCGAGCAGAACGACTTCCATTATTCCTGCAGGCGCTACCTGGCAGCGGCCATGATCAATATCAACAATGGCGCAGATGTCATGGAAGAACTGAAGAATGCGGAAGACCAGCTGAATTTCGAAATGGAAGGCGCAGCACAGTAAGCATCCGCCGGATATTTTGAATAGGCTTAAAACAAGCGGGACGGGAAATCGGTTATCCGGTTTCCCGTTTCTTCAAATCAAAGATCCCGGAGGCTTAAAAAGCCGAGGGATCAAATAAGGGGGTCGTATCGTGAATAAAAGACATAAAGGCATACAGGCAAAGCAGGAGAGGGCAGGCTGGATCTATCTGATGCCCGCCACCATCCTGCTGGTAGTCATGAGCTTCTATCCGATCATCCAGGCATTCATTACCTCGTTCCGTACAGGGCCTTCCTCCAGAATGAAATGGGCGAGCCCGCTGATCTGGAATTATACGAGGATGTTCCAGGACAAGCTCTTTATCCGCTCGGTGAGCAATACCTTTCTGTACCTTCTGATCCAGGTACCGATCATGCTGGTGCTGGCCATGGTGCTGGCCCAGATGCTCAATGATAAGGACCTTAAGTTCAAGGGATTTTTCCGGACCTGTGTCTTTCTTCCCTGCGCGACCTCCCTGGTGTCCTATTCCCTGATCTTCAAATCCTTATTTGCCACACAGGGACTGATGAACCATATCCTTACTGGATTAGGGATCCTGAAGGAAAATTATAACTTCCTGGGGACGCCGGGATCGGCAAAGGCCGTGATCATCATCGCTCTTCTGTGGCGGTGGACCGGCTACAACATGGTATTCTATCTGGCGGGGCTGCAGGGAATCGAGTATTCCGTCTATGAGGCGGCCAAGATCGACGGAGCCAATTCCTGGCAGACCTTCTGGGATATCACCGTGCCGCTGCTGAGGCCGACCATCATCATGACCTTCATCATGTCCATCAACGGCACGCTGCAGCTCTTTGATGAATCGGTGAACCTGACCAGCGGAGGCCCGGCCAACTCCACCATAACCATGTCCCATTATATTTACAACAACTCCTTCGGCCAGGGCGTGGCGAATTTCGGCTACGCATCCGCCATGTCCTTCTTTGTGTTCGTCCTGGTGGCGGTCCTTGCCTTCATCAATCTGAAAGTAGGTGATACACGTGATTAAGAAAAACAGATCCATGGTCCAGAGGCGGCTGATCCCCACCTATATCTTTCTCGGCATCGTATCCTTCCTTTCCGTATTCCCGCTGTACTGGATGGCCACGGCGGCCACCAACAGCACCGTGGAGGTAGCCAGGGGAAAGATCATCTTCGGGACACAGCTGGCAAATAATATGCAGAAGCTCCTGGCGTCCCAGGATCTTTGGGGAGCCATGACCAATTCCTTCATCTATGCCCTGGCCCAGACCATCGTGGCGCTGTTCGTCTGCTCCCTGGCGGGCTTTGGCTTTGAGCTATATCATGATAAGCAAAAGGACAGGCTGTTTGGGATATTGCTGCTTTCCATGATGGTGCCCGGAGTGGCCACCATGATCCCCCTCTTTAAGATGATGTCGACCTTCGGCTTTCTGAATACGGTATGGGGCTTCATGCTGCCTGCCATCTCCACGGCCTTCCTCATCATGATGTTCAGGCAGAATTCCCGTAGCTTTCCCGTGGATATCATGGAGGCTGCCCGGATCGACGGCGTCAGCGAATTCGGAATCTACTGGAGGATGTACCTGCCGGTCATGAAGGCCACCTACGCCGCGGCCGCGGTCATCACCTTCATGAACGCCTGGAATGCCTACCTCTGGCCCAGAGTAGTCATGACAAGCAAGGATGCGCAGACCATGCCCATGCTTATCGCCAACCTGGCGGCAGGCTACAGCGTGGATTACGGTGTGCTGATGCTGGGCGTGCTGTTCTGCTCCGTTCCTACGATGGTCATCTTCTTCATCCTGCAGAAGCAGTTTGCAGAGGGCATCACCGGAGCCGTGAAATAGCCCTGCCGGGAAGCACCTGGCCTTAAGGGGCGGCATGTATGAAAGAAGACATACAGAGCAGATAAACATGCGTTTATAGAGGAGAAAAAATGGAATTTGATTTTGATAAGATCAGCGACCCGGAGTTTTTTGAAGAAAACCGGATCCCGGCCCATTCCGACCATCCCTATTTCCGGACCGAGGAAGAGGCAGAGGCCGGGGCTTCCTCCTTCCGGGAAAGCCTGAACGGCATCTGGAAATTCGCATATACAGAAAGCCTGAAGACCGCCGTGAAGGAATTTTACCGGATGGATTACGACTGCGGAAGCTTCGGGGAGATCCGGGTGCCGTCCTCCATCCAGATGGAAGGCTACGGACGCCCCCAATATGTGAATGCCCAATATCCCTGGGACGGACATGAGGAGGCAGAGCCGGGAGAAGTGCCCGTCGATTTCAATCCGGTGGGCCATTATGTGAAAACCTTCCGCGTGCCGGAGCGATTTGGCAGAGGGCCGGTCTTGATCACCTTCGAGGGAGTGGAGAGCGGCTTTGCCCTGTGGCTTAACGGCCATTATGTGGGCTACAGCGAGGACAGCTTTACCCCGGCAGAATTTGACCTCAGCGAATACGTGGACTATGAGGGGCTCAATAAACTGGCGGTCATGGTATTCCGCTTTACCTCGGGCAGCTGGTGCGAAGACCAGGATTTCTTCCGCTTCTCCGGGATATTCCGGAATGTCTGGCTTTTTACCGTACCGAAGCACCATATCATTGACCTGAAGATAGAGACCCGCCTTGCACCGGATTACCGGAATGCCGTCCTGGGGCTCACCGTGACCCTTTCCGGAGAAGCAGACCTGGTGATCGAGCTGGGGGAGGAGGGGGAAGCCTTCTATACGGAAGAAAAGAGAATGAGCGGGAAAAAGCAGATCACCATCCCGGTAGAAGCCCCGAAGCTTTGGAGCGCAGAGCATCCGAACCTCTACGTGGCAGAGATCACGGTAAAGAATCTGGAGGGCGGGGTGGAGGAAGTAGTAGCCGAGCAGGTTGGCTTCCGCCAGTTTGAATTGAAAAACGGGGTCATGTGCCTGAACGGGAAGAGGATCGTATTCCGGGGAGTGAACCGCCATGACTTCTCATCCTTCCATGGAAGAGCAGTATCGGAGGCTGAGATCGCCCAGGACCTGATCACCATGAAGCGCAATAACATCAATGCAGTCCGGACCAGCCATTATCCCAACCAGACCGCATTTTACCGGCTCTGCGACCTGCTGGGGCTGTATGTCATCGATGAGACCAACCTGGAGACCCACGGGACCTGGGATCCGATCTATCGAGGACTAAAACCCATGGAATATGCGGTGCCGGGAGACCGGGAAGAATTCCTGGAGATGGTCCTGGACCGGGGCCGCAGCATGGTAGAGCGGGACAAGAACCATCCCTCCATCCTGATCTGGTCCCTGGGCAATGAAGCCTTCGGGGGGAAAAACCTCCTGACCCTGCACGACGCCTTCCATGCGTGGGACGATACAAGACTCGTGCATTATGAAGGCGTGATCAACGACATGCGCTACCCGGAGAGCACAGATATGGTGAGCACCATGTACTGGCCGGTAAAGACCATCCGGGAATATCTCGCAGAGCATAGAGAAAAGCCCTTCATCAACTGCGAGTACGCCCATGCCATGGGAAATTCCTGCGGAGCCATGGATTATTATACGGATTATGCGGATGAAGAACCGTTGTTCCAGGGAGGGTTCATCTGGGACTATATCGACCAGTCCATCACCGCCTTCGACCGGTACGGGCAGGAATACCAGGCCTACGGCGGAGACTTTGACGACCGCCCGAACGACGGCGCCTTCAGCGGAAACGGCATCACCTATGGCAGGGACAGAGATCCCTCCCCGAAGATGCAGGAAGTGAAATACGACTACCAGCCGGTGATGATCCGCTTCGAGGGAGACGACGTGATCATCCGCAACCGTAACCTGTTTACCGATACCGAAGAATATAGCTGCATGATCACCGTGGCGAGAGAAGATAAGATCTGTGCCCAGATCACGGGGAAATTCGCGGTGGCACCCCTGGATGAAAAGCGGTTCTCCCTGCCGGTGGAAATGCCGGAGGTGGCAGGAGAATACGTGATCACCGTCTCCTTCCTGCTGAAGGAGGATACCCTTTGGGCCAGCGCAGGCCATGAGGTGGCCTATGGGCAGAAGATCGTGGGAAAACGGATCCAGACCCAAAGAGCACCGTATCCCTACCGGATCGCCAGGGGCATCTGCAATACAGGCATCAAGGGAGAAGGCTTCGAGGCATTATTCTCCGACCTGCGCGGAGGCCTCTGCTCCTACCGGTATGCAGGCAAAGAACTGCTGAAAAAAATGCCGAAACCGAACTTCTGGAGGCCTATGACCAACAACGACCTGGCAAACCTTCTGCCGTACAGGGCCGGACAGTGGAAGCTGGCAAGCATGTACCTCACCCATATGAAAGAAGAGGACGGCATAATGAAGGGAGAGCCCTACGAGGTGGAAGAGACCGAGGACGGCATCCGGGTCACCTACCGCTACCATCTGCCTGTAACCGACGAGCCGGAATTAAAGCTGAGCTACCAGGCCCATTCGGACGGAGCCGTGGACGTAAGCCTTACCATGACAGAAAGCGCCAATGCGGGAGAACTGCCGGAGTTCAGCGTGATCTTTGCGCTGGATGCAGACCTTCAAAACCTGCTCTGGTATGGGCTGGGGCCGGAGGAGACCTATCCGGACAGGATCCACGGGAAGCTTGGAGTCTATGCGAACCGGGTAAAGGAAAACATGGCAAAATACCTGGTGCCGCAGGAGAGCGGGAACCATATGGGCGTGCGCTATGCCATGCTGACGGACGACGGGGGAAGAGGCATCCTCTTCGAGGGCGAAAACCTCTGCATCTCAGCGCTGCCCTATACGCCGCATGAGATCGACAATGCAGAGCATCCCTTTGAGCTGCCGAAGCCCCATTATACCTATGTACGGGTGGGCTTGATGCAGATGGGCGTTGCCGGAGACGATACCTGGGGGGCAAAGACCAAGCCGGAGCACATGATCGACAATACAAAACCCTTAAAACTCCAGTTCACCTTCCGCGGCATCTGAACCCCGGCAGACAGATCATACACGCGGCGCAGAGAGTGTGACGCAGAGAGCGCGACGGGCTGGTGGCTGTTTTCGGAGCGCAACCAACGCATCGGCCCGATACAACCCTGACACAAACCAAAACAAGGAGGAACCGTGAGCGAATTTATAGTCAACATCATCCACCGCCCAGAGCTGGCCCCGGAATACGCCGAAAAGCTGTCCGGCCAGGGAAAAGTAGACGATATCGGCCGGAAGAGCCTGCTCGACGAATCCCTGGAAATCTTCCGCTTCCAGCAGGACGAAGCCCATAAAAACGGGCTGAAGACCACGATCCAGATGACCTATGCGAGCCTCTTTTCGCAGGAAATCATCGACATGGCAAAAGAATACCACGAAAAATACGGGGATGAGATCGCCCTGTCCCTGCTGGGCCTCCCCTGCACCCAGTTCCGGGAAAAATATAAAACAAAAGACTTCTGCATCTGGATGTTTTCCATGGAAGATAAAAAAGCCATCGTCGATGACGTGTTCGGGAAATTCCGGGAAGCCTTCGGATGCGATCCCGAATCCACGGGATCCTATTACATGGATGCCGAATTGATCAACTACATCAAGGAAAAATATCCATCGGTAAAAAGCGCCGTGGCCACCTGCTGGGAGGAAGGCCCCAAAGCCTACCATACCTGCAATAACTCCTGGTATACCTTCCTGGATGGAGGCCCATGGGCGCCCTGGATCCCCTCCAAAGTCAATACCCATGTCCCGGCAGAATCAGAGGAGGATGATTCCGGCATCGTGGCCATCCCGCACCTGAGCCGGGATCTGATGGCCTGCTATGACGGCAACGGCTCCAACTTCGGCACCCATCCGCAGAACGTGCTTAGGGGCATGATCTATGAGGACGGGGAATACCCCTATCTCTATAACCTGATCGACCAGTACCGGAGCTTGGAGAAATACAATAACGGCTACTCCTATAACATGATGTTCGTGGGACCGGGGTGGCTCAATAAGCTGGGCCGGTGGGAGGCACCCTATGAGCTCCTGAAAAAATCCTACGAGGACGGCATGGCATACTACGGGAAGCTGAAGCAGGAAGGAAAGCTCCTCGATATGACCATGGCAGAATTTGCTGATTATTACCGGCAAAAGAAGCATTATACAGAGCCGGAAGTAGCCCTTTGGAGAGATATCCTCTATGGCTCGGATAAACAGTACGTGTGGTATTTGGATCCGGATATGCGCGTGGGCATCAATGCCGACCTGGGGGGAGCGATCTTTGACCTAAGACCCTATGCGGCGAAGCTGTCCATCCCGGTGGGCATCGGGACCGGCAATCCCGCAAACGCCTCCTATCCCTTCCTGATCCAGGATAAATACCGGGCCGGATACTTCACCCACTATGCCGGGGAGGGCACCATCCGGAGCGCAAAGCTTACCTGCGACGGACAGGAAGTGGACCTCTGCCTTACCCGCAGCCATGCCCATTATGCCAAAGAAGGGAAGGATACCATCATCACCTTGGATCCGGTGGAGGTGGTCTTTGCCGAAAAAAAGATCCGGCTCCAGACCGTCTATACCTTCACGGAGGGCAGCTCTGCCATCCGCACGGACCGGCGGGTGCTGTCCCTTACGGGAGAGGGCGGGCCGGTAGAGATCCAGGATTATATCACGGCCTGCTATGGCACCAACGAGTACTCCGAGGACATGACCGGCATCGTATTGACCCTTTCCGACGGAAAGAGACAGAAGAAGATCGATTATGAATACCGCTGCAGGGAAGAAGAACTGGAAGGCGGGAAGGTAGAGGCGGCGGCCCGGATCCCCCAGGTGAATACCAAGCTTGGATTTACCTGCGGCGCAGAAAATGCCACAGGCCATATCAGAGAGGGCTACGCCTTCTCGCCCATGTTTACCCTGTCCTTTACGGGGACACTTCAGGAAAAGGAGGTATTTACCACATGGCTCAATCTACAAAAGGCAGACTGAATTACCGGTGTCCCTCCTGCTTCATGAGGGATCTGGACCTGGACATGTTTTATGATGAGGAAAAAAAGGAGTACTACTGCCTGCGCTGCCAATACGTGGGAAGCGAGGAG
Organism: Lachnospiraceae bacterium; assembly: GCA_024693135.1. Taxonomy (GTDB): domain Bacteria; phylum Bacillota; class Clostridia; order Lachnospirales; family Lachnospiraceae; genus NK4A144. The sequence goes on along the minus strand of JAILLN010000065.1, from coordinate 63,209 downwards.
GACGTGCTCCAGAAAAATCAAATGGCAAGATTCCGCTATAAGGACATGCTCAAACGATTTGACCGGTTTGACTTTGACTGAGGCTTCATGAGCCTTTGTTAATGCGGGAAAAGAAGGCCTCCAGCTGCTTTCGGCCGGCGGAGGTCTTCCCCTGCACCATTTCAGGGGAACCGCCTCCCTTAGCGCCGAGCTCTTCCTGCATCCTTTGGGAAAGAGACCTGGCGTCCAGATCACGTCCCCCGGCGTAGTACCGGTAGCCGTCCCTGTCATTTCCCGAAAAGATGCCCACGAAGCCCTCCCGGAGACCGGTGAGGACATTGTATAGATTTTTCATGATGTCCGGAGCAAGGGCGATCTCAGTGCAGATCAGATTTGATCCTGCCTCAGAACGGATCTCCTTCAAAAGGAGCTCTTCGGCAAGCTTCCCGGCTTCCTCCTTCAGGCGGAGGTTATCCTCCTTGGATTTTTTGGCAATGGAGGATAGAAGCTCGGGCCTTGTGGAAAAGACCCTGGATGCGGCATCAAGATACTTCAGGCTCTGGTTGATATACGCATAAGCCCTCCTCCCGCAAAGGATGGAAAGCCTGGTCCCTCCACGGAACTTCTCGGCGGACAGGATCTTCAGGATCCCGACGGAGCCGGTAGAGGATACATGGGGAGCGCAGCAGGCACAAACATCCACCGTCTGGGATTCATCACCGATGGTGATCATCCGGAGGGCCGAGCGGATCTCGATCTTGCTGCGGTAGTCCAGGGCCTTTAGCTCTCCGGCGGAAGGATAGCTTACGGTTATGGGCAGGTTGGCATAGATGACCGAATTTGCCTCCCGTTCTAAGGCTTCGACCTCTTCGGCAGACAAAACCCCGTCCGTATCCACGGTAACGGGTTCCGTGTCGCTTAAATGAAAGCCCGTATTATTATATCCATAGTTACTATGCAGCAGCCCGGAAAGGATATGCTCACCGCTGTGGTTTTGCATGCGGTCGAAGCGGATATCCCAGTCGAGTTTACATAAAACTTCCGTTCCCGCCTCGATCTCCCCGTCGGCAAGATAGCGGATATCGGTCTCGCCCTCGGTGGGGGAGCCCAGAAGATCCCCCCTAAGCACATGCACGGTTCGGCCTCCGAAGCAGAGGGTGCCCGTATCGGAATATTGGCCTCCTTCTTCGGGAAAGAAGATGGTCTCTTTGAGTTTTATGTAAACTTTATTCCCCTCCCTGACGCATTTCGTCACAAGAGTCTGGCATTCCTTCCGGTAACTTTGCTTCTCATAGAGCTTTTCCGTCATTTTCGTGTCTCCCGGATCTTTTTTTCACTGCGGTTATCTTACCTCATGCCGGAGATGTTTTCAATCCGGCTTTCCCGGACCATTGCCAGTAAACCGGCTTCGGAATATAATGGGAGGGTTCCCTGGCATGGCCGGTATCTTCTTTTACGAGGGGCAATGCCGGATGAAGGAGCCTGTGGGAAGATCTAGAGCAGAAAGGCTGGCAGATCATATGCTATTGACCGAAAAGAGAAAAAAGACCCGGATCATTTTCTTTGACATCGACGGAACCCTGATCCCCTTCGGGGAAAAAGACCTGAGGCCTGGGCTTAAGCAGGCCCTGAAGCAGAAGCAGCAGGAGGGGGTAAAGCTTTTCCTGGCTACAGGCAGGGCGCCCTACTTCCTGCCGGAGTTTCAGGATTTTTCCTTTGACGGGGCACTCTGCTTCAACGGGGGCTACTGCTATGACCGTGAGGGCGTGATCTACCGGCATCCTATCCGGGGAGAGGACATCCCCGTGGTGGTCAGAAATGCCAAAGACCTCGGAAGATCGGTGGCTTTGGCCTCGGCTGCCCGGTTTGGCAGCAATTTCTTCGAAGAAAACCTGGAGGAATACCTCCATATCTCCGAAAACACCTGCAACGTATTGAAGGAGTATGAGGCCTTTGAAAAAGAGGAGATCTACCAGATGATGATCGGAGCTACAGCCGACGAGGATGAGGCTCTGGTAAAGGGGACCTCCTCCGTGATGTGCGCCCGGTGGTGGGACAGGGCAGTGGATATCATTCCGAAGGATTCTGGGAAGGACAAGGCGATGGAGATCGTCCTCAGCCATTTCGGCTTTTCTGTGGAAGAGAGCATGGCCTTCGGGGACGGGGGCAATGACCTCGACATGATCCGCTTTGCCGGCATCGGGGTGGCGATGGGCAATGCCACGAAGGAGGTAAAGGCGGCCGCAGATTATGTGGCCTTAAGTGCCGAAGAAGACGGGGTAAGCAGGGCATTGCTTGAATTATTCTGATTTGTCATTTTCCCCTGTTTGTGATAAAGTAGTGATTCGTTATGATAGGAAGATCCGGCAAAGAAGATCGAAGGATCCGGCTTTTGGGGATCAGGAAATTTGACGGGATTTAGGCGGAAAAAGACATCGCATCAGACATAGAAAGGAAACAGTATGATCAGGGAAAATCTGGAAAAGATCAGGGAAGCGGCGCTGAAGCAGATCAATGATGCCGGCATCGGCGAGAAGGATGCGCTGGATGCGCTGAATGATGTGCGGGTGGCCTTCCTTGGGAAAAAGGGGGAGCTGACCGCAGTCCTCAAGAGCATGAAGGAAGTGGCGGCCGAGGAGCGTCCGAAGGTGGGCGCGATGGTGAATGAGACCCGGGACGTGATCGAAAATGCCCTGAAGGAAGCCAAGGAGCGCATGGAGGCCGCGGCGATGAATGAGCGGCTGAAGAAGGAGAAGATTGACGTGACCCTTCCTTCGAAACGGCAGGAGATGGGGCATCGTCATCCCAATACCATCGCCTTAGAGGAGCTGGAGCGGATCTTCATCGGCATGGGCTATGAGGTGGTGGAAGGCCCGGAGGTAGAGCGGGATTATTATAATTTTGAGGCATTGAACATTCCGGAGGGCCATCCGGCCAAGGATGAGCAGGATACCTTCTACATCAGCGGGGATATCCTTCTTCGTACCCAGACCAGCTCCACTCAGGTCCATGAGATGGAAAAGGGAAGGCTTCCCATCAAGATGATCTCTCCGGGAAGGGTATTCCGGTCGGATGCGGTGGATGCCACCCATTCCCCCTCCTTCCACCAGGTGGAGGGGCTTCTCATTGACGAGAAGGTCTCCTTTTCCGACCTGAAGGGCACCCTGGCAGAGTTTGCAAAGGAGCTTTTCGGGGCGGATACGAAGGTACGCTTCCGGCCGCACCATTTTCCCTTCACGGAGCCCTCGGCGGAAATGGACGTCAGCTGCTTTAAGTGCGGGGGCAAGGGCTGCCGGTTCTGCAAGGGAGAGGGCTGGATCGAGATCTTAGGTTGCGGGATGGTCCATCCCCATGTCCTGGAGATGAGCGGGATCGACCCCTTAAGATACCGGGGCTTTGCCTTCGGCATCGGCTTGGAGCGGATCGCGCTGCTGAAATATGAGATCGACGATATGAGGCTTTTATATGAAAACGACATCCGCTTCCTGAAGCAGTTCTGAGGATTCCCGGATAGAGCGGAGAAACAGGCGGAATGCAGAGCATTAATAAAGGAGCGGGAACCCTTTGGCGGCTGGTTTTGGCCGGTTACGGGTTCCGCATCCCACCGGGGTAAGTCAGATTTAAGCATGCGTTTATAGAGGAGGAAAAAATGGATACACCCTTATCATGGATTAAAGCATATGTGCCGGAGCTGTCCTGTACAGACCAGGAGTATATGGACAGGATGACCTTGAGCGGAACTAAGGTGGAGGGATACCGGAGGCTGGACAGAAACCTGGAAAAGATCGTCGTGGGACGGATCGAAAAGATCGAGAAGCATCCTGATGCAGACAAGCTGATCATCTGCCAGGTAAACGTGGGAAGCGAAGTGACCCAGATCGTGACCGGAGCTCCCAATGTAAAGGAGGGAGACCTGGTACCGGTGGTATTGAGCGGGGGAAGGGTCGCCGGGGGCCATGACGGAGGTCCATTGCCGGAAAATGGAGTCCCCATTAAGGCCGGGAAGCTTCGCGGCGTGGAATCCAACGGCATGCTCTGCTCCATCGAGGAGCTGGGTTCTTCCCAGGATGTATTTCCCGATGCCCCGGAGGACGGCATATACATCTTCCACCGTGACGTGAAGCTGGGAGAGGATGCCGTGGAGGCACTGGGGCTTCATGATACCGTATTTGAATATGAGATCACCTCCAACCGGGTGGACTGCTACAGCGTAGCGGGCATCGCCAGGGAAGCGGCGGCTACCTTCGGCCTGCCCTATAAGGGTCCGGAGATCCGGGAGACCGGGAACGGGGAGAAGGCGGAGGACTATATCCGCGTGGAGATCAAGGATCCGGATCTTTGCAGCCGTTATGTGGCCCGGGTGGTGAAGGATATTCGCATCGGGGAATCCCCGGAGTGGATGAAGCAGAGGCTTCGCGCCGCAGGGATCAGGCCCATCAGCAACCTGGTGGATATCACGAATTACGTAATGCTGGAATGCGGGCAGCCCATGCATGCCTTTGACCTTTCCACGGTGGCCGGCGGCAAGATCGTGGTGCAGAGGGCAAAGGATGGAGACGTGTTTACGACCCTGGACGGGGAAGAACGGAAGATGGACTCCGACGTGCTGATGATCTGTGACGGAGAAAAGGAGATCGGCATCGCCGGCATCATGGGAGGAGAGAATTCCAAGATCACGGACAGCGTGAAGGACGTGCTCTTTGAGGCGGCCTGCTTTAACGGTGTCAATATCCGGAAATCCGCCAGAAGGATCGGGCTTCGGACGGATGCCTCCTCTACCTTCGAAAAGGGGCTTGACCCCCACAATGCCTATCTTGCCATGGAGAGGGCCTGCACCCTGGTGGAGGAGCTTCAATGCGGCACGATAGTGGGCGGCCGGGTGGATGTCCATGGAGAGCTTCCCAAGGAATGCCGGATCCCCTTCGAGCCGGAGAGGATCAACGAATATCTGGGGACGGCCATCCCCAGGGAAGAAATGCTCCAATACTTCAAGAAGCTGGAGCTTGAATATGATGAGGCGGCAAATGAGGTCATCTGCCCTACCTTCCGGCAGGACCTGAAGGGCTTTGCCGACCTGGCGGAGGAAGTGGCGAGGTTCTACGGATATGATAAGATCCCGGTAACCCTTCCCAAGGATACGGCATCCTCCGGGAAGCTTCCCTTCAAGGTCCGGATCGAAAACGTGGCGAAGGACGTGGCGGAGGCCAACGGCTTTTCCCAGGGCTATTGCTATTCCTTCGAAAGCCCGGAGGTCTTTGACCGGCTCCTGCTTCCCAAGGATGCGGCAGAGCGACAGGCCATCACCATCGCCAACCCCTTAGGGACGGACTTTTCCATCATGAGGACCCTTCCGGTGAACGGGATCCTGACCTCCCTGTCTACGAACTTTAACCGCAAGAATCCTGACGTCAGGCTTTATGAGCTGGGGAACATTTATATTGCCCGCAGTCTTCCCTTAGAGGAGCTTCCGGATGAGCGTATGCAGCTTACCCTGGGCTTTTATGGCGAAGGGGATTTCTATTTCCTGAAGGGCGTGGTAGAGCAGTTCCTGGAGAAGGCCGGGATAAAGGACCGTGCCTCATACAGCCCGGAATCCCATAAATCCTTCCTGCATCCGGGAAGGCAGGCGGATATCCTCATCGGGGGAGAGAAGATCGGTTATCTAGGGCAGGTGCATCCCCTTACCTGCAAGGCCTATGACATGGCAAAGGCGGAGGCATATCTTGCCGTCATCGACATGCCGAAGGTCACGGAGAAGGCCGGCTTTGAAAGGAAATATGAGGGAGTTGCCAGATTCCCGGCAGTTTCCAGGGATATCTCCATGGTGGTGCCGAAGGATACCCTGGCAGGCACCATAGAGGAGATGATCCGCCAAAGGGGCGGAAGGATCCTGGAGGGCTGCATGCTTTTTGATATCTATGAGGGAGAGCAGATCGAGGAGGGCTTCAAGTCCATGGCCTATACGGTGACCTTCCGGGATAAGGAAAAGACCCTTTCCGATGAGGAGGTCAATTCTGTCATGAAAAAGATCCTGAACGGTCTTGGAACCCTCGGGATAAAGCTCAGGGAGTAGGCCTTGGCAGAGCTTAGGAGAAGCGATTTCTTTTATGCGCTGCCGCCCGGCCTTATCGCCCAGGATCCCCTTGAAAAGAGGGATGATTCGAGGCTCCTTTACCTGCATAAGGATACGGGGCAGACGGAGCATCATGTCTTTCATGAGGTCATTGATCTCCTGAAGGAGGGGGACTGCCTTGTGCTGAACGATACCCGGGTCATTCCCGCAAGGCTTCTTGGCACCAAGGAGGGCACCGGCGCCGCATCAGAGATCCTGCTTTTAAAAAATAAGGGAAGGGATGTATGGGAGTGCATCGTCCGCCCGGGAAAAAAGCTCCGTCCGGGAAGCAGAGTCTCCTTCGGGGAGGGACAGCTTACGGCGGAGATCCTCACTGTGCTGGAGGATGGGAACCGCCTGGTGAGGTTCCATTATGAGGGCGTTTTTGAGGAAGTCTTAAGCCGGCTGGGGGAGATGCCCCTGCCGCCTTATATCACCCATAAGCTTTTGGACAAGGACCGCTATCAGACGGTCTATGCGAAGCATGACGGTTCAGCCGCGGCGCCTACCGCAGGGCTGCATTTTACAAATGAATTACTGGAAGCGATACGGGCTAAGGGGGTGAAGACCGTATTCGTGACTCTTCACGTGGGGCTTGGCACCTTCCGTCCCGTGAAGGCAGAAAAAATCTCTGAGCATCATATGCATTCAGAGTTTTTTTCTGTCTCCGAATCTGCGGCAGAAGCCATAAACGGGGCGAAGCGTGACGGGGGACGGATCATCTGCGTAGGCACCACGGCCTGCCGTACCCTGGAATCCGCCTCCACAAAGGAGGGGGTGCTCAGCCCGGGCTCCGGAGAGACGGATATCTTCATCTATCCCGGATACCGCTTTAAGCTCCTGGACGGCCTGATCACCAACTTCCATCTGCCGGAAAGCACCCTGCTCATGCTGGTCTCCGCCCTTGCAGGAAGGGAGGCAGTGCTTAGCGCTTATGAGGAAGCCATCCGGGAAAGATACCGTTTCTTCTCCTTTGGGGATGCCATGATCATCCTGTAGATCATTCCCGGAGAGCCAGGCCTTGATAAATACAGAAAATCGATGAGGGATCCGATGGGGGAATTGGAGAAAAAAGAAAACGGAGGAACGAGGGCGGCGGGATTCTATGTCTGCGTGGAGCGGTCGAATCCGGTCATCGTAAGGCGCATCAGCCTGCCGGAGGATGCCGTACTGCGTGATCTCCTGGCTCTCTGCCAGATCTCCCTGGGCAGGGTTGTGGAGGAGGGAAAGGTCATGCTGGGGGAGCAGGAGCTCATTGATCAGAAAATGCCCATTTCGGAAGCCTTTCAGGAAGAAGGGGATATCCGGATCCTGCTTACCGGACCGGATCACCGGAAAAAGAAGGGAAGGATGGGGCTTTCCCTTTTCCTTGTCCCTGATGAAGGCGCGGGAGCCGGGCCGGGGAGATCCCGGGAGAAGGAGGGGCGTCCTTCGGTCACCATGCATGTGGGGAGAAATCTGCCGGATGGGATCTGGGACATCGCACGGATCAACGAGATCCAGGCGGAGCTTAAATCCGGGAAGGCCGCCCGTGGGGAAGAGGACGGCACCTTCCTTACCGAGAAATCCTTGGAATATCAGCCGAAAAAAATCGAAAATGGGATCAGGAAATATTTCGATCCGGAAAATGCATCCCGGGAGATCAATATGAAACTGGGAATGCCCATGAAGGCTCTCCTCAGCCAGTGGAAGGTAGCCGATCTGAAAGACATCGCGGATGCAAACAATATCTATGTGGACTCCACCATGCGAAAGCAGGGGATCGTGGATTCCTTCTGCCGAAGCTATGACAGAAGCCGCCTGAAGGAGATCTTCCGGGACATGACCTTTTCGGAATTCCTGGCCTTTAAGGAGCTGGTGCTTTCGGAAAAGCCGGAGCCTGCAGGGAATTGGGGAAAAAGGCTGCATCGCTTATATTACATGGGCCTGCTCATGGATGCCGGGAAGGATGGGGCGAGGATCGCCCTGGAGGCACTGGAATACTATGACGAATGGTACGGAACAGAAGAGGAAAGGGAGTATCTGGAGGAAAAGCTCCTGAAGGCTGCCGTATGGGCATGCTCGACCTACTATGGGGTGTTTTTGTGGAAGCAGGTTGAAGCCATGATCGGCGTACTTGGAGAGGACCTTGTTTCAGAAAAAAAGAAGGAGGAATTCTTCCATGCCCTGGCAGAAGAGCGTAATCACCTGGGGATCAAGAGGCTCGGAAGCAGAGGAGGCAGGATAAGCCCGAAGGAGAAAGTGCTGCTTTATGACAGCACCCGGCTTAGCAAGGGGGATGCAGAGAAGATCCTCCGGATACGGCCGGATGAGCCGGGGCGGTTTTTCCTTCCCGCAAAGGAGGACATTCATGCCGCAGCGTACCAGAGGTTCGGTTTAACCGAAAAAGCCTGGAGGGACATGGAAGTTCTCTTCGAACAGTACGGGAGTTATACCTGGTATGGCAGCAGGGCAGACCAGATCAAAGGCAGGGTGGATTCCGTGGCATCGGCCCTTGCCCAAAAAGGAGACGCCGTGGAGGCTGCCGGGAAGGCGGTATCCCAAATGCCGAGGCTTGACTGGGCAGGAGATGGAAGGAAGGAGCTGGTCTTAAAACAGCTTTTGGATATTCTGAGAAAGGAAGCGGAGCGCGTGCCGGTAATGGCGCTTTGGGGATATTCGAAGGCGGACTGCCCGAAGGACATCTTAAGGCACATGGAAGAAGAACGGGAAAAGCTTCGGAAGGAAGAGGAAGCAAAACGGAGTGAGGCAGAAGCCGCGAAAGCCAAAAGCAGGGTGAAGAAAACGTCCGTGGCCGTAAGGAAGGTGGCCGGGAGGAGAAGGAAATGATGACGATCCGGGATTATTTCCGACTCTATACGGAGGAGGAACTGGCAAAGGGCGCGGAGCTGTACTTTTCCGGAGACCTGGAGCTTACCGATGCCCCGAAGAGGAAACCTGCGCCGAGACCCAGGACTTTGGCTTATTACGGCTTTGGCGTGGATGAGAAGGAGAAAAAGAACGGGGAGGCGGCATACGGTACCTTTCCCCGGGAGGATACGGAGGCTCTCTGTGCCAGATGGACGGAGCAGGATGCCACATCCAAGGCCGTGGAGAGGACCGCTTCCATCACGATCCATAAAAAGCTGAACATCATATGCGAGGCAGACTGCACATGCGAGGCCTTCCTGCAGGACCGGTACGGCTGTCCCCATACCGCGGGGCTCCTTACGGCCTATATGGCAAGGAATGCCGGGGAAGAGGCCTTCCTGGGGACCCCTTTGGAGGAAGATTTAAGAAACCTCACCGGGGTGGAGGATCCTTTCCTGCCCGGAGTGCTGAAGCGCACAGACGGGAGGCTGCTTTCCCTGCTGAAGGGAAACGAGGACAAGCCCCTGCCTTCCTTTAATGAATCCGTAAAGAGCCTGGAGCGCTGGAGGGTTGAGTGCGGTCTCTTAAGGAGCCAGGGCAGGATGCTTCTGGAGCTTAGGGCAGGCTATGGAAAAAGAGCCCTGCAGGTAAAGGATCTTTCAGGCTTCCTTGAGGCGTATCAGAAGGGGGAGGATTATCCCCTGGGGAAAAATGAACTCCGGATGGGGAGGGGCTTTTGCGACCTGGAATCCGCTTCGCTGATGGATTTCCTCTCCGGCCTCCTGTCGGCTTATGAAAACGGACTTTTCCGGGCACAGCTTTTTGCCCTGGATGCGTCAAAATCCAAACGCTATCTTGTCCTGTCCGGTCCGGAATTTGATTCCTTCATGAAGGTCTGGGACGGGAAGGAGATCCTTGTGGACGATGCCCTGGAGTATCCGGTCAGCATGGACCGCAAGGGATTAAGGGCGGTGCTGAAAAAGAAGGCCTATGGAGCAGGCCTTGCCATTTCGGGAGCGAAGCTTCTTTACAACAACGGCTCCGTGCTTTATCTGTACGATCCGGAGGGGATCTTCCGGGTACGGATGGGAAGCACGAAGAAGGCCCAGGAGCTGCTCTCCCTCCTGAAGTGGACGGATGAGGAGCTGTATATCCGGGAATCCGAGATCGGGGCGGTGCTCCGCAATATCCTGCCCGTGTTCCAGAAATATGGGATCCTTGAGACAAGGGGGCTGGATCTGGAGGATTATGAACCGGAGCAGCCCGCCTTCCTTTTTAAGCTGGATTATGATGACAGCCAGATACTCCTCTGCACTCCCTATGCGGTATATGACAAGCAGGACCTGACCTGCCTGTTATACGACAGCAGGGCGGAGGTGGTAAGGCGGAACAGCGGGGCGGAAAACGAAGTGGCGTCTGTCCTTCCGGAGATCTTCCAGAAGCTGGATCCCAAAAGCGGAGTCCTTTCCTCCAGGCTTACAGAGGAGGAGCTTTATCATTTCATGAAGGAAGAGCTGCCCAGGCTGGAGCAGATGGGGAAGGTCATGGCCACGGAAAACCTGCGCAAAAACCGGATCCGTTCCCTGCCGGTCATGCATGTGGGCGTATCCGTGGAATCCGGGCATCTTCTTCTTTCCCTTCAGGGCACGGGGCTTTTAGCGGCAGAGATGGATGAGATCCTCGGCGCCTACCGGAAAAAGAAGAAGTACTTCCGCCTGCGGTCAGGGGAATTCCTCTCCATGGAGGAAGGGGAAGGAAATGCCTGGGATACGGTATCGGCCCTGTATCAGGATTATGGGAAGAAGGATCCCGAAAACATCCGGATCCCTGCCTTCCGGGCCCTCTATCTGGAAGAAATGCTGAAAGACAGGGAGGATGCCTCCCTTGAAGCCGGAGAGGATTATGCGAAGCTCATCGCCGACATGGATCCGGATGGGGGAGATCCGGCCAAAGAGCCTCCGGCGCTCTCCGGGATCCTCCGTCCATACCAGAAGGAGGGCTTCCGCTGGATCGCCATGCTGAAAAAATGCGGCTTCGGGGGCATCCTGGCCGATGATATGGGTCTGGGAAAGACGCTGCAGGTTCTTTCCTTCCTGCTTTCCGAGAAGCTTTCCGGGAAAAAGGGGGATGAGCTGAGAACCCTTGTGGTATGCCCGGCTTCCCTGGTCTACAACTGGCGTAAGGAGCTGGAAACCTATGCCGGAGGCCTTTCCTGTGCCGTCATCGCGGGGAATGCGAAGGAAAGAGCAGGGCTTATCGCGCAGAGCAGAGATAAGGAAGTGTGGATCACCTCCTACGACCTGCTTAAAAGAGATATCGCCCTGTATGAGGAGATCCGGTTTGCCAATGAGATCATCGATGAGGCACAGTTCGTGAAAAACCAGAATACCCAGGCGGCAAGATCCGTGCGGGTGGTGAAGAGCTCCTTCCGGCTGGCCCTTACCGGCACGCCCATCGAAAACTATTTGAGCGAGCTTTGGAGCATCATGGATTATCTGATGCCGGGCTTCCTCCTGCAGTATTCCCGGTTCCAGAAGGAATACGAGACCCCCATTGTGGCGGAAAAGGACGAGGCTGCCCTGGAGAGGCTCAGGAAAATGGTCCATCCCTTCATCCTGAGGCGCTTGAAGAAGCAAGTGCTGAAGGAGCTGCCGGATAAGCTTGAGGAAGTGGTTTCTGTCCGCATGGAGGAGAAGCAGCAGAAGCTTTACGATGCCACGGTGGAGGAGATCCGGATGATGCTCTCCAAGGTCAGCGCCGATGAATTTAAGGGAGAAAAGCTCCAGTACCTTTCCATGCTGACGAAGCTTCGGCAGATCTGCTGCGATCCCTCCCTTCTTTATGAGAATTACCGCGGGGAAAGCGCGAAGCTTGAGGCCTGCGTTGAGCTTGTGGGCCAGGCGGTGGACGGCGGGCATAAGCTCCTGATCTTTTCCCAGTTTACCACCATGCTGGACATCATCGGCGAAAGGCTTCGGGAAGCCGGCATCCGGTATCACCGGATCGACGGATCCGTGCAGAAGGAGAAAAGGATGCAGATGGTGGATTCCTTTGCCAATGATGATGTGCCCGCATTCCTGATCTCCCTGAAGGCGGGAGGGACGGGTCTCAACCTGACGGCGGCCGATATCGTGATCCATTATGATCCCTGGTGGAACCAGGCGGCCCAGGATCAGGCCACGGACAGGACGCACAGGATCGGCCAGACCAGGCATGTGACCGTATATGAGCTCATCGTGGAGGATACGGTGGAGGAGAAGATCCAGAAGATCAAGGAAGGAAAGACGAAGCTGGTGGAAGATGTGCTTACGGGAGAAGAGATCGGCTCCGCCTCCTTCAATCGGGAAGACATGCTGGAGCTCTTAACCTGAGGATGGTTGACCTGGTTGTCATAAACTATTTTTTTTATTTTTTTCCCCGCTCCAAAACATGCTTTGTTTCTTTGAATTTGTGATTTCTGCATACGGTCTCATGTAGGTAACATAACGCCAATATGTTGATTTTATGCGGTTTTTGACCACAATATGTAGTTGATTTGGTAAAAAAAATATGTCATACTTTACTCTGTCAGAAACCGAACATCAAGGTCTTTTTCCTGTTTGTGCCAAACGTAAAGGGCCGGGTTCATTATTTAAGAGGGGAAGGTACATCATGTTAAAAAAACAAGGGCTTTTTGTGAAACTGAGTGTGCTGGTGATGCCATTTATCATCATGTGCATCTTCCTGACGATCTATGCCGGCGTCAGTGAAATGTCTACGCTGAATGAAGCGAAGAAGGTTTATTTCGATGAGCTGGAGCATATGATCGACAAGATCCTGAGCACCGACCGGGATTTCTATCAGGCACAGCTGGCCAGCGACCGGGCGTATCTGATGGAGGAGAAGGGCGATCTGAATGCCGTTGCGGAGGAGCTGGAGGATTTTGACAAAAACCGGGATCAGGTTTATGCAGGCCTGGATGAACTGGGAAGCTCTTTTTCAAATGATGCATACCTGAACAACGAATACCGGATCTCCGGCCAGACCGATTCGGTGGCTTCCATGCTGTCCCAGGCGCAGGCTCTGGTGAAGGAATGGGAGGCCATATATGATCCCCATACAAAGGCCGGAGACTATGCAGCCCAATATCCCACCTTCCTGGAGGCCAGGGAGATCATCGGCACCTTCCAGGATATCGTGGAAGAATATTCCGAGTATATGAATGCAAAGATGCAGAAGGAAGTCCGGTCAAAGGTCGTGATGTTGGTCATCGTGCTGGTGATCCTTCTGGCGGTTTTGATCACTATCGGCATCGTCATCCTGAAGTATCTGCTCGGCAGCACCGCGGCGATCTCTGCTTCCATCGAGCATCTTGCCAACGGCGAGTTCGTGGAGATCGACAAATATACGGATTATGAAGACGAGCTGGGCAAGATGATCCATGGCACCAATACTTTGATCGAGAAGCTCCGCGATATCATCGGCAATGTGAAGGAGACCACCCAGACCCTGGGGAATTCCTCCAATGAGCTGGCCGGTACCGCAAGCCAGATCTCCCAGACCGCAGACGACGTATCCAATGCCATCCAGGAGATCGCCAAGGGCGCTACGGAGCAGGCGGACAATATCCAGCAGGCCACCGAGAGCGTGGGCAATATCGACATGGCCGTATCCAGCGTCACGGACAATACCAATATGCTGGCGGGCACGGCAGACGAGATGAACAGCAGCAGCCAGGAATCCGCTACAGAGCTGGATAAGCTCATGAAGAGCTCCGAGGCCATGAATAAGAACGTGGAAGAGATCACGGAGGCCATCAGCGCCACCAGCGCGGCGGTAAATACCGTAAATGAGAAGGTAGACATGATCACCAATATCGCCTCCCAGACCAACCTCCTGGCATTGAATGCCTCCATCGAGGCCGCAAGGGCAGGAGAGGCAGGCCGGGGCTTTGCCGTGGTGGCTACCGAGATCGGCAACCTGGCCACGGATTCCAATACCACGGCAGAAGAGATCCGCAAGGAAATGGCAAGCCTGCTGGCACAGTCCGAGCAGGCCACGGAGAAGGCCGAGGCCGTGAAGAAGGTAGCCTTAGAGCAACAGGCCGTGCTGCAGGCTACGGTAGACAGCATCCACAGCCTGATCGCCAATATCCAGACCACGGTCAGCGGAGTGGGCTCCATATCCAGCGATGCAGGCACCTGCATGTCCGCAAAGGACGTGGTGGTGGATGCCATGGGTTCCCTTTCCGCGATCTCCCAACAGAATGCGGCCGCCTCGGAGCAGACCTCTGCTTCCATGGAGGAGCTGAATGCTACGGTTAATGTGCTGGCCGGCTCTGCCGATATGCTGAACGACCTGGCAAAGAAGCTGACCGAGGATATGTCGTTCTTCAAATAAGCCATCTATGGCCTTACGGCCCGGACCAGAGGACCGGTGGGGCGCCGGGCTTGGGACCGGGCCGGAGGGACATACTCCTCTCTTTCTATATGAGTAAATATAAGCCGCATGATGGTTATGCGGCTTATATTTCTTTTGTTTGACAGAAAGGGCTTTTATTTCTTACAATGTAGCGTGATGCGGTTAAAAAGATTGATGCGTATGGAGGCAGAAATGGCAAAGATTCAGATGAAGACCCCTCTCGTGGAGATGGACGGGGATGAGATGACGAGGATTTTGTGGCAGATGATCAAGGACGAGCTGATCCTGCCCTATGTAGACCTGAAGACGGAGTACTATGACCTGGGAATGAAGCATAGGGATGAGACCGATGACCAGGTGACCGTGGATGCGGCCAATGCCACATTGAAGTACGGGGTGGGGGTGAAGTGCGCCACCATCACGCCCAATGCAGACCGGGTGAAGGAATATGGGCTGAAGGAAATGTACAAAAGTCCCAACGGAACCATCCGCGCCATCCTGGACGGCACGGTATTTCGTGCGCCTATCGCCGTGAAGGGGGTAGAGCCGAATGTGAAGAGCTGGAAGAAGCCCATCACCCTGGCCAGGCATGCCTATGGAGATGTATATAAGAATACGGAAATGCGGATCCCGGGGCCGGGAAGGGCAGAGCTGGTCTTCACCGGCGCAGACGGAAAGGAGACCAGAAAGACGATCTTTGATTTCGAATCGGAGGGGATCATCCAGGGCCTTTATAATACCGTGCCCTCCATCACAAGCTTTGCGCGCTGCTGCTTCGAGTATGCCCTGTCGACCAGGCAGGATCTGTGGTTTGGAGCCAAGGATACCATCTCCAAGACCTATGATGCGGAATTCCGGGATGTATTCCAGAAGGTCTATGACGAGGAATATGCTTCCCGGTTCCAGGCCGAAGGGATCACCTATTTCTATACCCTGATCGATGATGCGGTGGCCAGGGTCATGAAGTCCGAGGGAGGATTCATCTGGGCATGCAAGAATTATGACGGCGACGTCATGAGTGACATGGTAAGCTCGGCCTGTGGATCCCTGGCGCTGATGACCAGCGTTCTGGTATCGCCGAAGGGGGTCTTTGAATACGAGGCGGCCCATGGCACCGTGCAGAGGCATTATTATAAGCACCTAAAGGGAGAGGAGACCTCCACGAATCCGGTAGCCACGATCTTTGCCTGGACCGGAGCCTTCCGGAAAAGGGGAGAGCTGGATCAGCTGCCGGAGCTTGCGGAATTTGCGGACCGGCTGGAAAGGGCTACGCTCCAAGCCATAGAGAGCGGATATATGACAAAAGACCTGACGCTCCTTACCACCCTTACCGAGGTGCATCCCCTGAATACAGAGGATTTCATTCATAAGATCGCGGAAAACCTTTGAAAAAGATTTGAACAAACTGCCGGGAGGAAGCCGGTTCATTGGGACATGGCTTCCCCCAGCGCTTCCCATCTTGCGTAGCATTCATCCAGCTTTTCTGAAACTTGTGCGCTCTCCTCGGTAAGCTTCGTACACTGCTCCAGATCCGTGGCGATCTCTTCCCGGGAGAGGAGCGCGTTGATCTCTTTAAGACGCCCTTCCAGAGACTCGATCTCGGACTCGCATTTTTTCAGGGCGCTTTCATTCCTGCGTATTTCGGCAAGCTTTGCCTTCTGATCCAGCCAGTCCTGCTTGCCCTGGGTCTCGCCGGCATCTTCCTTCTTGAGCAGGGAGCCTTCAGCCTCGGCAAGCTGAGCCTTTTTCTCCGCATAATAATCATAATTTCCGGGATAGCTGGTGAGAGTCTTTCCGGTAAGGTCTAAGATCCTGGTGGCCGTGGCATTGATGAAATAACGGTCATGGCTTACATAGAAGACAGTCCCCTCGTATTCATTCAGGGCATTTTCCAGGACCTCCTTGGAGGTGATGTCCAGATGATTCGTGGGCTCGTCCAGGATCAGAAAATTGGCGTTTCCCAGCATGAGCTTGGCTAAGGAGATGCGGCCCCGTTCCCCTCCGGACAGGGCTCCCACCAGCTTAAAGACATCATCCCCATAGAAGAGGAAGGCAGCCAGGGTATTGCGGATCCGGGTATTGGTCAGATCCGGGTAGGCATCGCTGATCTCCTCAAAAAGGGTCTTTTCCGGATGGAGGATTTGGTGCTCCTGGTCATAGTAGCCTACCTTCACATTGGTGCCGAGCCGGAAGGAGCCGGAATCCGGCATCACGGATCCGGTGATGATCTTGAGCATAGTGGTCTTGCCGGTGCCGTTCATTCCGATCAGGGCTACCCGTTCTCCCCGGCGGATGTCGAAGGAGATGCCGGAGAAAAGCTGGGACCCGGGGTAGGACTTGGATAGCTCCGTGACAGAAAGCACGTCCTTGCCGCTTACGATGGAGGGCGTGATGGAAAGCTTCATCTCGCCGTCGATCTCCGGGGGCCGTTCCAGCCGCTCGGTCTTTTCCAGAAGCTTCTCCCGGCTTTCCGCCCGCTTGATGGATTTTTCCCGGTTGAAGCTTTTCAGCTTGCGGATGACCTCCTCCTGATGGCGGATCTCAGCCTGCTGGTTCAGGTAAGCCTTCAGGGCGGCATTCCGGAGCTGCCTTTTCTTTTCGTAAAAGGCGGTATAGTTTCCCTTATAGCTCAGGGCGTGGGTATTTTCGATCTCCACCACCTGATTGACGATCCGGTCCAGGAAATACCGGTCATGGGCCACGATAAGCACGGTGCCCCGATATCCGGAAAGAAAGCCTTCCAGCCACTCGATGGAGGGAAGGTCCAGATGGTTTGTGGGCTCGTCTAAAAGGATCAGCGAGGGATTCTGAAGCAGGAGCTTGCCCAGGGCGACCCGGGTCTTCTGCCCGCCGGACAGTGTATGGATCCGGGTATCGAACTCTTCTTCAAGGAAGCCGAGCCCCTTTAAGATGCCCGTGACCTCGCTTTGGACAGCATATCCGTTATTCCGCTCGAAGTGTTCATTTAAGGCGGCATACCTTTTCATGATGGCTTCAAGGGCTTCGCCTTCTACATGCTTCATGTCTTTTTCCAGGCGGCGCAGCTCCTGCTCCTCATCCAGAAGCTCCTTTTTTACCAGAAGCAGTTCTTCCCGGATGGTATTTTGGGTATCCACGGCTTCCTGCTGGGCCAGGTAGCCCAGGGAAGCACCGCTTTTCAGGGTGACTGAGCCTTCATCGGCCGAAAGCTTCCCGGCGATGATTTTAAGCAGGGTGGATTTTCCGGTGCCGTTATTGCCCACAAGGGCGCATTTTTCATTTTCCTCCAGATGGAATGAGCATCCGGAGAGGATTTCCTTGCCCTCGAAGGACTTGGAAATATTCGAACATTGCAACATCGTCATTTTTTGTCAAATCCTTGTCAAATTATTGTCAATCTAATATAATAGACGAAGACAGGGGGACGGTTCTTTTGTCTTGATCGCTGCCGGCGGGCCTGCGGTGGTGTGGGGTTACGCCGCCGGCGGACTGCGGTGGTGTGGGGTTACGCCGCCGGCGGACCGCGGGGGTGCGGGGTTACGCTGCCGGCGGGCCTTGCATTTCCACGTCGCCTCACCGCTCACTTAATGCGGAGCTTCCCGCTGGCTTCGACTATGCAATCTCGGCTATGTGAGCCAACGATAAAGCGTGTTGTCTCACATGGCAGCCGATCTTGCAAGTCTACGCAGGCGGCAATCTCCGCGTGTTCGCGGTAAGAGGCTCCTTAGGAAACGTCAAGGCCCTTGGCGGCTCACGCTTCGCAGTACCAATGAGAACACGGAAGGGGCTTCCATGAACAGCAGGGCGTTTTCGCGGCTTACCCTTTAACCATTCGTTGCGCAGGCTGAGCCTGAAGATCTATGTAGCGGCTCAGGGGACAGCCAGAACGCAAGCCTTGCCCGTGCAAATACATAGTGCGATTTAGGTCAGCGGTTCGTCTGTGCAGGCACAGCGCGGAGGGGGAGCCGAGAAAAATGATATCTGCAGAGGCTCTAATGCCGGTATTTCTATGCGAGCCCGAGGCTCATAAATTTCGCGAGTGCGAAGGCTGGGCTTGCGCCGCACAGCCTGCTGCTTTGCGAAAAAACGGCCGGGCGCAAGACCAGAACAGCGCCGAGCGAAATTTTGTCATGAGGCGACGGGCGAGCTTAGAAACGACCGAGCGCCTGGCAGATATCATTTTTTCGGCGACCCAAAACGACCACATAGCCCTTTGTTACTTGTCACAGCGACCCAAAACGACCAAATAGAAACACATAAACCGATCAGCCCGCAGGCTGCACTTATTAATGAAACCTGAGTTTTATAAATTTTAGCATAGAAGGACGAGACACTGCAATGGACAGCAAAGAGATTTCAAAGACGGTGATCGCCCGGCTGCCGAGATATTACCGGTATCTGGGGGATCTGAAGGATAAGGGAGTGGAGCGGATCTCCTCGAAGGAACTGTCCCTCTTGATGAGGGTGACTGCTTCTCAGATCAGGCAGGACCTGAATAATTTCGGTGGCTTCGGCCAGCAGGGCTACGGCTACAACGTAGATTACCTGTGTGAGGAGATCGGCAAGATCCTTGGGCTGAACCGGACTCATAATCTGATCATCTGCGGAGCCGGGCATCTGGGGGCAGCCCTGGCCGGCAACGGCAGCTTCGCCCACCGGGGCTTCATCATCAAGGGCCTCTTTGATGTGGATGAAGAGAAGATTGGCAAGAGTGTGCATGGGATCAATGTATACTCCATGGATGCCTTTGATTACTTTGTGGGCGGACATGACATTGATATTGCCGTGATCGCTGTGCCGAAGGAGGCCGCCAAGGAGCTGGCGGAGCGCATTGTGTCCAGCAATATCCGCGCCATCTGGAATTTCTCCAATACGGAGCTCAACGTACCGGATGATGTGATCGTGGAGAATGTCCATCTTCTGGACAGCCTTATGCGGCTTTCTTACGACATCGACAGCTATACCGGGTCAAAGGAACCGGGAGAGAATGGCGAAGAGTGATTTTGAAAAGGTACTGAAGGGAAAGAATATCCCGGTACTTACCCTGGATAATAAATGGCATAAGCTTTTCAATAACGGCCAGTCGAAGGAGATCAAGCGCCAGGAGGCTGTGGTCAACGACCTGCTGAAGGAGCAGGGACGGCTGAATGACGAGATGAAGAAGCTTCGGAAGCTGAAAGCAGACCTTATGGATGATGTGGTGGCCAATATGCCTGAGGAAGGCAAAAAGAGCGACCCGGCCGCGGATAAGAAGATGCAGAAGGACCGGAAGATGATCGATGAGATCAACCACCGGATGGAGGAATATGACGACCGGCTCTTAGACCTCCCCAAAAGGCTGGATGAGGAGAATATCCGGCTGATGCTCATGACCATGGACGTGTGCTATGAGGAGCTTCTGGAAAATACGGAGGATATCGAGAATATCGGAGCCTGGATCAAGAGCATGCGGATGGAGCTGAAAAGGAATATCCTGAAGAAGCAGCAGATGGAAGTCAAGAATGTGGAGCTCTATTCCTATATGCATGATATCTTCGGCCCGGAGGTGATCAGCATCTTTGACATCAAATATGATGTGGAGGCAAAGAAGCAGGCCATCATCGCGGCCGCAGAGGCCAAGGCTGAGGAGATGCGGCGGAAGAAGCTGCTGGAGGGAGACGGATAGATGGAATGGATCGTGGATAAAGCCCAGATGGCCGCCGCAGACCGGAAGACCAGCGAAGAGATGTATGTAAGCGAAGAGGCTCTTATGGAAAGGGCGGCTCTGGAATCCTTCGATATCCTGATGGAGAAGGGATGGATCAGCCTGGAGAAGGCAGACAGGATGAAGATCCTGATCCTGGCCGGCCCCGGCAACAACGGGGGCGACGGCCTGGCTTTGGGCCGGATCCTTTTGGAGCATGGCTTTGCTCCGAGAATCTGGGCAGATGGCGGCACGGAGGGGAAGAGCGGCCTTTGGCTTAAGCAGTATCAGGCCTTTGAGGCATTGAAGGGGGATGGAGAGGGACTGATTGGAGCTCTGCCGGAGGAGCCTTTGGACCTGGTCATTGACGCGCTCTTTGGCATTTCCCTGAACCGGCCGGTGGCGGGAAGCTATGCAGATGCCATCCAAAGGGTGCAGAGGCTTAAGGAGCTGGGGGCAAAGGTCGTAAGCCTTGACCTTCCTTCAGGGATCCATGCCAGCACGGCGCAGGTCATGGGTCATGCGGTCCGGGCAGACCTTACCATCGCCTATGCCTTTCTGAAGCTCGGGAATGTGCTGTATCCCGGGGCGGATTATAACGGGGAGCTGATCCGGGCCGGGATCGGCATTACGGAGAAGGCTCTTGAGGGAAAGCCTTCTGCCTGTGCCTTAGCAGAGCAGGAGATCAGCCTTCCGCCAAGAGTGGCTTATTCGCATAAGGGAACCTACGGAAAGGTTCTTGTGGTGGCAGGCTCCCATGGCATGGCCGGGGCGGCCTTTCTTTCGGCCACGGCAGCCTTCCGGTGTGGATGCGGCATGGTCCGGATCCATACCCATGAGTCTAACCGGATCATCCTGCAGGGAAGCATTCCGGAGGCTACGGTGACGACCTACAGCGATGAGGATCCTCTGCGGGGGATCAGGGAGGATCTGGAGTGGTGCGATGCCGTGGCACTGGGGCCCGGGCTTTCCCGGTCGGAGGCCGCCAGGAGCCTGGTAAAGCACGTCATTACGGATTCGACGAGGCCTGTGGTGGCGGATGCGGATGCATTAAATATCCTGTCGGAGGATCTGAGCCCCCTGCTCCAGGGCGGCACGGACATCGTGATCACGCCGCATTTAGGAGAGATGGCCAGGCTTTCCGGGCTCTCCCCGGAGGATATAAAGGGGCATCTGCTCGAGACGGCCATGGATTTTGCGAAGAGCTACAACGTGGTCTGCGTACTGAAGGATGCCAGGACCGTGATCGCGGATCCCAAGGGCATCCCCGGAATCAACCGGAACGGCAATCCGGGCCTGGCCACGGCGGGAAGCGGGGATGTGCTTACCGGCATGATTGCTTCCCTCATCGCCCAGGATACGCCGCTCTTCATGGCGGCCATGCTCGGCACGGCGCTCCACGGCAGGGCGGGGGATCTGGCTTCGGCTAAGCACGGGGCAGCTTCGGTCATGGCCAGGGATATTATAGAGGAGATCAGATAAGATATGAAAAAACATGAACGGGTTTGTTGTGAGATCGATCTTTCAGCCATCCAGCATAATCTGGAGGGCATGCACAGCCTGACGGGCGGCGATGCAAGGATCATTGCCGTGGTCAAGGCGGATGCCTATGGGCATGGGGCCGAAAAGGTGGCCCGCTTTGTGGAGGAGATTCCCTGGATCTGGGGCTTTGCCGTTGCTTCGGCCGAAGAAGCCCTCCACCTTAAGGCGGCGGATATCCGAAAGCCGGTACTGATCCTTGGATATGTATTTCCCGAGCATTATGGGGAGCTCGTCAGGGATGAGATCCGGACCGTGGTTTTCAAGGAAGACATGGCCAGGGCGCTTTCTGAGGAGGCCGTCCGGCAGAATAAGACCGCTTTTCTTCATCTGGGCGTGGATACGGGCATGGGCAGGATCGGCGTGTCCCCGGATTCTTCAAGCCTTCCTTTGGTAAAAAAAATGGCCGGCCTTCCCAATGTGCGGATGGAGGGGATCTTCACGCATTTCTCCAAGGCAGATAGGACAGATCCTTCCTTTACGGAGGTCCAGCTTGAACGGTTTGGATCCTATATCGGCCTGCTGAAGGATCACGACATCGCCTTTGAGCTCAGGCATTGTGCAAATTCCGCCGGGATCTACAGGAATTACGGGACGGATTACGATCTGATCCGTGCCGGCATCAGTATGTACGGGCTTCCTCCGTCAGAAGAGATGGAGCTTCCCGTTTCCTTGGAGCCTGCACTTGCACTGAAAAGCCATATCGTTTATATTAAAGAGGCTGCCCCCGGGACAGAGATAAGTTATGGGGGCACCTGGACTGCCCGCAGGCTCTCTAAGATCGCCACGATCCCGGTAGGATACGGGGACGGGTATCCCAGGGACCTGTCCGGGAAGGGCTGTGTGCTGATCCGGGGTAAGCGGGCGCCGATCTGCGGCAGGGTCTGCATGGATCAATTTATGGCAGATGTGACGGATATCCCGGATGTGGCAGAATATGACGAGGTGACCCTCATTGGAAAAGATGGGGAGGATGAGATCTCTATGATGGAGATCGCCCGGCTCAGCGGAGGCTTTCATTATGAGATCCCCTGCTGTATCTCCGGGCGGGTCCCCAGGGTCTACCGGTAACGGAGGAACGGCCATTGGCTCTGAAATTTTTGCATCCTAAGGGGAAGGACGACGGCCTGGAGGATGAGATCAAATCCATGGTGGAGGAGGGCAAGGGCTCCGGCAGCATTGAGGAAGCTGAAGCCCGGATGATCCGCAATATCTTTGAGCTCGACGATAAGGAGGTCAAGGATATCATGACCCACCGGGAGCATATCGCAGGCTTCGAAGCGGAATGCATCCTGAATGAAGTGATCACGGAGATGCTTGACGGCAATAATTCCCGCTATCCGGTGTATGAGGAGAATGTCGACAGTATCGTGGGGATTCTCCATTTTAAGGATGCGGTGAAGGCTCAGGCCATGGACGGAGCAGGAGAGAAAAGCCTGGGTGAGATCGAAGGCCTTTTGAAGGATGCGATCTTCATTCCGGAAACCAAGAAGATCGATTCTCTTTTCCGCACGATGCAGATGAGGAAGATGCACATGGCCATCGTGATCGATGAATATGGGCAGACCTCGGGGCTTGTCACCATGGAGGATATTCTGGAGGAGATCGTGGGAAACATCCTGGATGAGCACGATGAGGATGAGATCAATATTCGCAGGGTAAGCCCCGATACCTTCATCATGAACGGCCTTACCCCTTTAAGCGAGGCAGAAGAGAAGCTTGGGATCGAGTTTCCGGACGAAGGGGTGCAGACGTTAAACGGATTTCTGACGGCGATCCTTGGACATGTGCCGAAATCCGGAGAGATCTTTGAAACGGAATACGGAGGGTACCGGTTCCATGTGGTTTCCATCCGCAATCATGTGATCCAGAAGGTCAGGGTCAGGAAGGAAAGCCCGGAGACCGCAGGGGACGGATGAGAAACCGGGACTCGGGGTGCGGACTTGCAAGGCAGGCGTTGGGGTAAGCAGGAAGGAAAAGCAGGCTGCGGAAAAGCAATAAATCATTGAAGGCATTGGAAATCAAAGCATAAGAGGGAGGAAATCATGTCAGGACATTCAAAATTCGCAAATATTAAGCATAAGAAGGAAAAGAATGATGCCGCGAAGGGCAAGGTCTTTACCATCATCGGCCGTGAGATCGCCGTGGCCGTGAAGGAGGGCGGGCCGGATCCCTCCAACAATTTCAAGCTGGCCACCGTGATAGCAAAAGCCAAGGCCAACAACATGCCGAATGATACCATTGAGCGCGGCATCAAAAAGGCCTCCGGGGACAGCGGATCCGTGAATTATGAGTACTGCACCTATGAGGGCTACGGGCCTTCAGGGATCGCCATCATCGTCAAGGCGCTGACGGACAATAAGAACCGCACTGCCGCCGCCGTGCGTTCCGCATTTACCAAGGGAAACGGCAATATGGGAACGCCGGGCTGCGTATCCTTCATGTTTGACGAAAAAGGACAGATCATTGTGGCAAAGGAGGAATGCAGCCTTTCTGCCGATGACCTGATGATGCAGGCTCTGGATTCCGGGGCGGAAGACTTTTCGGAGGAAGAAGACAGCTTCGAGATCATTACCGCTCCCCAGGATTTCGACCAGGTCCGGGAAGCCTTGGAAAAGCTAGAGATTCCCATGGCATCCGCAGAGGTGGTGATGCTTCCGCAGAATTACGTGGATGTGACGGAGGAGTCTGAAGTTAAGAGCATCAACCGGCTTCTGGATCTTCTGGAGGATAATGACGACGTTCAGTCTGTATACCACAACTGGAATGAGGTCTGAGTGTGGAGCAGATCGTATATTTCTTGTTCGGGGAACAATACGGAAATTACCTGATGGAAAGCAACATCGCCTATTTTATGCTGGCAGGGCTTTTGGGCATCGTGGCGGTCATATTGGTGATCGTGCTGATCTTCCTCATCCGGGGAAGCAGGCTGGAAAAGATCAGCATGGATGAAGAGGCGGCTCCCCTTAAGAGTCAGGCTCCGGGAAAGCCCGCGGCAAATGTCAGGCCGGCACCGATGGCGCAGGGCATACCCACGGCACAGAGCACGCCGATGGCGCAGGGCACACCGATAGCGCAGGGCACACCGATAGCGCAGGGCATACCGATGGCGCAGAACGTACCCACGGCGCAGAGCACACCGATAGCACAGAGCACGCCGATGGCGCAGAGTGCACCCGTGGCGCGTCCGGTTCCGCCCACGATGCCTTTCCGGAAGGAGGGCTTTGAGCCTCCTGTGGATGAGAAGCCGGGCATGATCCCGAATCCGCTTCCCGTGCCTCCGGTGAAGGTACGCAAAGAGCCGGATTATGACATTCAGGTGGCGGATGATGACGATTATGACCTTAAGTAGGGAGGGAAGCTTCCGATGATCCCTCCATGGAATCCCAATACCTCCTTCGAGGTCAGCCAATACATCTTATTCAGCCCGAAGATCCGAAAGGAGCTTCGGTTTGTGATGATCTCGGATCTGCATAACTGCGAATACGGAAGGGGGAACTGCCGCCTCCTTGCGGTGATCCAGGAGATCGCTCCTGCGGCCGTGCTGATCGCAGGAGACCTTATCGAAGCGTCTCCCAGGGCGGATGAAGGGCCTGCCATGGCTCTGCTTTACGAGCTTTCCAAGCGTTTTCCCGTATATTATGGCGTCGGGAATCATGAAAAGCGGGTTTTTCTGAGAAAGAGCCTCCTGGCCCAGAGGGATCAGCTGGTCTATGGACTGCAGAAAGCCGGAGTGAAGCTGATCCACAACCGGCGGTATGAACTGCCCGGCACCGGGGTGGAGATCCTGGGGCTGGACCTGCCTAAGGATTATTACCACCGGGGGAAGCACCATCCCATCCCGCCGGATAAGATGAAGGAATACCTGGGTCAGCGCAGGGAGGGGCATTATCATATCATGCTGGCTCATGATCCCCTGCATTTTCCGGAATACCTGGCCTTTGGGCCGGAGCTCATTCTTTCCGGCCATGTCCATGGGGGGATCGTAAGGCTTCCCGGAGGAGTAGGGCTTATCTCCCCGGAATATAAGCTTTTCCCGAAATACAGCGCAGGCCTGTACCGCGCCGGGGACACCAGGATGATCGTCAGCCGGGGGCTTGGATCCCACACGATCAATTTACGGGTAGGCAATCCTCCGGAGCTTCCCGTGATCTGCTTAAAGCCCATGCCCTGCCGGTAAGCGGGGAGATAAACCGGATGGCCTGGTGGCGGGCGGGAGCTTTAAGAAGCCGGAAGGCCCGGAACCTTTCCCTCAGGATCGCGGCTGGATGAAGGGCAGATGCCGACGTAGGAACCGGAATCGTAACTATGGAAAAAATCGAAGTCAAGCTGGAAATATTTGAAGGCCCCCTGGATCTTCTGCTGCATCTGATCGACAAGAATGAGGTAGATATCTACGATATTCCCATTTCCCTCATTACGCTGCAGTACATGGATTATCTGGAAAAAATGCGGGAGAGCGGCGATGTGGACCTGTCCCGGATGAGCGATTTCCTGGTCATGGCCTCCACCCTTTTGGACATCAAGTGCCGGATGCTCCTTCCCAAGGAGAAAAATGAGGAGGGAGAGGAGATCGACCCCAGGGACGAGCTGGTACAGAAGCTTCTGGAATATAAGATCTATAAATACATGTCCTTTGAGCTGAAGGATATGCAGATCGATGCGGGACATGCCCTGTTCAAGCCCTCCACCATGCCGAAGGAGATCCTGGACATGAAGCCGCCCCTGGATTATGAGAAGCTCATCGGCAAGACCACCCTGATCTCGCTGAATCATATCTTCCAGGAGGTCCTGAAAAGGCAGGAAAACAAGATCGATCCCATCCGTTCCAAATTCGGGCGGATCGAGAAGGAAGAAGTGAGCGCAAAGCAGAAGCTGGCCGATATCAAGAGCTATGCCATGGAACATGGATCCTTTTCCTTCCGTAACCTTTTGGGGGAGGCGCATACGAGGCAGGAGGTGGTGGTCACCTTCCTGGTCCTTTTAGAGATGATGAAAACCGGGGCTTTTAAGGCAAGCCAGGCCGAGCTGGGAAGCGACATTATGATCACGGTCACGGACAGGGAGGCGCTGAGCCTTGCCGAAATCTGATGGGGTAGAAATGAAACGCGAAAAATTACAGTCTGTCATCGAGGGCGTGCTTTTTACGCTGGGTTCTGCGGTGAGCCTGGAGAAGCTCTGCGAAGTCACGGGATGCGAGCAGATCGACGTGGAATTTGCCATCGAGGCGCTGAAGGAAAAATATGGGGAGGAAAACAGCGGGATCAGCCTGATCCGGCTGGAAGATAAGGTGCAGCTCTGCACGAAACCGGAGCTTTATGAGTATCTGGTCCGGGTGGCCAGGTCGCCCAAAAGCTATTCCCTGACGGACACGGTGCTGGAGACTCTCTCCATCATTGCCTACAAGCAGCCCGTCACGAAGCTCCAGATCGAGACCATCCGGGGGGTCAGCTCAGATCATGCGGTCAATAAGCTGGTGGAATACGACCTGGTAAAGGAGCTGGGGAGGCTGGATGCGCCGGGCCATCCGATCCTTTTCGGAACCACGGAAGAATTCTTAAGAGCCTTTGGCGTGACCTCCTTAGAGGACCTGCCGGAGGTCAATATGGATAAAGTGGAGGACTTCAGGGAGCAGGCGGAGGAGGAGGCCAATGCCAGGCTGAACCTGGGCGTCTGATCCTTTAGCATTCCCGATGCGGTTCGGCTATTGCTGCCCTTGCCTGATCGTGCATTGCGGCTTTGTCCTGGCCGGAAATGCCCGTATTGCCTCGTTCGGCTTCATGGGTATAAGCAGGGGCATTCTTCGTGAGTGCACCGGAGATGAATTATTCGGCGGTTCAGCTTTTATTTTTAAATAAGATGTGTTATACTGAAAAACAGTGTGAACTTTTTAACAAACTGGCGCCACGGGGTTTTCCTGTGGTTCCTGTGTTGTCAATATTATGGATGGAGGTCTTACCATGAGCAATCTCACAACCAGCTCAGCGGGCAGAAGGATCACGGGTCTGCTCGATGAAAACAGTTTCGTGGAGATCGGTGCGAAGGTCACAGCCAGAAGCACGGATTTCAACCTCGAAACCCAAAAAGCCCCCGGAGACGGAGTGATCACCGGATACGGGCTGATCGACGGGGCACTCGTGTTTGTGTACAGCCAGGATTCCTCTGTGCTGAAGGGCGCCGTGGGAGAGATGCACGCAAAGAAGATCGTGAATCTCTACAAGATGGCCATGAAGACCGGAGCACCGGTCATCGGGCTCATTGATTCGGCGGGCTTAAGGCTTCAGGAAGCTACGGATGCGCTGTACTCCTTCGGAAGGATCTACCGCAGCCAGGTGATGGCATCCGGAGTGATCCCTCAGATCTCAGCCGTATTCGGAAGCTGCGGAGGCGGGCTTGCCCTGATCCCGGGGCTTACGGACTTCACCTTTATGGAGGGAAGCAAGGCGAAGCTTTTTGTGAATTCCCCCAATGCGGTCAAGGGAAATTATGAGGAGAAATGCGATACCGCATCCGCCGAATACCAGAGCGGGAATACCGGGATCGTGGACTTTACCGGGACGGAGGAGGAGATCCTTCAGTCTATCCGGGAGCTGATCTCCTTCCTTCCTGCAAATAACGAGGAAGAAGCTCTTTCGGACTGCACCGACGACCTGAACCGCGCATCGGCCTCCATTTCGGCCTGTACCGGGGATACGGCGGCCGCCTTCCGGGAGATCGCCGATGATGGGAATTTCCTGGAGCTGAAGAGCGCATACGGAAAATCCATGGTCACGGGCTTCATCCGGCTGGACGGCGCTACGGTGGGTTGTATTGCAAACCGCACCGAGATCACGGGAGAGGACGGAAAGCCGGCAGAAACCTTTAAGCCGGTGCTCTGCGTGGCGGGAGCCAATAAGGCGGCCAAGTTCGTGAAGTTCTGCGACGCCTTTGAGATCCCGATCCTGACCCTCACCAATATCAAGGGCTTCTGTCCTTCGGAATATGCAGAAAAGCATATGGCAAAGGCGGCCTCCGCATTGATCGCCGCATTTGCAGAGGCTACGGTGCCGAAGGTCAATGTATATATCAAGGATGCCCTGGGCACAGCCGCCATCGTCATGAATTCCAAGTCCATAGGCGCGGATTATACCTATGCATGGCCTGCGGCAAGGATCGGCTCCATGGAAGCAAAGGATGCGGCCCAGATCATGTATGACGGCGAGGACAAGAGCGTCATCGACGAGAAGGCCAAGGAATACGAGGCGCTTCAGGTCAGTGCGGAATCTGCGGCAAAGCGCGGCTATGTGGATACCATCATCGAGCCGGAGGATACCAGAAAGTATGTGATCGGCGCCCTGGAGATGCTTTATACCAAGAGGGAAGACAGGCCGGAAAAGAAGCACGGCAGTATCTGAGAAAGGACAGGAAAGCGAATGATGAAATTATTGAAAAAAATCATGACAGCCGTGTGCGTCCTTTCCGTGCTGTGCCTGCTTGCGGGATGTGCCAGGAAGGGAGAGCCTTTAGCGGTCTCCCCGATGGATCAGGCCTCAGCTGTGGGCATCCTGCATGGGATCGCCAATATGGATGATGCCTCCTCAGAGCAGATGCTTTTGATGGAAGAGGAGGACATCGAGGACTTCTTCAAGCAGTACGGATATTCCCTGGAGGGGGATACCTTCATCAACGGCCTGAATGGCTTCAGGGATGCCGTCGAGGCTATGGGAGGCCTGGTTTCCATCGAGGATCCCGTAATGAGCAGCACCGAGGATGAGATCATTGCCACCTTTACCATAAAGGGCATTGAGCGGGATGCTACATCGGTGGTGGTGATGGACAGCAGGCAGAAGATCACCTCCATCACAACCAATGCACACTATACCACGGGTGAAAATATTACCAAGGCGGCCCTCAATACCCTGCTGGGAATGGGCACGACCTTTGTGATTCTGATCTTCCTCAGCATCATCATCGGGCTCTTCAAGTTCATTCCTGAGCTTCAGGCAAAATATGAAAAGAAGAATGCGCCTCCGGCCGCTCCGGCGGTGGACAAGACCATCAGCCAGATCATCGAGAAGGAAGAGCAGGTATCTGCCCTGGATGACGGAGAGCTTATCGCCGTCATCAGCGCGGCCATCGCGGCTTATCAGGCGGATACGGCCGTGGGAAGCGCTTCAGGCGACGGATTTGTGGTACGGTCCATCCGCCGCAGGTAAGGCACACGGTATATTAGAAAATTGCAAAAAAGATAATAATAAAAGGAGTACATTATGAAAAACTATACGATCACAGTAAACGGAACCACTTATGACGTAACGGTGGATGAGGCAGGACAGGGACAGGCTCCCGCAGCCGCAAAGCCCCAGGCTCCGGCGCCTAAGGCCGCAGCTCCCGCTCCCGCACCGAAGGCACAGGCTCAGGGCGCAGGATCCATCCGCGTGGAGGCCGGTGCGGCAGGCAAGGTATTTAAGATTGACACGAAGGTTGGCGATGCCGTGAAGAAGGGCGATGCGGTGGTCACCATCGAGGCCATGAAGATGGAGATCCCTGTGGTGGCACCGGAAGACGGTACCGTGGCAAGCATCGACTGCGCAGTCGGTGATGCCTGTGAGGCTGGAGATCTGCTGGCAACCCTGAATTAAAGACGTTTTGGAGGTCAGAACATGTCATATATAGCGAATACGCTTAGCAATCTCCTATCCCAGTCTGCGGTAGCGACCATGAGCGTGGGAAACGTGATCATGATCATCGTTGCCTGCATCTTCCTGTATCTGGCGATTGCTAAAGAATTTGAGCCATTGCTGCTGGTGCCGATCTCCTTCGGCATGCTGCTGGTGAATATTTATCCCGATATTATGGGAGAAGGGGGACTGCTCCATTATTTCTTCAAACTGGATGAATGGGCCATCCTCCCGAGCCTTATCTTCATGGGCGTTGGAGCCATGACGGACTTCGGTCCGCTGATCGCCAATCCGAAGAGCTTCTGGCTTGGTGCCGCGGCTCAGTTCGGAATCTTCATGGCTTATTTCGGAGCCATTGCCTTTGGCTTCAACGACAGGGCGGCCGCCGCGATCTCGATCATCGGCGGAGCAGATGGCCCGACTTCCATCTTCCTGGCATCGAAGCTGGGGCAGACGGACATCATGGGACCCATCGCCGTGGCGGCATATTCCTATATGTCGCTGGTGCCGATCATCCAGCCTCCGGTCATGAAGCTCCTGACCACGGAGGAGGAGAGAAAGATCAAAATGGAGCAGCTGCGTCCCGTATCCAAGCTGGAGAGGATCCTCTTCCCGATCATCGTTACCATCGTGGTGGCCATCATCCTGCCTACTACGGCACCCCTGGTCGGCATGCTTATGCTGGGCAATCTCTTCAGGGAGTGCGGCGTGGTGCGCCAGCTGACGGAGACGGCCAGCAATGCATTGATGTATATCGTGGTCATACTTCTGGGCACATCGGTGGGAGCCACCACCTCAGCCCAGGCGTTCCTGAATTCCACAACGCTGAAGATCGTGGCGCTGGGCCTGATCGCCTTTATCTTCGGAACGGCGGCCGGCATCCTCATCGGCAAGATCATGTGCGTCGCCACCCATGGGAAGATCAATCCCCTCATCGGCTCGGCTGGAGTATCCGCCGTGCCTATGGCGGCCAGGGTTTCTCAGAAGGTGGGTGCGGAGGCCGACCCGACCAATTTCCTGCTGATGCACGCCATGGGGCCCAATGTGGCCGGGGTCATCGGCACGGCTGTGGTGGCCGGCACCTTTATGGCGGTCTTTGGAATCGTATAACAGATACAGCATTTATTTAGAGGAGGAATAAATCAATGGCAGATACAGTAAAAAAGCCGGTGGGCATCACCGAGACCATATTGCGTGACGCGCATCAGTCCCTGATCGCCACCAGAATGCCGACAGAGGTCATGCTTCCCATATTGGATACCATGGACAAGGTCGGTTATCATTCCGTAGAGATGTGGGGCGGGGCGACCTTTGATGCCTGCCTTCGTTTCCTGAAGGAGGATCCCTGGGAGAGGCTTCGGAAGATCAAGAAGGGCATGCCCAATACCAAGCTGCAGATGCTCTTCCGCGGGCAGAATATCCTGGGCTACAGCCATTATTCCGATGACGTGGTGGAATATTTCGCCCAGAAGTCTGTGGCAAACGGCATCGACATCGTCAGGATCTTCGACTGCCTGAATGACCTGAGGAACCTGGAGACCTCCGTGAGGGCCACGAAGAAGGAAGGAGGGCATGCACAGATCGCTCTTTCCTATACCCTGGGAGATGCCTATACCCTGGAGTATTGGCAGAATGTGGCAAAGCAGATCGAGGAGATGGGAGCGGATTCCATCTGCATCAAGGATATGGCGGGACTTCTTCTTCCCCAGGCTGCCTACGACCTGATCACGGCCATGAAGAAGAATACCAAGCTGCCGATCCAGCTCCATACCCATTATACCTCCGGCATGGCTTCCATGACCTATATGAAGGCCATCGAGGCAGGCGTGGATGTGATCGACTGCGCGTCCTCACCGCTGGCATTGGGAACCTCCCAGCCGGCTACTGAGGTCATGGTAAAAGCCCTGGAGGGTACGCCTTATGATACCGGTTTGGATGTGAACCTTCTCATCAAGGTGGCGAAGCATTTTGCCCCTTACCGGGAGGAATGCCTGGCAAACGGCCTCTTAAGCCCGAAGGTCATGGGCGTGAATGTCAATACCCTGCGCTATCAGGTGCCCGGCGGCATGCTTTCCAATATGGTGAAGCAGCTGGATGAACAGGGGCACAGCGACAAGCTGGATGAGGTGCTGGAGGAAGTGCCCCGGGTCCGTAAGGATCTGGGCGAGCCGCCCCTTGTCACGCCTTCTTCCCAGATCGTGGGTACCCAGGCTGTCATGAATGTGCTGATGGGCGAGCGCTATAAGGTGTCTTCGGAGCAGACCAAGGAGCTCTGCCGGGGCATGTATGGGCAGACCATCAAGCCCATGGATCCGGAGGTGGTAAAGAAGATCATTCCCGGGGAGACCCCCATTACAGACCGG
This sequence comes from Lachnospiraceae bacterium, assembly GCA_024693135.1. Classification (GTDB taxonomy): domain Bacteria; phylum Bacillota; class Clostridia; order Lachnospirales; family Lachnospiraceae; genus NK4A144. The sequence goes on along the minus strand of JAILLN010000065.1, from coordinate 30,644 downwards.
CCGGCAGACCATCTGGAGCCCATGCTGCCGAAATTCGAAAAAGAGGTCGCGCCCTGGAAGCAGCAGGATGAGGATACCTTATCCTATGCGCTCTTCCCTCAGGTGGCGGTGGAATTTTTCAAATACCGCAAGGCCCAGCAGGAGGGCGTGGATTTAAGCAAGGGAGACAAGGAGGCCAAGGCCTATCCGGTCTGACCGCATAAAAAGATTTTTGAATGAAGACCGCCGGTTTATTGCCGGCGGTCTTTTTCGTATCAACCCTCTTTTCATAATAAAAAAATGACGATAAAATAAGATTAAGGATATTTTATTTTTCTGAGGGAAAAGGGGATACGGATCCGCTTTCTGCAGGCAGGGGAAGAGATTCGGCTTCCTTGACGGAACTTTTATACGGACTGGTCAAAGAAAAGGAAAAGCATGAAAAAGAACTGGAAGAAGGTTTTGTCGTTGATCCTTGCATTGTCCATGGTGCTTAGCACAAATACCGGGGCATTTGCCACGGTACGGCTTGGGGAGTCCGGAAAAGAGGGAACTCCGGGACGGTTTGGGGAAACCGAAGAGGAAGCTCCGGTACGGCTTGGGGAGTCCGGGGAAGACACGGCAGAGAACCCGTCGGAGACAGCAAATGACGAGGAACCGGAAGCTTTGCCGGCTGAAGAAGAGATGGGATCCGTGCCGGAGGCCGGGCAGACAGCGGAGGCAGGATCCGTGCCGGAGGCCGGAGATGAGGCAGAAGAGCTCGAGCCTGCGGGCGGCAGCCTCCCCGCAAACAGCAAGGATTATGAGGGCTGGGTGGTTGGCATCCGGGATGATTATGAACATATCGAAGACCTGCTTACCTACGATGAAGGGACGAATACCCTGTTGGTCTCGGAGAATGCCTATTCAGGCACCCATTGGAACGGGATCCTGTATATCTATGCCGGATACAAGGATTATTCTGCAGACATTCCAAGGCATGCTCTTCACATCAAAACGAAGGAAAACGTCCAGGGGAAATGGCCTGCAGGCAAAAGCCTGAAACTGGTCTTTGACAATACAAACAGCAAAGCCTTCACCTATGTGCGGCAGCATACCGATCTGGAGAATCCGAATAAGACCAAGCCCTTATCCTCGATGGATACTTCAAGCTGCCAGGAGAGCAATATCGCAAAGGACTTCGAATATTTTACTTTATATCCCGTCCAAAAAGAGCCGGATACAAATACACATGCCCTTCTGGACGATGATCTGATCAAATCGGCGGATTGCTTTATTCAATACGACTATAGCAATGTGAGGATCTGGCGGATATATGGAGGATTGTTTGAAACGGTATACAACAAAGATACCAAACGTGAGGGAAATATTTATGATATATCCAATGACAACGGACATACGATCTTTTTGCAGATCATAGACGGGGAGGGGGTTGGCTCCGAGGTATTCACTTACTTTAGGATACCGGACCAGCTGGGATATCCCGGGATCAGGACGCTTTCCCTTCCGGCGGACAGGTCGAGGACCGGGACGATATTGGTAAGCGATCCGAAAAGCGGGGTGGAATATGCCGTTCTTGATTACTGGGGGGATCCGAGAACCGCCATTCCGTCCGGACATAAGAAGATCTATAACGGGACCGGAGAGCTTTCCTTCAGCGGACTGGATCCGGACAAAGAATATTATCTCATCGCCAGGACTCCGACGGATGGGTCAAAATATGCCTCAGACTGGAATTATGACAAAAATGCGGATCCCGTCAGGCCGTACAGGGAAAAGCCGGCGGCAGGAGAATTTGCGATGCCGGAGGGAAGCAGAAAGGCAAAAAGCTTCCAGGTCCGAAAAAAGGACGGCCAGCCGGATCCGAACCTTCGGATCGTGGCGGTAGAGGGCGGTGTGACGCCGGCTGAGGCACAATTAGAACAGCTGTTGGGGGTACCCGGCTTATGGAAGCCCTTCACCGTATCCATGGCAGAGATGAATGAGGCGGTAACCTATGCCGGCGGCCAGTGGCAGGCGGCCGCGGTTAAACCGCAGACATATTATCATGTCTATGCGGCTTATTATTATACGAAACAAAAAGAATTAAAGCTGCACAGTGCCTTAAGCGAGCTTACCCCGGCCGGGGGGATCCAGACCCCGGAAGCCAGGAGGATCCAGCTTGCCCTGAATGCCAGCTCCGGATCGGTCTATTATGGCGATGATGCAGGGCTCATCCTGTCCACCGAGCTGAGGGATACAAGCACCCGCCAGGGAAGCTTTGACCCCACGCCTTTGCAGAGCCGGATCCGGATCTTTTATGCTGACCGGTCCAATGCGGGGGCTGTCTCGAGATTGACCCGCCAGTGGGATGGCATAGACTATCCCGCAGAGGGTGACGGCGTATATTCCGACCAGACCCGGCAGCTGCCTGCGGGATCCTATTGCGTGGTTGCTTTCCTGAAGGGATTGGACGATCTGTACGATTATGAGCCGTCCTATGCCAGGTCAGATGATATGACCGTTCGAGTAGAACCGCTTCCGGTCTGCGGTGCGGCCGTTATAAGCGAAGGGCATTCCTCCGATCTGTCTTACGATGCGGATCAGCAGGAATGGAGGCTCAATGCAGGAAAATTCCTAAAATGGACGGATCTTGAGACCCGGTTCTACCTGGCTCCCTCCGGCGGAGATGAAGCCGGAAGCTTACGGTGGAGTGACAGCAAGGTACGGTATGTTGTCAAAAAGGAGGATCAGGAGCTGGGCGTACTGGAGAATGGCGGCCAGGGTGTAAGCGTGAATTCCTTAGGCTTCATCACCATCTCCATTGAGCCAAACGGCGCCGGGCTCAATGATCCGAATTACAGCTATGATAAACAGACCACGGATCATAATGCCCGCATCCATGTCTATAAGTCCCTGCCGTCAAAGAGCAGCTTTACCGTACCGGAGGCGGAGAAAAAAGCAAAGCGCTTCTGGCTTCGCATTGCGGATCAGCAGCTGGACAGGGATGGGCTTTTGATCGCGACGGTAAAGCATGACAGTGGATCGGGGAATATCCGGAGCATTCCTGCGGCTATGTGGCAGCCGCTGGCGGTTTCCGGCTCCGAGATCACCCAGGCACTGAATTATGACGGGAATGCATGGACCAGTGTGCCCCTTGAGCCGGACACGCTTTATGACATTTATGCCGCATATTTTCATGGGGATGTCATGGAGGGCGGATATGCCCGGGTCACGGAGGACGGCTTCCGTACCCCGAAGCAGAGAAAGCTTAAATTCATCCTGACGAGAGACAAGTATTCCATTTCCTACGGAAGGACGGCAAGCGATAACCTGATCCCGGTGCTGGAGGATACCACCGGACGTTCATTTGACCCGGCCGCCCTGAAGGACGGGATCCGGTATTTCTATGCCAATACGGCCGATGCCGCCGCCCTGGATAAGCTCCGGGCGGATTGGACCGGAGGGGCATACCCGGAAGGCGACGGCGTATATTCTGACCAGAGCGAGCAGACGCAGAAGCTGCCTGCAGGGGCTTATATTGCGGTCGGCTTCCTGAAGGATCTGGATCCGGATGATTATGATCCGCTTTATGTCCGATCCGGGGAAGCGAATTTTACGGTGGAGCCGGTTGAGGTATATGGCGCGGTCTCTATAAATGACGGACATTCCTCCGATCTGAAATATGATCCGGAGAATGAGGAATGGCAGATCGATATCCGGAAATCCATTAAATGGTCGGATCTCCAGACCGTCTTTTTCGCGGATCAGGACGCATCGAAGGAATGCGCCGGCCTTGCCTGGAAGAATGAAGACAGCAGCAAGGTCAAATACCAGGTCAGCAAGGATCAGCAGCTGCTGGGCGTATTGGAACAGGGTGATGAGCAGGGGATTCCCTTAAACAGCTCCGGCTTCCTGGATATTTCCATCCTGAGCGGCAGCGCTGGACTGAATGACCCGAATTACCGGTATAAAGATGAGACATGGACGGACTGCATAAGGATCCGTGTCTGCAAGGTGCTGCCCAATAAGGATGACTTTACCATAGATGAAAATGAAAAAAAGGCAGGCAGCTTTAAGGTCCATATTTCAAACAGCCAGCTGGACATGGACGGGCTTTATATCACCGCGATAAAGCATACCGCTTCCATAACGCCGGAGGTTATGGAAGCCATGCCGCAGTACATGTGGCAGCCGTTGACGGGCTCCGTCATGGAGATCCGTAAAGGCGCGGAGAAAAACGGGGTTTTTTGGGATATGACGGAACCGCTTCTGTCGAATACCCTCTATGACGTCTATATCGCTTATTTCAAAAACGGAGAGATAGACAGCGGCTGTGCAAGAATAACTGGAGACGGCTTCAAAACCGAAAATCCCAGAAGGATCCGGTTCACGCTGAAAGCAAGTGAGAATGCCATCGCCTATGGCCGGAATGCAAACGAGATCATGACTCCGGTTCTGGAGGACGAAAGCCTCCGGCAGAATCCGCCCTTTGATCCGGGTGAGGTCAAGGGCAGGATCCGGTATTTTTACGCAGAAGCCGGCAACAAAAGTGCTGAGGAGAGGGTGCTTGGCATCTGGGACGGCGGGGCTTATCCTGCGGAAGGAGACGGCGTGTATTCCGACCGGAACGGAAGGCTGGCTGCGGGAGAGTACATTGCCGTCGGTTTCCTGAAGGGCCTGGCCATGGACGACTATGATCCGTTATATGTCAGCTCGAATTCCGTGAGATTTACGGTAAGGCCGGCTGACGCATACGGGAGGATCATGGTAGCCACCGGGCATTCCCCGGATCTGAGCTATGATGCAGATCAGCAAGAATGGAGGATGGATGTCAGAAAGTATTTGAAATGGTCGGATTTCACTACCCGCTTTTTCACCGATCCGGGGGCAAATGAGGAGATCGGAGGCTTAAGCTGGAAGGATAACCTCGTCCAGTATGTGGTCAAAAAGGACGGGAAGGTGCTGGGCGTCCTGAAGTATGGTGACAGCCGGGGCGTCAGCGTGAATACGACCGGAAGCATAGCGGTCTCTATTTCGAGGAATGATGCCGGGCTGAACAATGGCAATTACGGCTACAAGGGACCGGCATCGAATCCGTGCGAGACCCTCAACGCCTACAAGGCGGTACTGAAAAAAAGTGATTTTATCCTCCCGGAGGATGAGAAAAAGGCAAAGTCCTTCAAGGTCCGGACGGCAAACCAGCAGCTGGATATGGACGGGCTGTATGTCATTGCAGTCGATGGAGAAGGTTCCGGAGGGCAGATCGATCAGATCAGCAAAGACCTGTGGCAGGAGATGACATCCTCCGGCCTGGAGCTCCGTCAGGCTGTATCCTATGGCAATTCGGGATGGTACAGCTATACGCCGCTTACTCCCGACAAGCCTTATGATGTCTATGCGGCTTATTTTAAGGGGGATGCATTGGACAGCCCCTGCACCAAAATCACGGAGGAGGGCTTCCGCAGCGCAAAGTTTAAGGAAATGCAGTTTGATAAGCTGATGACCGGCCGGCCGTATATCATTTACGGGGAAACCGCCAGCCATAACCTGCTGCCGAACCTGAAGGACAAAAACAGGCGGGCAGGATTCAGTCCCCAGGAGCTGGAGAGCCGGATCCGGTACTTCTATGCGGAAAGCGGAAACAGCGCGGCGGAGCAGGAGCTTTTACAGGACTGGGATGGCATGGACTATCCGGTCGAGGGCGGCGGAGTATATTCTGACCGGGGAGAAGCGCTTCCCGTCGGAACCTATCATGCGGCAGGCTTCCTGAAGGATCTGGATCCGGACGACTATGATCCTGTCTATGTAAGCTCCAACGATGTCATGTTTAATGTGCTGCCTGCAGGGGCTTATGGTGCGGTTTCTGTAAATATAGGCCATTCCGGGGAGCTGAGCTTCATTCCGGCAAGCAATGAATGGCGGATCGATGCCGGGAAAAGGATAACCTGGTCGAACCTGGAGACCCGGTTCTTTGCGGATGCCCAAAGAAAAGAGGAGATTAAAGGACTGTACTGGAACGACAGCCGGGTCTGGTACGTGGTCAGGCAGAACGGAACTGAGCTGGGCGTGCTGAAATCCAATGACACCCAGGGGATCCTGCTGGAGGAAGCGGGAATGATCGAGATCTCGATCATTCAAAATGAAGCATTATTGAATTCCAAAAACTATGAATACAGGGGAGCGGCGGCTTCCAACTGCACAAGGGTCCGGGTCATGGCACCGGAGCTTCAGATCACCCCGGTCTATACCGGCATCCCCTATGCCTATACCCTGACAGACGGCCATGCCCTTACGGGCTTTGATCCGAAGGGCTTCGTGAAGGTCACGGATAAAAGGCAGGGCGGCCTGGATATCACGGATGATGGCAAGGTGGCCGTCCGGGTATACAGGGACAGCGCCTTTACCATGGAAGGGATCACGGGAGCAGCCAAGGGAGATACGATCTATTTCCGGGCGACCTATAACGGAGAGAAGGCGGTAAGCACGAAGGAGGGTGCGGTCCGGATCGTGGAACAGAGAGTGGGGATCCTGCCGAAGGATGAGGACTATGCCCTGAGCTTTACCACGAACCCTGCAGACGAGCAGCTCCTGGGGCTGCATCCGCACTTTGAAATAAAGCTTTATGACGAGAAGGGAGCGGCACATCCTGCCGGGAGTCCGGAATACTATGTGGACGGGGAGCTTTCCGTAGCCCAATGCGGCCTTACGGAGGAACGGTTTAACCGGTATGATTATTATCAGGAGCCGGCCGAGGTGGTCCCGGTCTTCCGGGAAGCGGATACCCTCTCCGGGAATTATGCACTTGAGGTCGGCACCTGCAGGATCCGGATCATTCCCACCGTAAAGGTGTCCTTTGCGGGAAAGGACAACCGGACCGATGAAAAGGGCCTGTATTATCCGGAACGGAATGAGTGGACCCACAAGAGCATCCCCGGCATCTCCATCCAGGAGCTGTGGGCTCTCGCCGGCGGGCAGGATGTCTATGAGAATACCGACAAGATCTGGCGGGCAGAGATCACTTACGATGGAAGCAAAGACACGGAAGGCCGGCGCCATGAGACGGTTGAGGCATCGGTGGATGAAGAATATATCCCCCGGGTGCCGGGCACGGGATATCTTGCATTTGAATATACGCCTTCTCTGGGAAGGGAATATATAAGCTCCGTGGAGCTTACCCTCAGGTTCGCCCAGCAGAAATATGAACCCAATGATAACGTGAACCTGAAAATGGATCCGGTGGAGGATGTGTATTATAACGGCTTCAAGCATGTATCCGACAGGACGCCGGGCACGAAAAAGAATACCCCGGACCTCGGCGTAAGGATCACCTCCACGGTGAACGGGAAGACCTACCGGCTGGTGGAGGGAAAGGACTATATCTTAAAATATAAGAATAACGTAGAGGTCTGCAATATCAAGGAAGTAAAGGATACCAGGAAATGGCCGGCCGTCATTGCGGTGGGAAAGGGCGATTACAAGGGCGTAAGCTTTACCGAGTATTATTCCATCCGGCCCATCGACCCGGCGGGAAGCTATGACCAGAGCGGCAAAATGATCTGGCTTACCGTAACGAAGGGCGTGAATCCCTATTATCAGGTGGATAAAAACAGCCGCTTCAGCGTGGATCCGGTCTTTGCCGTGGCATCGGTATACTGGGACGATGAAAAGGAAATCTCGGGAAAACGGTATGCCACAATAGAAAAAGGAAAGATCAAATACAGCGTGGTCAGCGAATGCCGGGCCTTAGAGGATGCCGGGGAATACTATATCGATGGCGCCGTGAAGAAAGCAGAGGGAACCTATTTCGGGAGCAGGGGCATCCGGATGTCCCTGTGGGCCTTTGTGCCGGAAGGGATCCCGGAGGTAAAGAGCGGCGTGGAGCGGATGGAGATCCTGGACCGGGATGACTTTTTTGACAGCTTCTGTGTGCTTCCGCACGGAAGCGCGAAAATAGGCGCCTGGATAAACAAATACAGTGCAATGGAGGCCTGGGAGAGCACGGCCTATACCTGCGGCGGCATGAAGGCGGTCAGTGCCAATACCTATACCGGGACGATCAACGACAAGGGGTTCTATACTAGGCTTTCTGTATTCAAGAAGGATAAGAATAAGACTCCGATGAAGGCAGAAGACATCGAAGCATCGCTTTATGACAGAAAGAATGGAAACCGGGTCTGGGCATTTACGGAGATGGGAAGCGTCATGGACAGCACCACCCAGGCAGGAAATTATATGCTGCGCCTTGCCCCGACGGAAAAAGCGGTCCTTGAAAAGGGCATGCTGCCCGAGCCGGTATGGCTGAAGGTGAGCTTTAGGACAACCCAGAAGCTCAGTAAGGCAGTGGATCCGAAGACGGTGATCACCCGGTATTATACCAATGAGGGTGCGGAGCGTGCCATCGGCGGCGGCATCCAGGTGGAGAGCCTGAGCGGGAACTGCGGCTTTGCCATCAGCATAAACAAAGTGGGCGCCCTGAAAAACCGGATCGATGTATACAGCAAAGCCCCTGGGCAGAAGGGGGAGACCTGGGTGGCTTCCATCGCTGCCGATGAGGCCGGCTTGATCAACCGGACCTTCGCCCCTTACAATACGACTCCCGGAACCTATAAGATCATCTTCCGGGGAAAGGGGGCTTATTCCCAGAAGGACAAGGTCGTTGCCACTTATCAGGTAAAGCCCATGGATGCATCCGGGGTGAAGATCTGCCTGTCGGAAAATAAGGATCCCTTTGGGCCGGAGGTGACGGAGATCCCGTATAATGCCGGCGGATATACCTATGCCCTGGATGCGGAAAAGAGTCCTTATGCGACCGATGCTTACGGGCATGTATATATGACCCTGTATGCCAGGAACGGGAAGAACGGAGCATTTTTGCGGAGTGATTATCTGACCAATCTGCTGAAGAATGGCAGCGCAAAGGTGACGATCAAAAAGGGCAGGAACGGCAAGCTTGCGGTAACGATCAAAGGGCTCCGGGACCAGAATGGACGGGAGGTCGTAAAGGGTACCATAAAGATCACCGATGACATGGCGCTGCCGGTCCGGGGGGCCTTAAGCAGCAATTCCCTGGTCCTCTTGAATAAGGGCTTTACGAAGGACGACCGGAATGAATTGAAAAAATACAGCAAAAAGCTGGTACTCGTGCAATACAGCGCAAAGAAGGGGATCGATGCATTCGGAAATTACAAAACCGTGGCATTGAAATACCAGAAGGACTATGACTTTGAGGCGGTATCCTTTAATTCGCCCGGAAGCGGGGTGTCTGCCAACTGGGTCACCTTTAAGCCGGGCACGGGCGGGGGCTTTGAAGGCTCCGCATCCAGCGGCCGCATGAGTGCGGATATGGGTAAGGGGCTGATCCGGCTGACCGGGATCGCCCCCATTGCGGACCAGTCCTACCGGGGAGGCCAGAGAGTGCAGCCGGACAGGATCCTGGTGACCGGCCGGATCGGAAAAGCGTCCAAAACCTATGAGATCAAAAAGGAAGACTATGGGGAGGGCGCAAAGATCGACGATATGATCTTTAAGGTAAGCTTCAGCGATAACCGGGATGTCGGAAAGAAAAAAGCCCGGGTATCCGTGAGCGTCATTCCGGCAGGACCGGAGGGCTTGATCAGTGCATCGCCGAAGATGGCAAGGTTTACGATCAAATGAAAAAAAAGAGAATGCCGCATTTTTTAGCGGCATTCTTTGATGAAGGAGCCGTCCGGAAGAAGAAGTGTGGCATATTTCAAGAAGGGACCGCCCGGAAGAAGTGCGGCATATTTCATGAAGGAACCGGCTTGAAGAAGTGCGGCACATTTCATGAAGGAACCGGCTTGAAGAAGTGCGGCAGTGGGTTAATCATGGCGTATGGGATTGTGGCATAAGGATGTGCGGATGCCATATCTTGTAGGATTGCTTTTTCCTGCCTTTTGTAGTAAGATAACATACGCTACACTTAAATTTTCTTTTGATTTAAGCTGGAAGCCGGTCTTACCAGCCAGGATATGGGGGAAAAGGCCGGAGATAAATTCTCAAATTTTATTGCCACATCATCATATTTCGAAATGGGGGACGTATTTCAATGCCCAGAAAACAGGTCATTACAAAAGAACTATTGCTGGAGGGAGCCTTTGAGCTGGTAAAGGAGCAGGGGAAGGAAGAGCTTTCCGCCCGCCATCTTGCGGCCAAATGTGGCTGCTCCACCCAGCCCATCTTCCGTCTGTACAAAAATATGAAGGACCTGGAAAAGGATCTGCTGGATAAATGCGCAGAGTTCTTCTCCAGCTTTTATAAGAATTCCAAGCCGGTGAATGAAACGCCCTTTGTAGACCTGGGGCTTGCCTATATCCGGTTTGCTTCCGTATATCCGAAGCTGTTCCGCGTGGTCTTTCTGGATGAGAGCGAGGGCGGGAAGAGCATGTATGACCTGATCAACGGCGGGGAGAACAATTTCGTCATCAATGAATTCCGGAAGATGAAGGGCGTCTCCCAGGATGACTTCAGCCTTCTTTTCATGAAGATGTGGATCTTTATCCATGGCATCGCCTGCATGGTGCTGAAGGATGACTTCGACATGACCGAAAAGGAGATCGAAGAGCTCCTTTGCGAGACCTACCTGTCCTTTGCGGACATCAAGGTCGATACCCTCGGGGAGCAGGCTTAAGGCCATATGGCAGATCAGGACCTCTTCACAAAGATCAACGAAAATTTCAGAAAGATGAGTAAGGGGCAGAAAAGCCTCGTACGCCTTCTGAACGATGATCTGAATTCCGCGGCCTTCATGACGGCCTCGAGGATGGGCAAGGCTGCGGGAGTCAGCGAATCTACGGTGGTGCGCTTTGCCATGAGCCTTGGCTTTGAGGGATATCCGGAGTTTCAGGAAGCCCTGCAGGGCATCGTCAAGGGGAAGCTTACCAGCGTCTCCAGGATGAGCGCGAAATACGGGCAGAGCCGCCAGTCTGAGATCATCACCTCCGTTTTTCATTCCGATATCGAAAAGATCAACGATTCCATAGAGATCCTGGATCCCAGGGCTTTTGAGTCTGCCGTGGAGATCCTGCTTTCGTCCCGGCGCATCTATTGCATCGGGCTTCGTTCCTGTGCTCCGCTGGCTCATTTCCTGGCATTTTACCTGAATATGATCTTTGATGACGTGAGGCTCATCGAATCCACAAGCGCCAGCGAGATCTTCGAGCAGCTGCTGAGGGTCGGGAAGAATGACTGCGTGGTAGGGATCAGCTTCCCGAGATATTCCATGCGGACCTTAAAGGCCATGGAATATGCCAACGAAAAGAGCGCAAAGCTCATCGCCATCACGGATAATGAGAATTCTCCCCTGACCATGTACTCCTCCTGCAACCTTCTGGTCCGGAGCGACCAGGTCTCCATCGTGGATTCCCTGGTGGCACCCTTAAGCCTCATCAATGCCCTGATCGTGGCGCTCAGCATGAGGAGGCAGGATGCAGTCCTGAAGGATCTGACGGAGCTGGAGCATATCTGGGCGGATTATCAGATCTACGGAAATGATGAGATCAATCTGGTGAATGAGGAAACCATCGCGAATTATCCAGAGATGCATTTCAGGGAAAAGCATGGCTGAGATCGTGATCGTGGGAGGGGGAGCCGCCGGCATGATGTGTGCGGCTCATGCTGCCGAAGGAGGCAGGGAAGTGCTTCTCCTGGAAAAAAATGAGAAGCTCGGAAAGAAGCTCTTCATTACGGGGAAGGGACGCTGCAATCTGACGAACGAGGCCGGCCCGGAACAGATGATGGAGTGCATCATAAGCAATCCCAGATTCATGAATTCAAGCCTCAGATCCTTTTCTTCCGAGGATACGGTGCGGTATTTTTCGGAAAGAGGCCTTGCCCTCAAGACGGAGAGGGGAGGCAGGATCTTTCCGGAAAGCGATAAATCATCGGATGTGATCAGGGCACTGGAAAAACGGCTGGAGGAGCTTTCGGTCAGGATCCGTCTTCATACGGAGGTGACGGGCATATCTCCTTCGGAGGAGGGCTATCTTCTTTCCGTAAGGAGCCCCCGGGGAAAAGAAGAAAACCTCCGGGCAAAAGCCCTGGTGATCGCTACCGGCGGGCTTTCCTATCCGGCCACCGGTTCTACGGGAGACGGCTTCCGCTTTGCCCATAGCCTGGGGCTTGCCTTGAAGGACAGGACGCCGTCCCTGGTTCCCATGAAGGTGAAGGAAATCGAGGAGTGCCGGAGGCTCATGGGGCTTTCCCTAAAAAATACAGGCATTGCCTTCCGGAAGGAGGGGAAAGTGCTCTTCCGGGATTTCGGGGAAATGCTTTTCACGCATTTCGGGATCTCCGGTCCCATGATCCTTTCCGCTTCGGCAAGGATTCCCGGGGATGCATATAAAGGGGGGCTTTCCTTGATCATCGACCTGAAGCCGGCCCTCAGCCAGGAAAAGCTGGACCAGAGGCTTCTGCGGGACTTTAAGGAATCCGAAAACCGGAATTTCATCCATGCCCTTCACGGCCTGCTTCCGGGGAAGCTGCTTCCCGTCATCCTGGAGCGTTCCCAGATCCCGCCGGACAAAAAGGTGCATTCCGTCACGAGGCAGGAAAGGGAGAGGCTGCTCAGATTATTAAAGGAGTTTCCCCTGACGGTGACGGGGCTTCGGGGATATGAGGAGGCGGTGATCACGAAGGGGGGAGTTTCCGTGAAGGAGATCCATCCCAAAACCATGGAATCCAGGAAATATCCCGGGCTCTACTTTGTCGGCGAGGTGCTGGATGTGGATGCCCTCACCGGGGGATATAACCTGCAGATCGCCTGGAGCACAGCTGCCGCGGCAGGAAGGGCTCTGGCAGAAAGGAAACCGATATGATCAGTGTAGCCATCGACGGGCCTGCAGGAGCGGGCAAATCAACCGTAGCAAAAGAAGTGGCGCGGAAAAAGGGCTTCATCTACGTGGATACCGGAGCCATGTACCGGGCCATGGCCCTATACATGCTGAGAGAGGGCGTGGATCTGGATAAACCGGATGCCATCGTGGAGGCGTGCGTGCGGCCGAAGATCGATATCCGCTATGAAGGCGGGGAGCAGTGTGTATATCTTAACGGGGAGAATGTGACGGGCCTCATCCGTACCGGAGAAGTGAGCCGTGCGGCTTCCAAATCCTCTGCCGTGCGGCAGGTGCGGGAACGGCTGGTGGCGATGCAGCAGGAGATCGCCAGGGAAAACAGCGTGGTCATGGACGGGAGGGACATCGGCACAAAGGTCCTGCCGGATGCCCCGGTAAAGATCTATCTGACCGCAAGCGCAGAGGTCAGGGCAAAGCGGCGGTATGAGGAAAACCTGGCCAAGGGAATGGAAGCAGACCTGAAGCAGATCGAAGAAGAGATCCGGCTTCGGGATGAGCAGGACATGACCCGGAAGGAATCTCCCCTGACGAAGGCGGAGGGAGCCGTGGAGATCGATACGGATCAGATGACGGCAAAGGAAGTATCCGAAGAGATCATCCGCCTTATCGATGCACAATGAAGGTCACGACGGCAAAAAGCGCGGGCTTCTGCTTCGGGGTAAGGCAGGCCGTGGATACGGTATACGGCAGGATCGGAAAGAACGAGGACATCTATACCTATGGTCCCATCATCCACAATGACACGGTGGTGAAGGAGCTGGAATCAAAGGGCGTAAAGGTCATTCGGAGCAGGGAAGAGCTGGAAAAGCTTAAGGGCGTCACGGTGGTCATCCGTTCCCATGGGGTGCCAAAGGACATCTATGAGCTGATCCATAAAAACGGATGCACTCTGGTGGATGCCACCTGTCCCTTTGTGCTGAAGATCCATCAGATCGTGGAGGATGAGGCAAAAAAGGGCAGCCAGATCGTCATCGCGGGGGATCCGGATCATCCCGAGGTGCAGGGGATATTAAGCTTTGCAGGGAAGGACGTGGCGGTGATCAAGGATGCCGAAGAGGCGGAAACACTGGCTTTAGATCCGGGTAGGAAGGTCTTCCTTGTGGCACAGACAACATTTCATCAGAATAAATTTAAAGAACTTGTTGAAATATTGGAAAAAAAAAGGTATATTATAAATGTTGTGAACACCATATGCAATGCCACGTCTGCTCGCCAGTCTGAAGCAGAGGAGCTGTCCAGGCACTCTGATGCCATGATCGTCATCGGGGATACCATGAGTTCCAATTCTCGGAAGCTGTATGAGATCTGTTCGGAGCACTGCGGTAACACAATATTTATACAGACACTTGAAGATTTGGTTTCACGGAATGGTTTTTTCTCTGAATCGACTGCTTGTGTAGGTATTACGGCCGGGGCATCAACTCCGAGCACTATAATCGAGGAGGTTCAAAATTATGTCAGACGATATGACTTTTGGACAAATGCTAGAAAAGCTTGAGGATGAAGGCAATTGCAAAATGAAACTACATGCAGGAGAGGTGGTAGAGGGAACCGTTATTTCCGTCAAGCCCGAAGAGATCGTGCTGAATATCCACTATAAGTCGGACGGCATCGTGACCAGGCAGGAATATTCCAATGAGCCGAACCTGGATCTGACCACGGTAGTCCATGTGGGCGACAAGATGGAGACCAAGGTCCTGAAGATCAATGACGGCGACGGCCAGGTGATCCTGACCTACCGGCGTCTGGCACAGGATAAGGGCAATAAACGGATCGAAGAAGCCTATAACAATAAAGAAGTATTGAAGGCTAAGGTAGTCAAGGTCGTGGAAGGCGGCCTGTCCGTGCTGGTAGAGGATACGAAGGTATTCATTCCGGCAAGCCTGGTGAGCGATTCCTTTGAAAGAGATCTTGGGAAATACTTAGACCAGGAGATCGAATTCATCATCACGGAATTCAACCCCCGCAGGAGAAGGATCATCGGCGACCGCAAGGTCTTGATCCGCGAGAAGAACGAGGCGCTGCGCAAGGAGCTCTTCGAGCGCATCGGCGTAGGGGATACGGTACATGGCACGGTAAAGAACCTTACCGATTTCGGTGCCTTCATCGACCTGGGCGGAGTGGACGGTCTGCTTCATATTTCGGAGATGTCCTGGGGCCATGTAGAGAGCCCGAAGAAGATGTTCAAGGTCGGGGAAGAAGTGGATGTCCTGATCAAGGATATCAACGGAAGCAAGGTGGCGCTTTCCATGAAGTTCCCGGACCGCAATCCCTGGCTCAATGCCGCAGAGAAATATGCCGTGGGCAATATTGTCACCGGCCGGGTAGCAAGGATGACCGATTTCGGTGCTTTCGTGGAGCTTGAGGCCGGGATCGATGCCCTGCTTCATGTATCCCAGATCGCCCATACCCATATCGACAAGCCCTCTGATGTGCTGAAGACAGGACAGGAGGTTACGGCAAAGGTAGTCGACCTGGATGAAAATGAGAAAAAGATCTCCCTCAGCATGAAAGCCCTGACACCTCCTCCGACAGAGGAGCCGAAGGCAGAGGAAGCTCCTCAGGAAGAGCCTGCAGGAGAGGAAACACAGGAAGGTTCAAACGAAGAATGACGGACAGGTGGGTTTGCGGAAACGCAAACTCACTCTTGTAAATAGGACTTTTTCACCATATGATGCTTTGCTTCCTTAAGAGGACATAGGACGGGGAGGATATATATATGCTGGATAATTATGAGGATTTTAAGAAAGAAATCTTGAAGATGACGAAGATCGATCTGAACTCCTACAAGGAGAAGCAGATGAAGCGGCGGATCGATTCCCTGATCACCAAGAACGGGATCAAGGGATATCCTGCTTATGTGGAAGCCTTGAAGACACGGTCTGAGATCTTCGACGAGTTCATCAATTACATTACCATCAATGTTTCGGAGTTTTACCGCAACCCGGATCAGTGGAAGCTCATGGATCAGCAATTCATCCCGGATCTGATCAGCCGTTTCGGCAAGAACCTGAAGATCTGGAGCGCCGCCTGCTCTACCGGAGACGAGCCCTATTCCCTGGTGATGGCTTTTTCCAAGCATATTCCCATGAACCAGATCAAGATCCTGGCCACAGACCTGGACAAGACGGTGATCGGAAAGGCGAAGGTCGGGCTTTATTCGGCAAAGAGCATCGCGGGGGTGCCGGCTGACCTGAAGAAGCAGTACTTCACCCAGGTGGGGCCTTCCTACCAGATCTCCGAGGATATCAAGAAGAGAGTGACCTTCAAAGAGCATAATCTGCTGAAGGACCGCTATGAGACCAATTATGACTTCATCGTCTGCCGGAATGTGCTGATCTACTTCACGGATGAAGCAAAGAATGAGGTCTTTGCCAAATTTGCCGCCTCCCTGAAGAGCGGCGGGCTTCTCTTCATCGGAAGCACGGAGCAGATCATGAACTACAAGGAGATCGGCCTGGCCAGGGAGAATTCCTTCTACTACCGCAAGGTTTGAACCGTCCTTAAACTACATGCTTCAATCAGCCTGCCGCAGCCAAGCGGCGGGCTTTTTTTACGTGTCCCGTTAGCTTTTACATTTTGGAGATTATTTGATAGAATATATTGATTATGGATAGAAAGAAGGAATCGTGATGGCAGACAGGCCCAGAGCAAGACAAAAGAATGTGGCTCCCGGAAGCGTGGGAGTGCATAGAAGCGGAAGCGGACATGGCACAGGCCCCGTGGGCACGGGATCTTCATTTGGGGGCGGCGGCCAGGATCCGAGAAGATCCGGAGGCAGGCGGGGAGGCGGCCTTTCGGTCATTGCAGTCCTGCTTCTCCTGCTGATCTTTGGGGGAGGCAGAGGCGTCGCTTCCCTGCTTTCCGGCGATTCCGCCCAGGAAGTCCAGAGCACCATCCAGGACTCGCAGGAGCTTAACGGATATGGGGGCATGTATTCTACGGGAAGCGTAGAGGGAGGATACGAACCTGACCGGTCGGTATCGGAGAAAGCAAGGCCCAAATATACGGAGATCAAGGGGAATGGGGAAGACATCGTAACCCTCATGGTTTACCTTTGCGGCACAGACCTGGAGTCCAATAACGGCATGGCTACCAATGACCTGACGGAAATGACGAAGGCGGAGCTTTCGGACAAGGTCAATCTGGTGGTATTTACCGGGGGAGCCAGGGAATGGAAAAATAAAATCGTAAAAAGCGACCGGAACCAGATCTACCAGGTGAAGGATGGCGGGCTTAAGCTTTTGAAGGAGGATGCGGGCTCGAAGTCCATGACTGATCCGGATAACCTGACGGATTTCATCCGGTTCTGCACGGAAAGCTTCCCTGCAAACCGCAACATGCTGATCCTCTGGGATCATGGCGGAGGCTCCGTCACGGGATATGGATATGATGAAAAGAATAAAAACAGCGGCTCCATGACCTTGGTAGGGCTTGACAAGGCTCTGGGGAATGCGGGCGCAAAGTTTGACTTCATCGGCTTCGATGCCTGCCTCATGGCCACGGTAGAGACGGCTCTTGCCATGTCGGAGCATGCGGATTATCTCATTGCTTCAGAGGAGACGGAGCCGGGAGTGGGCTGGTATTATACCAACTGGCTCTCAGCCCTTTCAGCGGATCCCGGGATGTCTACGGTTGACCTGGGCAAGGCCATCGTGGATGATTTTGTGGGGGTATGTGAGAGGACCGTGCCGAGGCAGAAGACGACCCTTTCTCTGGTGGATCTCTCTGAGCTTTCCGAGACACTGCCGGATGAATTCAAGGCATGGGCCGGAAGCGTGACGGAGCAGATCAAGGGCGGTGATTTCAAGGCGGTTTCCGATGCCAGGCAGGGGACGAAGGAGTATGCCGTCTCTTCCAAGCTGGACCAGATCGACCTGGTGCATTTTACCGAAAGGCTGGGTACGCCGGAGGGAAAGGCACTGGCGGATACCATAAAAGGTGCCGTGAAGTATAACCGCTACGGAAATGGGATGGCAGACAGCAACGGGCTTTCCATTTATTTCCCGTACCAGAAGAAGGATAAGGTTGACAAGGCGATCCAGATCAATGAAGCCATCGGGATGGATGCGGAGTATTCCGGCTGTATCCGGGAATTCGCCGGGCTTCAGGCTGCGGCCCAGGTGGCTTCGGGAGGACAGACCTCTCCCCTGGCTTCGCTTTTGGGCGGCACGGCAGGAGGAGCCTTTTCCGGAGGAAGCTCCTCAACCCTCCAGAGTGCCCTTCAGATCATGCAGGCCGTGAACATGATGGCCGGCGGAAGCTTCCGGAACCTGGCGGATCTGGAAGAGGGAAATGCCGGATTTCTGGATGAGCGGGAAATGAGCGATGAGGCTACTGTGCAGTATATCGCGGAAAACCAGTTTGACCCCGGGAACCTGAAATGGGTAAAAAACAGTGAAGGAAAGGACTGCATCAAGCTGCCGGAGGATCAATGGAAGCTGGTACATACCGTAGACCTGAACCTCTATGTGGATGACGGCGAGGGTTATATCGACCTCGGGCTGGATAATATCTATGAGCTTGACGAGGAGGAAAACCTTCTTCCTGACCTGGAGGGAACCTGGCTCACCCTGAACGGCCAGGCCGTGGCTTATTATCATACAGATACCCAGGAGGAGGGCGATGCCTACCGGATCTCGGGCTATATCCCGGCAAAGCTGAACGGACAGAAGGTCCGGATCCTGGTCTGCTTTTCGGATGAAAAACCGGAGGGCGAGGTGCTTGGGGCAGATCCGGAATATGACAAGACAGAAAGCGAGACGGTGGCCCGGGGGCTTACGGAGATCCGGGAAGGGGATGAGATCGAGCTGCTCTGTGATTATTATACCTACGAGGGCAGGTATGTGGACAGCTTTACTTTAGGGGAACCCTTTGAGGTGGAGGATGGGCTTACCCTTGCCGATAAGAAGCTTGATGTGGACGGGATATATGCCCTGTACCGTTTTACGGACATCTATAATCAGGCATATTTCAGCGACTGTATCAGAGAGTGAACAAATAAGAAAAGCTTCCTGATAGGGGGATAGTCGGGATTTGGCAAAGCACAGGAAATTTGTTGACGTTAAAGATCTGAAAAACGGCATGAAGCTGGAGCAGGATATCATGGACAGCTCCGGCCGGACCATGATCGGCCGGGGATCCTTCCTGGATGATTTTCAGATCAAATATATTACCGCGGGGAGCCTGGAGGGCATCTACGTAGAGTCGGATGAGCCTGAGGAATATCCGGAGGAGGAGATTCCGGCTGAGCTTCCGCCTGAAGTAGAGGAAGAAGCCCAAAAGAACCGGGAAGAAGACCGGGCCAAGGTGGAGCTCAGCCACGAGGTGGTGGAACGGGTGGGGGAAGGAGTGAAGTACATCTTCTCCAATCCTGAGGATGAAAGCTTCATGGAAGCCTCCGAGAACGTATCCAATGAGCTGATCTCCGTGATCCACAGTAACGATGCGGTAGCCGTGGATATCAACCTGATCAAGGTCAGCGATGAATATACCTTCAAGCACAGCGTGGATGTAGCGACCATGTCCATGATCATTGCCAGAAATTTCGGGCTGAGCAAGCAGGAGATGGAGGAGCTGTGCGTTGCGGGACTTCTGCATGACGTAGGCAAGTCGAATATCCCCCTGGAGGTGCTGAATAAGCCGGGCAGGCTTTCGGATGATGAGTTCAAGATCATGCGCCAGCATTCTCTCTTCGGCTTCAAGATCCTCAAGGGCAGGGGCTTTTCCCAGGGGATCATGGAGGGCGTGCTGGAGCATCACGAGAAGATCAACGGATCGGGATATCCCCAGGGCCTTCCGGAAAATAGGATCCATAAATACGCGAAGATCATCGCGGTAGCCGATGTCTATGATGCGCTGGTAACCGAGAGGCCCTATAAGAAGGCTTTTTCCAAGAGGGAGGCCATAGAAATGATCATGGCCATGACCGGGGAGATCGACATCCGTGTGATGAAAGCCTTCCTGCAGAGCGTGATCCTGTATCCTGTAGACAGCGTCGTGCATCTTTCCACGGGAGAGCCTGCCAGGGTATTGAAAAATTATAAGATCAACAACATGCGGCCCGTTGTCCTGGGACTGAAGACAGGAAAAATCTATGACCTGGCAAATGACGTTAACTGCGCCAGCATGATCATCACCGATTGAGCGGTATATGGCATTCCTTTGCTTTCAAGGCCTGGTCGGCCTGGGATGTTTGAGGGAAGGGACAGGATGAGGGCTGTCATCATTGTGGCGGCATATGAATACAATTTGAGTGGAGGGTCAGATTATGAGAAAAAAAAGCAAATGGATGATCTGCATCATGGCGGCTGTGCTTACGATGACGGCCTGCGGAGGAAGCGGAGGAGGCTCTTATGCCGCCGCCAAGTCGGAGGCCGGGGCTTACGAGGATAACGGCTACTACGAAGAGCCGATGGAGGCTGCGGCAGAGGAAGCCTATGATTATGAATCCTATGGGGAATCCATGGATGCCGGGATGATGCTCGACCGTTCGTCCGATGAGGGAGATACGGCGAGTGCTCCGGAAGAGGGAACGAAGATGGTGGCTTCCAACAAGGATGTCGTGCTGGATGCCGAAAAGATCGTATATTATGCAGATATCTCCATGAGCTCCATCCATTTTGAAAATGCCCTGAAGGAGATCCGCGAGGCCGGGGAAAAATACGGCGCCCTGATCCAGAGCGAAAACTTCTCGGAGGGGGATACCAGCTGGTATACCACCGGAAGCGGAGTGAGGAACGGCAGGACTTATTATGTAGAATACCGTGTTCCGGCTAAGAATTACCGGGATTTCATCGATTCCACGGGGAATATGGATGCGGTGGTGGACTCCCGCAATACCAGCGCCCAGAACATCACCCAGCAGTACTCTGACACAAAGGCGGAGATCGAGTCCTTGGAGGCAGAGAAAAAGCAGCTGAATGAGATCATGGAGCAGGCCACCAAGGTCAGCGACGTATTGGAGATCCAGGACCGGATCACTTCGGTCCAGACCCGCCTCAACCAGGATAATTCCAACATCCGCCGGATGGATACGGATGTGACTTATTCCTATGTGAACATTAACCTCAGGGAGGTCAGGATCTATGAGGAAAAGGTGGACCCGCCGGAGCTTACCTTCGCTGAGCGGATCTCCAAAAACTTTGCGGCTTCCCTCACGGAGATACAGGAATTCTTTAAGGGGCTGGTCCTGTTCCTGGTCCGGAACTGGCTGCATCTGATCATCCTTGCCCTGATCATCTTCGGGGTCGTCCTCATTATCAAGAGGAGCAGCCGGAAGAGTGCGGAAAGAAGGGCGGAAAGAAGGAAGCAGATGGAGCAGAGGCAGAAGGAGATGCAGGCCATGCAGCCCCAGAATCTTTCTACGCCTCCTGGTTATCCTGCACAGCCGGATCCTTCAGCGGTACAGAACCAGCCGTCTCCCGGCGCTCCTGCCCCTGGGGAGAAGCAGGACGGACAGGATAAGGCATGATCCTTAAGAACTATCATACCCACACGCCCCGCTGCCATCATGCGGTGGGAAGCGAACGGATGTATATCGAGGCGGCCATTGCGAAGGGCTTTCAGACCCTGGGCTTTTCCGACCATGTGCCCTGGCCCTTTAAGGATGGATTTGTATCGAAGATCCGCATGGGAATGGAGGATCTGGATGACTATTTCGATACCCTCCTCCGTCTTCGGGAAGAGTATAAGGATCGGATCGAGATCCTCATCGGCTTTGAGGCGGAATATTTTCCCTCCATGTTCGAGGAGCTCATGGGGGTGCTGAGAAACTATCCCCTGGATTATCTGATCCTCGGACAGCATAATGTCAGGGATGAAGCAGAGGGCTTTTATGCAGGGGCGCCGACAGAGGATCCCCAAAGGCTCATTGATTATGTGGATGTGACGATAGAAGGTATCCGTACCGGGGTTTTTTCCTATGTGGCCCACCCGGATCTGATCCGCTTTGATTACCGGGGAAGGGAGGAACTTTACCGGCAGGAGATGGGAAGGCTCTGCGTGGCGGCAAAGGAATGTGGCATTCCACTGGAAGTGAATTTCTACGGCTATACCACAAAGAGAAATTATCCCTGCGGTGAATTCTTCCGCCTGGCATCCTCCCTTGGCTCAAGCTTCATCCTGGGCTGCGATGCGCACCAGCCCTGGCTGCTTGCCCAGCCGGAGGAGGTATCCGGATTGGAGGAATTCCTTAAAAGAAATCAGATAAGCTATTCACAGGAGCTTGAATTGAGAAAGCCCGTATGAAGGGCATTGATGAAAAAAGGAGAAGAAGCAATGGAAGAATTAATGGAATTATTAAAGGGAGTCCGGGATGATGTGGACTTTGAGAATGCAAAAGACCTGATCGATGGAAAGATCCTGACCTCCTTTGACATCATCCAGATCATCGCGGCATTGGATGACGAATACGACCTTTCCATTCCGGCGACGGAGATCGTACCGGAGAATTTCAACAGCGCGGAGGCGATCTATGCCATGGTGGAGAGGCTGCGGGAGGGCTGAAACGCAGCCCCTAAGCCGGGTGGTTTAGAAGGCGGGGCTTTGGAGCGGCTTTTCCGCTTTGCGGATGCCCCGCATCTTACAGCCTTTTCGACAGCAGGGGGGCTAAGAGCCTGGTATAAAGCTTTCTTCCCTCCTCAGACATATGATTCATGTCCTCGAAATAAGAGGCTTCATGGCAGTCGAAGTCCACATCCTTTGCAAGGATGAAGTCTGCGCCGCTTTCCTTAAGGATCCGGATGAATTCCTTCCGGTATTTCCGGTAAGCAGGATCCTCCTCCAGCCGGTGGTAAACCGGGCTTTCCACAAAGACGAAGGGCTGCCCGTCTGCCCTGCATTTTTCGATGATCTCCTTCAGTGCATCGATCTGGGCCTCCACAGGCCTGGCATCGCTTAGGTCAAAGGCTTCATTTTCCAGCACAGTCCTCCCGGGGGACGGAGTGGCCTCTGTCTTGACCCCCTTGTAATACCGGGTGGCATAAAAGGGTTCCGTGACCGGGAAGGTCAAAAGGTCGTCCATGCCGGAAGTGACAAAGTATTCGAACGTCAGGGGGAGGCCGGCATTGCCGCCTTCCTTCATTTTTTTCCATAAGGCTTTCTTGCCTTCAAAGGACAGGTCCCATATGACCCTGGAATCGGAGATGGCGATGTCCTCGGTGAGCATCATGGGTCCCAGCTCAAATACCATGAGGCCGTAATGGTTCTTTGACCTCCGTTTTAATTCATCATACTGGATGGAGGCCGCGGCAAGCTGGTTGCCTCCGTAGGAGATGTCATAAGCCCGGCCCTGGAATGTTTCATCCATTTCCCGCATGTCGATATTGCAGCGGAAGGTGGAGGAGCCGATGAGGAGCACGTCCAGGTCTCCCGTGGCAATGGCATCCCGGATCCCCCGGTTATGGATGGGAATCTCGCAGGAATAGAGATTCTTCCCGGCGACGGCAAAAAGGATGATGGCGAAGGCGCATGCAATTGTGACGATCGATTTTTTCATCTCTCTAAAAAGCCTGATACATAAAGCTGGACTGGCCGGGGGAGCCCAAAAGTGCGGTCAGCACCAGGAAGACCCCGGCGTAAAGGTAACGGTGGCAGGTAAAGGCCTTTGGATCCTGCTCCTTCCGGAATTCCACGAAAAACAAGCCGAATAAAAGAGCCGAGAGGATCAGGACGGAGGCCGCGGCCTGGTTTCCATTCCCGAAGGGCACCAGTGCCTCTGCAATGGAGGAAGCATTGAGCCTTGTCTTTGTAAAGATGCTTCGGTAAATGGAAAAGGCATCCTTCATGGATTCGGCCCGGAACATGACCTCCCCGGTGCAGACGATGAGGAAGGTCCGGACCACCTGAAAGATCCTGGCCAGGGGGTGTTCCGGATTCCAACCGTTCTTTTCCGAGAAGGATCTTACCATGGACTGGGTGCAGAAGGAAAGCAGCATGATGATGGCAAAATAGACGCCCCAGCCGATGTAGACGGCTTCGGCCCCATGCCAGATGCCGGTGGTGATCCATACGAGGATCAGCGGGAGGATCATGCGCAGGGTGCCCTTTTTGGCAAAGGGAAAGAGCTTATGCATCCCGTTGGCGGCCTTCTTATTCCATTTCGAGGTGACGGCCGGCATAAAAAGATGGGCGCTGAACCATTCGTTGAGGGTGATGTGCCATCTTCTCCAGTATTCCGGGATGTTCCTGGAAAAGTAGGGACGGTTGAAGTTTTCCGAAAGCTTTATTCCAAGCATCTGGGATATGCCGCAGGCAATGTCCATGTATCCGGAAAAGTCGGCATAAAGCTCGAAGGCATAGAAGAAGGTGGCGGTGATGAGGGTGAGCCCGCCATAGCCCTCCGGGTTTGAAAAAACCGTATCCACATAAAAGGAAAGCCTGCCGGCGATCACCAGCTTCTTGAACCATCCGATGAGCACCCGGTAGCCTCCGGCCTTAATGGATTCCGGATCAAAGGGGTGGCGGGCGGAAAGCTCCTTCGACATGGCTTTGTAGGTGCCAATGGGGCCCTGGGTGATCTGGGGGAAATAGGAGATGAAGAGGGCATATCGGGGAAGGCTTTCACAGGGCGTGATCTTTTTGTCATAGCAGTCCAGGGCATATCCCAGGGTCATGAAGGTATAAAAGGAGATGCCTAATGGCACGGCGATGCTTTTCATCCCGAAATAAATACTGTACCGGAAGAAGATGAGAAGCCCCAGGCTGATGGCGAAGACAAGAAGCAGGCGCGGCTTGGTGGGGTTTCGCATAAGAAAAAAGGTGGAGAGGATGGAAATCCCCAGGAATATGAGAAAATGGGGGCCTGCGAAGGCGTAGAAGCAAAGGCTTCCCAAAAGCAGGACCTGCCACTGGAATCTTTCCGGCACCCGGTAGTACAATATGAGCAGGGTAGCCATAAACAAGATGAATTTCAGTGAAATGAGGCTCATGGACACTCCGTGGATCGCTTAGCCGCCTCACTGCGGCTGCTCCTATTTTCCGCTTCCGGTTCATCCGGCGGAAAAAGGACAAATTCGGTTACCTATAAAGTATACATCATCTTTGATATAATGTCATGGTGTGGTATAATGAATAAATACTCTAGGTGTCTGATTCCAAAGCGGTGTTTTGGAGGCTTAAAATCAGCAGGAAGTCCCCCGGGATGCCTTGAACCCGTCAGGACGGATCAGGGGCGGGCTTTGGAGGTGCTATGGCAGTTATCAGAAATGAGAATGACGAGCTCCGGGAATATGTGATCGGCAATATCGACCGTGCCATCGGGGAGGGCTGGATCAAGGTCTATTACCAGCCGGTAGCCAGGACCCTTACCGGGGAGATCTGCAGCATGGAGGCCCTGGCCCGCTGGGTGGATCCGGTCTATGGCGTGCTTCCTCCGGACCGCTTTATCAATGCCTTAGAAGCTTCGGAGCAGATCCACAAGCTGGATTCCTATATGATACGCAGGATCTGCATGGGATATGCCGATGCGCTGAAAAAGGAAGAACGCTTCGTGTCGGTCTCCTTCAACCTGTCCCGGCTGGATTTCCGGCTGACCGACATCCATGGCGTGATCGAGGAGGCATTGAAGGAGTATAAGGTCCCGAAGGATGCCATCAGGGTCGAGATCACGGAAAGCATGATGGAAAGCAATGAAGAACGGATGCGGGAAGTGATCGACCGGTTCTGGGAGGACGGCTTAAGGGTATGGATGGATGACTTCGGGAGCGGATATTCCTCCCTCAACGTGCTGAAGGATTACCATTTTGAGACCCTGAAGATCGACATGGCTTTTTTAAGGCATTTCGATATGCGGTCCCAGGAGATCGTAAAATCCGTAGTAGATATGGCCAAGCGGATCGGAGTCCATACCCTGGCCGAGGGAGTGGAGACAAAGGAACAGTTTGAATTCCTAAGAAACATCGGCTGTGAGAAGGCCCAGGGCTATTACTTCGGAAAGCCCCTGCCCTATGAGGAATGCCTGGCTTCCCTGAAGGAGAAGGGCTACGAGCTGGAAAACCCCTTCAAACGGAAATATTATCACGATATCGGCATAGTCAATATATTGAGCGCTACGCCACTGCTGTCCGTGAAGGATAATTCCACGGACTCCTCCCGGCGGGAGCAGCAGGTGCCCGTTGCCATTGTAGAACTTTCCGGGACAAAGATCCGGTACCTTTTTGCCAATGAAAGCTACCGCAGTACATTGAAGAATATCGGCAAGGGAAGCCTGGAGGATGCGGAGAGGGAATTCCGGGACGGGGCCAGTCCGGTGGGGCAGAAGTTTATTTCCCTGATGCAGAAGGCAAAGGAAACCGGGGAGATCGTAACGGCAGACTTTGTAGAGGGCTCCAGCTGCTGCTATGCCCATGTGCGGATCATTGCAGAATATCCCGGAGGCAGTGCATTCCTGTGTATATTGCAGAACCTGTCTGAGGATACCCGGATCGCCCAGAGATTCCTCCTGACAGAGCATCTGTACGGCCTGTGCTCTATCTATGACCGGATCGAGCTGGTGGATCTGAAAAGCGGATATTCCAAAAATCTCCATGCCGCCGCCCAGACGAGGCATTCTTATAACATGCTTCCTGCAGTGGAGGAGCTGAGGGATTATGCTCAAAACGAGATATATTTAGATGACCGGAAGCGGTACCTGAGATTTTCGGATCTATCCACCATCGAGGATCGGATCAGGGAAAGCCCGACGAATTATGTTTCCGAGGCCTTCCGTACCCGTACCAGGGACGGATCCTATGTATGGGCGCTTTATTCCTTCCTTTTTTCCGGAGATCCAAAGGAAAGGCTTATCCTGGCCTGTGTCAGACGCTTGGCTCCCAATGCGGCGTCTCTGGCGCAGGGCAGGACCTACGACTTTAATACAGCCGAGCATTATGAGGGGGAGGTCACCCCGGAGATGCTCTGGAAAAATTATATCGCCTACTCCGATACGGCCTATTTCTGGAAGGACCGGAACCGGAGGTTCCTCGGCGTGAACCGGAAATTCCTGGAGTATTACGGCCTGGAATCGGATGAGGAGCTTATCGGCAAGACCGACGAGGAAATGGGCTGGCATGTAAGCCCCCAGCAATTTAAGAGCGACGAGGAGGGGGTGCTGGAAAGAGGGGAGCAGACCTTCCTGGTGCCCGGGACCTGCATCTGCAAGGGGCAGCTGCGTGATATCATGGCAAGCAAGATCCCGCTGTATCATGACGGGGAGATCATCGGCCTGATGGGCTATTTCATCGATGTCACGGATCAGAAGCTTAGGAATCTTCAGGTGGAGCAGCTGACCCTTACGGATCCCCAGACCGGAACCCTCAATTTCCTTGGGCTGGTCGAGTCCGTGCTTCGCTATCAGGAAAGCTTTGCCCTGGAGAAGAGAGACTTTGCCATAGCGGTATTTGATATCGAGCACTTCCGTAGGTTTAATGACAACTTCGGCGTAGAATATGGCAACAAGCTGCTATTGGCCGTGGGGGAACGGGTACGCTCCGTTGTGGGCGTCACAGGGATCGCAGGCAGGCTCAACAGCGATCATTTTATGGTGGTGAAGCAGGTCGAAAACAGGGAAGAGATGAGTGATCTCTGCGAGGCGGTATGCAACTGCGTATCCAAGATCGAGGAGATCGACGGAATGCCGGTGACGGTCTATTTCAGGTACGGCTTTGCCATTTATTCTGAAACAAAGGATCTGCAGCAGATGTTCCTCGAGGCAGAAAATACAGCCTCCAGGAAATAAAGGACATACGGAAGGATTACGGAATAGGAAGGAAGGGATCAATATGAATACAGAAAAGACGGCAGAAGAGGTGATGAACATCCTGAGGATGCAGGAGGAGATCCTTCAATTCACCCATTTCACCAATAAGGATGCTTATGAATTAGGAAAGCTCATGGCAGAGGAGGCCGGGAAGAGAAGCCTGGCCATAGCCATCAGCATCCGCTTAAACAGCGGCCTCGTATTGTTCCAGGCCATGATGGATGGGACGACTCTGGACAATGAGGCCTGGATGGAGCGGAAATTCAATACGGTCCGGCGCACGGAGGTCAGCTCGCTCGAATTCTATATGTACCTTCAGAATTCCGGACATACGATGGCAGATAAATTCATGGATGAAACAGTCTATGCCAATTCCGGCGGGGGATTCCCCATCCGGGTGGAGGATGTGGGCGTCATCGGCGTCATCCTGGTATCCGGATTGAACCATGTGCAGGACCACGACTTTATCGTACGCTGCCTGTCCCGCTATCTCCACATGGATGAGGTGCCGAGGCTGAAAAAGCTTTAAGGGGAGATTCTTTTGTCAATATGATGGGAGAGCCAAGCATTGAATATATCATAAATTATTCTCCGGTGGGAGACATCACCGTCATGGCGATCTGCTTTGTGTTCGCCATCCTGATCCGTGCCTCCTATATCAACCGTACGCGAAACTACGGGATATTCCGCCACATCCTTCTTCTGCTCTTTATCTCGGCGATGACCAATGTGTCCTATCATATGTTCCTGGAGAAGGGCTATTCCTGGCGGATCGCGGCCTATATCACCAGAGCCTTATACCATCTGTCCATTTCCGGCATGATGGTGCTTTTTGTGGCCTATATCATGGAGACCATGCATCTGGAGGAGAAGAAGGAAAAGCGGTTCATCATCATCGCTTCCATCGTCTATTTCCTGGTGCTCGCCTATGAGATCGTGGGCTATTTCCTGAAGATCGGCTTCCATGTGGACCAGGACGGGACTGTGGTGCCGGGATTGAACCTGTTTCCCATATGCCATCTTTTCTATGTGGGACTTAACCTTTATATCATGTATACCTACCGGAGCAGGGTCTATAAGCAGGTCATGTACGGGGTGGCGGGGACCATCGGGATATCCTTCCTGATGCTTATCATCCAGCAGTTCTTCCGGCAGACCTCCTTCACGGCGGCAACCTTCCTGTTTCCCACCTTTGCCCTGCTTTACCTGGTCCATTCCAATCCGTATGACATCGAGACCGGCTCCCTGAATGCGGCCGCCTTTGACGACCTGATCGAAGACCGGTACCGGAAAAAGAAACAGACCCTCCTCATGAGCCTGTATCTGAAGGAATTTGATGGGAACGGGGTCAGATATCCCAAGGGGATCCAGGAAACCATCCGGCAGTTCACCACGTTCTATTTCAACAGCTCGGTGCTCTTCCAGATGTCAAACGGACATATGATCCTGGCCATACCCATCGACCTGAACCCCCATTACGAGGTGCAGGTGGGGGAGATCCTGGGGAATTTTGCCGAGGTATATCCGAAGTACCGCCTGGATTACAAGATCGTCATCGTGCAGACCTGTAAGGAGCTGGATGAGCGCAATGAATACGCAAGCATGATCCAGTATATGGAATCCAGGATGCAGATGAACCAGACCCGGTATGTGAAGGATGCGGATATTGAGCTCTTCAAGAAGCAGAAGTATATCCTGGAGCAGATGGAAGAGATCCAGAAGAACCAGAATCTGAATGATGAGCGGGTGGTGGTCTACTGCCAGCCGGTGATGAATATCGAGACCGGGGAATACGATACCGCCGAAGCATTGATGCGGATGAAGCTGGAAAAGATCGGGATGGTATTCCCGGATCAGTTCATCCCCATCGCAGAGCAGCACGGTTATATCCATGTGATGAGCCGGATAATCCTGCACAAGACCTGCATGCAGATCAAGAGGCTTCTGGACAACGGATATCTGGTAAAGCGGATCTCCGTGAATTTCTCCATCTCGGATATCCGGCAGGAGCACTTCTGCGAAATGGTGGAAAAGATCATCGGCGACAGCGGCATCCCCAATAACCGGATCGCCATTGAAGTGACCGAAAGCCAGAATGAGAACGATTTCATGATCCTGAAGGATAAGATCAATGAACTGAGGAAATGCGGGATCAAGTTTTATTTGGATGACTTCGGCACCGGATATTCCAATTTCGAACGGATCATGCAGCTGCCTTTTGATATCATCAAATTTGACCGCTCCCTGGTCATCGCTTCCGGAAACAGTGAGAAGTCCATGCTCATGGTGGAGCATCTGGCCAAGATGTTCAGCGACATGAATTATGCCGTGCTTTATGAGGGCGTGGAGAACGATCAGGACGAGGAGCGCTGTGAGAAGATGTCGGCCCGGTATCTCCAGGGCTACAAATATTCCAGACCGATCCCAATTGAAAAATTGAGCGAATACTTCCAATGCGTTGATTGAACTGTCTGCAGACAGGGGGACGGTTGGTTGATTGAAGTGCAGGTGTCCGCCTGGGGTCGCCGAAAAAAGGAACTCTGCCGGCGCTCGGTCGTTTCTAACCTCGCCCGTCGCCGCATGACAAAATTTCGCTCGGCGCTGTTCCGGTCTTGCGCCAAAATAAGTTTTCGTAAGGCGGATATTCGTGAGGCACAAGCCCGGCCTTCGCACTCGCGAAATTTATGCGTCTCGGTCTCGCATAGAAATACCGGCATTAGGGCCTTGCAGAGTTCCTTTTTCCCGGCTCCCCTTCCACACTGCATTTTCTGAGCTGAAAAGCGGAGCCGTGTTCCCTTTGGCATCACATGGATTATCAGGCACAACCAGCGAAACGAATAAAAGAAGCATAGTACATGAGGGATATTATATGTTTGAAACAGCCTTCGCTTGCTTCCATATATTCTGCGAAGAGTGAGCCGACTGCGGGCCTTGGTGTTTCCTAAGGAGCCTCTTTCCGCGAACACGCGGAGATTGCCGCCTGCGTAGACTTGCAAGATCGGCTGCCATGTGAGACAACACGCTTTATCGTTGGCTCACATAGCCGAGATTGCATAGTCGAAGCCGGCGGGAAGCTC
>JAILLN010000064.1 GCA_024693135.1 Lachnospiraceae bacterium | reverse complement strand
AGATCGGCTGGTTGGCGAGACAACACGCTTTTCGTTGGCTCGCCAAGCCGAGATTGCATAGTCGAAGCCAGCGGGAAGCTCCGCATTAAGTGAGCGGTGAGGCGACGTGGAAATGCAAGGCCCGCCGGCGGCGTATCTTTGTCAAGGCCCGCCGGCGGCGTATCTTTCGCCAGGCAAAAGAACCGCCCCCCCCTGTCTTGGTCAAAGCTTCAGGGAATAGTATTCTTCGATCTTTTTGGAAGCTCTCTCAAAATAAAGTCCTAAATTCTTGTCAAACTGGGTGCCCATCCCCCCCATGATGGTCTCATAGGCCTGCTTATAGGTCATCGGCTTTTTGTAGCAGCGGCTGCTTACCAGGGCGTCATATACATCGGCGATGGCGATGATCCTGGCCTCCAGCGGGATCCGTATGCCGCGCAGGCCCTTCGGATAGCCCGTCCCGTCCCAGCGCTCGTGGTGGCAGAGAGCCGCATTCCTTGTGATCATCAGGAAGGCATCATTCTGTACTCCTTCCAGAAGAAGGTTTATGATCCGGTCTCCTTCCTCCGGATGCTGCTTTACCGCCTCGAATTCATCCTCGTTAAGCCTTCCCGGCTTTTTCAGGATCTTATCACTGACGGCGATCTTTCCGATGTCATACAGCACGGAGCCCCTGATCAGGTCCTCGCAGAATTCATCATTGATGGGGAAACCGGGATCACTCTGGATCTCCCGCACGATGAGCTCCGTGGTATGCCGGATCCGTTCGGCGTGAGAGGCCTGGGAAGCCCCTCTTTCATTGATCAGATCCGAGACTCTGACAAGAAGTTCATCCAGTATTTCATCCGAAACGGAATACTGGTTATTCGTCTCTTCCATGAGCTTATCATTGAATTCGCCCACGAGCCTTTCGTATTCCTGCTCCCTGGTCTCATCGGTGATGGCCACCTGGTAGCCCCGTTTTTTTCTGCCGTCCGTGAAATAGTCCACCGATGCCCGCATGAAGCGCCCGTTCTTTTCGAAGAAATAACCTTCTTTTTCCTGCTTCATTTCAAACTGCCTTATCCAGCGTTCCACCTCGTTGAGCTTAATATCTCCCATGGAAAGGGGCTTATCTACCTTCAGGGATCCAAGCTCCGGATAATAATTCAAGGCGGTCTCGTTGCAGTTAAGGAAATTCAGGTCGAAATCAAATTTCACGAAGCCCACCGCCCCGCGCTCCACAAGGGTCTCCGCCACAGAATCCGCGATATCGTAAAGACAGATCCGGTCCAGTATGACAAGGAAAAGGATCTGGATCACCGCATAAGCAAAAGGCATCCATTCGATCTGCCGGGTAAGCATCCGCCCAAAGAAGAAGGCAAAGAGGGTCACGGCCTGGGACAGGAATAGGAGCAGGAGATTGCGCATGGATACATCTTTTTTCTTTTTTCTCACGGTAATGATGAGCACGACAAGCCCGGCCAGGACGTAAGCGATCTCCATGACATAAAAAAGGGTATGCATGGGTCCGTATTCCTTCTCCAGGACCGCTGTGCCGTACTCTACCGAATACCTGACCTCTTTATAAAAGATCTGGCTTGACCCGATGCTCAGCACCCCGGCATAGATGAAGGTACTAAAGGTAATAAGGATCATGATGATCCATCGTTTCAGGCGGATCTGGCACAGGGACAGGGTGGCAAAAAAGGCCACCGGCAGAAGATAGCAGCCTCCCACGTAGATGATCTTATTGGCCAGAAGGGCTTCCCTGGTATTCCTTGAGGAAGCAAAGAAGTAATACCCCATGTTGACGATGGGGATCAATACATAGAGGACCGTGAACTCCACAAAAAAGGACTTGCGCCAAAAAAGCAGGTAGAGCCCGGAGCAGATGACCGCCACGATAAACATGACTAGATAATACCAAATAAACATAATCAGCCTTCCATTTCACATTTTGACAGGGCAAGGGTACCGGTACGGGCAAGCTCCACCACGGATATGCCGGACAGGAGCTTGATCATCATCCGTGTCCTTTCCGGACGGTCACAGATCTGGATGATCATCATATTCCTGGACATATCCACGATCTCGGCCTTCATGGCGGAGACCACCTCCATGATGTCCTTCCGGTTCGTCTTGTTGTATTTTACCTTGATCAGCATGAGCTCCCTGCTGATGCTTACCTCTTCGTCAAACGTCTTTACCTTGATGACATCCAGCTTTTTATTCAGCTGCTTTTCGATCTGCTCGATGGTACGCATGTCCCCGCTGGAAACAATGGTCATGCAGGATACATTGGGATCGTCCGTCTCGCCCACGGCAAGGCTTTCGATATTGTAGCAGCGCCTGGCAAAAAGGCCGGAAACCTTGGAAAGCACGCCGGACCTGTTTTCTACGAGCACAGAATAGATTTTCTTCACTTCATGCCCCCTTCACTTAAGCTGAATCAGTCTTTACGTTTCCCTATCTGGCAAGCTTTACGGTATCCATGGGATCCGGCCTTGCTTCCAGGAGGGCCGGCCCCTTTGCATCCAGGAACCTTCGGATCAGCTCATCGATGCCGTCCATGCTGTCTGCCAGGAAATACTCGATATCGTAGGCCTCTGCGATCCGGTCAAGCCTGGGATAGTCCCCAAGCTCCACCATCTCATATGCATCATCCAGGTGGAAATGCTGGAATTCCCGGACGAGCCCCAGGTAATTGTTTTTCATCACCACGATCTTCAACGGGATCTTCTCCTGCATGATGACGGCAAGCTCCATCATGGACATCTGGAAGGCGCCGTCCCCGCAGACCGCCACCACCTGCTTCTTCATGTCTGCCAGCTTCGCCCCGATGGCTGCCGGGATGGAATATCCCATGGTCCCCATGCCGCCTGTGGTAAAGAACCTGCCCTTTCTCACATTCACGTTCCGGCAGGACCAGATCTGGTTCTGCCCCACATCGGCCACATAGATCCCGTCCTCCTCCATGGCAAGGGACAGCTTCTGGATGAATACGGCCGGATCCACATGTTCCTTCGGCGCCTTTCTGCCTGAAGGCACCTTCCGGTATTCATTGAGGCTCTGAAGCCAGGCTTTTGTATCCGTCTCAATGGGGATCTCCTCCAGGTCGCGGAAGATTGCCTTTGCATCTCCCACGATGGGTATGGCCGGCCCCACGTTTTTGCCGATTTCCGCCGGGTCTACGTCGATGTGGATCAGGGTCTTGTTTTCCATGATCACATCCGGGCTTGCCACGGCCCGGTCTGCCACCCTGGCGCCCACCATCATGAGCACATCGCATTCCTTCATGGCCCGGTTTGCCGCAAGGCATCCGTTGTTGCCGATCATGCCAAAGTACAGCTCATGGGAGGTAGGGAGCACTCCGATGCCCATCATGGTCGATACCACCGGGATCTGATGTTTTTCGGAGAATTCCTTCAGCTCCTTTTTCGCCCTGCTCAAGAAGATCCCGCCGCCGGCCAGGATCAGAGGGCGCTCCGCCTTCGTAAGCTCCTGCATGGCCTTCCGGATCTGCTGGATATGGCCCTTCACCGTGGGCTTGTAGGTCCTTAAGGAGACCTCCTCCGGATATTCGAAATTCCGGATCTTGGCAAGCTGGATGTCGATGGGCATGTCGATCAGCACAGGCCCCTTCCTCCCGGTATTGGCGATATGGAAGGCCTCCTTGAATACTCTGGGAATGTCATTGACATCCTTTACGATATAGCTGTATTTAACGAAGCTTTCCGCAGCCCCGGTGATATCTGCCTCCTGGAATACATCCGATCCCAGAAGGTCCGTCTCCACCTGGCCGGAAATGCATACCAGCGGCACCGAATCCGCAAATGCCGTGGCTATCCCGGTAAGAAGGTTCGTCGCGCCGGGGCCGCTTGTGACCGCGCATACGCCCACCCTGCCGGTCGTCCTGGCATAGCCGGATGCCGCATGTCCTGCATTCTGCTCCGTACGCACCAGCACAGAGCGGATATCCGTCTTTCCCAGGGCATCAAAAAACGGGCAGATCGCCACCCCCGGATATCCAAAAAGGATCTCCACTTTCTCCTCCATCAGGCATTTTGCCATTGCCTCCGCACCGGTCATGCTTTATTCCTCCTGTTTCATTGTTCGTTTTGACCTTGTCTTAACGCCGGCCCTGCTCTATCTCACCTGTTTCATTAACCGCTTTGCCACGCGGACCGCCTCGGCAGCATCCTGAGCATATCCGTCCGCTCCGATCTCCTTTTGATACTCCTCTGTGATGACCGCGCCTCCGATCATGAACAAAGCCCTGCAGCCGCGCTCCTTCGCCAGGGCGATCACCTGCTTCATTTCCTTCATGGTCGTAGTCATGAGGGCAGAAAGGCAGATGATGTCGGCCTGCTCTTTGACCGCCGTATCCACGATGGTCTCCCCCGGCACGTTCTTCCCCAGGTCGATGACCCGGAAGCCGTAATTCTTAAGCATCAGCGAGACCAGATTCTTGCCGATGTCATGCACGTCCCCTTCCACGGTGGCGATCACCACGGTCCCGGCCTTTTCAGACTGGCCGCCGGATTGAAGATAGGGCTCAAGCAGGGAAATGGAAAGCTCCATCGCCTCCGCGGATGCAATGAGCTGGGGCAGGAAATACCTTCCCTCATCAAAAAGCGCCCCCACCTCGTTGATCCCGGGGATCAATGCCTCATTCAGGATCTTTCCTGCCTCCTCCCCGTTTTTCAGCGCCTCCTCCGTAAGCCCTCCGATGATCTCCTTCTTCCCCCGGACCACCGCATCCTTCAGCAGCCCAAGGCCTGTCAGGGGCTCCTTTGCGGCCGGGGCTCCTTCCGGGGCATTCCGGCTCTTTCCTTCCCCGGTGATCTTCAGCTCGCCGCCATGCTCGTTCATATATTCGATATAGCGAAGATCCGCCCCCGGCCGGTTCATCAAAAGGTCCGCGCTGAGATAGGCGGCCTTAAGCTCCGGCTGGTTCGGATTGCAGATGGCAAGGTTCAGCCCTTCACGGATGGCCATGGAAAGAAATGCCGCATTTACGTGGATCCTCTCCGGCAGCCCGAAAGAGATATTGGAAAGCCCGCAGATAGTGAAAAGGCCTTCTTCCCGGCAGAAGCGTATGGTATCCAGGGTATCTGTCCCCGCCGTTTTCAGCGCCCCCACCGCTCCTACCAGTCCGTCCACGATGATGTCATGCCGGGCAAACCCCATTTGGAGTGCCTCGGAAAGGACGGTTTCCATGTTTTTCTTCTTTTCCCCGAAATCCTTCGGAAGCCCCTCGTCCCCCATGGGAAGCAGGATGAAAGCGGCTCCGTATTTCTTTGCGATCCGAAGCTTCTCCTTAAGATGGGCGCTCTCTGCCGATATGGAATTCAGGAGGGCTCTTCCGGGATAGATCCTCAGCGCCTTCTCCAGCACCTCCGGATAACTGCTGTCTATGCACAGCGGCAGGGAAGTCTCCTGGGTCACGGCTTCGATGGCCCTTACCATAAGCTCCGCCTCATCCACTCCGCTGAGTCCCATATTGATATCCAGGACCGAGGCTCCTCCCTCTTCCTGGCTCCTTGCGAACTCCCTCACCATCTCAAGGCTTCCTGCCCTGAGCTCCGCCTGGAGCTTTTTCTTTCCCGTGGGATTGATCCGCTCCCCCACTACCCGGAAGGGGCTGTCCTTGCAGATCTTTACCGTCTCCCGTTCAGAAGAGAGAAAGAGGCAGTCTTCTTTCGTTTTTGCAGGAATTATGTCAATCTCAGCAGAGTTTACATAATTTTCTTTCAATTTTGCAATAAATCCTGCATCCGTACCGCAGCATCCGCCGACGAACCGGACTCCAGACCGGATTATGCCGCCCATATGCTCCGCAAACTCCCGGGCGTCCATATCATATACGGTATTTCCTTCCGGATCCAGACGCGGCATGCCCGCATTCGGCTTGCAAATCAAAGGGATCCCTGCTATGGGAAGGATCTCGTCCAAAAGCCGCTTCATCCGGTCCGGACCCGTGGAGCAGTTTGCCCCGAAGGCATCCGCACCGAGAGCCTCAAGGGTCACCAGGGCCGTCCGGATATCCGTGCCGAAAAGGGACCTGCCGTTTTCCTCGAAGGTCATGGTCACCATTACGGGCAGGCTGCAGCATTCCTTCGCCGCGATCAGGGCGGCACGGCATTCCTGCAGGCTCATCATGGTCTCTACCACGATCAGGTCTGCCCCGGCTGCTGCGAGGAATCCGATCTGCTCCCGGTAGATCTCCACCAGTTCCTCAAAGTCCATGGGTCCCACGGGCTTTACCTGGATCCCGGTCATGGATACGTCCCCAGCCACATAGGCCTTCCCGGCTCCGGGATGCTTCTCCTCAAAGCGGGCTATCGCCTTCTTGGAAAGCCCCACCAGCTTTTCATTGAGCTCCCCGATCCGGCCTTCCAGCCCATATTCCGCAAGCTTTACCCGGTTGCAGGAAAAGGTAGGGGAATACAGGATCCGGCTTCCGGCTTCCAGATATCCCTCCTGAAGGGAAAGGATGGCTTCCGGATTAGACAGGATCCATTCATCCGGGCATATGCCGTTTACAAGCCCCATTTTCTGCAGGTTCGTGCCGGTTGCCCCGTCTAAGAGCACCAGGCCCTCTGCGGCAAGGCGCTTGAAATCTTCCCTTGTCATCTTCCCTTAATTTGCTCCGTCGAAGTCTTCTTCCACGTCCATGTCCGTCACCATGTTCTCCCGGGCATAGACCCTCTTTGCTTCCCTCTGCTTTTCCACATGATTGGAGAGAAGCTCCCTCACCTCATCCGGCCGCTTCACGTTCACAATGGAGAAATTATGCAGGCTTTTGTCTGAGGAGCTGACATGGATCGTACCGGTGCCGATGATCTTCTGCCAGAGCGTCCTCTTCAGGGAGATGTCCGTGACCCGGTACAGCCTTACCTCGTCGGAGGTACTGGTTAAGATCCCCTTGTCCAGATAAAAACGCTCCGGATCCAGGGAATACCGGGTAAAGGTCCAGGGAAGTCCCAGCCAGTTCCTTTTCCTGTCCTCCCAAAGGTCATTGGGACGCCATTTTTTGCCAGATGCTTGTCTTCCGTTTTCAACCATTTTCGTCACCACCATCATCATAATCAACAATACCAACAGTGCCGCAATAATAAGCAATACGATCATCAGAATATTCCCCATCCTTCCCTCCCTTTCCTTTTTGACCCGGAGGCCCCAAATGAATATAATGGCTCTAGAAAGAATCTTTGTCCATGATACCATAAATATTGAAACAATAAAACAAGGGATTTTATGCAGAGGATCGGAGGAGGAGCATGTCCGGATCAGTAATTGGAAAGCATTTTACGGTAAGCACCTGGGGAGAATCCCACGGAGCAGCTCTCGGCGTCGTGATCGACGGCTGTCCCGCAGGGCTTTCCCTCTGTGAAGCAGACATCCAGCCCTATATGGACAGAAGAAAGCCCGGGCAGTCCGACTATACCACAAAACGCAGGGAAGCCGATGATATCCGGATCCTTTCCGGCGTATTTGAAGGCAAGACCACCGGGACGCCCATTTCCCTGATCCTATATAATGAAGACCACCGCTCCGCGGACTACTCTGTCCTCGCCGACGCCTACCGGCCTGGACATGCAGACCTGGCCTATGACCAGAAATACGGTTTCCGGGATTACCGCGGAGGCGGCCGCTCCTCCGGACGGGAAACGGCTGCCCGTGTGGCCTCCGGAGCCGTAGCGGGGAAGCTCCTAAAGGAATTCGGCATTTCCTGCAGGGCATATACCCGCTCCATCGGACCGGTTTCCATCACTTCCTATGATGAAGAAGAACGGCTGAAAAACAGCCTGTATATGCCGGATGCCTCCGCCTGCGAAAAAGCAGAGGCCTACCTGAAGGAGGTCATGGCCAAAAAGGATTCCGCGGGAGGCGTCATCGAATGCGTGATCTCCGGCTGCCCCAAGGGCTTAGGAGAGCCGGTCTTCGACAAGCTTTCCGCGGATCTGGCAAAGGCTGTCTGCTCCATCGGCGCCGTGAAGGGCTTCGAGATCGGGGACGGCTTTGCCTCAGCCGATACACTCGGCAGCAAAAACAACGACCCCCTCTTCTTTAAGGAAGGCGGGATCCATACCGCATCGAACCATGCAGGAGGGATCTACGGGGGGATTGCAAACGGCGCAGACATCCTGTTCCGGGCTGCCATCAAGCCCACGCCCTCCATATCCCAGACCCAGGATACGGTCACCCGGGACGGAAAGCCCATCAAGCTTGAGATCCCAGGCAGACATGATCCGGTCATCGTGCCCCGGGCCGTGGTTGTGGTGGAAAGCATGGCCTGCCTTGTGATCGCCGACCATCTCATCGGAAACATGAGCTCCCGGCTGGAGGGGATGCTTGCATTTTATCATTGTCAGCCTTAAAATTGATTGCAAAAGGGGGAATTGGCCATGTCCAAAAACCGATATGTCGTATATGCCGGTGGGTATACCACCGATGAAGCCCACGGGCTCAAGATCTATGATTTCAACCCAGAGACCGGTCGGATCGATTTCCGGAGTGCGGTAGCGATCCAGAACCCCTCCTATATCACCATCTCCCACAATGGGAAGATGCTCTACTCCATCACGGATGAAGGCGTGGAATCCTTCCGGATCACGGAGGACGGATCCCTTACCTTCCTCAACGAGTCCGGCATCCACGGGCTTCGGGGCTGCTATATCTCTACGGACTATGAAGACCGGTTCCTTTTTGTGGCCGGCTACCATGACGGCAAGATCACCGTACTCTCCTTAAAGGAGGACGGCAGCATCGACAAGATCTGTGAGGAGATCTGGCACAAGGGCTTCGGATCCGTGGGAGAGCGCAATTTCCGCCCCCATGTGGACTGCGCCAAAATGACCCGGGACAATCAATACCTCTGCGTCACCGACGTGGGCATGGATCACGTGAAGGTCTACCGATTGAACCACGAAACCGGAAAGCTGACCCTGGCCGATATCGTGCGTTCCGAGATCGAATCCGCCCCGCACCACATCAAATTCTCCCTGGATGGGCGGTTCGGCTATGTGATCCACGAAATGAAGAATTACATCGATGTTTATTCTTATCAGAATATTGACAACGAGCCTAAATTCGAGAAGATCCAGACCGTCTCCACGGTAAATGACTACCATGCGGGAAATACCGCCGCCTATGCCATCCAGCTTTCCAGCGATGGCAACCATATCTACAGCTCCAATGCGGGGGACAATTCCGTCAGCGCTTACTCAAGAGATCCCGAGACCGGAAAGCTGGAGAAGCTCTTCACCCTTCCCATCTCCGGGGATTTTCCCAAGGATATCGCGATCTCCGATGACGACCGCTTTCTCTTGAGCATCAATAACGAATCCGATACCATCACGTTCTTCAAGGTCGACCTGGAAAAGAAGATTCTCGTCATGAACGGACCCATGGTTAAATTCAAACAGGGGAACTGCCTGATCATCCATAAGCTGGTTTAACTGCGCCGACTGCGGGCCTTGCTTTGTGGCAGGTCTGCGCCGACTGCGGGTCTTGCTTTGTGGCAGGTCTGCGCCGCCCGCGGGCCTTGCATTTCCACGTCGCCTCACCGCTCACTTAATGCGGAGCTTCCCGCCGGCTTCGACTATGCAATCTCGGCTATGTGAGCCAACGATAAAGCGTGTTGTCTCACATGGCAGCCGATCTTGCAAGTCTACGCAG
>JAILLN010000058.1 GCA_024693135.1 Lachnospiraceae bacterium | reverse complement strand
CATGGCAAAATCAAAGTCTTCCCTGCCCTCATGGCTTCCCTGCAGGATCCTGAGATCCCAGGGAACCGGATTGCGGATGGCCTCATCGGAGAAGATCCGGATGATCCTCCAGTAGCTGGCATCCTTGGTACCTGCCGTCCTCATCAGCACATCCAGGACAATCTCCCTTACCTCCGGTGCTTTCCAGAAGGCTTCTGCCATCTGCACAAAATGCGGGTCGAAATCCACGGAGGACATCTGCGCAATGAAAAGCCTGGCATAATTCTTAAAATCATAAGGTGCCCCATCCTCCCAGCGTAGACGGTCGAAATATTTTTCAAAGCTTTCAAAATCTCCCTTCTTAATATCCAGGTAGACCATCATGCATATGGCGACCCCCCACAGAACCTCCTCGAAAGTATTGGAAAGGAAATGGTAGCTGATATTAGAAAACTCATCTGTCCTGTCCTTCAGTTTCTCATAACTTTCAAAATAACGGTGGACATATTCCCTCGCCTTGTCATAATCCTCTAGATTGTTAAAAAGGATGGCACTTTCCAAATCCAGATAGGTATCGGCGATCACGGTAAACCCGCGTTCCTGTCCATACTTTTCCCAGGTCTTTTTTTCTTCTTCATATCTTTGCTCAAGCCGGTCTACCCGCATGAGAGCTGCAGTAAAGTATCCTTTCATCTCACG
The DNA here is from genome assembly GCA_024693135.1 of Lachnospiraceae bacterium. GTDB lineage: Bacteria > Bacillota > Clostridia > Lachnospirales > Lachnospiraceae > NK4A144. The sequence continues at coordinate 12,191 of JAILLN010000058.1, read as the reverse complement.
GGCATTTTCATTATCATATTTTTGAAGCAGCTCAAGGCAATGAATGCTTGTTTCTCGAACCTTCACATTGTTTCCAATAGCATCATATTCCTGCACCAGCTGCAGCCACCAGCGCATCTGTGTCTCCCGTTTTTCCACCGCCTTTTCCAGGAGGCTAATATTCCGATGTGCATGCTGCTTCTTCTGCTCCTCTGTGAGATATATATAGCCCGTATGGCCTAGCATTGCCCGTATCGGTTTTTCATTCCCCACAAGAGGCTCAAAGTACTCGTGGACAATCCCTGAAAAATGGGTGTCCTTCTTCAATCTGACTAGCCTCGAGACCCAGTTATCTCCCCATTTATTAAACTCCGGATCTGCGTAATTCCGGCAGATGATATTTACCCAATGATACTTTTTTGATTCCTCCGATTTTAGAAAATCGATCAGGGGCGCCGCATCCATAAACCATTCGTCGTCGTCCACAAACATGAACCATTCCCCGCTGCATTCCTTCATACCGGCATTCCGGGCAGCGGAAAAATCATTGATCCATTCGAATCTTACGATCTTATCTGCATACTTCTCCAGGACGGCACGCACTTCTTCCTTCTGATCCGGATCGGTATCCACGATCACGATCTCCGTCTCAAAGGCATCCTTAAAAACCTGAAGGGAGGCCAGGCAGCGTTCGATGGTCTTGCTCCGTCCTGAGGACAAAAGTGATATTGAAAGCTTCGGTTTTGACATGGCAGGAATCCTTTCTTAGTTTAATGAAACTCCCATTAATTATCTTATTTTATCAAAATCAGAAGACGATGTAAAACAGGCACAACCCTATTCAGCCCAGGTTTTCTTTTTTGTGTTGTGTCTTTTTGATCGTATCACGTGGTATATATCACGTCAACGACTGCAAAAAGCTTACCGGAAAATATAAGGCCGCCGGTGTTTCCACCGGCGGCCCGCCTAGGTTTAATAGTGCATCTGTTGTAGCTGTTACAACAATGGATTGGATTATCCAAGCAGAGACAGGACACCCTGGTTGCTCTGGTTGGCCTGTGCCAGCATGGACTGGCCAGCCTGAGAAAGGATGTTGTTGTTGGAATACTTGACCATCTCTGCCGCCATATCGGTATCTCTGATCTGGCTTTCTGCAGCTGTCGTGTTCTCCACAACGTTGTCCAGGTTCTTGATGGTGTGCTCCAGCCTGTTCTGCACAGCACCGAGTGCACTCCTCTGGTCGGAAACCTTCTGAAGGGCTTCCTTTACGGTCTCGATGGCCTTCAGGGCATTCTCATCAGTCTTGCCGTCAACCCTCATGCCGTTCACTCCAAGGCTCTTGGCACTCATGTTCTGGATCCGGACCGAGATCTGATTGTTTGTCGTAGCATCAGCTCCTACATGGAGGTTCAGCTTCAGATCGCCGGTCAGGTCACGGGTTGCCGCCACTGTCAGCGTGTTGAGCTTGGTCAGATTGCCAGCAGCGTCATAAACCTGTACTCCAGCATTTGCTACGATACTGGAGGTTCCCGTACCACCCTGTACTGAGAAGTACTTGTTCAGGGCATTCTCAGAAATCCTGTTGCCATCCTTGTCGTAGTAACCGGCAAGCTCAGTTTTGTTTGTCGCAGCTGTGATCGTGCCTGCAGAAATGATGGCGGACTGGATCTTGTTCTGATCCGTCGCGGTAGCAGCTCCCAGATTGCCACCGGAAACCGTCACGGATGCGATCACATTGCCGTTCATATCCTGAATGTCGAATGTCTGCTTTTCATTGCCTGACGTTCCGGTTACCGTACTCGTTGCCACAACCTGATACTTCGAAGCCACATCGCCCACCAGTTTTAAATCGTAGCCTGTGACTGCACCTGCTGTGCCATAAGTGCTGGTTCTGGAAACCGAAACACCCTGGTTCTTAAGGGCAACTGCAATAGCATTCTGATCAGCCTGCTTTGCACCATCCTTGAACCCGACGGAGACAGACAGGTTTGTGGCTCCATCTGCCGTGAATTTTGCTGATGCTGCTACCGTAGCGGTGTTTTTCTTGTAGCTGAACCTTGCGATCTTGGAAGCATCGCGATCACCCTTCAGCAGGTAGGTCTCGTTGAACTTGGTCGTCTCGGAAACCCTGTCGATCTCAGTCGTGATCTGGTCGATCTCATCCTGGATGGCGCTCCTGTCGGATTCGGACTGTGTGCCGTTCGCTGCCTTGACTGCCAGCTCATTCATTCTCTGAAGCATGTCGTGCACTTCATTCAATGCACCTTCTGCCGTCTGCACTGCCGAAATACCGTCCTCAGCGTTGCTGGAAGCCTGGGTAAGTCCCCGGATCTGCTTCCTCATCTTCTCGCTGATTGCCAGGCCTGCTGCATCATCCGCTGCGCGGTTGATCTTGAAACCGGAAGAAAGCTTCTCAGTTGACTTTGCCTGTGCTCCTGTGGTGATGCCCAGCTGCCTCTGGGAATTCATTGCTGTAAGATTGTGCTGTACTACCATAATTTACCTCCTTGTGATTTGACCCGGGCAAATCCGTTTACCCGGTTTGCCGTTTCAACTTGTTCCTTGTCTAATGACTGTTTACTCGTTATCTATATAATAATTCAGAGGCCCTAGGCTTCCCCTGATTTATTATCTTTTGCCTTGCTGATTATTATATCGGCCAACGGGTCAGATACTTTAGTTTTGAAATTGTATTAATTTCCGTACAATTTTACAGCTCGATTTTCAATGTGCTTTTTACCTTATATTATACGTTTCTTAGGGACTTCAGGCAAGAAAAGCCTTGCATTTTGTTAGATACATATCCCCCGCCTATCCCTGCCAGATATCCTCCTTCTTAACCAGAAAAAGAACTCTCTCCGGATCAAACCGCCATTCCTTTCGCACTGGAAACAGCATTTGAATCATATCGTCCAGCAAAAACTGGCTTTCACAAAAACATAGTATACTCCCATCCTTTGATGTGATCCTTGCCGTTTCTTTTATCGTTTCCATAGGCTCCGATATGGTCACAGTACCATTAATCACAACATAATTGAAGTACTCATCCTGAAGCCGGGTATTAAAAAAATCAGATGCCACTAAGGATAAACCATCCGGCGCCTCTGCCTGGCAGATCCGATTAAGCCACTCATTACCGCTTTCATTTCCAATAGTATTACAAATACAGACAAACTCTGCTTTTGGATCAAACGCATGAAGCAATGAGGCAATATGGGTGCTGAGGCTTCCTTTGTTAGCACCAATCTCCGCTACTTTCAAAGGTTCCCCATGATGAACAAAAAAACTTGACATTAAAATGTCTAATAAAAAGAACATATTGACATAAGGAGCTTGATCTGTATTTTCATTTATTTTTTTGTGGTCTTCCATATTTTTTTGAATCAATTCTGGAAGGGATATGATCCCCCTCTGCCCTGTCGGGTTCAAAGGCACTCTACTGTAATTGTGGATATAGTCTTTACAATCCAGCAGTACTTCTCCATCCATAGTATACTGCCCATTTTGAAATCCGATGTTTCCCTTCACATATTCCATTCAATCTCACCTCACTCCGCCAGCATCCGATAAATCCGGTCAACATTCTTTTGCATGCAAAAGAACTCATCCGCATGAAGCCTTGCCTGGTCAGACATACCGCTTAAATCTGTACGAAGGCAAAGCCCCTTTAAGCTCTCCGCAAACCCCTTTACATCCCCGATCGCTGAAGCAGAACCGCAAATGCCATTTCCGATGCAATCCTCCCAGGCATCAAATTTTGTCACAGCTACGACACAACCTGCTGACAAGGCCTCCGATATCACATTTGGAGATCCTCCCTCTATCGAAGAAGTCAGAGCAAAAATCTTTGCATTTTCATATTCTTCCCTCATCTGGCTCCGATCCGTGATAGATCCTAAAAAATCTACCCTTTCCTTTATCTCCGGATATTCTGTAAAATAGCCTTCAATAAATGAGCGAAACCCATCCTCTATTGTCCCGGCAAGCCGAAGCCTCCATCCCGGTATATCATCTGCAATCAATGCAAAAGCCTTCAGCAGCACATCTGTAGCTTTCTGTTCTGTACCAAGCCTCCCTGCCGTAAAAATAACATTTTCTTTCTGTCCGAACAATGTTCGGGTTCTCTCTTCCCCGGAAAAATCATAGTAACCATTTGTTACCACCTCTATCTTTCTATGCCATTTATGCGTCAGCAGCTCCGCCATAGCTGTGCAGGAAGTAGCCATAATGTCACAGATTTCTATAAATTTGCGATAGTTTTCTACATACCAGGGAATCTGGTCCATCCACCAGCTGTTTGCATCCAGTCCGCAATAAATCTTCCCTTCCGGATTGTGATCCTTATAGACAAGCGCCATTGCCGCACAGCTGTCATACCCGCCCCTAAGGATCAATAGGTCAATCTCTCGGGCATGCTCCGCAAGGTATTCCAGCTTTGTCTGGATCTTATGATCCTTCAATGATTTCAGTTTCATTCCTTTTACCAGCCCTGCATAGGGATAATCTGTCTGATTTTCGCTGGCTCCGATCATAGATACGTCCATTCCATGATCCTTGTGTAGTAGGTAAGGAATCAGCCCACAATCTTTGATTAATTCTACATTATGCCATGGCCTCTCATACGGCATCACCGTGACAGCCGTATGCAGCCTTTTTTTCTTCTTGCTCTGCTTTTCCGGTGGTATCGCATACAATACCGTTTCCCAATTCTGCTCCTTTTCATAGTGTCGTATAAAAAACCGATAATCCGGACAGAGGCTGTCAATTATTCTTGGTATTTCCCAAAGGTCACTGACAATGTGATACAGGCAGATTGCCAATTTCGGCCTGTCTTTCACAATATGGTTCTTTGCCCCGATCAAGGCAGGGATTTCAAATCCTTCCACGTCCATTTTGATAAACGTCACTGATTCTTTAATGTCTTCATCCAGAGAAATAAGACTTGTTTCAACCCCATCCTTTGACCTCTCCAAGAAATTACCAGAGCTGCTGTGAGCCGCAAAGCTAGCCGTTTCCATATGATCTCCTACGCCAGCATTCCGTATCGTAATATCATGGTAGCCATCAAGGTTTTTCCTGATTTTTTTTACATTTTCCTTATCCGGCTCATATATATAGCATTTTTTGTACTCACCATACTCTTTTCTGTAGGATTGAATTGTATCTCCCACAAATCCACCGCAATCGACAAAAATCTCATTCTCATCACACTGCACTATACCTTTGTCAAAATATTGTGCATGCTTACCATCGTAAGCCTCAGCGATAAATCCGAGATCCGGGAATAACCGGAATGAAACCAGCTTATAAAAAACTCTTTTTGATTCCTCATCATAAAGCCTTTCATAAAGCCAGTCATAGCTATCGATATTCTGCTTTAGATCCCGCAACACAAACCAATAGGCTCCGCTTGTCCTTCCTTTGGAATAACCTCCCATGGGACTACTTCCAAGCTGTTGCTGATCCAATCCCCATTCCACCGCTATCGATTGTAAAATACCTTCCGGCGTATTATTTCTGATACAATCCGATATTCCCTGATAGCTCTCCAATGCCTTTCTGATCTGTTCTTTTGTCAGCATAATGTCCCCGTCTTTCTTTCAAATTCTTATCGTACATTTTTCAGTATCTCATCCCGATTCCGTTTTCCATATACCAATCGAAGAATGATTATGTTCCGCGCCTCGTCATCCATGATGGAATATGCGATATAATTATCCACAAGATATCTGCGTACATCATTCCTTTTCAAAAATTCATTCTCCACCAGCCTCCCTGCTTTTGGCGTTTTACAGATTTCGTCTGTCTTCTTTTCAAATTCACAGAGAAAGTCAGTGGCCGCATCCGGATAAGACAAATCCCCTTCAATATACCCGATCGTTTCGAAGATATCTGCCTTAGCACTCTCCGTCAGAACATAGTCATATTTCTCAGATGCCATGTTCTGCCCTCAGCCTGCTCATTGCTGATTTCCCATCTATGACTCTTCCGTTCTCATAGTCTGCAATGCCTTGGTTTATGAGACTCGCTTCCCCGATTTTGCGCATCGTCCTTTCATAATAGTCTATATCCATGACAACAAGCCTGCCGTATCCATTCTTTGTCACAAATACCGGTTCATTCGACTCGATGCACTTCCTTTCTATTTCTACTGTGTTTTTCAAATCTCTCATAGGTACAATCTGCATAATGCACCTCCTTTATGTGGCTAAATTATACGCCATATTAAGCCACAATTCAACAAAAAACCTGAAGCTGTGTGCGATGTCTTAAACACCATGGTCTATAATCGTAATTATATATTTATGATTATATTCGCCATATTCTGTCAAGGATCCGGTATCGCTCCAGGATCACGTCCACGAAGCGGTCCATGCCGATCCCCCTCAAAGCAAGGATCAGCAGCGGATCTCCATCCAGGCGCACCGCGGTGCCGTAAAGTGCTCTCATTTTCCCAGCTTCCCAAAAGGGATGCTGCCACCACAAGGAGTACCCTCCATAATTCAAAACACGCCCCGCAGCCGATCCCGGCCATGGGGCGTGTTTATGTCCGCACTGTTTTCTTACTCGATCAATATCATGCCTTGATCCCAAGCTCCTCCAAGGCAGCCTGGGCAGCCGCAAGCCTTGCGATCGGCACACGGTAAGGCGAGCAGGATACGTAGTTCAGGCCCACCTTGTGGCAGAATACCACGGAAGCGGGATCGCCGCCATGCTCTCCGCAGATGCCGAGCTTCAGGTCAGGATTCGTCTCCCTTCCTTTTCTTGCCGCCATCTCGATCAGCTGGCCCACGCCGGACTGATCCAGCTTGGAGAAGGGATCGGATTCGTAGATCTTTGCCTTATAGTACGCCGGCAGGAATTTGCCCGCATCGTCCCTGGAGAACCCGAAGGTCATCTGGGTCAGGTCGTTGGTTCCGAAGGAGAAGAAGTCCGCTTCCTTTGCGATCTCGTCTGCCAGCAGGGCGGCTCTGGGGATCTCGATCATGGTACCCACATGGTATACGATGTCGGAGCCGCGCTCCTTCTTCACCTGCTCAGCTGTACGGATCACCACGTCCTTTACAAACTTCAGCTCCTTGGCTTCGCCCACCAGAGGGATCATGATCTCCGGCTCGATGGAGAAGCCCTCCACATCCTCGACCTCAATGGCGGCCTCGATGACTGCCCTGGTCTGCATTTCTGCGATCTCGGGATAGGTCACTGCCAGACGGCAGCCCCTGTGCCCCATCATGGGGTTGAATTCATGCAGGCTGTCGCAGGCTTCCTTCACTTCTTCCACGGTAAGCTTCATCATCTTTGCAAGCTCTTTGATGTCCTCCTCGTCCGTGGGCACGAATTCATGGAGCGGCGGATCTAAGAAACGGATGGTCACCGGCCGGCCCTTCAGCGCCGTATACAGGCCCTTGAAATCTGCCTTCTGATAAGGGATCAGCTCGTCCAGCGCCTTCTTTCTCTCCTCATAGGTCTTGGAGAGGATCATCCGGCGGATCTTCGGAATCCTGTCGTCATTAAAGAACATATGCTCCGTACGGCAGAGTCCGATGCCCTCAGCTCCGTTGCGCACTGCCGTCTCGGCATCGTCCGGGGTATCCGCATTGGTATAGACCTTAAGCTTCCGCAATGCATCCGCCCAGCCCATGAGCCTCTTGAAGTTGCCGGAGATCTCCGCCTCACTGGTAGCGATGTCTCCCTCATAGATCTTGCCGGTGGAGCCGTCCAGGGAAATGTAGTCCCCTTCCTTAAAGGTAACTCCGCCCAGAGTGAAGCATTTATTTTCTTCATCGATCACGATGTCCCCGCAGCCGGAGATGCAGCAGGTGCCCATGCCCCTGGCCACCACAGCCGCATGGCTCGTCATGCCGCCACGGACCGTCAGCACGCCTTCGGAAGCATGCATTCCCGCGATATCCTCCGGGGAAGTCTCGAGCCGGACCAGGATGGTCCTCTGTCCGGAATTATGTGCCGCTACGGCATCCTGCGCGGTGAAATAGATGCGTCCTGCCGCGGCTCCGGGTGATGCCGGAAGGGCAGAACCTACACAGTTTGCCTTCTTCAGCGCCTCGGAATCAAAATTCGGATGGAGCAGCTGGTCCAGGGACTTGGGCTCGATCCGCATGACTGCTTCCTTCAGAGTGATCTTGCCTTCATCTACCAGATCACAGGCCACCTGCAGAGCAGCCGCAGCCGTCCTCTTGCCGTTCCTGGTCTGCAGGAAGTAAAGCTTGCCTTCCTCGATGGTAAATTCCATATCCTGCATGTCGCGGTAATGATTCTCCAGCTTCCTGGCGATGCCCATAAACTGCTTGTATACCTCAGGCATGTCCTCAGCCAGCTTGGCGATGGGCTCCGGCGTCCTGACGCCTGCCACCACATCCTCGCCCTGGGCATTGATCAGGTATTCCCCGAAGATGCCCTTTTCTCCGGTGGCCGGATTTCTCGTGAATGCCACGCCGGTGCCGGATTTGTCCCCCATGTTTCCAAAGACCATGGACTGCACATTGACGGCTGTGCCCCAGTCCCCGGGGATGTCATTCATTCTGCGGTAGACAATGGCCCTCTCATTATCCCAGGAGCGGAATACTGCCCTCACGGCTTCGATCAGCTGTACCTTGGGATCCTGGGGGAAGTCCTCTCCCATTGCTTCCTTATATATGCCCTTGAAGCGGCCGATAAGCTCCTTCAGATCCTCGGCCGTCATTTCCACGTCATACTTGATGCCCTTCTTTTCCTTGATGACATCGATCTCTTTTTCAAAAAGCGACTTGCTTACCTCCATGACCACATCCGAGAACATCTGGATGAAGCGGCGGTAGGAATCATAAGCGAACCGGGGATTTCCGGTCTTTTTGGCAAAGCCTTCCACGGAAATGTCGTTCAGGCCCAGGTTCAGGATGGTATCCATCATGCCCGGCATGGATGCCCTGGCGCCGGATCTCACCGATACCAGAAGCGGATTGTTCACATCACCGAATTTTTTTCCCTGCTTTTCCTCCAGCCATTTCAGGGCGTCAAAGATCTGCTCCTGAATCTCTGCGGAGATCATGCGGTCCTTGGCATAATACTCGGTACATGCCTCGGTGGTGATGGTAAAGCCCTGGGGAATCGGCAGCCCGAGATTAGTCATCTCTGCCAATCCTGCGCCCTTTCCTCCCAGGAGGTTTCTCATGCCCGCATTGCCTTCATGAAAGTAATACACCCATTTCTTCATTTCTTCCCTCCAGTTTCTCAGATTTCTTTGATCAATTCTTCTATAAATGCCGGCATTATGTCCTTTCTGCCTGCCTTTGGCATGATTTTATCACATCAGAAATTCAAAATCTATAAGTTTTTAAGCCCTCCCGGGTTCTTTTTAGATATGGGCGCGATTTAGTTTATGTAAACCAAATAGGTCGTATTGTAGTTTTATGTCAACCGTATTTCGGTATTTATAGCTTTATGTAAACCGATAAAATCGATGGTTCGCCTTATGTAAACCAAGTAGCTATGAAAAATCCCCGCATCACGATTTTGTGACGCAGGGACTCTTTAATACCACATGTTGTTTTTATGTGTTGAATTCTTCTCATAGATGAATACTCACCGTGAGGTCTCGCCACTTAAACCCTCTTCACAGCAGGCTCCATCATCCTTTTCCGCTCGACGCTCTCGGCGGGGTCCATTTCTCTTTCCACTCCCCGCTCTCGACGAATCCATTCTTACTTCCGCTCACCTCTCTCGACGGGGTTCATTTCTCTTTCCATCCCCCGCCCTTGATGGGCTCCAACATCCTCAAAGCTTCAGCAGGATCTCGTTGCTTCTCTGAATGAATTTTGTCATCTCCTCCGGACCAAGCTTCTGGTTGGAAAGCAGAGCCAGATCATAGAGCTGCTTTTCGATCAGCTTCCCCGTATCGCTGTCCGGATCCTCCAGCACCTTCTGTACCAATGGATGTCCAGCATTCAAGATCAGCGTTTCCCCGGCTTCATCCTTAAACAGGTCTCCCGTGTCTCCCCCCATAGAATACATTTTCATCATATCCTGCATTCTCCGGGTTTCCTCTGAGATCGTGATCATAGAAGACACCTTTTTATTCTTCAGCTTCTCAAGCTTCACCTCCAGCTTGCTCTTCTTCAGGGTCTTGCGGAGGCTCTTCTGCAGCTCCTCAGCCTTTGTGGCAAGCTCCTCGGCTTCCTTCTTCGATGTCTTGGACTTCATGGTATCTTCCACATCCGCATCGATCCGAAGGAATTTTACCCCGGGGTTCTTAGCTTCCAGCTGCTGGATGAAGGGCTGGTCGATATTATGCTCCAGCACCACAGCCGTCATTTTCGCCGCCTTAAACATATTTACATACTGGCTCTGCTGCTGCTTATCCGTGACATAGAATACCTTCTTTTCCTTCTCCTCTTCCGGTTCTTCAGCCTCTGTGTCCGCAGCTTCCGAGCCATCCGCATTCAGCACATCGCCCTCCACCTTTTCCGCAGAGTCCTCATTTTCCTTCGAACCTTCCTCTGACCCTTCACCGGAAGCGCCTTCTATAGACGTCTCCTTTTCTTCTTTCTCCTGGGCGCCTTCCTCTGCACCTTCGGCAGAAGCACCCTTTCCTTCTTCCTCACTGTCTTCTTCCGTGTCGGTAGGCGCAACCTCCAGGCAGTCCGGAAGAGTCACATACTTGTCATAGATGTCCTTGAACAGAATGTAGTCATTGATCTTCTCCGCAAATTTGTCATTACGGAGTACGCCATACTTCACAAAAGGCGAAATATCGTCCCAGTACTTCTCATAGTTCTCACGGTCAGCCTTGCAAAGGCCGGAGAGCTTCTCCGCCACCTTCTTCGTGATGTAATCCGAGATCTTGGTGACAAAACCGTCATTCTGCAGGGCACTCCGGGATACATTCAGGGGAAGGTCCGGACAGTCGATCACGCCCTTCAAAAGCATCAGGAATTCCGGGATCACTTCCTTAATATTATCCGCAATGAATACCTGATTGTTGTAAAGCTTGATCACCCCTTCAATGGATTCATATTCGATGTTGATCTTCGGGAAATACAGGATCCCCTTTAAATTGAAGGGATAGTCCATATTCAGGTGGATCCAGAAAAGCGGTTCCTTATAATCGCGGAAAACCTTCCTATAAAATTCCTTATATTCCTCGTCTGTACAATCCTTGGGTGTCTTAGCCCACAGAGGATGAATGTCATTCACCGGCTTCGGCTCTTCCGGTGGCAGCTCATTTCCATCCTTGTCCTTCTTCGGCTCCTGCGGCTTGGCGTTCACATTCTTCAGATAAATCTCCGTCGGCATGAAGGAACAGTACTTTTCCAGTACCTCCCGTACCGTGTACTCATTGCAATACTTCAGGCAGTCGCTGTTCATGTGCAGGGTGACCTTCGTGCCGGTCTTCTCCCATGTGCCGGCGGACATCTCATATTCTGTGCCCGCACCATCGCAGGTCCAGTGAACCGGCTCCGCATCCTTCTTCCAGGACCTGGTATCGATCTCCACGGAATCCGCCACCATAAAAGCCGAATAAAAGCCCAGTCCGAAATGTCCGATGATCTGGTCTGCATCCGACTTATCCTTATACTTCTCGATAAAATCCGTGGCTCCGGAAAAGGCGATCTGGTTGATGTATTCATCCACCTCATCCATGGTCATTCCCAGGCCGTTGTCAATGAAAGAGAGGGTTTTATTCTTGTCATCGCACTGAACCTCGATCCTGCCCTTTAAGAGAGCACCCTCACTTCCGTCCGTTTCGGATGAAGGCGCCTCATATTCACCCATCATCTCCAGCTTCTTCAGCTTCGTAACGGCATCACATCCATTTGAGATCAGCTCCCGGATAAAAATATCCTGATCTGAATACATCCATTTCTTGATAATCGGGAATATATTCTCGCTTGAAATGGATAAGCTTCCCTTTTTCTCAGCCATTATCAGTCACTTCCTTTCATAAAAAATATCTCGCATAAAAGATTGTAGTTCCCGGAAGATGAAAAGTCAATAAAAAATTAGCACTCAATAAAATAAAGTGCTAACAGATATCTGCAGTTATTTTTATCCGTAATAACGGAGTTGGGTATCGGCTGTTCTTTACACCTTTCATTTTGAGTCGCCTTCCAGCTCCCCCCACGCTGTGCTGATTTGGTTCAGCCTGTGTAACGAATAAAAGAAGCATAAATCGCGATGAGATAATATATGGTTGAAATAGTCTTCGTTTGCTTCCA
>JAILLN010000052.1 GCA_024693135.1 Lachnospiraceae bacterium | reverse complement strand
CCGCTTCCGGTCATAATCGCCGGACTTGATCGTATAGACGATGAACGGCTTACCGGTCATATGATTATGCTCATCCTTGTAAATGCCGTATATATCATAGACCTGTCCGTCTTTTATAGAATCTGCTTCACCGTTTTCATTTACCGCACGGTTTAATACGGCATGATATCTCGCTCCCTCTGGATGCTCAACCTGCTCTCCCACCTGCCATAATTCCGCAGGGATGGAGCTTCCACTTACTCCGCTCTTCACCGCGGCAAAATGAAGACTGGCATATCCCCAGGTTCCATACCGGTATGTCAATTCAAACTGAGTCCCGTTTCCCGATATGCCGAGCATCTGGTCATCCCCATACCATGCATCCCCATACTTTGGCTGGATATAAACCTTTTCCGTTATTTCTTTCCGGACAGATGTAAAGGCACTCCGGTATATAGAACGATAAACCTTTTCCCCATCCCGTTTGTAACTATAATACCGGGAATTGTTTTTGTTTCCATTCAAACCGTAAGTATAAATAAAAAGGGAAGCATAATCCCCATACAGATTTCTTGAGTCTTTCCACCGGAGCGATCTATAGGCTTGGCTTCTTTCCCCTAACGTATTCCTTAACTCATATTGGACATTCTTCCGGCCAGCTGCTGTCTTTTTCTCCGGATCGGAGGTTTCATAGGCATAAACCACTCCTTCTTTCGATGCATCCAGGGAAAGGGACCTGTCCTCCAGTGTTGCGGGATCTGCCCCGGTAGTTCCTACCGGAAGCCAGTATTTCCGGTTTCCCGTTTCAATAATAAAATCGGCAGGGCCTCCCAATGCCCGATCCGCAAGGGGAGAAAGATCCAGCCTTTTCCCTCCTTCGGAGGAAAGAAGCACGTCCCCGCTGACAGAATAAGCTTTTATCGGCGAATAGTATCCCTCTTGTTCATATGGATTGGTAAGGCATCTGTCCGAATAATCTATATAATAATTGCCCAAATAATTGTCACAATACATCTCCAGCCCATCATAGACCTTTGTGCCGGGGACATAGGCTGTTTCACTCATCTTAATTTCATAAGTATCCTCATCGATGACCTCATTTTCCTTCTTATCGAATCCGATGAAGGAATATTTCCCTTCCCCATCCTCCAAAACGGTAAGCTCATTGACAAAGACCTTCTCCGAAAGGCTGGCATCCACGGATACTGTCGTGGGGCGCCCATGCCATCCTCCGGCCACCGCGACATTAAACGAGGGAGATGCTGTATCGGCACTGATCGTAACCGAACAACCGGGATCAGGCATGTTATCGTTCTGATGCCAGTCATAATAGATCTCTCCCTCATGGCTGAAGGTTGCGATATAGTTTCCTTCCCCATCCTGAGACCATTTCACGGCTCCGCCTTCTGTCTGGGTGGCAAACCAGCCCTTCGGTGCTCCTTCCCCCACGGGCACGACCTCATCTGCGTCCCCGGATGCCGCCTCCGTTTCCGGTACAAGGTCTATTCCGGCCTGATCCTTTGATACCGCCTCCGGCAGAGCCGGTTTTTCCTCTATTGCAGGAACAGCACCCGGAGCCGCATCCTTCAGATCCCCGGCAGAGCCTTCTGCACTTTTTTGAACCTCCGGCGCGGCTTCCTGCGTCTCTGCCGCCTCCACAGCGCCCGCCGCATCAAAGGCCTCAGGAGCCGTCTCCACCTGAGCCGCCACCGCCCCGGTCTGGGCAGATGCCGTGATCCCCGTCTGCATGCCAAAAAGCAGGGACAGGCACAGCGTGGCCGCCATCCATCTCTTCCTTCTTAAAAACCGCGATCCCATCTGTTCTTCTCCTTCCTGTTCATCCATATTTTTCTCAACAAATTCGTCCGGTAACGCATCCTGTAAAAAATGTCAGGTTTTATTCTACCACTCCCCAAAAATTCCCTCAAGCCTGTAAAATACTGCTTCTAATAGGCGTTTTTATTGATCAATCCCTTGAAGATGGTCATGAACATGATCTTGATGTCAAAGCGCATCGTCCAGTTTTCGATATAATAGATATCATATTCAATACGCTTTCGGATGGAGCAGTTCCCCCGAAGGCCGTTGACCTGGGCCCATCCGGTAAGCCCCGGGCGGACCTGATGCTTTACCATATATCTGGGGATGGTTTCCTTGAACTTCTCCACAAACTGGGGCCTCTCCGGCCTGGGTCCCACGATGCTCATATCCCCCTTCAGGATATTGAAGAGCTGGGGCAGCTCATCCATGCTGGTGCTCCTTAGGATCCTGCCTACCTTGGTCACCCTCGGATCGTTCGGGACCGTCCAGGCCTTTTCCTCCTCCTTCGGCGGCTGTACCTCCATGGAGCGGAATTTATACATCTGGAAGGTCTTATTATGGAGCCCTACCCTCTCCTGCTTGAAAATAACCGGCCCCTTGGAGGAGAGCTTCACTGCCACAGCCGACAGGAGCATGATGGGAGAAAAGACCAGGATCAGTACCAGGGAACCCAGGATGTCCATGATCCGCTTCAGGATGATATTGAAGGTATTGGTCAACGGCACATGGCGGATATTGATGATGGGAAGCCCGTCCAGATCCTCCATATAAGGCCTGGAGGGGATCACGGTGTCATAGTCCGGGATAAACTTGGTATGTACCCCGCTCTTCTCGCAGAGATTGACAATCTTTTCCAGCTTGCCGTATTCATCCAGGCTTAAGGTGATGGCAATCTCATCCAGCTTATTTTCCGGCAGGATGATATCCAGATTTCCGATCCTCCCCAGGACCTTGACTCCCTTATACATGGTTCCGGCGCTCACCCTGTCGTCCAGGATCCCCCGGATCACATAGCCCCACTGGGGATTCACCCGGATCCGGTTGATATAGGCCTCCGCCGCCTTGGAGTAGCCCACCAGAAGGACGTATTTCAGATTATAGCCCTTCCTGCGGATCAGCTTCAGCAGGTAGCGGATGATATTCCGGACGACCGTCTCCAGGAAGATATTTACCGCAACGAAAATGCCGATCATGGACCGGGAAAAATCCGGCTGATGGATCATGTACAATACGGCGATGAAGCCCACAAAGCACATGGCATTGGCATAGATGATATGGATCAGCTCCCGTCTCCTCCCGGAAACCCGCTTGGAGCTGTAAAGATCAAATTGATTATAAAGCAGGAGCATGACGGGGATCAGGAAGGGCAGTGCCCCCATGTAGATCCGGAAAGGCAGATGATATACAGACCTGTCCGCAAAGACAGACCGGAATTTCAGCCAATATGCGATCAGATAAGCCGCCGCCGTGACTATCCCATCCAGCACGACATGCAGGCGGTTAAACAATCTCTGGTTGTCCTTGATCAAAGCTTCCTCCCGTCAGATCAGACCAGTAAAGCGGCGGATCGTATTCCACCACAGCTCCAGCTGGATCCGGACATAATTGCCGAAATGCTCCGGGGAATAAGGATATTTCCTCCCCTCCCTGCATAAGAGGTATCCCCGCTTGATCCCGGAAAGATAGGCTCTTGAGTGGCCGATCAAAGTGAAGAAGACTGCCTTTGTGGCAAAGCCGATGATCAGCAGCGGCAGGTTCAGGATGATCTGGAGAGCCGGCATGTTCTTCATGATGATATACATATTGTTTCTTGCAGAGATCCGGATCTTGAAATCATTATATCTGGATCCCGTCACGGCAGAGCCCATATGCCATACTACGGCATCCGGAGCATATACGTTCCGGTGTCCCATGATCTTTGCCCGGTAGCCGATATCGATATCCTCCAGATAGGCAAAATGGAATTCATCAAACCAGCCCACCTCATCCAAAAGGCTCCTCCGGTAGATGGCGGCTCCCCCGCAGGCCGCAAACACATCGCAGGGCTTCGTATAGCGGTGCTTTCCCTTGCCCTTTCCCCTGGCAAAGGCCCAGCCCAGGGCGCAATACAGGTCGCCCGCCCCGTCGATCCTGTCCGGGGAGTTCATCTGCAGCATCTTGGCCGAAGCGGAAAAGATATTGGCATCCGCGCTGATGGCCCGGTAGAGCGCACCCACAAAGCCGGCATCCGCCCGGGTATCGCTGTTTAAGAGCAGGGCATACTCTCCCTCCGATGCCTTAAGGCCCTCATTCACTGCCCTGGAAAAGCCGAAATTCCTGGAAAGGCGGATCAGCTTCGCCTCCGGAAAGGCAGACTCCACATAATCTGCGCTGCCGTCTTCCGACCCGTTGTCCACCACGATGACCTCAAAGTCTTTGAAGTCCTGATCCTTAAGGCTTTCAAGGCAGGCCCCGATATACTCTTTTCCGTTATAATTTGGAATTATCAGGCTGACTGTTTTCATTCTTCCTACTGCCGGATCTGAAATAAAACCATCGGATCGACCAATACCTTATATCCCCTGCGGCGGATCTTAGAGCAGAGCTTCCACGAATCCATGTGTCCGGGATCCAGTCCCTCGGATTCCGCCAGGCTCTTCCTGACCACACAGGCATATTTCGAAACCGCATCCACATCCATGACAAGGCACGCCAGGTTCATCTCCCCGGGCATCCTCGGATCCATGCCCTCAAAATAAGAGACGGCCCTGCCATCCTCATCCCGGTAATATCCGCTGCTGAGGATCCTCCCGTGCCGGTCCAGGATCCTCGCTCCCACGGCTCCCACATCCGGCCGTACGAAGTAAGAGGAAAGCACCTCCTTCGCCCTTTCGGTAAGGGGAACCACATTCCGGCCAAAAAAGCAGACCAGCGGCTCCGGATCCGGGATTTCCTTGTATTCCGTACGGAAAAACCCCCTGTGCTCCGTATGCCTCACCTGACAGTCGATGCCCTTTTTCCTCAGATGATCCTCCACCGCCCTGCGTCCGTTCTCATAAGCATAGATCTTGGAAGAGGGATTTCCCGAGGTGGAGCTTCCATGCATCCTCCAATGGTACAGCACCTTGGGGATATGCCAGATCCGCTTCTGATCCACGGCATCCGTACAGCGGAGGATGAAATCATGATCCTGGGCGCCGTCATAACGGCTGCGAAAGCCTCCCACTCCCATGGCCAGGCTCCGTTTTACCGCAAGAAAGTGGCAGATATAATTATTTCCGTAAAGCAGGTCCTGGTTATAATCCAGCTTGCGGTAGGGCGACAGGTGGCGTCCGGCATCCTCCGTGACCTTGTCCTCATCGGTATATACGATCTGTGCCCCGCCCTTTATGGCCCATGCGATCCGATAAAGGGCATCCGGCTCCAGCAGGTCATCCTGGTCCAGAAAGGCGGTCACATCCCCTGTAGAGGAATTCAGGCCGATATTTGTATTATCTGAAATGCCGCCTCCCTCCTTCGCCCGGACGTAGCGGATCCTCTCGTCCAGCCCGGCCAGCTTCTCTGCTTCGGCCGATGGGGTTTCCGAGCCGTCGGAAAGCACCAGCTCCCAAAGGGAATAGGACTGCTCCAGCACAGAATGGACCATTTCCCTAAGATAATCTGCCCGGGGATGGAATACGGGCACGATGACGCTGATCTTTACGCCAAAAGCCTTTCCCTCCTGCTTCTGCCGGGCAAGCTCCTCCGGCTTTGCCCTTTCCTCCCGGATCATGAGCTCGTATCCGATGTCCCTCCCGGCATCCTTAAGGTGCTGGATCGCCGCATAGCAGGTGCTTTCCGGGCCGTTTCTTTTCAGATAATCCAATGCGCGCGAGATCACCTTCACCCGATTTCCTCCGCTTCATAGCTTTCGATGAATTTATCCCTGTACTCTCCCCGGATGCTTGTAGGACAGTCCACATACCGGGCAAGAAGCCCCAAAGTCCTCATGGCCTGGCTTGCCATCTTGACATTGGATACCTGATCCTCCTCTCTCCAGGAGATCGGAAAATACCGGGAGGTCTGATGGAAGAAGCTCAGGGCCAGGAGCATGCAGCAGTTAAAGGTCAGGTCATCTGGAAATCTCTGATAGAACCGATCCTTCAGCATGTCCGTGCTGTAGATATTTAAGCCCGCTCCCAGGTCGAAGACCCTCTGTCTTATCCCCGCCGCATAGAGGAAGTTGAATATAATGTTGCCAAAGGTCCGGAAGGCCGAATAGCCCTCAAGCCTCGATTCCAGCATGAACCTCCCTCCCAGCACGCAGTCATAGGCGCGGTAGATCCTGCGCTTCAGGACCGGAAGGATGTCATGGATGTCTCCCTGGTCGTCCCCATGCAGCACGATCACATAATCAAAGCCGTTTTTCAGGGCATAGTCAAAGGCGACCTTATGGGATCCCCCCAGCCCGTAGTTTTCCTTATTCCGGAGCAGCTTTATGGGCATGGACCAGTGAAAGAGCTTGAAATCCATCACCGCCTTTTCCGTGTCGTCAAGACTCCGGTTATTCACCACGATGACCTCCGTCACATACCGGAAGACCGTTTCATCCAGCTGGGACAATACCCGCGTGATCTGCTTCTCACAGTTATATGCCGGAATAAAAAGCAATATCCTGTCCTTTTCTTTTTTCATGCTCCTACTCCCTCCGTATGATCCGGTTCAGTTTGACAAACTCACCTACGGCCCGGAATCCCACCCCGACGATCTTTTTCATATTGATGGAATTGACTCCCCCCTGCCTCTTCCCGAAGGAGATGGGGATATAGCAGACCCTGTGGCGGTGCTTCTTATAGATCACGGTGATCAGCACATTGGCCAGGAAGTACTCCCTGGGCACATATTTCATTTCGGATTCCAGCGTAGACGCCTTCATCAGCCGGAAGGGCGTGTTGGCATCCTTCACCCATACATGGAAGGTAAGCAGGATCAGGATCCGGAGCACCTTGGTCACAACGATGCGCCCGAAGCCATCCTGCCTCTTATCGCGACTGCCGATGATCAGGTCGTACTTGATCCTGTTTTTCCAGAAGAACTCAAATTCCTTCGGATTGGTCTGCCCGTCGGAATCCGTCTGGAATATATAATCCGCTCCCTCCCGGATGGCAAAACGATATCCCGTCAGGATGGTGGGGCCGTGCCCGGAATTTTCCTTATGCCTGACGATCAGCTGGGGCAGCTCCTCCGCCTCCTGCTTCAAAACCTCCAGAGTACGGTCTGTGCTGCCGTCGTCGATCACCACGAGCCTGGACTCCGGTCCGGTCTGCTCCAGGCAGGCATACCAGTCCCGAACCACCTCCCGGATGGTTTCCTGCTCATTGTAGGCAGGCATGATCATATACAATTTATCCATATGCACCTCCTATCCTTTTCCCCTGATCTCCAGGGTAAGTGCCGCACCGAGAAACAGGGTCAGGCCATAGTAGACCACTCCGGTGGTCACAAGGCTTGCGGCATTTTCCTGAAATATCCTGAGGCCGAAAAACATGAGCAGAAGAACCAGCCCATAGGATACAGCCGCCGCCTTCCTTATGCGTGCTCCCGAAGCGAAGGCAAAGATCCTGCATTCCTCCCATAAAAATCCGGCCGGGATCACGATCACAAAGAAATCATAGGACCTGTGATACGTCATCACCAGGGAGAAAAAAACCAAACCAGCCATCATAAGCCGGTCATGCCCGGGCTTCAGGAGCACCGCCGCGGCAAATAAAAGCAGGAACAAAATGCCGCCCAGGACAAATCCCATCCCGGAGCCATGGAAGATCGCCCCCACATCAATGCTTCCCTCTCCGGACAGGGCCGATGCCACCTTCAGCGGCTTTCGGATCATATCCGGGAAGGCTTCCCCCAGGGAGCGGGCTGCAATCCATGTCCCCAGGATATGCGGCACCGTACTTAAGAGCAGCTCCTTCCACTTCCTCTTATAGACAAAATACAATGCCATAGGAGCCGTCACCGTATATTTCAGGTAAGACAGGCTAAGGGACAATGCCGTAAGATATGGGCTCCTTCCCTCCTGGTCAAAATAGACGGCCATGAGGAAAAACATAACGGAAAAAAGCGTATGCTGTCCCACCCCAAGCTGGTTTCTCCAAGGGGTGCCGGATACCATGGCAAGCATCAGCGTCGCAAAGACCACCGGATCCGCATCCCGAAAAAAGGTCCGTCTTAAAAGCCCTGCGATCAGGACCGTACAGAGCAGATTGGCCAGAAGCCAGGCCATTCTCGCCCCCTCCCAGGAAAGCAGGGTAAAGGGGGTCAGAATATACAGCAGGGATGGAAACTGATTTGCCTCCATCCTCTGCGGTGTCCCCATATTCTCAAAATATCCGTAAAACTCCCTAAGCTGGCTGACCTCGAGACTGTCCTCCCCGCCGCTCAGGCTCAGGTCATAGGGGTCATAGCCATGGATCAGGGCCGCCGCCGCATCATACTGGAAATCCTGGCTGTAAACGAGCGCATTGCGGATCCCGGAGGCAGCGGATATGGCGGCGAGGACAAGCCAGATCAAAAGCCAGACTGTTTTTTTCATGCCATTGCGATGACTTCCTTCTTAAGGGCTTCCAGCTTCTCCTCCGCATCCTTAAGGGAGCTGCCCTTCACCCCCATATAAAACTTGATCTTCGGCTCCGTGCCCGAGGGCCTCACGCAGCACCATGACTGATTCGAAAGGTCAAAGTACAGCACATTCGATACCGGAAGGCCGGTAACCTCCGGTCCCTTCTTATAATCGCGAAATTCCTTCACCGTAAGCTCCCCAAAGGCCTTGGGCGGATTCTGGCGGATTTTTTCCATGATGGCCTTGATCTGCTCTGCCCCGTCGATGCCCTTCAGGGTGAGGGTATGGATCCCCTCCTTGAAATAGCCGTATTTATTATAAATATTGATCATCTGGTCCCAGACGGTGATGCCCTGCTTCTTGCAGAAGGCCGCCACCTCCGCCAGGCACATGACCGCTGCCACGCCGTCCTTATCCCTGGCATGCGTTCCCACCAGGCATCCATAGGACTCTTCATAGCCAAACACATATTCATAGGGGAACTGGTCCGGCTTTTCCTCAAACCATTTGATCTGCTCTCCGATATACTTGAAGCCGGTCAGCACCTCGATGAGCTTCAATCCGTAATCCTCGGCAATGGGATCTGCCAGGTTCGAGCTGACGATGGTCTTGATGAGAGCGCCGTTCTTCGGAAGCCTGCCCAGAGCCGCAAGCTCGCGGATCCGGTATTCTGCAATCAGCATGCCGGACATATTGCCGGTAAAGCCGATATATTCCCCTGTTTTTGCATCCTTCGCATAGATTCCCAGACGGTCTGCGTCCGGATCCGTCGCCATGACGATATCCGCATCCTTTTCCTTTGCAAGCTTCAGCGCCAGCTCAAAGGCCTTGGGGTCTTCCGGGTTCGGATAAGCCAGGGTGGTGAAATCCGGATCCGGCTCTTCCTGCTCGGGTACGATATAGACATTCTGGAAGCCCAGCTCCTGAAGGATCCTGCGCACCGGTACATTGCCCGCCCCGTGGAAGGGCGTATATACGATCTTCAGGTCTCCCGCCACCTCACGGATGACCTCAGGATGGATGATGAGCTTCTTAAGCTCCTCTGTATATTCATCGTCCAGCTCCCTGCCGAAGGGAATGTAAAGCCCCTTTTCCTTCGCCTCGGAAAGCTCCATGGTCAGGGCATCGGAAAACTTCTCCACCGAGCGGACTTCATCAATGATCTCCACATCCATGGGAGAGGTGACCTGTGCGCCGTCCTCCCAATAGCACTTATATCCATTGTATTCCGGAGGATTGTGGCTTGCCGTGATCATGATGCCCGCGATGCATCCGTATTTACGTACCGCAAAGGAAAGCTGGGGCACGGGACGCAGGGTGTCGCTTACATAGGCCTTGATGCCGTTTGCATTGAGGCACAGGGCCGCCACATCCGCAAATTCGGGGGACATCCGCCTGGAGTCATAGGAAATGGCCACGCCCTTGTCCTGGCCTCCCTTTTTCTTGATATAATTCGCCAGGCCCTGGGTCGCCTTGCGGACGGTATAGACATTCATCCGGTTGGTGCCTGCTCCCAGCACGCCCCTGAGGCCGCCGGTCCCGAATTCCAGCTCCTTGTAAAAGCGGTCCTCGATCTCGGCCTCATCATCCTTGATGGAGCGCAGCTCATTTTTGGTTTCCTCGTCAAAATAGCTGTCCGAAAGCCAGCTTTCATATGCCTGTCTGAAGCCCATTCCTGATCTCCTCCTTTATGCGAATTGATAGACTATCCAAACAATAAGTGTACCACAAAAACAGATATCCGTACAGTTTAACCGGCCACCATCGGTGTAGGATTGACCTTCAGGGTATAGTTGCTGTGATCCAGGGAGAAATTCGGGTTATAGTAGGGATCCCCCTTTTCCAGCTCCGCCTTCCATATCTCACGGAAAAGCTCCGCCTCCTCATCATACCGCTTTGCGTTCTCCTGGGAATCCTCCCTTCCGTCGCTTCCCCTTGATACAGACTCATCATGGAAAAGCTCCGCAAAGGGAGTGAAGATATTGAGCAGCCCCAGCTTCCTGAGCCGGAGGCAGAAATCCACATCATTCAGGGCCACGGCAAATCTCTCGTCAAAGCCTCCCGCCTCCTCGAAGCTCCTCTTCGATACCATGAGGCAGGCGCCGGTAACGGCACTCACATCCTGTGCATAGCAAAGCCTTCCCATATATCCCAGATTTTCCTTGGAAAGCCTGTAGTGGGTGTGGCCGGCCGTCCGATGGGCGCCCAGCCCCAGCACGATCCCCGCATGCTGGATGGTATAATCCCCATAGTACAGCTTGCAGCCCACAGCTCCCACATCCTCCCTCTGGGCATACATCAAAAGCTCCTCCATCCAGTCCCTGGAGATCACCTCCGTATCATTATTCAGGAGCAGGAGATATTCCCCCTTCGCCTCTGCCCCTCCCGCATTGATGAGACGGGAGAAATTAAAGCCTTCCCCGACAGCCGGCCTAAGGATCCTGACGCAGGGCACCTGGGAAAGCTCCCGGTAGTATTCCTCGGTCTCTATCTCCGTGCTGTGATTTTCCACCACCAGGATCTCATAGTTTTCATAGCTGGACTTCATCAGGATGGAATTAATGCACCGCTTCAGATCCCCGGCATGATCCTTATTGGGGATGATGATGGAGATGAGCGGCTTCTCCTTAAGCTTATAGCGGATCCGGAATATCGTGGCAAAAGCCCGAGTGCTCTCGATCTCAAAGCCCTCATAGCCGCAGCTTTCCAGATGGGAAGCCACCGCTCTCTTTGCCGCATCGATGGCATAGGTCTTGGCATTGATGTCCGATGCGGTAGAGCCTGCATGCGACCGCCAATAATACAGGATCTTCGGCACATGCACCACTCCGTCCCCATGCTTTTTCGCCTCTGCCGTAAGGCGCAGGATCAGGTCATGATCCTGGGAGCCGTCGTATTCCTTCCGGAATTTTCCCACCGTTTCGATCAGCTCCCTGCGGAAGGCGCTGAAATGGCAGATATAATTATTGGCTCTCAGATTGTCAATGGCAAAATCCGGCTTGAAATGCATCGTGATCATATGGTCCACGGATTCCCCCGAAAAGGTTGCCTCGTCCGAATACAAAAACCAGGCATCCTTTTCTTCCAGTGCCTGCATAAATTCATACAAAGCCATGGGATGCAGCAGATCGTCATGATCCATCAGGGCGTAGAAATCACCTCCCGCATCCTCAAAGCAGGCATTGGTATTTTCCGAGATGCCCCCGTTCCTTTCCAGCTTCCGGTAGCGGATCCTGCCCCTCCCGTCCTTCTTTCTGTACTCCTCCACCACAGATCCCACATAGGCATGCTCTTCATCGGAGCCGTCTGCCACGCAGAGCTCCCAGCCGCCGTATGCCTGGCCTGTCACCGACTCGATGAATTCCCTGAGGAACTTTTCCGGAGTATTGTATAGCGGCACCAGGATGGAAAAAACATGATCCTTTTTAAACCTTCTGCTAAGGGCCTTCTCTTTCTCCTCCGGATCTGGAAAGCTTGCGGTGCCATGGTAGCGGTAGGCCGACCGCTCGATCCTCTTGGATTTCAGCTTCCGGATGACTTCCTTAAGGCTTCCCAGCCGTTTTAGCCGGATCAGGGCATTCTTGAAATGGGACCAGGCTATGCGGAAGGGCATGATCATCTTATAGATCATGCTGTTTTTCAGCAGATCCGTCTTCCGCTTCAGCTCGGCATACTCCGCTTCCAGCTCCGTGAGGTCACGCACCAGCTTCTCATTTTTGGCGGCCTCTTTTTCATACAGCTCCCTGTAATATTTTGTCAGTTGATCCTGATCTGGCATGCTTCCTCACCCTTATCAATGGCTTGATTTTTTCCGATCATCACCGGCCTTACCGAAACCTCTCCCAGAAAGCCCATATCCTTAAGGCAGCTGTGGGCGATCCGGACGATGAACCCGGAAAAGCAGGCATCCGGATCCTTCTTGAAATTCTCCGCCACATCCTTCCGGTAAACCCTCTCTCCCTCAAATACTGCCTTCTTGTCCTCCATGGAGATCAGGACGCCGGGCCTTACCTTCTTCAGATTCTGCCCCCTCTTGAAGATCCAGCCCCAGGCCTCCACAAAATCCTCATTTCCATAGGCGTCGCTCAGCTTATACTCCACCCGGTCCATATGGGAAAAGATCTTCCCTGCAGGCTTCTTCTCTTTCACCGTCTTCAACGGTGCCTGCCTTACCCCGCTTTCTTCCCAGTCCCAGTTTATATCCGGGCGGTAATCCAGGCCGGTCTTTGTCAGGCAGGAGCTGTAATACGGGTCTCCCTTTTCCAAAAATTCCCCATGCTTCGCCTCGAAATACACCCGGTCATTCTTCAGTCTTTCGTAGGAGGGCAGGTCGCTTCGGTCATCCCTTCGGGTAGCCGATTCGTAATGATATAAATATAAGCTGTTCATGGAGATATTGAAATAGCCCTTTTCCAAAAGGCAGAGGCAGAGATCCACGTCATTATAGGCTACAGGCAGGCTCTCATCAAAGCCTCCCGCTTCCAGAAACCGCTCCCTGCGGATCAGAAGGCAGGCGCCGGTCACCGCCGCCACGTTTCGGTCAAGCCAATTCACCCCATGCTCATAGATGACCCGGTCGTCATATCCGCACAGCTTGTGGGATGGCCCCGTCCGGAGCATGGTGATGCCGCAATGCTGGATCCGGTCGGATTCCGGATACCTCAGCTTGATGCCCACTGCGCCTGCATAGGGCTTTTGCGCGGCACGGCACATCCGGTGCAGAAAGCCCGCCGACTCCTTCGGCACCACGATGTCGTCATTCAGGAAAAGCAGGTATTCTCCCCCGGACTGCCCGGCTCCGAAATTGCAAAGAGCCGAATAGTTGAACTCTGAAGGCTCATAATAGTAACGGATCCCGTACTGCCGGGAAAAAGACTCGTATCGGAGCCGGTTTTCCGCCGTGCTCCCATTGTCGACCAGAACCATCTCCGTCTTTTCCGGAAGGCCGGAGGCCACCAGGGAATCCACACAGGCTTTCAGCATGGCCGGATGATCCTTTGAGAGCACCACAATGGAAAGCCTCCTGTCAAACTCCTGCTCCGGCTCCCTCTCCTCCACCGGAGGCTTATCCCTTTCCTTCAGCCGGTGATAGAGCACCTTCGGAATATGGAATACCTTTTCCGGTGGCAGGACGTTGTCCCCCTTTTTCATCCGCTCCTCAAACTCCCGGCTTATGGCCCTGAGCTCGCCGATATAATCATAGGACTGCAGCGTATCCGGGGAATAATCCGGCTTAAAGTAGGGCTGCTCCCTTCCCGCATCCCTGATCACGTCCTCATCACAGTAGATCAGGTCATAATCCCCGCGGGAAGCGGCCAGGGCAAACTGGGAGATCAGGTCCGGGTCATTCACGGCGTCCTCCGGAAGGATCAGATGATACCTTTGGGCAAAGGCTTCCCGCTGCCTGCCGGTGGCCTCTGTCCCCCTCCATCCTTCATTCTGCTCGATCCAGGCCGCATAGGGATCCTCCGCCCTTTTGATTTCCTCCCTGAAATGGCATCTCATCCGGGCTGGATCCTCCTCCATTCTGACTTTGTCTCCCGCCTGCGGTCGGCAAAGAGCCGGATCCGCTCCGGTTCCTTTTGTGCCTGTGCAAGCCTTCCGGCCAGATCCGAAAAAAGCTCCCGGTCGATCATGCAGATCTTATATTCCACTTCAAACAAAGTTCCGGGCTCCACCTCAGGGATCAGGATCTGCGGATCCTCCGTGTCAAAGAGCACGGTATTTTTCCCGCATACCTCCCCATTAGCTTCCGCTTCAAGCGCCCGTCCCCCCGCGGCAAGCCTCCGGACCTTCACCATGCAGCGGCTCTCTACCGGGTCCAGCCTCAGGGCCTTCACATCCTCCGGAAGCAAAACCTTCAGACGGATGGTCCCATCGTCGTCCAAGCCGGCATCCACGCCATAGGAATCCCATTCGCTGAAGCCCGATCCCCTGTCATAATACAGCTTCACGTGAGCCGGGCGGAAAAGAAGGGATGCCTGCCTGCTGGCAGCACCCAGGGTAAAGCTGTCCCTGCCCATGATGGAATAAAGCTCCGGCAGCGTAAACCTTTCTCCCTTGATATAGCACTGGAAGCTGTGCTCCATGAGCCGGTAGATCTCGCATTCCCCGGCCGTAAGCCCAGCCGCCCCGAAAAGATCCACTCCGGCAAAGCAGCCCTCCGGCAGTTCCTGCACCAGGTAAAATACGGCCCGGTAGATCACAAAGTCCAGAGGAATGGGAAAGTCAAAGGTCCATTCATAATCGATCATATTCCATCCGCCATTGGAGATCAGGTTGCTGAAGATCAGATCCGCATTGGTAACGGGCATGCAATAGGAGCCCTCCGGCACCGTGATCTCTCCGAAGATCTCCGTGAAGCGCGGCGTCCGCTCAAAGGGGATCAGGTCACGGAGAGCGCGGAGGGTATCGCAGAAGCTTTTCAGCACCATCAGCGCATCGTCCGTCCGGTTTTCCGCCTGGCAGGTGAGCAGCTCATCCATCAGGGTCGGCCCCTCCAGGAATTCAAACTCCAGCCGCCTTAAGGCTCCCTCGCCGTCATTGATCCTCTTCACCCGGTTGACCAGGAATTTCGTCCCGGAAAACAGAGAAGCCAGCTTCGCCCCCGCCCTTGCCATATTTTCCAGATGGGGGAGTGCCGCCCGGGAAAAGGGGTGCTTTACGATGACCCTCTCCCCCTGCTCGGAGATCTCCAGATCCGTGCGGACCTGAAACCGGGCATCCCTCTCTATGGAATGCTTCGAATAGACCGTCCTTCTCTGGTCGAACCCCCCTTTCCGGTGATCATCCTTTTTCAGCACGACAAGAAAGGAATTGGAGAAATCCGGGAAGCTTCCCTCCCGGATCAGCTCGTCAAAGGCAGCTCCCTCATGAAAAGCCACAAAACGGTCCGTATCAAAATTGCACACATTATCGTTCAATTCCCCAAGGGAGGGCAGCCGCTCGTCGGAATAAACTGTGACGGGAAGCTTATAGTCCGGATAAGGATAATAAAAGCAGGGCGTAAGCGACGCCGCCTCTGCAAGCCTCCTTAAGCCCTTTGCAGAAAAGGTCCTGACTGCATGCTGGTCCGGATAGCCCTCGATCCCGTCATAAAATTTCCCGGTATGATCCTCCCGGCAGCCGGCGAAATATTTCAGCCCGTATTTATTCTCGATGGCGATCACCAGGCTGCCCCCGTCCTTTAAGTGCTTTGCAAGGATGCGGAGAAATTCGCCATAGGGATCCGGCGCCTCGATATAGCTGCCGGCATATTCAAAGGCTCCGATCAGGGTGATATAATCAAATTTTTCTTCCAGCCCCTTCTCGACATCCTGAAAATTGCCCACGCGGATCTCCACATTGTCCCGTTCCCGGTTCCTCTCCGCATTGATAAGGCTCCTTTTATGGGAAAGGTCGATGCAGATCACCCTTCCGGCCTTTTCAGCAAGGGTGCCCGTCACGGCACCGCAGCCGGCGCCCACCTCCAGCACCGTATCCGTCTTTTCGATGGGCAGAAAATCCACGATATTCCCACGGAAATCCGACAGATGATATAGGAATCCCCACTTCCTTACGTCTGCGATGAGCCGGTTATATTCCTTGGCTTCATGGCTCCTTACGGCTTCCAGGAGCTCATCCTCCGTGCTCCCCTCCGAATACAGGTCGTCTCCGGTATAATCCGTAAGGTCTAAGACCACCTTCCCCACCCGTTCTATTTTATCCCCGTTCTGCTCCATCCTTAAGACTGCTCCTTTTTACGCACCTCAATGCTTACATCCGAATCCATGTCATAGTACCCGGTGGTATCCTTTGAGGAGATCACCTGTACGTTAAAAATGTCATACAACCTGTGATATACGGTAAACTCACCCTCCCGGTAGCCCACGCAGCCCAAGGATATCAGATACTCTCCTCCCTGGAGATTCATGTCCTGGGTAAAGGTCGCGATCAGCACGTCTCCCGATTCATATTCCCCGGTGCTGATCTTTTCAAACATGGTATTGGTTCCGGTGATCTCTACTCCCATCCGGTTCTTGAAGGATACGGCCAGGATCGGCTCCGACACATGATCCTTAAATTCCGCCTTCACCTTCACCGAAAAGCTGTCGCCCTTGATCACGGTATTCGTGATATTGCCGCTATTGTCCACCAGGCAGAAATCCGTGATCTGGGCTATGCCGCTGCCATAGGTATCGTTAGCCGGATTCAGGGTGAGGCGGGATTTCCAGGTCTTTCCCTTCTTACTCTCTGCCTGCTCAGGGCTTTCGCTTCCGGCCATATCCGAATCCATCTGATGCACGAGGACCTTCTTGTACATGTCGATGATCTCCTTCGGCCTGCCCTCCGCCAGCTTCCTGCCTTTATCCAGAAGCACTACCCGGTCGCAGTATTTGCTGATGCTGGAGAGGTCATGGCTCACAAAAAGGATGGTCCTGCCCTGGGACTTGAATTCCTCGAACTTATGGTAGCACTTATTCTGGAAGAAAACATCTCCCACAGAAAGGGCCTCGTCCACGATCAGGATCTCCGGGTCGATATTTATGGCCACGGCAAAAGCCAGCCTCACAAACATACCGCTGGAGTAGGTCTTTACCTTCTGATGGATGAAATCCCCGATATCCGCAAAATCAATGATATCCTGAAGCTTTGCGTCGATCTCCGCATTGGAAAACCCGCTCATTGTCCCATTCAGGTATACGTTTTCCAGGCCGGTAAACTCCATATTGAAGCCAGCCCCCAGCTCCAGCAGGGCCGACAGCCTGCCCTTGATGGAGACCGTGCCTGCCGTAGGGGTAAGGACTCCGGTAATGATCTTCAGTATGGTGGATTTTCCGGAACCGTTTGTGCCGATGATCCCCACCGTCTCGCCTTCCTTCACCGAAAGGCTTACGTCCTTTAAGGCATAATGCTCATGGTAAAGCTTCCTCCTCGACAGGCCCAATGCCTCCTTCAGCCTGTCCCTTTGCCTGTCATAAAGCTTATACATTTTATCCAGATGCTCGATCCGTATAACTTCTTCCATAATCCTTAAGATGGCTTCTCCTACAGAATATCCGCAAAATGAATCTTCAGGCGCTTAAATACCAGTGCCCCGAACAAAAACATCACCACGGTGAAAATCCAGAAATATGCCGTCGAATAAAAATGCTGCCAGAACCACATATGATCCAGCAGGGCCATGCGGTAGCCGTCTACCAGGTAATAGACCGGATTCAACTTGAATAAGATCTGCATGGGCCTGGAGAGGGAATCCAGCTTCCACATGATGGGAGTGATCCATACCCCCACCTGAAGGGCGATGCTGATGATCTGCCCCAGATCCCGGAAAAAGACCACTACGGAGCAGGTGACATAGCTCATGCCCAGGACAAGAAGGAAGGCGCAGCCGGAAAAATAAATGACCTGGATCCAGTAGAGGCTTGGATAATATCCGTTGAGGATCAGCAGGAGCATGGTGATGGCCACGAGAAATACGTGGATGAAAAAAGCAGAAATGATCTTAATGATCGGCAGGATGCTGATCTTAAAAACCACTTTTTTTACGAGAAATTGATAAGAAAGCAGGGCGCTCGTTCCCTGCCCTAAAGCATCGGAAAAGAAAAACCAGGGCACGATCCCCACGATGAGCCAGAGCACGAAGGGATAGGACCCTTCCCCCTGCGGTGCCCTTCCCCCGATGGTAAATACAAACCAATAGACCAGGACCGTCACCACCGGCTGCACAAAGGCCCAGA
The DNA here is from genome assembly GCA_024693135.1 of Lachnospiraceae bacterium. Lineage (GTDB taxonomy): Bacteria > Bacillota > Clostridia > Lachnospirales > Lachnospiraceae > NK4A144. The sequence continues at coordinate 16,130 of JAILLN010000052.1, read as the reverse complement.
CGATGCCCATATAAGATCCGGCATATTTGGAGCGGAAATCATTCTTGGAAAGCTTCCAGATCAGCTCCCGGTTTTGGAAAAGCTCGGCAGGCAGGATCGCGATCCTGTCATAGAACCGTACAAATACGCCTGAGGCAGAAAGCAGCATGAGAACCGAGATCGCTTTTTTTACCTTCTCCTGCACCGGATCTGCCATCGGATTGTCATGGAGTATGATATAAAGGCTCCACAGGACGGTGATGCACAGCACGGCAGCGATCACTTTTTTCTTCTGGATCATGCCTTATTACGCGAAGCTTTGTACTCAGAAAGCCCGCCCCAGTTCAGATCCCGCTCGATGATATTCAGCTTACATCCCCCCACCTCCGGCCAGTCGATGCCGATCTCGGGATCGTCATATCTTAATCCGCCTTCATCGCCGGGATGGTAAAAATCCGTGCATTTGTAGCAAAACTCAGCATAGTCGGAAAGGACCAGAAATCCATGGGCAAAATTCTTGGGAATAAAGAGCTGCTTTTTATTGTCCGCCGAAAGCCGCACGCCAAACCATTTTCCAAAGGTCTCAGAACCTTCCCGCAGATCCACCACGGCATCAAATACCTCTCCCCGGATCACCCTGACCAGCTTATCCTGGGGATGGTCGATCTGGAAATGCATGCCCCTTAGGACTCCCTTTGTGGAAGCGGACTGATTGTCCTGCACGAAGACCTGATCGATCCCCGCCTCCTTAAAGTCATTGTAATTATAGGTTTCCATGAAATATCCGCGCTCATCGCCAAATACCTTCGGCGTGATTACCTTCAGTCCCTCGATCCCGCAGGTCTCAACTGTAATCTTCCCCATTTTTCCTCACCTTCCCGATCTCCCGATAAAGAGATCCAAATCCACGTTTCCCTCGATGCCATCCACATGGCCCCTGGAGGTATACTGCCAGATCGAATAACGGCCCTCATAATCCGGCCTCTTCATCCTGTACTGTGCAAGCCAGATATCATAAGGATCCAGAAGGGACGTATCGATCTGGGAGGTAAGCCAGCTCTTATTGGCATAGACTCCGGCCTCGTATCCCATATCCTCCAGTGTTTCGCAAAACACCCGGATATTCTCGGAACGGACACTCCTGTCCAGCCCGTCCGCCCTGCCGTTGATGCTCCCGCTGCCCTCCACATCCAGATATACCGGCAGGTCCAGATCCTCCGGGCTCACTAAGGATGCCACAGCCATGGCTTCCTCCTGTGCCTCTGCCGGATTCAGGGCCTGGGTAAAGAAGTAGATCCCAAGCTTCAGCCCCGCGCTCCGTGCCCCGGCCAGGTTCTGCTCGAAATACGGATCCTCTACCAGGACGCCGGTGGAGGATCCCCGGTAGCCCGCCCGGATGATGGCATATTCGATCCCGGAATCCCTTACCATCTGCCAGTCAATGTTTTTATTGTATTTGGACACGTCTATCCCCACTGCACCGCCGGACAGGTCAAAATCATCCATTGCAGGCTCTGTTTCCTCTCCTGCGGCCTCCTCCCGGTACTCCGTGTCCTCCTTTTCGGCATTCACAGAGGACTCCTGGGCGATGATCCGGCGGACATCCGTGATGGCCGTCATGCGGATCACATCCCGGATGGTGATGGAAGCATCCCCCGCCCCGTCCACATGTACACGGTAATCGCCCTTCGGCAGCTTGCCGGCATAGATCACTCCGTCCCGGTCTTCATCATAAAGGACGGTTTCCTCCCCTTCCTCCGGCTGGATATACGCCTTCCATTCCCTTCCTTCGGCTGCTTCGCCCTCTCTGCCCACCACCTTGATCTTCAGGTCGCTGTCTACGGAGGTAAGCAGCAGGAGATACCCCAGCTCCCGGGATTCCTCCCTCTCCGGCTCCTCTTCATAGACCTCATCGCCGAAGGCGCTTAAAAGCTCAGCCGGTTCCTCCCCCTGTACCTGGATCTCATCCGCTGAAGGAGCAGCTTTCTGTCCGCTGTGATAATGGATGCCGGCGATAACGAGGATGACGAGAAGGAGCGTATTGAATCCGATCAGACAGACAGCGATCCATCTATAGCCCATCTGCGATATCTTTCAGATATTGTCCATATGCCGTCTTCGACAGGGGCTCGGCCAGAGACAGAAGCTGCTCCCGGTCAATGAAGCCCCTCTTATAGGCGATCTCCTCGATGCAGGAAATATAAAGCCCCTGCCGTTTCTGGAAGGCCGCCACAAAGTCTGCGGCGTCTAAAAGGCTGTCATGATTGCCGGTATCCAGCCAGGCAAATCCCCTGCCCAGGGTTTCCACATGCAGCTCGCCCCTTTCCAGATAAGCCTGATTTATGCTGGTGATCTCGATCTCCCCCCTGGCTGAGGGCTTCACCTGCTTTGCGATGGAGACCACGTCATTATCATAAAAATACAATCCGGGCACCGCATAATTGGAGCGGGGCTTTTCCGGCTTTTCCTCGATGGAGATGGCTATGCCATTTTCATCAAACTCGATCACGCCATACTCCCTGGGATCCTTTACGTAATAGCCAAAGACCGTGGCGCCCTTCTCCCGGCCGGCAGCATTCGCGAGGATCTTGGAAAAACTGTGTCCATAAAAAATATTATCCCCCAGGACCATGGCCACCGGATCACTACCGATAAAATCTTCCCCGATGATGAATGCATCGGCCAGCCCCCTGGGAATCTCCTGGACTGCATACTCGATCCGAAGCCCCAGCTGGGATCCGTCCCCAAAAAGCTCCCGGAAGGCCGGCACGTCCCTCGGAGTCGATATGATCAGGATCTCCCGGATCCCTGCAAGCATCAGGGTCGACAGGGGATAGTAGATCATCGGTTTGTCGTAGACCGGCATCATCTGCTTTGAGATCGCCTTTGTAAGGGGATACAGCCTGGTGCCGGATCCTCCCGCCAATACAATGCCCTTTATCATGATTAAACTCCTATCTCATCTTCATTCTTTGTATTCCGCTCCGGACCTCCAGCGGAAATGCCCGCATGGATCTTTTTCCTCCCAAAAACCGGCCGGTCACGTTATTCCGCTCCATACATACGGTCGTAATAATTCTGATAATCCCCGCTTGTGACCCTCTCCATCCATTCCTCATTGTCCAGGTACCAGGCGATGGTTTTTTTGATCCCCTCCGCAAACATGGTTTCCGGCTTCCATCCCAGCTCAGAGCTGATCTTATCTGGGGCAATGGCATAGCGCCTGTCGTGTCCCTTCCTGTCCTCGATGAATTTGATCCTGCTCTTTTGGGCCATTTCCCTTCTATCATCCCCCTGGGTAAGCAGCTCCTGGATCGTGTCCAAGATGATCCTTACGATCTCGATATTTTCCTTTTCGTTATGCCCGCCGATATTGTAGGTCTCTCCGATCCGGCCCTTTTCGATCACCATATCGATCCCCTTGCAGTGATCCTCCACATAAAGCCAGTCACGCACGTTCTTCCCATCCCCATATACCGGCAGATCCCTGCCCTTCAGGGCGTTATTGATCATCAGCGGGATCAGCTTTTCCGGGAACTGGTAAGGGCCGTAGTTATTGGAGCAGTTTGTGATATTTGCAGGGAAATGGTAGGTATCCACATAAGCCTTTACCAAAAAATCCGAGGATGCCTTGCTGGCCGAATAAGGACTGTGGGGGGCATAGGGGGTGGTCTCATAGAAATACTCCCCCGGATCGCTTAAGGAGCCATATACCTCATCCGTAGAGACATGAAGGAATTTCTTTCCCTCCTTAAAGCCGCCGTCCTCCTTTTCCCAGGCTTCCCTTGCCGCATTCAGCATCACGCAGGTGCCCAGCACATTGGTTTCCACAAATACCTCCGGGGTACGGATGCTCCGGTCCACATGGCTTTCCGCCGCAAAATGCACCACCACATCCACATCATGGGTCTTGAAGATCTCCCGGACAGCTTCAGCATCCCGGATATCTGCTTTGATGAATTCATAATTATCCCGGCCCGATACGTCCTCCAGATTAGACAGGTTTCCCGCATAGGTCAGGGCATCCAGATTGACCACGCGGATGCTGTCCCCGTATTTCTTCAGGATATAGTGGATGAAATTGGATCCGATAAAGCCGGCTCCTCCCGTCACAAGATATGTTTTCATTACCGATCTCCTTACCGCATTATTTTTCGCCGTCCTTTATCCTAAGGACATTGCCTGATCTTGATTATAACACATAAATCAGGAATTGTTTTCTGCGGCCACCAGGTTCTTTCCGCCGTAGATCTCCCTGAGCTTCGGCTTCTCGATCTTGCCGGTGGCATTCCTTGGCACCTCGGCAAAGATCACCCTCCTCGGCCTCTTATACTTCGGGAGCTTCTGGCAGAATTCCATGACCTCCTCCTCGGTGCATGTAAAGCCTTCCTTCACCTGGATAATGGCGGCGGAAATCTCTCCCAGGCGCTTATCCGCAAGACCGATCACCGCCACGTCGTTCACCGGCTCAAATCCGTGCAGGAAATCCTCGATCTGTACCGGATAGATATTCTCTCCTCCGGAAATGATCACATCCTTCTTTCGGTCTACCAGATAGTAAAAGCCCTCTTCATCCTGCATGGCCATATCCCCGGTATAAAGCCAGCCCTCTCCGTCCAGGACCTCTTTCGTGGCCGCCTCATCATTATAATAGCAGACCATGACCCCGGGACCCTTTACCGCAAGCTCGCCGACCTCGCCCTGCTTCACTTCCTTCCACTTCTCGTCCACGATCTTGCATTCCCAGCCGTAGCCGGGCACGCCGATGGCTCCCACATGATCCACGTTTTCCGTGCCCAGGTGGACGCAGCCGGGCCCGATGGATTCCGAAAGCCCGTAGTTTGTGTCATAAAGATGATCCGGGAAATACTCCAGCCAGTGGTGGATCATGGATTTGGGCACAGGCTGTGCGCCGATATGCATTAGCCTCCACTGGGACAGCTCATAGTCCTCCTTCTTCAGGTCTCCCCGGTCCAGGGCATCCAGGATGTCCTGCGCCCAGGGCACGAGAAGCCATACAATGGTACACTTCTCCCTGGATACCGCATCCAGGATGACATCCGGCTTCGTGCCCTTTAAGAGCACCGACTTGCCTCCGGACAGAAGGCTTCCGAACCAATGCATCTTTGCCCCGGTATGATACAGGGGCGGGATACACAGGAATACGTCCTCCTTGGTCTGCCCGTGATGTTTCTGCTCCACCACGGCCGAATGCATCAAAGCCCTGTGCCTATGCAGGATAGCCTTGGGAAATCCCGTGGTGCCTGAGGAGAAGTAGATCGCCGCATAATCATCATCGGTTATCTTGATCTCCGGCGCCTCCGAAGAACAGTCTGCCGTAAGCATATTGTAGCTTTCCGCAAAGGTAGGGCAGTTTTCTCCCACATAAAACAGGAGCCGGTTCCTGGATATCCTTTCTGCGATCTCCTCTACCCGGCCGATGAATTCCGGCCCGAATACCAGGATGTCCACCTCGGCCAGATTGACGCAATACTCGATCTCATCGGAAGCATACCGAAAATTCAGCGGTACTGCGATGGCGCCTGCCTTCAGCACGCCGAAATAGATCGGAAGCCACTCCAAGCAGTTCATCAACAGGATCCCGATCTTATCTTCCTTCTTGATCCCCCGGGAAAGAAGAAGATTGGCAAACCGGTTTGCCTTCTCATCAAATATCTTCCATGTGATCTCCCTGCGGTAGGGCCTTGAGGTCTCCGGCTGGATCAGGTCATATTCCTTCCAGGTCATCCTCCTGGAGTCCGTAATGGCCGGATTCAGCTCGACAAGAGCCACATCGCCGCCATATTCCCTGCAGTTTTTTTCCAACAATTCTGTGATCGGCATTTTTGGTTTCTCCCCCATGAATATTTCTTATCTTCGGTCTCTTAAACGCTTTAAAGCGATAAAATCATAATAAACGCATGAGCTTTTCTTGTCAACGCAGGCCGATGCATCCCCTGCCCGGTGAAGTCCAGTAATGACAAGGAGCACCCGGGATCTCTCCCAGGTGCCCCAGCCTTATCCGGCCTGCATCAGCCCCTCCGGTTTCCTTCAGGGACTGAATGGACCGCTTTTACTTTACTGTCACCGGCAGCTCGATCTTGCTCTTGACGCACTTCAGGGTCACCTTCGCCGTCTTGCCGTTCTTAGGGACCTTCTTTGCATAGACCACCCCGTTCTTTACCGTCACTCCTCCGCTTCCGCTCCAGGTGATCTTTTCCGTCGCGGCATAGTAAGGATTGGCCGCCAGCTCCGAATAGATGGAATAGTAGAGCCGGTCATAGGAGCCCTGTTTCAGGGTCAGGCTCGGCTTGCCCTCCTTGAATTCCAGCAATCCGAGGGAATCACATGACCGCATCCATGCCCACCATGTCCTTCATGCTCATGATGATCGCATGTAGCATCACCGATCTCCGGAACTTTCATTTCTTTATTCCCTCCTATTATTACAATCGATTGTATCTCCTGTCTCCTGAGTCATTCATGCTCCGGTATTTCCCGGCCGGTATGCCGATTTCCTTTTTGAACACCCGGCAGAAATAGTTATAGTCTGTAAAACCAACCTGATAAGCAATCTGAACTATCGTCATGTCCGTTTCTACAAGAAGCCTTTTTGCTTCTTCAAGTCTAAGATTTTTAATATGTTTTGCGATCCCGACACCCATGGTCTTTGAGACGCTGTCATAGAGTTTATTCTTACTGATATTGAATTCTTCCGTCAGCCTGTCTACTGACAGATCCTCTGATAAATGAGATAACAAAAACAGATTCAGGTTTTCAGTAAAACTCTCGTTTCGCAGAGAGATCATGTTGCTTAGAAGCACATATAAGGTACAGGCTTCGAGGATTTTGGCCGTGGCATTGATCTGTTCGTGATTCTTATAAACCACATTAAAAACAGATGCATCGATTTCTCCCGGCTGATGTACAACCTTTTGGATGGATTTGGACAGAGTGTTTCGCAGGCTTGTTTTATCCGGATTGTCTGTTATCTGGCCAAACATGATATATCCAATGACCGCATCCGTATCGATAAGCGGAACCGTAGTCTCAATTAATCCGGCGTGGCAGTGAAATATCTCAATCTTTTTTGTTTTCTGGCAGCGTGCAAATGATTTCTTGTTACTGATCTCACAGTTATTGTTTCCGGCTTCGCTGGAACGGATATAACCGCAAAACGGACAATGCGCTTCCGGATAGGAAAGGATTTCTTTTCCGGATTCCGAAAAGAGGGCGATCTTTATCCCCGTCAAAGTATGAAAAGCCTTAAAAAAGGAGAGGAGATGGTCTTTATTCAGTGTTAATGAAATCTGATCCATATAAGCCTCCCGGATAGCATGGCCGAAACAATAGCACATTATAATACAAATTTACAGTTTTTTGAACATTATTGCCTATTTTTATTTTCATCAATCCGATATCCTTAAGATGTCACCTCAAACGAAAAATAAATCATTTCCGGTGTTTAGAGGAGGGAATAAAAATGCTGGTTACGCTAAAAGAAATCATGGGTATGGCAGAAGAGAAGAACATTGCTGTCGGGTCTTTCAATGCATCCTGCCTTGAGGCTGTCGAAGCTGAGCTTGAAGCGGCCGAGGAGCTCAAACTGCCGGTCATCATTCAATTTGCCCAATGCCATGAGCCTTGGATCCCGCTTGCCACCATAGGGCCGATCATGGTAGAGATGGCAAAGAAGGCAGCCGTTCCTGTATGTGTGCATCTTGATCATGGTGAGACGCTTGACTATTTACAGACGTCTCTGGAGATCGGTTTTACTGGGATCATGTATGATGGTTCAGTGCTTGCTTATGAGGAGAACCTCGAGAATACAAAAAAGGCTGTAGAGATGGCGGGGAAATATGGCGTATCGGTGGAGGCGGAGCTTGGTTCCATGGGCAGGAGGGAATCCGGTACGGGAAATGATGGAGCCGGTGCAGAGGATGATACAAAGATCTACACGGATCCGGATCTTGCCGCGAAGTTTGTTGCCGAAACGGGAATTGATGCTTTGGCTTGTTCATTTGGAACCACCCACGGCCTATATCTTACCGAGCCCAAGCTGGATTTTGATGTAGTAAGAAATGTCCGGAAAAAAACCGGCAATATCCCCGTTGTCATGCATGGGGGTTCCGGGGTAAGCGCGGAGGATTATCATAAGGCAGTCGAGTCAGGCGTTAGAAAGATCAATTATTTCACATACATGGATAAAGCCGGCGGAGCTGCCGTGATCGACTATCTGAATGGTCTTAAGGAAGGTGAGCCGGTATTTTTCTCATCGGTCTTTATGGCTGCCCGGAAAGCCATGAAGGAAAACGTAAAAACTGCAATGAAGATCTTTGCCGGAATTGAATGATCTTACAAAGGGATGCCTGCTATAGGAAGCGTTTGCCACCCATCTTGGCTATGAGCGGGATGATATCGATCAATACAGGAGAATTGGTATGAAGATCGCAGGACTTGATATAGGAACAACGGGCTGTAAGCTTACGGTGTTTGATGAAAGCGGATCAGAGCTCGGAAAATCATATAGAGATTACCCGGTACGCAGAAATGTGGGCGGCCATGAGATCGATGTGGGAGCCCTCATGGAAGGAGTGCATGCCGTGATCAACGATATGGCACATGAATATCCGGATATAGCAGGCATAGGTGTCACAAGCTTTGGAGAGACCTTTGTCATAACGGATGAGGATGGCGATCCCCTTTCCCCCGCGATGTTATATACAGACCCTCGTGGAAAAGAAGAATGCCATGAGCTGGTTGAAAAACTCGGACTTGAAAAAATTGCAGGGATCACCGGTATTACTGCCCATGAAATGTACGGTCTTCCGAAGATCATGTGGAGAAAAAAACATGATCCGGGGATCTTTGAAAAGACCAGACACATATTTCAGATGGAGGATTATGTCGTATTCTCTTTAACCGGAAATGCTCAGATCGATTATTCGCTGGCCACGAGAAGCATGGCCTTTGATATCAATGATCTTTGCTATAGTGGCGAGATGCTTGATGCGGCAGGCCTGGATAAAGCTCTATTTTCGGACCCGGTGCCGACCGGAACAGATGCAGGCCTGATCACGGATAAGGCGGCAAAGAGAACCGGTCTGTCAAATGAAACTCACATTGTATCAATAGCCCAGGATCAGGTGGCTGCGTGCATCGGCGCAGGGGCCTTTGATGAAAATATAGCGGTAGACGGAGCCGGAACGGTTCAATGCCTGACCCCTGTATTTGACGGGAAGCCTGAAGTAAAGAAAATGATGCCGGGAAAATACGTTATTGTGCCTTATGTGATCCCTGGAAAGTATGTTACCTACGCTTTTACCTACACGGGCGGTGCCCTGATGCAGTGGTGTACATCCAATCTTGCCAAAAAGGAAAAGGAGCTGGGAGAAGCCGGATCTCTCTCTGTCAATGAGTATCTTGAAAAGGAATATGCCTGCAGCAGGCGCGCCTTGGGGCTTGATCCGGAGGGACCTTCGGGAATGCTTACTTTGCCTCATTTCGCCGGGGCAGCTACACCATATATGGATACCGGTTCAAAGGGCGCGATCCTGGGACTAACCACAGACAGCAAGGTAAGCGATATTTACCGTTCATGTATGGAAGGCGTTACCTATGAAATGTATCTTAACTATAAAAACGTGATCAAGGCCGGTGCCAAGCCTAAAATAATCCACGCGACGGGAGGCGGAGCCCGTTCTGCGGTCTGGATGCAGATGAAGGCAGATATGCTGGGGCTTCCTGTGATCGCACTCAGAACGGTTGATGCCGGAACGGTTGGCTCTGCAATGCTTACGGGAATAGCCATCGGTGTGTTTAAGGATCTGGAGGAAGCAACGGATAAAATGGTAGAGAAAATAAAAAAGTACGAGCCGAGGCCGGAATATCATGAGAAGTATATGGAGACCTTCGGACGTTATGAAAAATTGTATGACGCTGTCAGGGGGTTAATGTAAGGGATCAGGATCTTCAGTCCGAAACCGGCCGATACCCATATGGCGGGATTCATGTTATACTGATATAGAATTTCCTGGTTGTATTAAGGAGGAAACCCGCCATGAAGATAATAAAAAAATACAATGAGACAAGCTTGATCCTGCGCATCATCGCGGGTCTTGTCATCGGCGTGATCCTTGGACTCCTGATCCCCGGGACACCGGTGATCCCGGTCCTTGGAAAGCTGTTTGTCGGAGCGTTAAAGGCTGTGGCTCCGATCCTTGTTTTCGTTCTTATTATCTCCTCATTGACTCAGGGGAATAAAGGCTTTGACCGACGGTTCTCACTTGTGATCATCCTGTATCTTCTTTCCACTCTTATTGCCGGCATAACTGCCGTGGCTGCAAGCTTTCTGTTCCCTCTCACCGTCAAGATGACAGGCACTGCCGATGTAAGCTCGGCACCGTCAGGCGTCGGAGAGGTGCTTCAGAATCTTCTGCTTAGTACAGTAAGCAACCCGGTCGATGCACTTTCCAAGGGAAACTATGTGAGTATCCTTTTCTGGGCGATCCTCCTCGGGATCATTTTCAGAAATCTGGCAGGTGAAGCGACAAAAACGGTAATCAACGACCTGTCATCTGCCTTCTCAAAACTTGTTTCATGGATAATAAACCTTGCGCCCTTCGGTATCCTTGGCCTGATCTATGCGACCATATCCGAAAGCGGGATGTCCATTTTCATTGATTACGGAAAGCTGCTTTTGTTGCTGGTGGGAACCATGCTCTTCGTTACACTTGTGGTCAATCCGATCCTCGTATTTTTGATGATCAGAACCAATCCCTATCCCCTTGTTTTCCGCTGCCTGAAGGAAAGCGGTTTCATGGCTTTCTTCATGCGCTCTTCGGCCGCAAACATCCCGGTTAATATCGCTTTGTGCAAAAAGCTTGGCCTTGACAAAGATATTTACTCGGTATCGATACCTTTGGGATCCACCATAAACATGGACGGGGCGGCGGTAGTTATTACGATCATGACGATGACCGCAGCAAATACGGTGGGAGTTGACGTGGATCTGGGATCGGCGATCATCCTTTCCTTCCTTGCCACCCTGGCTGCATGCGGAACATCCGGAGTGGCCGGCGGGTCACTGCTGCTCATCCCCATGGCCTGTTCACTTTTCGGGATAACTCAGGATACGGCAATGGCAATGGTCGGAGTAGGTTATATCATCAATGTCATCCAGGATTCATTTGAAACTGCGATGAATTCTTCGGGAGACGTGCTTTTCACCGCAACAGCGGAATACAGTCAGTGGCGGAAAAACGGAAAAAGCCTTCCGACCTTCCTTGGAGGCACGACAAAGGTTGACCTTGAGGAGGAATCATAATGAATGTGTTTGATATTATAGGTCCCGTGATGATCGGACCCTCCAGTTCACACACAGCCGGCGCAGTGAGGATCGGAAGGGTCGTAAACAAGCTCTGTGACGGACATGATCCCGTAAAGATCCGTATAACTCTTTCGGGCTCTTTTGCAAAGACAGGCAAAGGCCACGGCACTGACAAAGCGCTTTTGGCCGGTATCATGGGGTTTCACAGTTATTCTCCGGAGGTAAAGGATGCTCTGAACATCGCAAAAGACCGCGGTCTTGATTATGCCTTTACTAATGAAGATATCCGAGGCGCTCATCCCAATACGGCAAAAATAGACTATGTAACCTCTGACGGAAAGAGCGGCGAGGTCCTCGCCTCCAGCATAGGCGGAGGAAATATCACCGTAAGCAGAGTCAACGGCCTGAAGGTTGATTTCAACGGAAGCAGCAATACCATCCTTGTCATGCATATGGATAAACCCGGCGTCATCGCAAATGTGACCAATATGATGCATTGGCAGTATGAGGATCTGAACATTTCCAACTTCAGCCTATCAAGGCAGGAAAAGGGCGGAGAAGCGATTATGACGATCGAAACCGATAACCTTCCGCCGGAAACTCTTATCGAGGATATCAGAAAGATCAATCATGTAATAAACGCAATACTGATTCGGAGGCTGTAATGAAATATGAATCCATACAGGAACTTGTTGATGCGGCAGTAAAAAGCAATGAAAAGATAAGTACGGTTGTATTGAAGGACCAGGCCGCCTCCATGGACAAGCCCGAGCTTGAGCTTTTGGAAAAGATGGAGATCGATTTTGATGTCATGAAGCAGTCCGTCATAACCGGCGGGAAAAAGGACTTAAAGTCGATGTCCGGGCTGACCGGCGGGGAAGGTTTCCTCATGAAGAAGTATGCGGACAGCAAAAACACGCTTTGCGGTCCTTTTCTTGCGGGTGCCATGTCAAGAGCCTTATCCGTTTCAGGCTGCAATGCCGCCATGGGCAGGATAGTTGCAGCTCCCACAGCCGGATCCTGCGGCATCATCCCGGGGTGCCTTATTTCCATGTGTGAGGACAGGGGAGTATCCGAAAAGGATGCCATCATGTCATTGTTTACTGCAGGTGCATTTGGAATGGTCATTGCGTCAAGGGCAAGCATTGCCGGAGCAGAGGGCGGATGTCAGGCGGAGTGCGGAAGTGCTTCCGCTATGGCATCCGCCGCTTTGGTGGAACTCATGGGAGGAACTCCCGGGCAGTGTGCAGATGCGTGTGCCCTGGTCATAGCTAGCCAGCTCGGACTGGTCTGCGATCCGGTCGGAGGACTGGTCGAGATCCCTTGTATAAAAAGAAATGCCACGGGAGTCATGCTGGCATTCTCATGTGCGGATATGGTGCTTGCCGGGATCAAATCAAAGATACCGGCAGATGAGTGTCTGGATGCCATGAGAGAGGTTGGCGATGCGCTGCCGGATTCCCTCAGGGAAACCGCGAAGGGAGGCCTTGCCGCCACGCCCACCGCGAAAAAGCTTTTAGGGATGTAATTTCTCCTTTTTCATTCCCAACACTAAAATGAATCTTTTCATATTATCTAAATATCCAATCCTATACTTCCAAGATCACCAGGTTTTACGTATCTCTTCAAAATCAACATCTTTCATATGCTTCTTCCATATCCATATGCAAATGGCTCCATCAATAACTATGAGCATAAGCTGAGTTCCCAAATTGACCAGTGCCAGATTTCCGGTCATGCTTACATAATCCTGCGTATTGGATGCGGCCATCGGATCTGCAAACAGTACCTTCGGAAACTCAATGAGATAATCAAACAGACCATGAGATATCGCAATTGCCCACAGGTTTCTTGTTTTCCAATACATGAACAGGTATGCAAGGCTTCCAATTCCACTACTGAGAACTTTTAAAAGTCCAAATCGAAGCTATTAAGCGTTTGCCTGAGGATAAAGGAGAGTATGACAGAATGCGTCATGCCTGCAATCCATATGGGAATGGACATGCTTGTGAGCGCATTACAGATATCCTTGAGGGTAAGCCATATAATGCATGGAAACCCTCAAGGGGATATTTTTATACGGTAAGATTTTCAGTCCTATAACCGATTGTGTTCAAGGTAATCTTCCAAAGATCTTACCAGTTCTTCTCCGTCAAGATTATAAAAGATTTTTGTGCAGCATCCGGCTATCATCGGATTAAGATCCATGTCGGCTTCCACCGATCTTGCATCACTTTTAAACCCATAACATCTTTTGCCGTTTGCATAAGCAATACCAAGCTCAATGCATGCTCCTTCATCGGGAACTCTTCCATCCAGCAGCGCAAATACTATATCCGACTTAAGAATTTCCTCTTTATCTTTTTGAAAAATGATCTCTGTCTTCTCTTCTTCGGTTTTACCTTCAAGTTCGGGAGCAAGAAAGCCGTCGCGCTGAGGCAGGAACACTTCGTAGCCATGACTTTCAAGGATATTGACTATTTTCTGGTTGTATTCCCTTTCGGCCTCGCTGAAAAGAGGTGCGGCAAAATAGATCCTATTGCCCGAAGCCGCCTTGTCAGATCCTGAATCTTTGAAAATATCAATCCTGTTTGCCACATTTTCCTGAAGGTTCCTGTAGAAGAACTGATAGTCATATATATGATAAGCTCCTTCGGGCAGGAGCTTCAGATGTGCGGGATAGTCCTTGGGAGAAATATCCGTCACCTTTAATACGCCGCGTTTTTCATCGATATAGCAGCCGCACAGTTCATCTGTTTCACTGACGATCGCTCCGCTGTATTCCGTAAAACAGGCTCCTTCATTTAATGATCTGTCAGCTGCGGTTGAATCGGTCTTCCAGTTAAGCGGATTGATCGTGAAGGCTTTAACATTTTCCGGACATATGAAGGTTCCGGTCACATCCTCGGCCTCACAGTCAAAGCTTATGACCGTCCCAATGTCATCAGCCGATGCGGCGGGCTTTATCTGAGGATACCTGTCAACCAGCTCTTCGGTGCAGGGCCAGCCGATCGCATATACGGCCACAAGCCTGTTATATAGTTCATCGTTTCCAAAGTACTCTTCCAGCAGCCTGTAACACATATCGGCGCCCTGCGAAAATCCGGCAAGAATGATCGGTCTGCCTTCGTTTTCATTTTCCAGATAATAGTTAAATGCCGTAGAAATGTCACTGTATGCTATCTGCATATACTGTTCCCGTTCATCACTGTCAAGATCATATACCTTCATTGCCGCCTGCTTATAGAAAGGCGCATACATCCTGGTGCTGTCTTCATATATCCCCCTCTCCATGTTAAGAGCTCCCGTAAACTTCTGTTTGGTCGTTTCATCATCGAGAGACATATTATATTCATCGTTCATATCAACAGTCGGGCATATGAGAAAAAGATCGGCCGCTTTATCTTCTCCTATTCCGAAGTACGCCCAGTTATTCTCATCGGAATAATCGACTGCATCCAGGCTGTCGGCCACATCCGAACTGCCGGCTGTATCCGAGCTGCCGGCTGTATCCGAGCTGCCGGTTATACCCTGATCGGGAGTATTGTTTTGGCTTATGTTTATATTGCATCCTGACAGGGCCAGTGAAATGATCGAAATCAATAAGATGAAAGTTATCCTTTTGTTTTCCTTTTTTAATCCGTGCATTTTTTACCTCCTGTTATCCTGAGAGTATTCATTAAACAAAGAGACACCTGATAAAAAAACAATATGAACCACTTCGTCGAGCATAGTATAAAAAATATTACTCATTTTCCACAGTTGCCGGCGATTTCCTTATTCAGGTCAGTAACTGCTTTTATGAACTTATCACTATATGCATATTTGTGCAAGCTATATGGGGGTATATTTGAGGATTATTGTGGCCTGGCCTAGATCGGAGAGTCCTCTTCCCATAATTCATACTCACCCATTTCATTTATCTTCCATAACATAGAATCCAAATCATGTCCGCCCTCACTAAATGTCTGTGCACAAATCTCTCTGTGAGGCCGGCGTGGCTAAAAAGCACATTATCTATTCTATGGATAAAGGCGCAGTTCTCAGGGGGTAGAGCATGCTTCCGATCCTGGATTCTATCAATGACGGTACTTTGTGCATAGTATGAAATTCATGGTTTGGCGTTGTTTTACGGAATCAAGACTCATATGATTCTCATAATCATCCAAACGGATCTCTTCCCATGGATTATTCATATTGCTCCTTCGTAAGTTTTACTGAAATTTCTTTAGCCAATAATACTGAAAGGCTATTTTATTTTTCGTGGTTGACAGCGGTTCCTCTATTATGCTGTAAAATAATTTCTATTCCGAGTTAATGTTCCATCTATAACATGTATGCCACAGCTCCCACAAATGCCGAAAAGCAAATAAGCATGATGGGGCTTAATCCTTTTTTCATGACTTTTCTCGAGCCAAAATATATCAGTGCGATCACACCGGTAAGGCCTATCGTAAGAAAATCAGGCATGCCGCAGGAAACAAGACCGCAGTTCTTTATAATCATAAATATACCTGTTGCCAGGATGATCCCTATAATACATGGCTTTAATCCAGATAAAGCAGCCTTGACCAATCGGTTTTGAAGAAATTTCTTTATTGCTGCCATTATAAGCAAAATGATGAGAAAAGCAGGTAATACAACTGCTGTGGTAGCAATTATCGCGCCAAGTAATCCTCCCTTTACACTTCCTATATATGTGGCCATATTTACCATAATTGGTCCGGGAGTGCTTTCGCTGATAGCAAGCAGGCATTCTCGATAAGCGAGATCATTGCATAGCCACCGCCGAATGTAAATAACCCAATCTTTGCAAATGTTA
>JAILLN010000047.1 GCA_024693135.1 Lachnospiraceae bacterium | reverse complement strand
GATATCTGTACAGTAAGGCAAAAGAACTCGGGTGCAATAAAATCGCACTGGGACATCATTATGACGATGTGATCGAAACCATCTTGATGGGGATGCTCTATGGAGCCCAGATACAGACTATGATGCCTAAACTTCACAGTAAGAATTTTGAGGGGATAGAACTTATCCGTCCCATGTATCTGATGAGGGAGGCTGATATCTGCTCATGGCGTGATCATAATGATCTGCATTTTCTTCAATGTGCCTGTCATTTCACCGATACATGTACAAGTTGTCACGAGGATGGCACCACCTCATCAAAAAGTCTGGAGATCAAGAATCTCATTGCTAATCTTAAGAAGGATAATCCGTATATAGAGTCAAATATATTCAACAGTGTTGAAAACGTGAATCTTGATACTGTGGTTGCATATAAAAAGAATGGAATAAAGCACAGTTTTCTTGAAGAATACTGATGCAAGGAGAATACTTAAACATGCTGAACCAGTTTTCAAGGACACAACTTCTTCTGGGACAGGAAGTCATGGAAAGGCTGTATAACAAAAGAATAGCTGTCTTTGGGATCGGCGGGGTAGGAGGCTATGTATGCGAGGCATTGGTTCGAAGCGGTATCGGGGCATTTGATTTAATTGATGATGATAAGGTTTGTCTGACAAATTGCATCTGTCCTCCCGGTGCACAGCATAAATGTACGGAACGCAGAGATATCCCCGGAAGCACTGCTTTTGTCCCGGCTGTAGCAGGGTTTTTGATCGCCGGAGAAATCATTAATGATCTGAGCATAGAAAGCGTAGGAAAAGGCAGGTAAAGTTATTATGAAAAAATGGGTTTTGCCCGTAATAGCTGTCACAGCAGTGATCACTGCTGTTATCGTGGTGCTGATATTTCGCGATAGAAACGAGGGAAAAGGAACCTCCGTATCGGAGTCTCCTGCAGTTGTTTCTGACAGTGATGTGATCACCGGGAGTGACAAGGATCTTCTGATCAGAAAAACAGAGCTCAGTACAGAAAAGGTGTCCTTCATTCGTCCGATTGAAGAAAGCAAGATTGAACTTCTTGCAAGAATCGGAGAGGACGGAGAAATCAAGATCGTATTGGGTATCTGTCAGTCGTGCAATGGGGCACCGGGTGCGTATTACATCCAAAAAGGAGACCAGCTGCAGTGCAACAACTGCGGGCTGACTTTTCCGCTGAATGTATTGGACAGTCCGGGAGGCGGATGTCATCCGATTATGCTGAATGAATCGGTTTTCACAAAGACTAAAGAAGGGATCATCATCCACACAGATCTGTTGGCCCAATATGAAGAACTGTTTAACAAGGTGGCAGAACACTGATGGGTAAGAATGCGAAAGCAACGATCAGAATTAAAGGCATGTTCTGTCCGCACTGCGAGGAAAGGATCGTATCTGCTTTAAAAGGAATCAGCGGTGTTGAATCTGCTGAAGCAAGCTTCCGACGCGGAGAAGCGACTGTCATATTTGACCCTGAGAGTACAAGTATATCCAAACTGTGTGAAGTGGTTGTTTCCGAAGGTTATTCAACAGAAGAAAAAGGTGCGTACATACAGATCGTGTCCGTCCTGATTATCCTGCTCTCTTTGTATATCATCGCTAGACGGCTGGGATGGATCAATGTTTTTAACCAGTTCCCTTCCATTGAAAGCACGATGGAACTTGGAATGCTCTTTCTGATCGGGCTTATGACAAGCATTCATTGTATAGCCATGTGCGGCGGGATCAATTTGACGCAGGCTGCAGCTTCATCAGAGGGAAGCGGGAAAGTCGCTGTTTCTAACACTCTTTACAACACCGGCCGAATCATATCCTACACATTGACCGGCGCTGTTTGCGGAGCGATCAGCCAGACGGTAGGTTTAAGCGGGACACTCAGGGGAATTCTTCCGATCATCATAGGGGGCCTTATGCTGGTCATGACCCTGAATATGCTTGGAGTCTTTAAACTAACCAGGATCATTAATCTCAGGCTTCCCCAAGGTTTGTATCTTTGGGCTGCCGGAAGGGCTCGGTCCAGATCCTCCTTTATTGTAGGGCTTCTGAACGGCCTGATGCCCTGCGGTCCTCTGCAGTCGATGCAGATCTATGCACTGGGGACAGGGAGCGCTTTCAAAGGAGCTTTGTCCATGCTGATGTTCAGCCTGGGTACGGTACCTTTGATGTTCGGGTTTGGCTTTCTTGCAGGAAAATTGAATCAGAAGTACCGAAAATATATGCTGTCCGTTTCAGCCGTTATCATTTTTATCATGGGGATACATATGCTTACGGATGGGCTTGCGCTTTCCGGAATCTCCCTTATCCCCCAGAAAAGCAGTTATTCAGAAATGGCTGTCGTAAAGGATGGAACGCAATATATCCGCTCGGAGATCGACTATGGCTCCTATCCGGCGATTACCGTCAGGCAGGGAATCCCGGTGGACTGGACGATCGTTGTGCCAGTAGGAAAGCTGAACGGATGCAACGGAGAGATCCTGGTTCCGGCGTATGACATTGATCTGAAACTGCATGAAGGCGAGAACCATCTCACATTTGTACCTCATACCGTCGAAAACGTACCATACAGCTGCTGGATGGGAATGATTAAAAGCAGTATTACTGTTATGGACTGAACGAATGAAGGATTTATTGCCGGAAAAGGTGATCAAATTTGCGCTGCTGTATTTTGATGATATCGAGAAGAATATCTATCCCTGCTTCCAAAAGTATGACAATGAACGGATCCTTGTGCAGGTGACAGCATATGGGCTTAAAGAAGGGAAATATAACAGTATAATCGGCGGACAGATTGTTCCGGATGATCTCTTTGAAGAAAAATAATGACTAAATGTCTGCATTATAGGAACTTTCAGACTCTGTATATATCCATATTGGAAAGTTAATAGTATTGGTACCGCAGACGGCGGCGATTATCTTTTTAAGATTATCGTCTCCGTCTTTTTTAACCATAAATTGCCGGATACGGCGCACAAAAAAGAAAGAGAGGACAACGTAATGATTGACTTATCTGAAAAGAGCAGGGAAGAGATTTACAGGGAGAAGAAAGAAGCCGAACTCCGTGATGCAAAGACGGTATAAAGACCTTGGAAATATTCACAAAACGTTTCGTAAATGGCACATTCAGATATGGAAAGAGGTCACAAAGGGCGAGAGAAAAACGGTTGACGAAACGTTTCGCTTTGTGGTAAGATACAACCGTCGGCATGGCCGGGAAGGAGAGATACGGAGGTTATGATGAGAGATCTTCTGCTTGGAATCGATATCGGTACCAGTTCCTGCAAGGTCGCGGCTTTCACGCCGGAAGGAAAGGTGGCTGCCGCCAAAAGCGCGGAATATGAGGTATTTCGCCCGAAGCCCGGCTGGGCAGAGCAGAACCCGGAGGACTGGATGGAGGGAATCTGCGACAGTATCCGCAGAATCTTTTCGGAGACGGATGTCAAAGCGGAGGAGATCCGCGGCATCGGCGTGGACGGACAGAGCTGGTC
>JAILLN010000005.1 GCA_024693135.1 Lachnospiraceae bacterium | reverse complement strand
CTTTTTGCAATGCTACGCCGCGCCCCGAGATCTGCACTCTCGCCCTGCCCGGCCCTCTTTCGATCGTAGGATGCGCCGCCTGCGGGCCTTGCATTTCCACGTCGCCTCACCGCTCACTTCATGCGGAGCTTCCCGCCGGCTTCGACTATGCAATCTCAGCTTGGCGAGCAAAGATACGCCGCCCGCGGGCCTTGCATTTCCACGTCGCCTCACCGCTCACTTAATGCGGAGATTCCCGCCGGCTCCGACTATGCAATCTCAGCCATGCGAGCCAACTTAAAAGCGTGTTGTCTCGCATGACGGCTGATCTTGCAAGTCTTCGCAGGCGGCAATCTCCGCGTGTTCGCGGTAAGAGGCTCCTTAGGAAACGTCAAGGCCCTTGGTGGCTCACCCTTCGCAAAATATATTGAAGCAAACGAAGACTGCTTCAAACATATAATATCCCCTCATGTTCTATGCTTCATTTATTCGTTGCGCAGGCTGAGCCGGATATAATTTGCTGTGTGAAGGGGGAGCCGGGGAAAATGATATCTGCAAGGCCCTAATGCCGGTATTTCTATGCGAGACCGAGTCTCATAAATTTCGCGAGTGCGAAGGCCGGGCTTGCGCCACAAAGGCTATAGCCCTGTGGGAAACCGGCCTGGCGCAAGACCGGAACAGCGCCGAGCGAAATTTTGTCATGAGACGATGGTCGAGCTTAGAAACGACCGAGCGCCGGCAGATATCATTTTTCCGGCGACCCCCAAGCGAACAGTTTCACTTCAATCAAGCAGCCCTCTCCGGATCGATGCTGTGCAAAGGTACGCAGGCGGCAATCTCCGCGTGTTCGCGGTAAGAGGCTCCTTAGGAAACACCAAGGCACGGTAAGCGGCTGGACGCAGAATTGGAATGATTGTATGATACTGCTATGGGAAATGAAGCTACGGAAAGTGAAGCCATGGGGAAGAAGGAAAACAGGCGCTGTCTAATACTGGGGCAGGCTGAGATAAAGGATTATGAGACGATGCGGCGCTACCTCCGGCCGGATGACTATGTGGTCTGCTGCGACGGTGGGTTCAGACATGCGGAAGGCCTGGGGATCCCGGCGGATCTGATCGTCGGGGACTTTGATTCCATCGAAAAGCCGGAGCTTGACACTGAGATCATCGTCCTTCCCAGGGAAAAAGACGACACAGACAGCGTATTTGCGGTAAAGGAATGTCTCCGGAGAGGGTATCAAAGCTTTCTTTTCCTGGGGGTCATCGGACAGAGGCTGGACCATACTCTGGGAAATCTCTCCATCCTGCTGATGCTGGATACCCTTGGCTGTAAAGCTCTGATGGCGGATGACCTTTCCGAGATGGAGATCGTCTCCCGCAGGCCGGCCTCTGTACCGGAACGCTTCCCTCTCTTCTCCCTGATCTGTACCGGTGAGGAAGCCTCAGGGATCGAGATCACCGGCGCAAAATACCCCTTAAGCGGCGGACGGATCACCGCAGAATACCAGTACGGCATCAGCAACGAAGTCCTCCCCGGACAGGAAGCCCGGATCTCCGTAAGAGAAGGCCGGCTCCTCCTTATCCGCTTGAGGAATGCCTCTTAAGCCTTCCGTTGCGCCTTTCTTAAGATGTGCCTTCCCGGCTCAAGGTGTCAAGCTTGCTCCGGCAGTCCTCCACGAATTCTTCGAAGATCATAAGCCCATGTATCGGAGTGAAAAAAGCGATGGCATCCTTCAGAAAATACACTGCCTTTTCCAGATCACCCGGCGTCACGGAATGCCGCTTATCAGGGGTTTTCCAGGCATCGGCCTCTTTGATCCAGGTCAGGTTCCGGTCTTCCTCCGTCACATTCGGATTACAATACATTTCCACCAGATCGCGGTACAGGCCCATGAGCTCCGCATAGGCTTTACACTCGTTCTGCCCTATGGCCGCCCTTTTTTTCCCATTAACGGCAAGCCGGTATACTGCAAACTCATCCCCTTTGAAGTGAATGCCCCAGTTCGGGCATTCCCTGGCTATGAACCAAGTAGCATCTCCCATCATTTTGCAGTAATCTGCTTTGATCCCATCCGGCACATGATCCAGTCCCGCTGTCTTAAGAGTGATCTCACCCAGTTTCTGGTGGGTCTCAAGTGCATCCTTTGCAGGGTGGGAATGTCGATAGAGGGCATGAATGGATGCCAGCAGAAGCTCCGCGTTGATCTTCCTGTATGCCTCGATGTCCTTGTCCTTACACTTAAGGAGCTCTTCATCCGGAGTCCAGGCATTGGCTGCCAGATGCAGGTTGTTCTCAAGCCGGACAGTATACAGCACGATCCTTAAGGCGGACGCATCATGGCTCTTCTTGATCTCATCCGGGGGCTTGTCGCCAATCTGCGGATAGCCAAAGTACTTTCGGACGATCCTCCGGATGTAGTCCCAGAGCGACTCCCCTCGGTAGGAAACCTCCGAGCACGACCTGCGGTAGGCCAGGCAGAGCTCAAGCGCCTTACACCGTTCCCAGTCAAAGCGCGGCATTAAGCTGCTGGTTCCAAGGATCCAGCTGTCCAGATAGCGTTTTATGGCAAGATAGACATCATGGACCGGATCCTCCTTAAGGAAACGGGCGGCAATCTCATGGGAATATGCACTGTCCCTATTTATCCTGGTAAAGATCTTCACGCTGTGTTCAAGCTTATTCCATTCTCTTGCCTGTACATCGGGCTGGAGGGCTGTGGGACGGAAGCCGGGCTGTGTGGCCTCCCGGGGATCCTCCCCGTAATGAAAGGCTTTGGAAAACTCCTCCGGCACCTTTTTTTCTGCAAAATCCCGAATGCGGTTGATTAAAGACCGGACCTCCTCTTCGGAAGTCCGGGGACCAAATTCCCATTCATGATTTATTCTGTCCTTCCCAGCCATGCTTCTCAAAAGAGCCGGATCCGGAGGCTGCACAAGTTTTTCCAGAGTGGACCGGTCATCTTTTGATGCGGATGGCAAGGACGCTGTCGGTACTGTCTGGTCAGCGGTCCGGACCGGAGCCTTCGGTGCTGCCGAAGCAGATGCCGGAGCCGGGACTTCCGGTGTCTTCGGTGCGGACGGAGCCGGCGCCTGCGATGTCTGGGAGCCTGCCGGAGCAGATTCAAAGAGCTCCCCCTCCCAGTGAAGGCTCCTCAGCAGGATCCCGAGCAGAAGCTCCACCAGATCCTCCGGCATGAATTCCTTCTCCACAAGCCTTTTTTTGCTGACATAAATCAGCCGGTTCTGCTCATAGCGGTCTGATGGATCCGCAGACCGGAAATCCTGGAAGATGCCGTTTCGGATCAGCCGGGAAAAAAGCTCCCTCTCCCTATCCCTTTCCGGATACAGGTCATAAAAAATCCCAAGAAGGGCACGCTCCCCTCCTCTTTGCCCCATCCGGTCGTATTCCTCCAGGCTTTCCGATATGGCCTTCACGAAAAGCTCCGTGTCGATCCCGTATTTTCCTTCCATCTTGGCTCCTTATGCCCCCGTCTGATCGGAGAGTCTGCTTCACCACTTCTTTACCGGCACATAATACCGGTTTTTGATCCGGATCGTAAGGCTTAAAGAGGCATCCTGATGCCCCGTCTGTACCTCATAGTCCATGCCCTTCCTTTGCAGATCCGAGAAGAAATCCCGCTTCATCCGTTCGGAAAGCTTTACCGCAAGGCCCTGGGCAAAGCCCTCCTGCATCTGCGTAGTCCCCAGATTCTGCATCCGGTGGGCATCAAACGCAAACCACTCCGTCGGGTTATTTCCTGAACGGAAGCTTACGCCGCCCATGCTTACGCTATAGCCGAAGGGAAGCACAATGGTTTCTATGTTAGAGCCCTGATTCGTCCGGGAAAAGCAGTCATTCAGATAATCTATGGCGCAGTCCAGCAGATTATCCAGGGATACGCCGGAGTTTAAGAGCCGGTTTCTGGCATCCTCCACATCAAGGTCATACTGCCTCACCTCGGAAAGAGTCTGCTTTTCCGCATTTCTTCTCAGCTCCTCTGCCACCGCATGCATGTAGTCACAGGTTCCATCGTTTATCCGCTTTATGTATGCGTCATTGTTTTCCTTTGCATCCTCCTCGGCGATCGCCTTCAGAGTGATCCGCACGGCAAAAAAAAGGCCGACGGGGCAGAGAGCAAGCACGATGAAGGCGCTGATCTCATCGCTCGGAGGCGGAACTGCGATGGCCATCATCATGAAATAGAGCGGCCAGAAGGTCAGCATTCCGATGCTGAAAAAATGCGTAAAGAGGAATTTCAGATGCTTTCTGAAGTATTTTCCAATGCCCGGCTTTGGGGGATTTCGGAAATTCACCTGCACGCTTCCTTGATCGTTGGTTTCAAATACGCACTGGCCCATTCTCGTGGCCTCCTTGCAGCTTGCGATCAGGCGTGACGCTTCTTCCTTTATCCCGCTCTCCGCCTGTTCCTCGTTTTTTTTCCGGATGGCCTCACGGATCGGGCTGTCTACATACGGTTCCATTTTTCCTCCTCTATAATCGCTTGGTTTTTTCTGACTCACACCGGCCGGATGCGAATCCTGTAACCTGCCAGAAACACACTGCCAAAGGCATCCCGCTCCTTCCAGCCGGAATCACCACCTGGCCACAGGCTTAAAATCCGGATTCAGTATGCGGATCGTAAGGGCTACAAAGGCCGCGTTATGGGTGTAATCCACCTGATAGCTTAAGGCGGCATAGTCCTTTTTCATTCTCTCGGCGATATTCTTTGTCAATACCTGGGCAAAGGCCTCCTGCTTTTCCGGGGTCTTCAGGTCCGGGAGCCGGTTTTGGTAGAAATCAAAATAGCTGTCCAGATATTCCTTATTCCGGTTTCCTTCAAAGCGTACCCCTGCCCTCTCCACGGAATACCGGTAATCCACAAATAGAAATTCCACGGTAGGATCCCGCTTCACTGCCGTAATGCAGGATGCCATATACCGCATAGCAAAATCCGTGACCCCGTTTAGGTCGACGCCCAGCCGGACAAGCCTCCCCGCTTCCTCCTCCACTGCCTTATCATGCGCCGTGGATCTTATCTCATTCTCCATGCTTCTCCTTTCTGTCAAACCCTGTTCTGGATGTCTACGATCTCCTGGTCAAGCTTTTTTACCAGTCCTGCCGCATCGTCCACAGACTGCTTAAAAAGCCCGCAGGCCTTATCCAGCTCATCGCACATATTGACGCTGATCTTGTCGCTTCGCATATTGGTACGGCAGAGGTCCCCCGCCTTTTTCATCTTTTCCACATTAACCGCGATGATCTCCTCATACCGCTTTACTGCCTTTCTCATCTCCTGCAGGGCTACCAGATCCAGCTGTCCGTATTTTCCGTTTTCCATAGGCTGCCTCCATTTTTCGATCGAAACGTCACCTGTCTGGCTTATGGCCTGGGGAGGGATCCCTACCTTCCCGGCGATCCAATTAGCCATTTCCATTGACTTCCTGCTGAGCATGTGGGATGCGTCCCTTCCCTTGATGGCAGCGGCCGCCGCCTGGGAGAGCACCTGCTCCACCTGCCCCGTAAGATACCCAAGTCCCGGACGGTTTTTATCTAACGCCGTCCCCAGGCGCCTGACCTCCGCCTGATTATCCGCGTTGCTCTGATCCAAGCTTTTTGCCAGGCTCCAAAGGGTATCCGCCCCCTCGGAGGTAATATCGATCTTTTGTGCCATCTCCTCTCTCCTTTCCTGTGCCGCCTCTTCTTCCTGTCCTTCCGGATGCAAGGCACGTCTTCGGTTTTGCTTTTTTACCTGATCATCCCCGAAGCTAACGCAGGGAAAATGTGGTCACATTGGCCGGGGCATCCGTTAAGGAAGCGATCATCATATCCCGGTCGTAATAGCTTGTGCCGTTATTGGCGCTGTCGCATACATAAAAGCCATCCACCCTTCCCATGGCATCTTTTTTGACGCCGGTGAGAAGCACCGCATGGCTGTCGTCATACTTGGTGGGATCATCGTCAAAGCAGACGAAGCCTCCCCACAGCCCGTATGCATTCACATTTACGATGACGCCCTTTCCCTCCGTGACAAAGGTGGCCAGCTGCTCCAACGTCCATTCCGCCGTCTTCCGGTCATAGGTCTCGTCCACTCCGCAGCCCTTCACGTCAAAAAGCTCCGACTGCACGCCAAAATGCGCCAGGATCGACTGCCTGTCCAAATGATCCGTGCCCCCGTTTTCCCCCGGATCGTTCCCCTGATCAAATGCACAGAGCCCCGCAGGCGCCGCAAAGTCGATGACCTGCTTTTCCGTCATATTGACCCCTGCCATCCTTAAAAGGTTCGCCACGGCACAGAGCCCGCAGGTTCCCTGGAATTCATCATAGGCATTGCCCTGGACCGCATACATATACCGGTTCAGAAGCTCCGGATTCCCATAGACCGTGCCACCATTCTCAAGCCTTTCCTCCTCCAGCATGGTGCCGGGAAGGCTCCTGGGCACGCTCCGGACCGGCCTAGGGTCATTCGGATCCTCCTCTTCACCCAAAAGCCCCGAAGGATCTGCCTTCAGGTTTCCGGCATGATCCCCGCCGGTATAGGCCTTTGCCATGGCTACCTTGCTGAGGATCCAGTCCCCCATCTCCTTCAGGTTCCGGATCAGTCCCTCCGCATTGTCGATGCTTCTCCGAAGCTCCCTCTTCTGAAGCCGGATGAAGGGCTCTATATCCCCTCTCAGATAGCCCAGCCCCCGGACATTTCTCATATAGGCTTCCGTCAGGCTTTTTTCCGCCGCCTCCATCTCTCTTACGGAATCCGAAAGAGCCTTTGCTGTGGCAAAAAGCTCCCGGGCTCCGGCTTCCGTGATATCCACCATTCCGTTATACATCTTCAATACCCGCTTCTTCTGATATTTCCCGCATCATCAAGCTCAAAGCCCCCCATGGGCATCCCCTGGTACAGATGAGTACGGAAGGAGAAGCCCTGCCGGTATCTCTGGTAAAAGCCGAGGCCGTCCTCCGAAAGGTTCAAAAGCTCCGCCTGGTCCAGCCCTACATAGCTTCTAAGCAGGGATTCATTCATCTCCAGCAGGATCTGATGGGTAAAAAGCTCCATCGGAAGGCTCATCCTCTCCAGCATCCCGGGATCCGGACAGACCAGGACAAAGTGAAGGCCCATCTCTCCTCCCCTTCGGAAAAGCCATTCCAGGTCCGGCTTTGCATCATACCGCCCTGAAGGCTGCGGCTTCTCCTCATCCGTAATCTCTTTAGCCCTCTCTTCCCGATAATGCCGGATATCCTCCTCTTCAAGCTCATTTCTTTTGTCCCGGTTCATCAGGGCGGCTATGTCCTCCCCTCCATCTCCTCCTGTCTCCTCCGGTTCGTCGCCACAAAGGGAAAAGGCATGATAAAGAGATTCTATCCCCAGAAGGATGACAAGCTCAGGACATTCCTTCTTCTGCCGGACTTTCTCCTTCAGGCTCCGGATCCGGGCGCAGAGCTCATCCAGATCCGTATAGCAGGGAAGGCGCCCCCACCTGTCCTCAAACCGGCGGTAGATAGGATCCCTCCGGTAAGCAAAGACCTCTGCCCTTTCATCCCTCATCCTATAGCTATTGAGCAGGGACAGGAGAAGCCTTCCTATGGTCAGGGAAAAGCAGCTCCCCGCCGCCTGGCCGCTCAATACCAGGATATTTTCCCCGCTTTCCGGGATCAGCACAAAGCGCTTGACCGGCGTAAGCCCCCGGGGGACTCCGGGATATATGGGGATATCCCCGTAAAGCAGCTCCCCCTCCATCTCCTTTTCGGCACGGAGAATATCCTCCCTATGGCTCCGAAAGGTCCTGGGCTTTGCACCGTCCAGATAGAAGCTCTGCTTCCTGACATAAAGCAGGTCATCCCCTGCCGGATCCTCCGAAGGAGCCATATGCCCTGCAAAAAGATCCGCCAGCTTCCGGATGTCCTTCATGGGATCATTCTCCAAGGAGGAGGGATAAAGATTCCTGACCCGCCTCACCCGGTACTTCTTCAAAGGATCCGGGGTCTTGATGATGGACTGGTACCGGGGAAGGCTCCGGATCCATTCCTCGATCTCATCCGTAAGCTCCGGCCCCAGGGAGAGCACCTCCTTCATTTCCGTCTGGCTGTTATTTCGCATGGCGATCCGGTTTGCGATCTGATTGCGGCCCTCTGTCTCCAGGCCATCCACGCCGTCCATATAGTTCTGGCTCGCAAAGATGAATTTAAATCCCTGCTTCCGGCCTACCTGAAGCAGGTCGGTCAGGCTCTTCTGGTACTCCGGCCTTTTGCGAAGGACCGCGCTCATGCGGGCAAATTCGTCGATTATGACCACGATGACGGGAAGCCTGTCCCCCTCCGGAAGGAACCGCAGGTCTGTCACGTTCTTGTCCGACAGGATCCTCTCTCTCCGCCTGGATTCCCGGACAAGCCGGTCCATCAGGTCATATACCAGGTCACAGGAATCATCCAGCAGGATATAGCGGATATGGGGAAAAGGATGGTCGATATAGGTAGAAAATTCCACCTTATTGAAATCAGCAAGCCAGAGCTCTACCTCATCCGGGTGGTAATTCATCACAAGCCCCACGATGATGTCATGCAGAAGCACGGATTTGCCGCTTCCGGCGGATCCCATGATATAGGCCGCAAAGCTGTCCCGTTCCAGGTTCAGCATGACCGGCTCATCATTTTCATCCACCGCCACCGGCACCTCAATGACCGGCGCGGCACCTCTTGACCGCTTCGGCAGATGCATGGGAAAGCGGTCAAAATAGCGGGTTCCCTGGTCCTTGCGGACAAGCTTCTGCTTCAGGGCGTCGATCTTCTGCTCCGTAAGCTCCTCCCCCCGGGCATGGAATACAAATCTCTCCCAGCCGGAGGCGGCATACCGCAAGAATTGACCGCCCTCCGATGCGATGCCATATGCTCCGGGATCAGCCTGCTTCGCGGCCATGGCCCTTTCCTTCCGTGCCTTATCCTCCCCGGGGCACTGGTTCAGCACGAGGCTCAGGATCCCATAGCGCTTTGCATTGGCAAGAAGCACCTCCAGATCCCGGCTTCCCCCGCCATAATACCCCCCATCCCTTTGATGGATGATGAGCAGAAGCCCGGGTATCTGCTTCTGGTCCGGATTCTGCCGGTTAAAGGACAGCACATCCATGCCCCCAAGGCGCTCATCCTCGATCCGCCGGTAATACTGCCGGATCGAAGCAAGAAGCTTCCCTGCAGATTCCTCATCCCGGGGCACGGCCTCAACCGCTCCCCCCGGCAGGCCGGAAAGAAGGGAAAGCTTCCCCAGGAGAGATCCGTTGTAATGGATCCGGTCGATGAGAACGATATGGGCTTGATCTGCGGGAACGGCCTCCAGGTAAGCCAGGGCAAAGTCCTGAAGAGCGGACTGAATGGCAGGTTTAAGGGCAGGATCATAATCCACAAAGATCCGGGCGCCCTCTCCGGCAGAAAGGATCAGGGGCAGGGCTATGCCGCAGGCATTTTCATCATAATGGGAGCCCAGAGCCTCCTTAAAGATCGGGGAAAAGGAAGCCGGCATATCCACGCTCCGAAAGGAATGCCCCAAAAGCAGCTCATGCTCCCCGGGCTCCCTTAAAAGCTCCCGTTCAAGCTCCGGCAGCAGGTCGTTCCGGATATGCTCCTCTGCACGAAAGAGCAGGGTTCCGGCTTCTAATTTCAGCTGTTCTTTTTCATGGGAAAGCCGCTTCTCCTCGGTCTTTAATGCAAGGATCCTGCCTTGCTCCTCCTTCTTTTCCTCCTGCTCAAGATATGCCTCATAAGCGGCGCAGAGCTTTACGATCTCCTCGGCCAGTGGATCCTCCTCGCTTACGCTGTCGCTCAGCCGGAAGGTGATCAGGCTCAGATAGGACAGGTCAGGAAGTATGGGCTCCGTCGTCTTCGGATCCGGCCTCAGGCTCGTGTGGTTCTGAGCTATCCTCAGGAATTTCTGGATCTCCTGCCTCTCCTTCCGAAACCGTTCCGGTGCCTTCAGCTCCATCAGCTGATTCTTCGGCAGTGCCAGAGCGCTGTCCAGCTCCTTCTTCTCCTTCTGAAGCTTCAGAATCTTCGCATGCGTCTCCCTCAGAAGCCTGTCCGTCTCCTCTATCCTCTGCTCGATCGACATCCGTATCCTTTCCTCCCCCTATGGCCGCGATCTGCTGCAAAAGCTTCTCTTTCTTTTGGGCCAGCTCTTCAAAAAGCTGATGATACTCCTGGTATTCCCGAGCCGCTCCATCATCCTCCGGTGCCTCTTCCGCTCTCTGCTTCAGGATCCCGTGCTTGCGCTCCATGGACCAGATCTTTTGCTGCACTTTCTTCAGGGCTGTCTCCAGAAGGAAGCCCTGTACATTTCTTTCCAGGCTTTCCCGGATCGCGGCGATGCCGGGCAGATCTGCAAGGATGGAGGCCGAGCAGTCGTCACAGCTGCCATTATTGGCGAGAAACTGCAGGGAATCCGAAAGCCTCTCCCCATATCCTTCCTCGCCATGCTCCAGAAGATCCAGGAGCTGGTCCCTGCAGAAGAAAGCCGCTCCCTCCGAAAGCCTGGGCGCATAGGAATCCTCTATCCCGTCGCTTAAAAGAAAGATGGCAAGCACCGGCTCCTTTTCCAGGTCGATGACCGCATGGCGGATCCGGTCCATGGCATCCTTCTCGCACATGGAGGTGGTAATATTTCCGACATTTTCCTCATCCCAGGGTACCGGCTCCGATGCGCTGCCGTCCCCAAAAAGGGCGACGATCCGCCCGTCCCCCTGATGCAGCAGGATCAGGCAGCCCTCCATCAGAAGAGCCGCCTCAAGGGTAGTGCCATAGACGAAGTAGACATCCTGGACATCTATGAGGTCCTCTTCCGCAAGAAAAGCCGCCTCCATCTCCTCCTGTGTCAGAGGACTCTCCTTCAGGTCATTCTCGATCTTTTCATACCAGCTTAAGAAAATATGATCGGTCAGCTGCCGGATGATCTGCTGCTGCTTGTCCGGATCAAAGAGCCGGCTAAGCATCTCCTTGGTGCCGGCCATCTCCTCTGCGAAGCCCTTCAATACCTCTGTCGCGGCGGCTACGGCCATTTCCGCTCCGGTACGGCTACGGCAGCAGGAGGGATCCCCATGCCCATCGCAGGTCACAGCGATCCGAAAGCCGGTTTCCTGATCCACATATACCCCGGATGCGTCCTCACAGGGCTGCTGCCTGGCGATATGCGCCGCTCCCTGTACGGTACGGGCAATGGTCAGATATTCTTTCATAGGCGCTCCCTGTATCCCTTTCAGTCAAATATGCCCGCATCCCAGCCGCCTGAACCTTCTTTCTTCTTATCCGGATCCGGAGCAGGAGCCGGATCAGGATTCGGATCGGGAGCGGGATCGGGTCCTGGAGCAGGGGCAGGCTTATTCTTGATGTCGCCTATCACATTTTCTCCCTTGGTATCCCCGTCCACCCTGGACCTGCTCTGGATCAGGGAAGCACTGACGGAGGCCAGCACGATATCCTTTTTGAATTCTTCCAGATTCAGGGTCTGGATCACCGCCTCAGAGGATCCGGTCAGCTTATCCAGCACGGCCCGGTCTGTAGCCTCCTCGCTAAGCACGAAGCCAAGCTTCAGAGCCTTTGTGAACCATCTGTTATTCTGGATCCTTTCGAAAGCCGCCTCCCAGTCATCATTGGGATAACCGTCCGTCATGAAAATGATGATGGGCATGAAGCTCCCGGTAGCATTCTGCATAAAGGCGTTCTTGGAAAGCTTCCCATCCAGCTCATCGAGGGCCTTTCCTAAATAGGTCATCCCCGAAGGCTTCAGCTCCTGCCATATGAAATCCTCCGCATCCTCCAGCCCGTGGGGGTTCAGCCATTTGAAATCACTGTCAAAGCTTAAGACAGCGATCCGAAGCCTTGCATCCGCATTTTTTGCCGCTACCTCCTTTAAGGCCTCCACCGTCTCATCCATGGCCCTGTTCAGCATGCCTATCTTCTCTCCGGACATGCTTCCTGAGGTATCCAGCACATAAAAAATGGGCAGATCCTTCCTGCTGATCACTTCTCCTTCACCTGTACCCGGCATCTTTTCTTCCTCCTTTTATTTGATTGATGATATATCAGTTTTTTTATCTCTTTTAGGAAGCCGTATTGTCCTCCATCCGGATCGTTCCGGCACTGGTATCGATCTGAAGCCCTGCCTTCATGGGCACCACGCCCTCCTTCTGGATCTTGACCACCTTATTGCTGGGCGTGATCACATTCCAGATCTTTTCTTCCCGGTTGATGATCCCCACCTGTGTCGGGTCTTCTGTATTGGAAAGCACCGTTGCGATGGGCTCTATGGCGGTCTCCGGATTGCCGGTCCCAAACTGGCAGCGGTAGATCACCCGGCCCGGAACCCCGGGGATCGGATAGGAATCCAGGGACAGGACATAGGGGATGGGGATCTTCTTCCCGCACCCGTCGCAGATACAGTTTTTGATATCCTTCAGGAAGATGTCATTTCCGCAGGAGCACTGGACGATATCCGAGCGGAACCTGGCAAGGGCCTGCATCCAGGCATTCTCCGAGGGGCGGGCATTCGGCATCTTAAGCCCCTTCTGGCTGAAAGCCTGCAAAAAGATCTCCCGGACATAACCCGGTATCGGATCCCAGAAACAGTAGATATTGGGGGTCAGATTCCGGTCCGGCCCGTTAGACGAATCATCCGGATCCATGACGAAGAGCGGATCCGTGCCATAACTCAGCATTTCAAGCTCTGCCGTCATCCCGCGGGCTGAAAGGTACCGCTTTCCCTCTAAGGGATGGGTCCTGAAGAGCAGCATGAAAAAGAGGACAGCCATGGAAAACCGGTCGGTCAGGCTGTTGGGCATGGTCTTTCCTGTCACTACCTCCGGTGCCATAAACCGGGGAGTGCCGATCACGCCGGTTACCGTATCTACCGGCGCCACATTATCGCAGTCGCAGATCAGCACACGGCCCCTCTTTGGATCGATGGCAAAATTGCCCATATTGATATCCTGGTAGCTGTAGCCCTTGTCATGAAGGATACGGAAGGCGTTGGCGATCCGGAGGCAGGCGCCCACAGCCGGAAGGAAGGAGGAGAAGGTGGCCTTCTTCAGCATATATTCACTGACCTCCTTATATTCCGGCGGAATCAGCTCCATCACATAGCCGAAAGTCCCGTTTCTCCATTTACTGATATCTTTAGGCCAGAGAAATTCCCCGGAAGGGGCTCCCTTCTCCACGTTATGCTCTATATTATCGTAAAACTTCTGCGGATTCACACCCATTCCGCCAGGTCCGTACCACTTCAGGGCCATGTCGCGCCCATTATAGTCTACAAGATATACCTGACCCTGTCCGCCGCCGGCAAGATATTTCTTCACCTTTGCCGTGCCCATCAGATTCATCTCGATCACATCTCCGTCTTCCAAGAAATGCTCCGTATAATCTACCATTCTGCCCTCCTTTAATTGGATTCTGCACCACGCGCTTTATTATACCACAGTGCCTAACCCCGCGAAAGAAAAAAATGAGTCTACAGACAAGGGGACGGTTCTTTTGTCTGGTGTGGCTAAGATGCGCCGCCCGCAGCCCTTGCATTTTTTCAGTGGCTCCAACTGCACACGACTCAACCAGGGACACGGTTACCTGATCGATGCTTCGGCTAAGATGCGCCGCCCGCAGGCGGCTCACCCTTCGCAGAACCCATGTAAGTCCGGCAGGAGTCTCCCTAAATCGAGCTGCGTTTTCATTTCTTATACATCAACCATTCGTTTCGCAGGTCGTGCCTGATAATCGATACAATGCTGAAGGGAAGTCGGCTCCGCGTTTCAGCTCAGGAAATGCAGCGTGGAGGGGGAGCCGGGGAAAAGGAACTCTGCAAGGCCCTAATGCCGGTATTTCTATGTGAGCCCGAGACGCATAAATTTCGCAAGTGCGAAGGCTGGGCTTGCGCCTCTTTACTGTCTGCCTTGCGAATAATTGGATCGGCGCAAGACCAGAACAGCGCCGAGCGAAATTTTGTCATGCGGCGACGGGCGAGCTTAGAAACGACCGAGCGCCAGGCAGATATCATTTTTTCGGCGACCCAAGACAAAAACTACACTTCGATCACAGAACCGTCCCCTTGTCTGAAAAGAACCGCCCCCCTTGATCGGCATGGGAGGCGGTTCGGAATAGCTTTTTGATCGAAATGGAGCATGAGCGCCTAGAGCTTTCCGCCGGAGGTGGCGATGCCCTCGATGAACTGCTTCTGGAAGATCACATAGAGGATGATCATCGGCAGGCAGGCAATGAAGGCCGCGGCCATAAGCTGCGGGTAATTCACCGCAAACTGCCCCTGCATCTTCGCCAGGGCGGAAGCCAGCGTAGTGCTGTTGGTATCCGGGCAGACGATGATGGGCCACATCAGGTCCTTATAGGCAAAGACCGCGGTAAAGATCCCCAGGGCCACCATGGAGGATCTGGCAAGGGGCGCCATGACAAAGATAAAGGTCTGGGGAATATTGCAGCCATCCAGCCTGGCCGCCTCCTCCAAGTCCTTGGGAAGGCTCATATAGGCCTGCCGGAGCAGGAACGTACCGAAGGCGGATACGAGTCCCGGGAATAAAAGCCCCCAGATGGTATTGATCCAGCCCAGCTTGCTTACCATGACATACTGGGGGATCACGAAGATCTGCACCGGTACCATCATCTGCAGCAGCACCAGGCTGAACATCAGGTTCTTTCCGGGAAACTCCAGCCTGGCAAAGGCATAGCCTGCAAAGGTGGAGGTCAGCACGGCGCAGAGCACCCTTAAGAAGATCATCAGCAAAGTATTCCAGTAGAGCTTCGGGAAGCTCATGGTCTTGATCACGGTAACGAAATTATCCATCCTCCATCGGGAAGGAAAAATGATGAAGGGATCTACCTGGGTGGACTCTCCCACGGTCTTGAAGGAGGTCAGGATCATCCAGGCAAAGGGCACCAGCATGGTGATGGCGGTAAAGATCAAAATGGCATAAATAATGACATTTACGATGGTCTGCTTCCTCTTCATGGAGGCGTAATGATCTGATTTTTTTTCATTGATATCTGACATATCCCTGCCTCCTTATGAATAATGAACCCATTTTTTCTGTGCGATCATCTGGATTGCGGTGATGATCATGATGATCAGAAGCAGCACCACGACCACCGTGGCCCCATAGCCCTTATTGCCCTGGGTGAAGCTGTACTTGTAGAAGAGGTACACCAGGGACTGGGTATATTTCAAGGCCGGATTATTGGTGCTCATGATCATATACATCAGGTCAAAGACCTGCAGAGAGGCGATGACCCGGGTCACCAGCACGAAGAAGATGGTCGGGGAAATGAGCGGCACCGTAATGCTGAAAAACTGCTGGATGCCGTTGGCTCCGTCGATGGAGGCCGCCTCATAATAATCCCTGGGAACCTCCTGCAGCCCTGCCAGGAAAAGCACCATATTGTAGCCGATCACAGACCAGATGCCGATGATGGCAATGGAGTAGATGGCAAGCTTCGTATCGGAGATCCAGTTGATATGGGTGCCGAGGATATGGTTCAGAAGCCCGAATTCCGAATTATAAAGCCATCTCCAGACCATGGCTATGGCCGCCGGCGCCGCGATCATGGGAAGGAAAAAGATCGTCCGGAAGGCATCCCTTCCCCTCATCTTGCGGTTTAGAAATACAGCCAGCACCAGGGCGATCACCACGGAAAAAGGCACCTCCACGATGGCATACTTTAAAGTATTGATCAGGGACTGCCACATTTCGCCGTCATGAAAGACCTTGTCATAGTTCTTCAGCCCGACGAATATGTTTCCCTTTCCGAAATCCCCCGTCTTAAAGAAGCTCTGCCAGACCGTCTGGAAGATCGGGATAAAGTTGAGCACGATCAGCCCGATCACGGTAGGCAGGATGAATATCCATCCCCATAGGCATTCACTCTTCTGCCTGGGAGTCACCTTCTTTCCCATACTGCCTCTCTCCTTCCAAAAAGATTTATATACCCTTACTATACCAGTTATGTCCCATAACTGCTACAGGCATTTCTCTGCCTGTCTGATTTTATATTACGCCCCGGCCAGCGTATAATACGCCGCCCGGGGCTTTGATCTGCTTTTTACTATTTCATTACTGGAGTTATTTTATTCCTCAGCCAGGATATCATTCATTGCAGCCGCGATATCCTTGCAGACATCTGCCGTCTTGCTGGGATCAGACCATGCATCCTGAAGCTTCTCGGTCTGCATGTTCTCCCATTCCACGGTGCTCCTGGAATAAGGACGGAATACCAGGTTGGCATTCAGCATGTCCATGTGGCCCTTGAGGTCGAAGCAGTCCACGCTGTTTACCCACTTGTCGGAGCAGCCCTTGTAAGCGGACATGGTCACGCCAAGCTCTGCCTGCTTCTCCTGCGCTTCCTTGGAGCCAAGGTACTCGATCAGGCTCCATGCCGCATCCAGATTCTTGCCGTTTGCCGCGGCTGCCCAGCCAAGTCCGTTGTAGATGGAGGTCCTGTCGCTGGGATCCTTTGCATAAGGAAGCACTGCCACGTCGCAATTGTCATGCGTATATTCATTGTCACGGAATGCCGCCAGCATCCAGGAGCCCTGGGTGACCATTGCGGTCTTGCCGGAGGTGAAGAGCACGTCTGCGCCGTTATCGGCCAGGGTGGTCAGATCCGGGCAGCTGCCGTCCTTGATCATGCCGGTGATCAGCTCCATGGCCTCGATGGTCTTGGGATCATCCCAGCCGGACTTCTTCTTGTCGTCGCTGATGATATTTCCGCCATAGGAATAAACTACATTATAGAAGCTGTCCTGATTGTTGGAAGGAGCAATGGCATAGCCCCAGTGATCCGCCGTGGTCAGCTTCTTTGCCGCCTCAGCCAGGTCTGCCCAGGTCCAGGTATCATCCGGATAAGCTACCCCTGCCTCGTCAAACATGGTCTTGTTGTACCAGAGGGCGATGGTATCGATATCCTTCGGCACGGCATAATTCTTTCCATCCATGCTGTACAGATCCACAATGCCCTCATAATAATTGGAAAGATCGATCTTGTCGCTTGCGGCGATCTTGTCGGTCATGTCCATCAGCATGTCGTTTTCCATGTACTTCTGGGCTACATTGGAATGCATCCAGAATACATCCGGAAGCTCTCCGCCGGAAGCACCCGCCTCAAGCAGGGTCCAGTAATTGTCCCAGTTTACAACCTGGATCGTCGCCTTCACGCCGGAGGTGGCAGACCAGTCGTCTACGATCTCCTGCAGTCCGGCTCTCTGGTTCTCATCCCAGATCGTCACATTCAGCTCGCCTTCCACGCTTCCCCCCATCTCCTGGGGTGCTTCCTCTGCGGGAGCTTCCGCTGCGGGCTCTTCTGCCGCGGGCTCGGAAGCTGCAGGTGCAGGAGCCGCCTCGCCGCAGGCTGCCAGGGATGCCGTCATCAATCCGGCCATCAACAATGCTGTCAGTTTTCTCAGTTTCATACTAACCTCCCAATGATTTTTGCGCTTGAGAGCCATTTGTTGCTGCCGGCTGTCAATCAATCGGCAGACAGCTTAAGCCGGCAGCTCTCCTGACCCATGGCCTGTATCACGCAAAATGCTTTCAACAGGCCTTCAAGCAAACAGTGACCACTACGCCTTTATTTTACGAAAAAAACGGCAGAAAAAACAGAAGGATATGTTACCGATTTTTGGCATTTTGTGACTTTTTTCCCAAGGCCCCGTAAGCCTTCAGGGCAGCACTCTCCCTTCAGCCTTCCAACACGATGACCCTGGAGTAGAAATCCCCGTCTTTTTCCGGATCCCAGGAGGGAGCGGAGGTGACCTCCCAGCCGATCTCCATCAGCTCTCCGCCGTAATATTCCCTGCCCTCTGCCTTATACAGCCTGTCGGCATCCAGTCCGGCAAGCTTCACCCTTTTTCGGCCGGGGTTTACCCTGCACAGGCTCCGGTAGAATGCAAAAACCGCCCTGCTCCTGTCCTCGGATACTACCATCCAGGCGCATTGATTCCCAGTGAAGGGCGAGGCCAGGCGGTAGAACCTGCCGCCCTGGATCAGCTCCCGGTACTGCTTCATGAATGCCACTTGTTTTTTTACTTCCTCAAATTCCTCATCCGTAAGCTTATTCAGGTCCAGCTCGAAGCCGAAGGTCCCGAAATATGCCACATTGCCCCTCGTGGTAATGGGACAGTTCCGCCCGGTCTGCTGGTTCGGGCATTCCGACACATGGGAGCCCACGGAGGAGATGGGATAGCCGTAGGAGGTGCCGTACTGGATCCGCATCCGCTCCACCGCATCCGTATCATCGCTTCCCCAGGCCTGGGGGGCATAATAGAGCATGCCTGCATCCAGCCTGGAACCGCCGCTGGCGCAGGACTCAAAGAGCAGCTCCGGGAAATCCCCGATCAGGCGCTCATAGAGACGGTAGACCGCCAGGATGTATTGATGGTATACCTTCCCCTGCTCCTCCGGGGCTTTCAGGGCGCTGAAGCATTCGCTGATGGTACGGTTCATGTCCCATTTGATATAGTCGATCTTTCCCTCCAGGATCGTGGCATGAAGCCTCTCGTAAAGGTATTCCTGCACATCCTCCCTGGTCATGTCCAGCACCATCTGATGCCGGCCCAAGGACCTGGGCCTTCCCGGAGCGGCCAGCACCCAGTCCGGATGTGCCCGGTACAGGTCGCTGTCCGGATTGACCATCTCCGGCTCCACCCAGAGGCCGAATTTCATGCCCATGCCGTGGATCTTTTCCGCAAGCCCCTCGATGCCCCCCGGCAGCTTCGCCTTATTGACGTACCAGTCCCCCAATCCCTTCGTATCGTCGTCCCTGGCTCCGAACCAGCCGTCGTCCAGCACGAAAAGCTCGATGCCGGCTTCCTTTCCCTTCCCTGCGATCTTCAGGATGGATTCCTCCGTGAAGTCCATGAGGGTCGCTTCCCAGTTATTGAGGAGGATGGGACGCGGCCTTTCCTTCCAATAGCCCCGGGAAAGCCGCTTCCGGTAAAGGGAATGGAGGGTCTGGGACAGGCCGTTGAGCCCGGCTGCCGTATGGACCAGCACCGCCTCCGGGGTCTGGAAGCCCTCTCCCGGCTTCAGAATCCAGCTGAAGCGGTCCGGATGGATCCCCAGCATGAGCCGGGTGGTTCCATAGGTATCCACCTCCGCCTGGGCCAGGAAATTGCCGCTGTAGATGAGGGCCATCCCCAGGGCCTCTCCCTGGAATTCATCCGTGTTCTCTCTCCGCAGGATGACGAAGGGGTTGTGATTCGCGCTGGAGTGGCCCCTTAAGCTCCCGATGGCCGTCACTCCTTCGGAAAGCTTCTTATGCACAGGGGTCTTCTCCCTTCCCCAGGCTCCGGAAAACTGCATCCATACATAATCATGATCCGGCAGATCCAGGCTGATGCTTAAGGCTCTCTCAATCCTCAATTCTTCCTTCCCGCCGTTCTTAAAAAACACGCTCCTGGAGATCACCGGATAGTCCCGGAAAATGGTATAGGAAAGCACGATCTCCATGCCGTTTACGGGATCCTTCAAGGTAAGGAGGAGGGTCTTCGCTTCTTCCTCATCCTCCGTATACAATGCAGGAAGCCCGGGCAGATCCGGCTTTCCCTTAAGGATCTCATGGGAATCATAAACCGGACAGCTGACATGGGACCCGTTTGATGACAGGACCTCATAGGCCGGAAGCCTGAGGTCTGAAGTGCCGAAGGAAGGATACTCCCTGCGGTTCATCTCCAGGGAGAAATCTTCCTGATCCGGCATCCCCACCATCATGGCCCTAAACTCCCGGTTGATCAGGTAAGAACGGTCTTTGCTGTCCGGGATCCTGGCTCCGAAATACAGCTGCCCCGGCTCCCCGTTCGGCAGGATCCCGATGATATAGCTTACCTGATCGTTTGTCAGGTGGAACTGCCTTGATTCTGCGTGGTAGATAATGTCCATCATTCTGCTCCTTTCTGCTCCGCCTTCTGCTCTGCTTTCTCCTCTGTTTTCTTTTCCGCTATCTTTCCGATCGGCCTTGTCAGGTCCAGATCCTTGTCGTCCCGGATCATGGCGGTCCTCTGGGTCTTCCGGTATTTCTGCGGGCTCATCCCGTATTTTTTCTTAAAGGCCTTGGAAAAGGCCGTCTGGTCCGGATAACCCACGTTATTTGCCACGACGCTGATGTCGTCCCCGCAATTGACCAGAAGGAGGGCCGACTTTTCCAGCCGGTAATTGATCAGGAATTCCTTGGGGGACATCCCCGTCTCCTTCTTGAAATTTCTGGAAAGGTAGCTGCGGTGGATCCCGATCTGGTCCGACATATCTTCGATCCGGATCTCGCTCTGGTAATGGGTCCGGATATAATCCAGGGTATATTTCACATACACATGGGCCGGATACTTCCTCGCGCCGCTCTCTCCGGGATCGATCCGCCTCTTGCCCTCTAAAAGACCCATGAAGCGGATGGTCTGCCCCAGGCGGATCAGCTCATTGGCATGGGACATATTGCAGGCGTTCATCAGCTCTGCCACGCTCTCCTCCAGCTGCTCCGTATCGGTGAGCTCAATCACCGGATTATCCGGCGTGACGTGCAGCCGGTTGAAGAATTCCTGCACATTATAGCCGTGCATTCCCACCCAGCAGTAGGTCCAGGGATCCTCGAAGCTTGCCTGGTACACGGACTCCACCCCGGGAAAGATCACGAAGGCGGTATTTTTTCCCAGCTCATAGGTCCGGTCATTGACCCGGTAGAGGCCCTTTCCGTCCAGGACCACATGCACCAGGTAGCAGTACCGGATAAAGGGACCGAACCGGTGTCCCTTCTC
Organism: Lachnospiraceae bacterium; assembly: GCA_024693135.1. GTDB lineage: Bacteria > Bacillota > Clostridia > Lachnospirales > Lachnospiraceae > NK4A144. The sequence continues at coordinate 75,222 of JAILLN010000005.1, read as the reverse complement.
GCATTTCTCCCTTCCCGTATAGTCCAGGTTTACCGCCATGGTAATGCCGAAGGGACCCCTTTCCTGCAGCCCTCCCAGGCCGGCATATCCCTCCACGTTGGTATACATGATCTCCCTGTAATCCACTGCTGACTCCCTGAAAAACTCACCGCGGCTTCAAGATCAAGGCCGCCTCCGATCCTCACGGTTTACCTCTTTATTTTAACCTTTTCAGGGAAATGAAACAATGAATAATGATGCATCAAATTTGGCATTATGTGACGTGCCTTTTCGGGCCAAGAACGCGAAAATCCCGAAATAAGAAGACCGGCAGGCCTCCTGTATCGAAGCCTGCCGGTCTCTTTTGCTCAAAATGTTGTCACGTCTTTACGGATCCTTACCGCATGGAGCTGCTGCCGCTCCAGTAGCTGGAGCTGGCCTGCTCTACCTTCACATGTACCGTCTTCTCCGGGGAACCGCCCCAGCCCTTGATCTTGATGCTGATCCTGCCGCCATAAGAAGACTTGATGCCCTTGACCTTCACGGCCACATAGTTGTCCTTGTTCTCATAGCCCGTGACCTCCACGACCTTGCTGTCGGAGCTTGTGGGCTTGCCGTCCAGCTCTCTCACAGTGGCATCCGAGCCGGTATTGTCCTTGAAGTAGACCTTGATGGTCGCCGTCTCTCCGGCCTTCACCGTAAAGTCATCCTTGTCTGTGGTAAGCCTGCTGGGAAGGCTGTAGGCTACAGAAGCCGACTTACTTGCTGTGCCGTTCGACTTAGCAACAACCTGAACATAATATGTTCTCCTGTTTCCTCTGGACAGGCTGCTGGTATCCTTATAAGAAGTATTCGACTCCGGTAAAAACCAGCTGGTACCCTTATCCGTGCTGATCCAGCATGTCAGCTCTCCGGTGTTGAAATAGGGCTGGTCCTTGCTGTTGATGCCCCACTTGACCGTGGCTCCCTGGGAAGTATTCCGCTTCGTCGCCTTCAGGTCCACCACCTTCAGCGGCCTGGTGATATTATTGGCCGGAGACTTATTCTGGAACATCTGGTCTGCGCCGCCCTCTGCTTCACCGTAGTATGGCTTTACATAATAGGAATAGCTCTTTCCGATCTCCAGGCCCAGATCATCGATGGCCAGGCGTTTGAAATCAGCTGTTCCCTGTTCTACTGTCCTGATCTCCTTATAATTTTCGGCCTTCGTCGTATCGCCGGAATCGCAGCGGAATATCTTATATGATGTAGCCTTATTCTTCTTAGTGGACTTCGACTTCGGAGCCGCGGTCCATTTCACGGTAAGTCCCTTGGCGCTATAGTTCTCGACCTTTACTGTCTTGATATGAAGGTTCCCTGCGCTGAGCATAACCGCATTGTCCATCCGGACCGTGGTACGCCAGAATTCCGTATTTTCCTCATATTTCTCCAGCTTCTCGGCCGATGCATTGTATACGGGACGGATGGCATAGCAGTAATACTTACCAAGCTCCAGGCTCTTCCGGTCCGTAAAGAGATGATATTTATAGATGCCCTGCGAGCCGCCCAGATTCTCCTTCTTAAAGGAGGAGGCGGACTTCTTCTGCAATACCCAGCCCGACGAACTGTTTCCTACGCCCTTTCCATCTGCAAGGAAGTTCTTGAGGGACTGTACTGCATCCTCGCTCGTCGTCCCCTGCGCCCGGTAGATCCAGTAGGATTTCACGCAGTCGTCATGATGCCAGAAAAGCTCGATCCTTCCATCCCCGTAATCGCCATACATGGCATTGGAGACCTCTTCTCTGCGGGTCAGATTATATTCCCCGTCAAAGAAGCCGCCCGGGGCAGATCCGGCCTTGGATACGATCCGGACCGCATAATACCATCCCCCCTTCTGTACGGGAGGATTCTTCCTGCTGTCCATATATCCCGTTTCGAAATTATTGAAGGTCAGGTAATAGCACTTGTTCCATTTATCCTTATTCTTTTCATATTCTTCCTTAGCATTGCCACTGAGGCTGCTAAAGGGCATGGCATAGAGGCCCTTCGCCTTTTCCGAGCCATCTCTGTTGGTCTTATTCAGGATGCTTACCGGATACTTTGCCACCACTTTGTAATTTCCATATTGCTTATCGCACCGAAGGAGCTCCACCCGGTTTACGGTAGTTGTATCCAGCACCATGGGGCTGCTTATGGTGACATATCCTTTTTTCCAGCAGGTGCTTTCATCCGGGTCTTCGCCTTCATCATGGCTGTGGATCGTCTTAGGCGTGCCGGTCACCTGGCCCGTCACCAGCAGCTCGGCCATGGCCTTGGGATCAATGCCGGTCATGGAATAGATCCGGGTCTTGGCGGGGCCGGCCTTTGCCTTTTTCTCATTCACCGGAGGCGAGGTCAGGATCAATCCGTTGAAATTATAGACGCTCCTTACCCTGAAGTAATGCACCGCACCCATTTCCAGAGCCTTCTTGCTCTCAAAGTCCGCGCGCTGTGCCATGGCCGTGATCTTTGCATTGACCGCAAAGTCCACATCCTCGATTCCCTCTGAAGGCACGATGGTATTCCAGTCCGCATCCTCATCCTTGAAATTCGATGCTTTCTTTTCTGCGGCCTGCAGCTTGTAGTTCAGGACGCCCTGCTCATTCAGGCTGGAGAAGCAGATCTCCTGCTTCAGTTCGCTCTCCCCGCCCTCGACATAGAAGATGACCGGCGATACCGGAACCAGGTATTTCGCGGCAGAGGCAAAGTCGGTGGATCCGCCTTCATACTCCGCAAGCATCACCAGGCCGTTACGCACATAATTCAGGATATTGATGTCCTTGGTATAGGTAAAGGTGGCACCTGTTCCCGCCACGGGTCCCTTCGCCTCATCCCCGTCGGATACTCCGCCCGTGGATTTTTTCGGCCAGATCAGATGCCAGCCGCTCTGGCTTAAGCCTGCTTCCGCATCTGCCTTTTCCAGGGCATACAGCCTGTATTTTGCTCCCGGCTTTTTCTTCCAGGATACCGCCACATTCTGGTTGGCCTTGGTCACGGCCTTCAGCTTCCGGTCGGATGCAAAGCCGTCGGTAAAGCCTGCAGGAGGAGCGGGCTTTACGGAAGAGGCCGTAAATTCCCCATATATTATATCATCATCGATATAATATTCTTTTTCTTCATTTCCGATCCAGATGTAAGGCAGTCCGTCAAACCAGCCCGGCCCCACATAAATGACATAATTGGCGCTGGGCGTGAAGCTCTTGCGGTCTCCTTCGGCATCATAACAATTATAGATCTTCGTCGGCTTCCCGGTATTGGCAGGGATCCGGACGCCCTCCAGTACCTTACCCGATTTTTTCAGGCTTTCCTCGGCAGACTTTTCTACCACCACGGCCACCAGGTCATAGCCATTCACGTCATTATTGCTTATGGTGATATACTGGCTGCCTCCGGATACGGTGTCCACCTTCACATTGTCCTTGTCCACCTGGTAATGAACCCGGAACAGTTCATAGAACTCATCCCCGGTAGCTACCGCCTTGTCGGAGGAGGGAGTGATGCATACGTAGCCATAGCCGGGCCTGGTATTCTGCGTATAGCTCACCGTATAATCGAAATTTTCGGAAAGTGTAAATTCCGTTTTGTTCTCACTCACATATTTGACCACATAGTTGGGAGAGACCGCTTTATAGCCAGTCTTCAGCCAAAACTTATCCGGCGTGAAGTCGCTGCTTACAGACAGCTTGATGGTATCTTCGGAAAAGACCACCGGCCTCGCCAGGTTCCCTGAGCCCGTAGCCTCCAGCTCCTCTGCCTCTGTCTGAAGGGCGGCGCCGGCATATTCAGGCGCAGCTCCAATCCCGAGCCTTTCCTTCAGCTCCTCAAGGGGAGAAGCCAAAGCCCCGCTTCCTTCGCTCTGGGGCATCTCCTCCACCGGAGCCGCAGGGATGATGAGCTCCTCCCCTGCCCCGGATGCCTCTTCCGTCACGGCCTCAAGATAGCGCTCCTCCGAGGTCTTCTCCATCAGGGGCTCGTCCGTGGCCTCTTCGCCCCAAGCCACTCCCTGGGCTTCTGCCTCCTGAGGGACAGCCGCCTCACCGGCCCAGGCCGCCCCCGTGGTGCCGAAGACCATGGCGATCGCCAGGATCAGGGCAAATACTTTCTTGTGATACGTTTTTTTCCTTCTCATAAAACCTCCTTGCTGTGGCAGTTCCTGCCAGTCTTTGAATTCCCTTTCCTAAAACACGGGCACCTGCCCTTCCCGGACAAGACCCAATCTATATCAACATCGCATAAATCTTGGATTGGTATTATAACATACTCCCCTTTTTTTTCAAAGGGGGAGCTGTTTTCTCATTTCTTTTCTTTTTGCTTTTTGGGGGACTTACTTCGCATAAAAGGCATTCATTTCCTCCGAGAGCCTTTCGATATCGTAAAGCTCCCGGTAATCCGGAGTCCGGATCTCCGTCGGCTCTTCCCCGTATCCCATGTCCACATCCTTTACGGTAATGTATTGCTCTCTTCCATCCATTCTCTTAGGAATCAGATCCACATCCACCGGCACACCCTGATCGGTGACCTCCCCTGCCTCATTCAGTATACGGCCGACGGCAGAAGAAAGCCGCAGGGGCAGCCCCTCGCCTGAGACCTGGATCATCACGGCACAGGCTCCCCCTCCGCTCTGCTCTCCGAATATCATATAGCCCAGATCCTTCATGATCGAGGGGAAGGCATTGCCGCAGGAAAAGGAGCTGTTGCTTGTAAGCACGGCAAAATTCAGGTCGTAAGGCTCCCTTTCATCCTTTTCGTCAAATACCCCGTCCAGATTCAAGTCGGACTGAAAGGTCTCCACCATATGCTCTCCCGTCAGGGTATCATCCATAGGAACCGAGATCTCGCGCCTGCCTGTGATCAGGCTGGTAAGCATGGCCACCTCATCCAAAGATCCGCCTAAATTATTGGAGCAGTCCACCACCAGATTTTTGATCTCCGGATCCTTGTCGGCTTCCTCCAAAGCCTCCATGAAGCGGACCATGTCGTCTTTTTCCGGATCCGGAAGGGGTCCTCCTTCTTCGTAATATTTTTTCCAGCCCGGGGTGTCAAAGGTCATGAAGTTATCCAGTACAAAGACCATGGTATCCCCTTCCTTGACCAGATTTTTCCCGCCATAGGCATCGTCCCTCAGCTTCATCCTTGCAAAATATGAATCCCAGGATGTATCCGCGCATTCCTCTTCCACCCTCTTGAAGGCCTCCTCCTGTTCCTTTTTGAGCTCTGCCAGCTCCTCATAGATGTCGCCATTCTCCCAGGCAAGATAATCCTCCCGCATGAGCCCGGTATGCCCTCCGTCCCCCAGGAAATAATGGAGATTGACGATTCCCCGCATATAACGGACATAATTGGGATCCTGCAGATTCTCCAGGGTCATCTCCCCGATCTCTCCCAGATCCTTCAGCGCCTGTACGAGGCCCTTCTGTGCCAGTCCATCATTCAGGAGCGCCCTGCCGGGAAGGCCGTAGTAATGATCCAGGATGAAGCACAGCTCATGGAAGGAATACTCCGTGATGTCCTTCGGCCGGTTCAGATCCTTATCCAGCATGGCAAAGATCGGCTTCAGGTAGTCCGGATCCACATCCTGGATGTATTCCGTATTCACGTCATTATTGAAATAAAAGGTCTCTCCATTGCAGGCACTGTAGTGGTAATGCAGATCGGAAAAAAGGTCTGACAGCGTGGATACCGGGAAAAAGACATCCTCCCTCCCGCCATGGATGTCGATGTGGTAGGTGCCGAAGTCCAGGACGGTTTCCTGCTTTTCCCATTCCCCGCCTTCCTTTACTTTGACATAGGGGATGCCATCGGTATATTCCTTGTGGTCCAGGCCCTTCTGGGTCAGGCACATCTGGTTTGTAAAGGAGGAAAGATCCATCGTGGAAAGCACATCCTTCTTCGTATCCATCGACGCCTCTCCATGGGCGCTCACCAAGGTATAGGCTCCGTCTCCTTCCCGGTTCACCGCCATGGTTTCCGGGCCGTCCAAGGAATCCTGCATGATGCAGTCGTACCATTCCTTGATGCCCACATAGGGCACATTCGGCATATCCTCATAATACCGCACCGTGATGGTCCGGCTTTGATCGGGCTCGGCATTTTCCCTCAGGATATGGAGCGGCATCTCCTTCTCGGTAAATACCCCGTCCTCTGCCCCCAGGAAGGAGGCCTCATCATAGGCATAATCCGTGATGGTGACATCATCTCCGTAGATGGTGCCGAAGTCGTCCCGCATGGAGATGGTCTCAAAGCCCGCCTCTTCACAGGTCTTTGCCATGGAATCTGCCTTGTCCATATTTCCATGCTCCCTTGTGAGGTCGTCGCAGAGCACCTGGTAGGCTTTTCCTTTATACTGCTTATTGCTGACGGTATACTGTGCCATGGAAAGATCCCCGTCGCTGTTGCCAAAGCAGAGCACCGGCACCTTGCCGATCTCCAATGCGATCTCGCTTACCTTATTCATCTTGATGGTCTTGATGATAAGATCTCCCCCCAGGATGACCTGGTCCTCCGGCGTATAGCGGTACTTCAAGCCGTCCTCTCCCTCCTGCCCGGAGGCCACCATGGTATAGCTCATGCCGATGACCCGGTTTTCCGGGATGGGAAGTTTATCCTTGATCAGGGCCCGGACCAGGGTACGGTCGGAGCCGCTTACGATATAGCACTCAAAATCATTGGCCGTGAGGTACTCCACCAGGGATACCATGGGCTTATAGAAGGCATCTCCCCGGGTGAGGTTCTCAAAGCCGTCTGCCCTGCTCTCCATGAATTCCCGGACATATTCCTTCATTTCTTCAATGGTCATGCCGGCATAGGCCTGCCCCGCATACTTCGCATGAAGCTCCTCATGGCCTTCCGGCTTCTTGCCCGTCTGAAGCCCCTCCTCCAATGCTTCGGCAAAGGCTTTCATCTCTGCCGGCGCTTCGTAATTTCTGTCATACAGAGCCCTGTGGATGAACATCATGTATTCGAAATACGAGGGATACAGCTCCCCGATGATGGTCCCGTCCAGGTCAAATACCGCCAGGCGGTCTTCTGCCGGGATATAGGAATCCGATGTCTCATCCGTAGTGGCCTCCACATACTCTGTAATGGATTCCGCCGCCTTCGAGCCCTCGCTCCAGTATTCGAGCGAGGCTTTTCCCTCCGCCGCAAAGACCGGAATGCTGCCGGCACCGGCCATGATGAGCAGCAAAGTCATAAGCAGCCCCTTCACCCACAGTCTCGTTTTTTTCATCTCAATTCCTTCCTTTCTTCCAAGCAAAGATTATCGGGGACGTTTGTCTTTCTATATATACGGATCTTACCCGTTGATCGTCAATCATTCTCCCTCTTTTGCGGCATCCACGATGATGTCCACGCACCGGCTGATCCCCAGAGTGGAGCTTTTCAGGCAGAGATCATAATACTCCGCGCTGCCGAACTCGGTATTGGTATAATACGTGCAGTATTTCCTCCGAGCCTTGTCCACGGACTTCATCTCCTCTAAGATCTTGTCCTCCGTATAGTCCGGCATCTTCTGCTTCAGGTTCTGCAGCCGGAAATAGGGGGTCGCGGAAATGAAGACATGCAGGGAATGATCGAATTCCTTCAGGATCACGTTGGCATTCCGACCCACGATGACGCAGTCCCCCCTGCCCCCCACCTTCAGGATGGCTTCCCGCTGGGCTTCAAAGAGCCTTTCATTCAGCGGCTTATTGTAGAAATCAAAAAGGCTCTGTCCGAAGCCGAAATTAAAAGGAACCCTTTCATCATACATACGAAAATCATCCGGCGTAAGATTCGAGGATTCCATGGCAGAGCGGATGATCATGTCCTTATCCATGTAATAGAAGCCCAGCCGGTCGGCTACAGCCCGGCCAATCTGCCCTCCGCCGGCACCGAACTGCCGGCTGATGGTAATAATCTTCTTCATCACAGCACCTTATTTAAGAAATCGATGGTCCTGGCCTCCTTCGGATGAAGCAGGAGCTCCTCCGGAGTGCCCTCCTCCACGATATAGCCGCCGTCCATGAAGATGACCCGGTCAGAGACCTCTCTGGCAAAGCCCATCTCATGGGTGACGATCACCATGGTCATCCCGTCTGAAGCCAGGTTCTTCATGACCTGCAGCACCTCCCCCACCATTTCGGGATCCAGAGCCGAGGTAGGCTCGTCAAAAAGCATGATATCCGGCTGCATGCAGAGCGCCCTGGCGATGGCGACTCTCTGCTTCTGCCCGCCGGACAGCTGCGCCGGATAGCTTCCCGCCTTGTCGGAAAGCCCCACCTTGCCCAGCATGTCTTCGGCCCGCTTCTTTGCTTCCGCGGGGGTACATTTTTTCAGCTGCACCGGAGCCAGGGTCATATTGTCCATGACGTTCAGGTTATTGAACAGGTTGAAGTGCTGGAAGACCATGCCGATGTTTTCCCGCACTTTGTTGATATTCACCTTTCTGGCGGTGATATCCACCCCGTCCACCTCCACCGATCCGCCTGTCACGTCCTCCAGGCGGTTGAGGCAGCGCAGGAAGGTAGACTTGCCGGAGCCGGAGGGGCCGATCATGACCACCACCTCGCCCTCATAGACGTCGGTGGAGATGTCCTTCAGCACCTCCAGGCTCCCGAAGCTCTTCCTTAAATTTCGCACACGGATCATTGCTTTCCTGTTACTGTCTGCCAACGTTGAGTCTCCTTTCTAAGAGCTTGGCGCACCTGGACAGGATGGTGATCACGATCAGATACATGACCCCCACGATGGCCCAGGTCTGGAAAGACATGAAGGTATTGGCCTGCACATTCTTTGCCGTATTCACCAGCTCCGGGAAGCCGATGACGGAAAGGATGGAGGTATCCTTCAGGGTAATGATGAACTGGTTGATGATGCTGGGGATCATGGTGCGGATGGCCTGCGGCAGCACGATCTTGCGCATGGACGTCCCATAGGAAAGCCCCAAAGACCTGGCCGCCTCCATCTGCCCCACATCCACCGACTGAATGCCGGCCCGGATGATCTCCGACATATAGGCTCCGCAGTTTAAGGCCAGGCAGATGGTACCGGCCTGCAGCGCCGTAAGCACCACATTGAAGCCTCCGATGATGGTATTGAAAAGATAGGGCATGCCGAAATAGACGAAAAACGCCAGCACGATCATGGGCACGCCCCGTACCATGTCTACGAAGATCTGGGCTATGATATTGCAGGCCCGGTTTTTCAGGACACTCATCATGCCGAAGAAAAGTCCTACGATGCAGGCGAAGAAAAGACCCAGCAAAGCAAGAAGCAGGGTCCTTCCCATCGCCGTTAAGAGCAGCCCGCCATAAGAAGTAATAATCCTAACCATTCGCCCTTATCCTTTATTCTCCCAGATACTTGGCCAGGATCTCGTCGTATTTGCCGTTTTCCTTCAGATGTGCCAGGCCTGCATTGAACATGTCCACCAGCTTCTGGTTGTCCTTATTGAAGATGGCAAAGCCGTAGGCCGCAGGCTCGTTTCCGCTTCCTTCCACCAGCTTCATGGAAAGATTGCCGTCCTTGATATTGGCCGCCATGATGGGGGTATCGTCGAAGCAGGCCGCCACCTGGCCTCCCACCACGGCCTGGTACATCGTGGGGGAATCCTCAAAATAGGTCACGGTAAAGTCATGCTCCTTGGAAAGCTCCTCCGCATAGCTTGCGCTCATGGTACCGGTCTTGACCGCCACGGACTGTCCTTTCAGGTCATCAAAGCCTGCGATGGTGGAAGATGCCTCCACAGCCATGGACTGATTGGCATCATAGTATCCGTCGGAAAAGATCCAGCCTGAGCTCTTCCTCTCATCCGTAATGGATGCGCCGGCGATCATGCCATCTGCCTGTCCTGCCTGGCAGGCTGCGATGGAAGCATCCCAGCCGAGGCTTTGCAGGTCATAATCAAAGCCCTGGTCCTCTGCCACTGCCGCAAGGATATCCACGTCGATGCCGACGAAATTGCCGCTGTCATCCGTATACTCAAAGGGCTTGAAGGATGTATCCGTGGCGATGATCCATTTTTTCCCCGTGCTTGCCGCAGGTGCCTCTGCCGACTCTTCTGCCGCAGGTGCCGCAGGCGCGGGAGCCGCTGCTTCTCCACATGCCATAAGGCCTAAGGCCATGGCAGCCGCAGTAATGGTTGCAAGTAATTTCCTTTTCATTTTGTCTCCTCCTCTTCTCGCTTCATTTCACACAACAAGCATTATTTTACCACGGTTTGGCTCCGTCCACAATGAAAAACTGCACGGGCGCGGTTTCAAAACTTCACGGTCTCCGGCTCCGGATGCAATAAAAAAAACACGGACGCGGTTTCCGGGGTGCGGTTTTCAGAACTTCACGGTCTCCGGCTCTGCGGTGAAGGAGCTGAAGGTTGCGGTGGCATTCTTCAGATAAAAAACCTCTGTATTGCCGTCATCCGCATCATACATATTCTGAAGGGAAGGATAAGCCTCCAGCATGGACAGCCTTGCCTCCCTCCGGTCATCCTCCACAAGCTCCCCTGCCACGCGAAGCCACCGGCCGTCCTTAAAGGCGCAGAGCTCCACCTTCGGGTTGGCATGGATCTGTTTGGATACGTCCTTGACCTTCCCCGTCTGGATATAAAGCCTGCCCTCAAATACATGGGCTGTCCCAAAGGGCCTCACCCTCGGCTGGTCCCCATCCGCCGTCGCAAGATAATAGGTTCCCGCTTCCTTCAAAAAATCGACTACTCTCTGCATTCTGATACCTCCCTTATGTCTGATCTTGTTTGATCCGTTACATCCCTATGTCCTTCCCTTCCTATGCCGTGCAAAAATGCCCGTCCGGCATCCGCCCCGCAAAACAATGTAATGGTAACCCAAACCGCCATGAAAATCAATGATCACCGGATCGCATGCGCTTATCCTGACTGGACCGGATCTCTAAGATTGCCGGATTTTCCGGGAAGTTCGGCCTCCGTATCCAAAAAAAGCCTGCACTGCTCCCTTGCCGTTAATGCAGAGCAGAACGATATAACACAAAGCAGAAGGGTATATTGCAAAGCAGAACGGCAGCAGCATGGATTTGCAGGGCAGATACAAATCCCGTCCGGTTATTGAATTTTCGTGCTGAAACGGGTACAATCGGATGTGTCCATGAAATACCCGGCTTTGCGGATCCAAGCCCTAAGATCAGCCGGCAGGCCTTTTTCGTCAGCCTGTATTACGGGCCCGCATTTTAAGAACGCCTTGCGCGTGCCGGGAAAACATAAGGATTTGGAGGATCGAACATGAAGGAATTAAAGGATTATGTCAGGAGCATACCGGATTTTCCGGAGAAAGGGATCATCTTCCGGGATCTCACCACGGTGCTGCAGGATGCGGAAGGGCTGCATCTGGCGATCGATGAAATGATCAAAAAGCTGGAGGGGATCGAATTCGACGTGGTCGTCGGCGTGGAGTCCAGAGGCTTCATCCTGGGCGCGCCCATCGCCTATGAGCTCCATAAGCCGCTGGTGCTCATCCGGAAAAAGGGGAAGCTTCCCTGCGAGACGGTATCCAAGGAATATACCCTGGAGTATGGTTCTGCCGTTTTGGAAATGCATAAGGATGCGATCCAAAAGGGCCAGAAAGCGGTGGTCATCGACGACCTCATCGCTACGGGAGGAACCCTGGAATGTGCCGCAAGCCTTGCCGAAGAGCTGGGGGGAACTGTGGAAATGATCCTCTGCCTCATGGAGCTTAAGGGGCTGAAGGGCAGGGAACTCCTTAAAAAATACCGGGTAGAATCCGTCATCGCCTACGACGGAAAGTGACCGAAGGAAACAAGCCTACCGGCTGGGCAGGCCAATGTCGCGGAAAAAGTTCTTGCGCCGGTACATCTTATGGTCGGCACGCTGAAAGACACTGCTGAAGTTCTCGTCCTGAGCGGGATCATATTCAGCGCAGCCGCCGGCCACCGCCACCTGCCCCGCCTTCAGGTTTTCATCCACCTTGTGGTCAAAATCAGCCATCAGATCGTTGCGGTTGTGATAGTCTTCCCTTTTCAGGATGGCCGCGAATTCATCTCCCCCGATCCGGTAGACGGGGCTGTGCTTGAAGATATCGCAGATCAGCTTCCCTGCGATAACGATGGCCAGATCTCCGGCCTTATGTCCCAGTGTATCATTGGTATCCTTCAGGCCGTTCAGGTCAAAGACAGCTACGGCAAATTCCTCAACCCGCTTTTCTGCGATCCTCGCATCCATCTCCTCTTCCGCCTCTTCAAATGCCCGCTTATTCTTCACTCCGGTCAGGGGATCCGTATAGGCCATAAGGCGGGCCGCCCCCAGCTCCTGCTTCTGCTTGGCTTCCCTCCCCAGGGATTCTTCCAGGGCCTTCAGGTATTCCGCCTTCTCATCCTCTACCACAAAGGTATGCAGCACGCAGCCGCCCAGAAGATAGCCGATGGAATACAGGGGAAGCAGGGGATAAAAGATCTGGGCCAGGATGGCCAGCATCATGGCGATCCCAAACACTCCGATAGTCATGTGCCTCCTCCTCACGCTGCCCTCCGACCGGGAGGATACGGAGAAGGTATAGACGGAAGACATCAGGAACATCACGATCTGGGCCGATAAGACCACATACCGGATCAGGCCGGCATGGTACTCCCCGGTCTCGTCCAGGAAGAAAAGCACCGGCGAAAAAAAGTTGAGGACAATGGTCAAAATCTGGAAGAAAAACAGCACCCGCCCAGTCAGGATCAGACTCTTTTCAAACCGGCTCTCTCCCTCCAGATACTGGATCACAAACATGCACCAGAATACCACGGAAATGGCCATCGCCACAAAATAGACCACCGTATCCCCATAAAGCAGGGCCGTGAACCTGTGCTCGTGGAGGATGCCCCATAATGCATCCGTGATATGATAGGCGATGACGCTCAGCAGAAACAGCCGGTAATCCCGCTCTGCAGGAAGAGTGGATCGGTCCTTGCGAAAGATATCGACATTGATGATGCAGTGGATCAGCACTGCCAGGATCCCTATAATCGAATAAGTCATTTCTTCACCTTAAGCCTTCTAGTCATCTTCCCTCGAACAATTACAAATATACCACTTTTGTCAACCCCTGTCAGAAGAAAGACCTTCCCGGCTTCAGGCCAGGGCGCTGCGGAAATAGTCCGAAAGCTTCTGCAGGAGCTTTTCCTTTTCGATGGTCTTGAGGAAATATCCCTCCGGCTTTAAGGCCACCACGGCCATGACGCTTTCCTTGTCCCCCTTGCCGGTAAGGAACATGACCGGGATGTCCTTCGTCTCCTCGTCGCTCCGGAGCATTTCCAGGACCTGGGGCCCGCTGGTGACCGGCATCTCGTAATCCAAAAGGATCAGGTCTGCTTTATTCTTCCCCAGCCATTTCAAGGCCTGCAGGCCGGAATTTGCCATGGCCACTTTGTAGTGTTCCTTCAGCCATTCCCTCACAAGGCCCAGGAAGCTGGGATCGTCATCCACGACCAGAATGCATTTTTTGAATTCTCCCTTTTCCAGCTTCTCATAGTACTCCGTAACGGCAGCCAGATATTCCTCATGGTTCACGGGCCTGGCAAAGCTGCGGTAGATGAGGCTTTCTGGAAAGCGCCCCTCCACCGTCTTTAAGTCGATCATCTCCCCGATGAGGATCATCTGTCTGCCCGTTTCCAGCATCTTATCCTTGAGGAACTGGAATACGGCATCCTCTGCCTTGCCTCCCTCCTCCAGATAGTAGGTCACAAGGGTAGTTCCTTCCCACCTGGCATTGATGGAATTCACGTCGCCCTTCACGTATTCGCAGTCAAGCCCCGCGTCCTTTATTTTCTTGATGAGGATCCGGATCAGGAAGGTCTCCTTCTCTCCGATCACCATGATACGGTTTTCTGCCATGTCATATTTCCTCCTCTGTACTACAAGTTTGTCTATGACTTACCCCGGTCGGATGCGGTATTCAGCTCCCGACCAGCGTTTCCATGCTGTCCCAGTCAAGGAGCTTCAAAAGCCTCGTCAGCTCTTCCCTCTTTTTCTCCTCTTCTTCCGGCAGGCGGTAATCCTTCAGCTGCTCTAAGACCATCTCCACCGCATCATAATCCATCTGCGGGATGCTCTCCCGTATGGCTTCATAGGCTTCCTCAAGCTCCTCCGGGGCGATTTCCTCCCTTTCATCCTTCTCCGGCTTTTCTTTCAGCTTTTTCAGCTTCTCCTTGAAGGACCGAAGCTCTGCCATCAGGCTTCCCGCGTGGGCATGGATATAATCCATATCCTGCTTATTGCCGGCATCCTCCAGCCTCTCTGCCTCCTTCGAAAGCCCCATGGCCCCGATGATCCGCGCAGAGCTTTTCAGGGCATGCACCTTTACGGTATAAAGCCGGATATCCCCCTCCTCATAGGCCTTTTCTATGGTCTCTGCCGTATTTTCGATGGTATCATAGAAAAGATGGAGGGAGCTGATGTAGGAAGAAACGCCTCCGGAGGTCCTTATGCCCTCGGACAGGCTGATGCCTTCCACCGAAGCCACCCAGTGAATGTCCTCCGGCAGCTTCTCCGGCTCTTCCGGCAGATCCTCCTCCACCGGCCTCATCATGATCTCATCCGGCAGATGCAGCATGATGGTTTTCTCCAGAAGCCTGCTGTCTATGGGCTTTGCCAGATATCCGTTGAAGCCCTTGGATTTATAGAATTCCTCCCCTCCTGCGGTGGAGTTGGCCGTCAGGGCATAGACCGGAAGGTCCGGATACTTCTCCCGGATCTTTGCCATGGTCTCCACTCCGTCCATGCCGGGCATCATATGATCCAGAAGGACGATATTGAAGCTTCCGCCCTTCAGCTTCTCCAAGCACTCTTCCCCGCTGTCTGCCGTGGTGACAAACATCTTGGTGGACTTTAAGAGCCCCTTGATCACCGTAAGGTTCATGGGATTGTCATCCACCACCAGTACTTCGGCATCCGGGGCGATGAACTGCGGCACATAAGGTCCCTGTGCCTCCGCCTCCTCATTTTCATCGAAGTCCCCGATGCCCGTACGGTCCAGGATCTTCTGGGACAAGGTCAGGATGAATTCCGAGCCCTTCCCGTATTCGCTCTCGCACCAGAGCCTGCCCCCCATGATCTCAGAGAAACGGCGGGATATGTCAAGGCCTAAGCCCGTGCCCTGGATGCCGACATTTTTTTCCTCATCCAGCCTCTCGTAGGCCGTAAAGAGCTTTTCCATGTCCTCCTGCCGGACCCCGATGCCTGTGTCCTTTACCGAAAACCGCAGATCCACGGTATCCTCTCCCACGCCGGTAACGGAGACCTTCAGGGTAATGAGCCCCTCTTCCGTATATTTCACGGCATTGGTCAGGAGATTCAGCATGATCTGCTTGATCTTGCCCGAATCTCCGAAAAGCCTCCTGGGAAGCTCCCTGTCGATATCCGTCTCAAAGGCCAGGTCCTTTTCCCGGCTCCGTACCCGGATCATGGTGATGAGGGAGCGCAAAAGCTCGGCTACGTCATATTCCACCTCCACCAGGTTCATCTTGCCAGATTCGATCTTGGAGATATCCAGCAGGTCATTGATGAGGCCAAGCAGGGATTCCGAAGCACTGCGGATGTCCAGGGCATAATTGATGACGGACATGAAGTAGGGCTTCGGCACGTCGGTGGCATCCTCCCTCAGGATCATCTCATCCATGCCCATGATGGTATTGATGGGCGTCCGGATCTCATGGGACATATTGGCCAGGAAGCGGGACTTCGCGGAATTTGCCCTCTCCGCCTCCTCCTTTGCCTGGCGGATCTCGTCATACTGCCTGCGGATGATGGTGCCGGACATGACCCGCCATACGATGAGGCCCGCCGCCGCCGCAAGCAGGGCAAGAAGCAGGATCCTCACCGCCATAAGCTCCAGGATCCTGGGCTTCTTGGTAATGCGGAATACATCATCCTGGTAGATCTGCTTCGTACTCCCGTCCAGCACCTGGATATGGAGGCTGTAATCCCCATAGCCGAGGCCGGTGAATTCCAGCGGGGTCAGTCTGCTCTGCTCTGCCGTGATGCCGTCGTCTCCGCTTCCCTCCAAAAACACATGGATCATGGGATTGGTCATGGTATAATCTAAGATCGCCGGGGTGATCTGGATCCGGCCCGTCACGGGAGGAATGGTATAATGCCCCTCCTCATCCGGCAGGATCTCTTCCTCATTGCAGATGACCGACCGTACCGCCGTCCGGATCCTCGCGGTCTGCTCAAAATAATGGTTTATATTGACCTTGCTCACTCCGTTCCTGCAGGCGATATACAGGTTTCCTTCCTCATCCCGCTCGCTGAAGGAATTGGCCGTGGCGGCTCCCGGCAGTCCGTTGGCTATGGTATAGAGCCGGTAATCCGCGGCATTATTATTCAGAAGATCCTCCGCCTTCATCACATAGACGCCATAGGAAGACAGGACCCAGAGGTTTCCGTTGTCGTCAAAGTATACATCAAAGTTATTATTATAGGGGAAGGTATCCACACAGACAATGCCCCCGTCCTTCATGTATTCGATGGAATTGGAGGTGATGATCCAGTAGACCCCCCGCTCCGGATCCTTTTTGATCCTTAAGATGACCTCGCTGGTAAGCCCGTCGTCAAGCCCCAGCTTCTTTGCCGTGCCGTCCGGGTTTATGGCATAGATCCCGTCGCCGTCCGTCCCGGCGTAGATCACGCCATCCTCCCCCTCTTCCACGGTAAGAAAGACGGTATTGCTGATCACCTCCGATTCTCCCACGCTCCTTACGATCTTCCCGTCCTTCAGCACGCTCAAGCCCCCGTTCATGCCTGCAAGGATGGAGCCGTCCGAGGCCAGGGTGGTACAACGGATCTTTTCCCCCGGAAGGCCGTTGATCCTCGTATATTTCTGAATATCCCCCTCCGGGGTATAGCATACAAGCCCCAGATCGCCGGTAAAGGTGGAAAACCAGAGGTTTCCCTTAAGGTCTTTTGTAATGCAGCGGATCCTCACCTCCTTCAAAAAGTCGGTGAGTTTGTTTTCCACGATGCCTTTCTCCCCATCCAGGATATAGAGCCCGCTGTCCGTCCCTACATAAAGCAGGCTCCCCGCCAGGCAGGTGCTGTTTACCACCTCCTCCCTAAGCCCCGCTTCCTCCGTCAGGTTCTGGAAGTTATTGGCCACCACCTTCATGATGCCCTGCCTTGTGGATGCATACCACAGGTTCCCCTGGTAATCCTCCGTCATCATATAGATGGAATTATTCATGGGAAGGTCTGTGACCGGCCGGAAATGCCTTTTCTCGTCCACATACCCGGATACCTCCTTGGAGCAGCACCAGATCCTGCCGCAGGCGCTGGTGATGCACTCAATGTCGGATACGGGAGAGGTAAAGATCCTCTCCAAGGCCGATGCCCTGTCCCCGAACACTCCATGTAAAACATCCACATCCGCCCTTCCCAGATAAATCTTCTCGGAGTCCTCCGGATCCGCATAGATGGCGGTGATATCCCCGATCCCCAGGTTCTGCCCGTGATAGATCTCTCCCACAAGGCCGTCCCGGATGCAGAATATGGCTCCCCCGTAGGTACAGCCGTAGATCCTGCCGTCCGGCGCCGCGGAAAGCTGGGTGACGGTCTCATTTTCCAGCCTCTCATCCATGAGCTGGTGCAGTCCGCCGTCGTTTTGTACATAGGAGATCCCGCTGGTGGTGCCGATATAGATCCTGCCGGTATTGTCCTCGGCAAAGCTCCGGATGGAGGAGGAGGGCAGTCCCTTCCGGTAGGTATAATGGACGCTGGTATTGCCGTCGAGAAGCACCACGCCATTGTCGTTGGTCCCGACCCAGATCCTCCCCCGGCTGTCCTCAAAGATCACCCGGCCGGAGGTGAGGCCCCCTGAAGCATCCATCCGCTCAAAGCTGGAGCCGTCGTATCGGATGACCCCGCTGTATCCGCCGATCCAGACGTAACCGTTGCTGGCACCCAAAATCCAGTTTGCATCCGAGGTAGGCAGCCCGTTTGTGGCATCATAGATCTTTGCCGTATAACCCACTCCCTGGATCTGTCCGGTAACGGCGTAGCCTCCTCCGTTTTTCTCCGCCTCCGGAAGCTCTGTCCCCTCGGCACAAAGCACAGGCTCTCCCGCAAGGCTTCCGAAAAACAGCATAAAGGCCGCAAAGACCAGGCTTTTTATGACATATGACCTTTTCAAGTAGACCTCCTCTATCCTTTCGCTTCTTTGAACGATGCCACCCTGCATTTCCATCCTACAGTGGCTTTACTCCTGATATTTTTTCAGCACGGCCTTGACCTCAGGCAGCGCCTCAAGGAAGACCTCCACGATCTTGGGGTCAAACTGCACCCCTGCCCCATCCCGGATGATCTGCAGGGCTTTCTCCAGGGGGAATCCGGGCTTATATACCCTGGGGGAGGTGAGGGCGTCAAATACGTCTGCCACCGCCATGATCCTGGCCGACAGCGGGATCACCTCTCCCTTCAGCCCTTCCGGATAACCCTTTCCATCCCAGCGCTCATGGTGGTAGGCTGCCATATTCCTTGCTTCCTTCAGGTAATTCTCCCCCTGCAGGGTGCTGATGGCGTTTTCCATGATATGCTTCCCGACACTGGCATGGGTCTTCATGATCTCAAATTCTTCTTCCGTAAGCTTCCCCGGCTTATTCAGGATCGAATCCGGGATCTGGATCTTTCCCACGTCATGGAGCGGGGCCGACATGATCACGTCCGATATATACCTGGGGGTAAGCCGGCCTGCATAGTATCCCTTCTTTTTCAGCCCCGTCAGGATGATCTTCACATATTCTGCCGTCTTGCGGATATGTGCCCCGGTATCCGAATCCCGGTTTTCCACCATATCCGCCATGGTCATGATGAGGCCGTTCTGCATCTGGGAGGTGGCATCCGCGTAGTACCGCACGGCCTTCATCTGGTCGGTCATGCCGGAAGCCATCTGCAGGATGGAATCATACAAGGCCTCCACCTCACCCCCGGTATGGATGTCGAGGGATTTCAGCTTCTTCACCCTCCGGTCCAGATCCTTCGGCTCAAGGTCTCCGGATAAAAAGCCTCTGGTATCTTCGGTCATGCTGCCAATGGGATAGATCAGATGGTATCTTGCATACCAGATCCCGTATCCCAGGATCAGCACGAAAAACCCGGTAAAGATCAGCAGCACCCGGATGAGGAAGCCCCTGACATATCCGGTGAGCCGGTGCATGGAAACATCTGCCGCCGCATAGCAGACCGTGACCCCCGCCGAATTGCGCACCGGACAATATGCCGTAAGCAGCCATCCCGACAGATCATCGGATTCGATGGACGGGATCTCCCTTCCGGAAAGGAGGTCCGGCATATAGGGCTCAAAGGCTTCCTCCACCTCCTCCCTGTCTCCCGGAAGATAGGCGGGAACCTCCGGCGTATCCAGGTCAAAGATATATGTGCAGTAGTCCTTCTCCACCTTCAATACATACAGGAACTGCACCCCGCTGGCATTGTCGCGGATCCGGTAAAGCATCCGCTCTGTCTCGGCATAGCCCTCCGCTTCCTTCCCCTCCCTCAAATAATCCGGGATCCGGTCTGCATCCACAACCTCCGCCGCAAACCGTGCCGCATTCCTGGCATTCTGCTCATATTCCGCCCGGATGTTCTGGTTATAGACCCGGATGCTGATCCAGCAGAGGACAAAGGTCAGGGATGCCGTAGCGAAGATCATCAGCCGGAACATGCTGAACTGGAGGGAGCGGCTCCCATAGCCTTTCTTTTTCAAGCTCTGACAGTACTCCCGGCTTAAGGGCTTCTGCTGCCAGGAGCTTTCCCGGATCTCCTTCAGGATCTCCGGAGAGACCGCCTTCATCAGGAGCAGGGCGAAGGCCGCTGAGACCCCCTTATCCACGAGATTCAGCCCGATGCCGATGAGCACGGTAACGAAAAAGTACCATGTCCCCCTTCCCCCGGCGATGAGCTCGGATACCTCCGCCACCGAGGGGAACTGCGGGCCTCCTAAGAGGATCCACTGGATCCCTGTGCCCAGCACTCCTCCCACAAGGGAAAGGGTTGCGGCAAAGGCCATGAGGCGGGAGATCCGCCTTAAGCCTCCGGATTTTACAAACCAGGACGTGCAGTGGGCGATCAGCACCCCCACGATGGTATAATAGATGGAATAATCATTGAAAATGCTGCAAAATAGGCTGGTAGCCACGGAAGTCATGATCCCGGGAAACAGCCCGGCGGCGGCGGTGACAAATACCGTGCCGATGGTATCCATGTACAAGGGCAGCTCCAGATAATAAACTGCCCAGGACAGGATCACATTGACTCCGATCCCTCCCAGGATGGACAGGATCATAAAGACCCTGCTCCGGTTTTTCAGCTTCCATCTCCTCCCGCCCGGCATATCTTAGATCCTGGCAACCCCGCTGTCCCTTGCGGCCTTTGCCGAAGCTTCGGCCACCGCATCCCGGATCCGGGGGTCAAAGGCCTTGGGCAGGATATTGTCCGGTGAAAGCTCGTCCTCCGGGATCAGCCCGGCGATGGCTTTTGCGGATGCGATCTTCATTTCATCATTGATGTCCCTTGCCCTCACATCCAGCGCCCCGCGGAAGATCCCCGGGAAGCAGAGGACATTATTGACCTGGTTGGGATAATCCGAACGACCCGTAGAGACCACCTTGGCTCCGGCTTCCTTGGCCTCATCCGGGAAGATCTCCGGCGTAGGATTGGCGCAGGCAAAGATGATGGGATCCTTTGCCATGGACCGCACCATGTCCTGGGTAAGGATTCCCGGAGCAGACACGCCGATAAATACATCCGCTCCCCGGATCACCTCGGCCAGGCTCCCCTTCCTTCCCTCCCGGTTTGTGATCTCTGCCATCTGCTCCTTCACCGGGTTTAAGCCTTCCCTGCCCTTATAGATCGCCCCCCGGCGGTCTGTCATGATCACGTCCTTTAATCCCACGGCCATCAGAAGCTTGATGACGGCGATGCCCGCGGCTCCGGCTCCGGAGGTCACAATGCGGATATCCTTCATGTCCTTGCCCACTACCTTCAGGGCATTCATGAGCCCGGCCAGGGTAATGACCGCCGTGCCGTGCTGGTCATCGTGAAAGATCGGCACGTCCGAGATCTCCTTCAGCCGCCTCTCGATCTCAAAGCAGCGCGGCGCGGAGATGTCCTCCAGGTTCACCCCGCCGAAGGAGCCGAGGAGCATGGCCACCGTATTGACTATGACGTCCACATCCTTGGAGCGGATACAAAGCGGGATGGCATCCACACCCCCAAAGGACTTAAAGAGGGCGCATTTCCCCTCCATGACGGGCATGCCTGCCTCCGGGCCGATATCCCCCAGACCCAGGACTGCCGTGCCGTCCGTCACCACGGCCACGGTATTCCACCTTCTGGTGAGCTCATAGGACTTCGAGGGGTCCTCTTTGATCTGAAGGCAGGGTTCTGCCACCCCCGGCGTATAGGCAAGGCTCAAGGCCTCTGACGTATCCAAGGGCGCCCTCACTGCAACTTCGATCTTTCCTTTCCACTCGTAATGCTTCTCCAGGGAAGCCTTTGCATAATCCATGATTAACCTCCAAAATTTGTTCTGATCCGTTCCAGGGCTTCTTCCGTGTTTTCCCGGCTTCCGAAGGCGGTGAGGCGGAAATATCCTTCCCCGCAGGGTCCGAAGCCGGAGCCGGGTGTGCCCACCACCCCTGCCCTTTCCAAAAGCGCATCAAAGAATTCCCAGCTTGTCATGCCCTCCGGTACCTTAAGCCAGATATAAGGGGCATCGACCCCGCCGGATGCGGTAAACCCTGCTTCCTTAAGGCCTTTTAAGATGAGGGAGGCGTTTTCCATATAATCATCCACCAGACCCTTCACTTCCTTACGGCCTTCCTTCGAATACACAGCCTCCCCGGCTCTCTGGACGATATAGGGGGCTCCATTGTACTTGGTGCCATGCCTCCTGGCCCAGAGGGCGTTGAGCGGCGTCCCGTCCCGGACGAGCTTCTTCGGGACCACGGTATAGCCCAGCCTCAGACCGGTAAAGCCCGCATTCTTGGAGAAGGAATGAAATTCGATGGCGCAGGTATCCGCCCCGTCGCACTCATAGATGCTGTGGGGGATCCCCTCTGTCCGGATATACGCCTCGTAGGCCGCGTCATAGAGGATCACGCTGCCCTTCTCATTGGCATAATCCACCCATTTCTGAAGCTCCGGCCTGGTGATCACCGAGCCGGTGGGATTATTGGGAAAGCACAGATAGATAAGATCCGGGGTCTCCTCCGGAAGCATGGGAAGAAAGCCGTTTTCTTCCAGGCAGGGCATATAGATGATGCCCGTAAAGCATCCCCTTTCTTCATCATACTCCCCGGCCCGGCCCGCCATCACGTTGGAGTCCACATATACCGGATAAACCGGGTCGCATACCGCCACCTTATTTTTAAGGGAAAAGATCTCCTGGATATTGCCGCAGTCGCATTTGGCCCCGTCCGAAACGAAGATCTCATCCGGAGCGATGGCACAGCCCCTCTCCTGGTAGTCCGCCCCGGCAATGGCTTCCCGGAGGAATTCATACCCCAGGTCCGGGGCATAGCCGCGGAAGGTCTCCTCCTGCCCCATCTCCTCCACGGCTGAGTGCAGGGCGTCGATCACGGTTTTGGTCAGGGGCCTCGTCACATCCCCGATCCCCAGGCGGATCACTTTTGTTTCCGGATGGGCCGCCTCAAAAGCCCTGACCTTTTTCCCGATGGCGGAAAAGAGGTAGCTTCCCGGAAGCTTCAGGTAGCTGTCATTGATCTTTGTCATCGTCTCTGTCTCTCCTTTATTTCCTAAAGCTCCTGCCCTTAAGTCCGGCCTTCCCGGCAGAAGGATGAACTCAAGCCGGCCTTAACCCGATACAACTATATAATTATACAAAACACGGGCAGACACCACAAGACTATTATTGTTTTATCCTCTTCTTTTTGATACAATGACAGCTGGCAGCAGACTTTGCTTCCTGCCGGAGCCGCAAAGCGGTGCGGCGCTTCTCCGGCACCACGACAATGAAGATGCACCGCAGAAAGAGGATGATGTTATGGGACTGATTAAAGCGATTGCAGGCGCGGCAGGCGGAGTCATGGCGGATCAGTGGAAGGAATATTTCTACTGCGATGCCATCGATGAGAATGTCCTGATGGTAAAGGGCGAAAAGCGGGTATCCGGGCGTTCCTCCAATACCAAGGGCAGCGACAATATTATCAGCAACGGCTCCGTCATCGCTGTGGCAGACGGCCAGTGCATGATCATCGTGGATCAGGGCAAGGTGGCCGAGATCTGCGCAGATCCGGGTGAATTCCGGTATGATTCCTCCACAGAGCCCTCCATCTTTGCCGGAAACCTGGGCTCGAGCATCGTGGATACCTTCAAGGCCATCGGCAGAAGGTTCACCTTCGGCGGCGACACCGGCAAGGACCAGCGCGTGTATTACTTCAATACAAAGGAGATCGTAGGAAATAAATACGGCACGGCCAACGCCGTCCCCTTCCGGGTCGTGGACAATAACATCGGGCTGGACATCGACATCTCCATCAAGTGCTTCGGCGAGTATTCCTACCGGATCGTCGATCCCATCCTGTTTTATACCAATGTCTGTGGCAACGTGGATTACCAATATGAGCGTTCCGAGATCGATTCCCAGCTCAAGACGGAGCTTCTGACCGCTCTCCAGCCCGCCTTTGCCAAGATCTCCGAGCAGGGCATCCGCTACAGCGCCCTTCCCGGCCATACCACCGAGATCGCAGACGCGCTGAATGAAGTGCTGACCAAGCAGTGGAAAGAGAAGCGCGGCATCGCAGTGGCCTCCTTCGGCGTATCCTCGGTAAAGGCCTCCGAGGAAGACGAGCAGTTGATCAAGCAGGCACAGCGCAATGCCATCAACCGCGACCCCAATATGGCGGCGGCCACTCTGGTGGGATCCCAGGCTCAGGCCATGCAGGATGCGGCCAAGAATCCCAACGGGGCCATGATGGGCTTTGCCGGCATGAACATGGCACAGAATGCCGGCGGAATGAATGCGGCTTCCCTCTTCCAGATGGGAGCACAGCAGCAGGCAGCGGCTCCCCAGCCGGCTCCCGCACCCCAGCAGGCAGCTCCTCAGGCGGCCGGCTCCTGGACCTGCAGCTGCGGACAGGTAAATACCGGCAAGTTCTGCAGCAACTGCGGACAGCCCAATCCCGCCGCTCCCTGGACCTGCAGCTGCGGCCAGACCAATACCGGGAAATTCTGCAGCAACTGTGGCTCTCCCAGACCGTAACGAACTGACCTTACAGCCGGCTCCCGCCCTCCCTTCCCTGAAGGCGGGGGCTTCGGAGCCGGCTAAGTTTATTGAGGAGCTGGATACCGTTAGCGACCGTATTTGGGCCGGTTACGGGTTCCGCATCCGACCGGTGTGAGCCAGAGTTAAACATGCGTCTATTGAGGAGCTGAAAACCGTTAGCGGCCGTATTTTGGCCGGTTACGGTATCCGCATCCGACCGGGGTTAAGTCAGAGTTAAACATGAGTTTATTTAGGAGGAGAAACACAGATTATGGCTGATGTATTGAATTTCAAATGCCCCTGCTGCGGGGCGCCCCTGGTTTTTAAGGGCGAGACAGAAAAGCTTACCTGCGATTATTGTGAGAACAGCTATACCATCGAGCAGGTGAAGGAAGCCGAGGCCGCAGAGGCCCAGTCTGCCGCCGCATCGGACATGACATGGGTGAGCACGGCGCCGGCAGAGATCCGCGACGAGAGCGGAAAGCTCACGGGCTACAGCTGCCCCTCCTGCGGTGCCGAGATCGTGGCCAGCGAGAATACGGCCGCCACGGAATGCCCGTATTGCGGCAATAAGGCCATCATCCCCACCGCCTTTGAGGGGATGTACAAGCCGGACTGCATGATCCCGTTCAAGCTGGACAAGAGCAAGGCAGAAGAAGCCCTGAAGGCCTTCTACAAGGGCAAGCTGCTCCTTCCGAAGGAATTCACCTCCGGAAACCGGGTAAAGGAGATCAAGGGACTTTACGTTCCCTTCTGGCTCTTTGACTGTGAAGCCGAGGGCAGCGTCACCTACAATGCCGTCAAGGAAAAGACCTGGAAGCAGGGAAATACGGAATATAAGAAGAAGGATACCTATCTGGTAAGCCGGGCAGGCACCATGGACTTCGAGAAGATCCCGGTGGACGGCTCCAAGCAGATGGACGATGCTTATATGGACGCCATCGAGCCCTTCGACTACAGCGCGGCCGTGGAATATGACAGCGCCTATTTTTCCGGCTATCTGGCAGAGAAATATGACGTGGACAGCAAGGAAGCCGAGCCCCGGGTCAATGAGCGCGTGACTCATTCCGTAAAGCAGGTCTTCCGGGATTCCGTCAGCGGATATTCCTCTGTGGACGAGAAAAACGCATCCATCAACATCAAGGACGGCAAGATCCAGTATGCCATGATGCCGGTATGGATGCTGACCACCAAATACAATAATGAGAACTATACCTTTGCCATGAACGGCCAGACCGGAAAGCTGGTAGGGAAGCTTCCCACCTCCACAGGCAAGGCGGTCCTCTCCTTCCTCATCGTTGCCGTGGTCACTTTCCTTCTTTCCATGGCGATTTTGGGTGATCCCATCATCTCCGTGATCGCCGCCCTGATCGTGGCCGGCATCGTGCTCTGGATCATGAAGAGCTCCATGAATACCGCAGTGAAACAGCAAAATGCCCAGGAATACCTGATCAAGAGCTCCGTCCATCTATCGACGAAGCGGGATACCTTCCTTTATTCCAAGACCGAGACCAGGAAGGTAGAGCAGAATTGAGCGGTCCTGAGCAATCCTTAATGCAGGAAGGCAGAGCGGAATTGAGCGATCCTTAATGCAGGAAGACAGAGCGGATTAAGCAATCCTTAATACAAAAGGCGGTGCCGTGAAGGGCGCCGCCTTTTTTTGATTCTTTTTTTATGATTCCCGCCTATCCCGCCGGAAAGGCTTACCTAAAGGATCATGCCTCCTGTGGCTTTGCCCTTCTCTTATCCGGCATAAACAGGATCATGCCGCAAAGCAGGATGCTTATGATGGAGATCAGCGCGATCCAGAGCCTGGCCGGGCTAAAGAACCCTCCGCCTCCCGCGCCGCCTAAGGAACCGCCTCCCTTCTGCTCCGGCTTGATGATCTGGTCATTGGTCTTGGCGGCGCCGAACTTTTCCGTCATGGCATCTCCCCGCAGGATAATGGTATAGTCCGATGCATGGGTGAATTCAAATTCCGCCGTGCCGCTCTTCTTGATGGATGTGGAATTCTCAAATTCCAGCTCGCCCTTCTCCTCATTATAGTAATACAGGTTCGCATAAAGCCCCTCATGGTCGCTTCCCAGATTGATCCGCATGATGGCTGTGAAGCCGAAGTCTCCGTCATGGACCAGGGTCAGGTTGGTATGGGGATAGACTCCCGCCAGCTCACTGATCAGGGCCGAAGGGATATTCTTCGTATCCTTCCTCACCCTGAAATCGATATCCTGTGACGGATCCTGGGTAAAGGACATGCCGTTTCCGGCCCAGGTGATGTCGTCATTCATATCCAGATAGTAGGTCACGTTCCTTCCCTTGATCCGGTTCAGCGCCTCGGCAGGCACCACCGTGGTGCCGTTCATGTTGATGAAGATCTGGGAGGGCTCCGGTGCATTGCCGGCCTGCTGCTCGATCTTATCCCAGCCGCTGGTCTGCTCCGGACCGATCAGGATCCCGGTAGTGGCATCCTCGATATAGGGGATCCGGTTTGCGATGGCCTCATCCTCTGCCGCCGCCGCTGCTGCCGCCGCCGCTGCTGCCGCCGCCTTTTCCTCTGCAGCCTTTCTCCTGGCATCCGTAGCAGCGCTCTTGCCTCCCGTAGAGGACGCACCCCCGGCTCCGCCTGCACCTCCGGCACCCCCGGCTCCGCCTGCCTTTTTATCTGCAGCCCTGGACGAATCCGAGGAGGATTTGGAGGAAGATGAGGTGGTGGTATTGAGCTTCGCATCCTTGACCTCGCTCAGGTTGCCTGCCTTGTCCTCGATCACTCCATATACGACATATGCCGTGGCAGCCGTCAGGCCTTCGAAGGTAAACTTGCCGTCCTTGGAGGACTGGCCCTTATCCCGTACCTCAGAGCTGGTAGGCTTCGTCGCCTCCTTTTTCAGGATCAGCATGTAGTATTTCTCGATCCCGCTTTCGGCATCCGTCCCGGTAAGCTCGGCCGTGCCCGTGGTATCCTTCGGCGATGTGGAGATCTTCAGCCCCGTAGGCTTCGTATCGTCATGGAAGATCCCCGCCGTGGAGGCATAGCCCACATTCCCGAAGGAATCCGTGACTTTCGCGTAGACATAGCTGATCTTATTCTTGGTGATCTCCGGCTTTTGGGTAGAGATATAGCTGCGCCACTGGGTTTCCACCGACGCCTCCAGGGCATCCACGGAGGTATAGCAGGTATCGCAGACATAATATTGATTTTTGGATACCGTGCCCCCGTCCTTGGAGAGGGCATAGGATATGGTGATCTGCTGCGCCTCCCTGGTATACTTGTAAAATTTCTCCTTGCTCTGGAGCCTGCTCCAGGTATTGTCCATTACGGTGATCTTGGATTTCAAGACCGACTTGTCCACGAAGTTGACCGTGACCGATATGGCCGGCGTGACGATCCCCGTCTTCTTGTTCTTGAAATACAGGGTCACGGACTTGTTCGGTCCGGATCCGGTAAACTCATACTTCGGGTTGAACGGCCCCTCCAGGGAGGTGCTCACCACGTAGTTATCTGCCGTGATGACGACCTTGCCGTCATACTCTGACTTCTTTTTCGTGGAGCCGTCATATTTGATGACCAGCTTTTCCTCCATCTGCTTGATCACGAAGTTCTTAGATACCGTGCCCTTATACTCACCCTTGCCGCTTACCTCGGCCTTGCCGGTGCCCACGGCGATATTGTCCGAATAAAGTACGGAATAATCCGTTTCCTCGGAGAGGACCTTCTCCCCGTCCTTCACCGTCACCTCGGGCCGGACCTCCTCCCCGGTAAAGGCATACTCCGAAACCTTCAAAGAGACCATGGGATCTTCAATGGATTTCGTGGCCATGATTTGGGATTCCCCCATCCTGGCTATGGTAAAGATAGAGAAATGGCTGGCCGTCACGATGGCGGAATGGTCGCTCCCATCCACCTCCACGGGGATCTCCGTCCTTCCGGATTCCTCATCAAAATGATAGGCCTTAAGGTCGGTCTCGTCGTCCGTTCCCTTTGCGGCCAGGTAATTATCTACCGGCGGCGCATTGTCAAAGCGAAGCGTCACCTCCCCGGCCTCGGTATTGGGCTGGATCTCGTTTCCGTCGGCATCCCTTACGGTGATGTCAAAGGACACCTCCTCCAGGGCTCCCTCTACCGTCCCCTGCCCGTCGGCCTTCCTGACGATCAGGGAGGAACCCTCCGGAAATACTCCGGCCGGTGCCTGTACGGAGATCTGTACGCCCCCGATCACGGTCATCCGTTCAAAGGCAGAGCCCTCCGCCGGCGCTTCCGGTTCCGGGATCTCATTTTCGGAAGGGGTTTCTTCCTCTCCCTCATTATCGGAAACCGTGCCCGGCTCCTCTTCGGGCTCCTGGGGCTGTTCCTCTTCCTCCTTCTCGATGATCTTGACCCGGATCCTTGGAAGGACGGCCTCTGACTTCAGGCCATACCGGTCCAGATCCGGCACATAGATAAATACATCTCCCGCAAAAACAGCCTGGAAGGAAGCATAGCTGCTCCGGTCATGATCCAGGATCCACTCTACCTCGGTCAGGGTCTTTTCCTCGCTTCCTGCCGCATAGACCTCAAGGGGGGCAAAGAAGGACCGGATCCGGGCATCCGCCTTCTCCGGAGATTCCTCCTTCGGAGGCTCTTCGCCGGGCTCTTCCGGGCTGGGTTCTACCGCCGGCGCGGGATTTTCTTCTCCGGGGGTTTCTCCGGGATTCTCTCCAGGGGTTTCTCCGGGATTCTCTCCGGGGGTCTCTCCGGGATTCTCGCCAGGGGTCTCTCCGGGATTCTCGCCGGGGGTTTCATCCCCAGGCTCCTCTTCTCCGGGGGTTTCATCCCCAGGCTCCTCATCCCCGGGCGTTTCATCCCCGGGTTCCTCTTCCCCGGGCTCTTCTCCGCTCTCTTCTTTATAGAGCTTGATGTTCAGCTCCCTGGGGAAGACAATATCCTCCTCGCTGGCTCCCACGGGAAGCTCCTGCTCCGTGATCTCCACCGGAAGGGTCTCGAATTCCGTGATGACCCTGCCGTCCTCCGAGGAATCCGCCGTCACGATGAGGCTTCCCACATTAAACGATGTGCTGACCACAGCAACGGCAAGAGTCCCCGCAAAGACCTTCTTTCGCAGGGAGCTGAATCGTCTCCATTTATCCTTCAGCATAGTCCATCCTCCAGGCCGGGATCCCGGCCCATGAAACCTACGACAATCCAAACATCGGAATAGTTACAAAAATACATCTTATATTATACTGGGGGCAGAGACACAAAAGGGTCACAATGAGATGGGATCATTTCAGAAGGTCATCGCGGAGGGACTGGAGCTGTTGCTTCACATCCTCCCCTCCGCTCATGCCCACACAAAGGATCTGGGGCACGAAGCCCAAGGAAGCCGAGGTATAGGAGCTTCCCTTGAATTTATTGGGATCTGCATATTTATCAGCCACCGGCGTATTGATCTTATTGGTCAGGTAAGCCACCACGAGATCCTTTTCCGGGTCGCACATCACCAAAGTGCCCGTCCAGCCCTGGTGCCCGAAGGCGTCGGGACTTGCCAGGGTGCCGAAATACCGGCTCCTTGCCCCGTTTCCCTGCCTCCACCAGCCCAGGCCGAAGGCGGGATCCTCCTGGCCGGGAGAAATGAATTCATCGATGACGTCCCCGGAAAAGAAACGCCTGTTTCCATAACCGCCGGAAAGCATGACAAACATCAGCCTCGCCAGGTCGGATGCATTGGAAAAAAGTCCTGCATGGCCCGAAACGCCTCCCATGCTGTAGTAAGCCGACTCGTCATGGACTTCCCCCCAGATGGTGTCCCTGCGGATGCCGGGATAGTCCACCACGCCGTCCCTGGTATTGCCATTCAGCTCTGTGGCCGCGCAGTCCTCCCTGCGGAAGCCATGATCCAGCGGCCGGAAGGTCATATGGGACAGCCCCATGGGGGTCAGAAAGTTCTCCTTCAGGTAAGCATCCAGGCTTTTTCCGGTTTTCTTTTCGATAATAAGCCCCAGGATCATATAGTCTACATCGGAGTATTCCGTATGGGTGCCGGGCTCATACATCAGGGGAGTCCGGCATATGGCCTCCTCTGTGGCGCGCTTTGTCTCCTCCGTGCCGTCGTTTCCCGCAAAGAGAAGGTTTTCGGTATACACGTCAAGCTCCTGCGTCACGGCATCCACGTAGGGATTGCAGTAACGGGGAGAAGCCGGGAAGCCGGCCCTGTGCCTCAAAAGGTCGCGGATCGTGATGGAGGCCTTCCAGGCTCTCTGCATGTCGATCCCCACGTCCGCCCCCTTGGCATAATGAAAATCCAGGGTCTCATCGCAAAAGCCGCTCCCGAGATAATCCGTCACTTTGGAATCCAGGTCGATCTGCCCCTCCGTAAGGAGCTTCTGCATGGCGTAATTGACCGCAAACATCTTGGTGACGGAGGCCAGGTCATACAGCGTATCCGTGGTCGCCTCCGGGCTCTCCTTATTTAAGGTCCCATCCGGATGATAGGCATTGATGCGCCCCCAGGACCTGCTGCATACAAGCCTTCCGTTCCGGATGACGCAAAGCTGCGCCCCGGGAAAGCCGTTTTTCACATCGGCCTCGATGATATCCGAGATCAGATCTATGGCATCGCTGTCAATCCCGGCATCCTCCGGCTTCCCGTCGATCACCTGGGGATAGGGCACGCAGAGCCGGACTGCTCCGGAAAGCCCCGCCGGTTCGATCCCGCTTACCTGCACCGTATTCTTCCCATTTCGGGCCACGCCGGGAAAGCTCACCCGGTAGATATTCCCGGGCTGCATGCCGGAGGTATCTGCCTTTTTTCCGTTGATATAAAAGTCAAAGGAAGCAATGGAGGGAGAAAGGTTTACATAAAGCTGTCCCTGCCCGACATAGCCCAGAAAGTAAGCATCCTGGGTCATGGCCCGGGAGCTTCCCGCCAGGCCGAAGGGATCCGGAAAAGAAGCATCCATCTGCCAGTCTCCTCCGGGCATGCCGTCCACCCTTTCCGCCGAAATGAGATCGGCAGAAAGCCCCTCCCCGCCTGCTGTCTGCGGCTCCGATACGGTGACCACCACCGGCTCATCCCGGGAAGGATCGGCAGGCATCCCCTGCTTTTGGGGTTCCTCCTCTTTTTCCGGGGTATCCTTCTCTTCTCCCACGTCTTCCCTTCCGGACTTTTCGTCTGTTTCCGTCTTCCCGTTTGTCCGGGAATCCTTCTTTTTCGAAGTCCGCTTCGCACACCCCGGCATAGCAAGAGCTGCCGCGCAGATCAGGATCAGCGCCGCAGCCAATGCTTTTTTCTTATTCCATTTTTTAGGAAGAAGGCTCATGCCAGGAAAGTCCTGTGGTTCCCCTTCAGGAAGCCTCCCGCGCCCTTTTTCCCGCCGGACAGGATCTTGACCTCCTGTGCCGGTGAGGCATTGAGTCCGGCTCCCCTGCCCACCGTGACCGGGTTTCCGTTCCGGTCATAACGGCCATTACAATCCGGACATACGTAGCCGCTCCCATCGTTCTGGAGAAAAACGCTGCATTCCGGGCATCTCGGACGCTCCATCGGATCATCACTTCCTCCGGATACATGTCCCAATTCATCCATTGACAGCTCTTTCATTCCTTACCTCCTTATGAACCCTTCCCTGTCCTGCTTATTGATACGAATGAAAATGCTTCGCGGCAGCTCAAACCTCATATTTTTCCAGCGCCCCGAATTTGCACAGGGACGTACAGAGCCCGCAGCCGTTGCAGAGGGTATCATCGATCCTCACGGTCCCGTCTTCTGCCTTGGTCACCGCAGGGCAGCCCGGCTTCAGGCACATGCCGCATTTCCTGCATTTCTCCGGCACCGCCCTCACTTTATACGGGAAAACCTGGCCTTTGAGCAGGGCGCAGGGAGTGCAGACGATGATGACCGACAGAGCTTCCCTTGCGGTCTCCTCCCGGACAAGCTGTTCTAGTTTTACGGTATCAAAAGCCTCCACCTCATAGACATGCTCTATGTTCATGGACTTGCAGATCTGATAGATGGAAAGAGCCGGCACCGTCTGCCCCATGAGGGTCTTGCCCGTGGCCGCATGGTCCTGGTGTCCGGTCATGCCCGTGGTGGAATTATCCAGGATCATTACCGTGCCCGTGCTCTGGTTATAGGCCATGTTTTCCAGGGAATTGATCCCCGTATGCATGAAGGTGGAATCCCCGATCACCGCCACCCAGTTGTGGATGAAATCCCTGCCTCTGGCCTTTTCCATCCCATGAAGGGTGGAAATGGATGCGCCCATGCATACAGTGGTATCGACCACGTCAAGCGGCGCCACGGCACCCAGGGTATAGCAGCCGATATCCCCGGCCGCATGGATGCCCAGCTTTTTCAATACATAAAAGGTAGAACGGTGAGGGCAGCCCGGGCAGAGGATCGGAGGCCTGGCCGGAGCGGCTTTTGGCTTGATGTCAACCTTCTCTCCCTTCAGCTTCTCCCGGAGCATATTGGCGGAATATTCGCCCTGCAGAGTGAAAAGCTCCTTTCCCTCGCAGGCGATGCCCCAGGACTTCACATAGGTTTCCACAAAGGGCTCCAGCTCTTCAAAGATGATAAGCCTTTCCACTTTCTTTGCAAAATCCCGGATCAGCTTCTCCGGCAGGGGATAGCACATCCCCAGCTTCAGCACCGATGCTTCCGGAAAGACCTCCTTCACATATTCATAGGCGATCCCGCCGGCAATGAAGCCCAGGGAAGGATCCCCCATCTCCATCCGGTTGATCTCAAAGGAGCAGGCATCCAGGGCAAGCCTCTTTTCCCGGTCTTCCACGATGATATGGCGTCCCTTGGCCGGACCCGGCATCATGACGTTCTTGGCCATATTTCTCTCGTAAGACTTGTCCTTTGGCTCTTCCCGCTCCTCCAGCATTACCGTGCCCTGGGAATGGGCAAGCCTGGTGGTGGTGCGGAGGATAACCGGCGTATCGTATTTCTCGGAGATCTCGAAGGCAAGCTTCGTGAAGTCCTTTGCCTCCTGGGAATCCGAGGGCTCCAGTACCGGCACATGGGCGCTCCTTGCGATGAGCCGGGTATCCTGCTCATTCTGCGAGGAATAAAGGCCCGGATCATCCGCCACCACAAAGACCAGTCCCCCTCCGGCTCCGATGTAGGATGCCGTATAAAGCGGGTCGGATGCCACATTGAGTCCTACGTGCTTCATGGAGCACATGGCCCGGACTCCTGCCATGGAAGCTCCGATAGCCACCTCTGCCGCCACCTTTTCATTGGGGGACCATTCGGCATAGATCTCCGGGTACTTGATGATATTTTCACTGATCTCCGTGCTCGGGGTGCCCGGATAAGCGGCGCTTACCTTTACCCCAGCTTCATATGCCCCCCTGGCGATGGCGGCATTTCCCAGCATGATCTCCTTCTCAGCCAATTTTTTCTCTCCTTTTCCTTTATGGGCGGTCTGCCCGTTTCTTCTGCTTTCCTTGATGGGCCGTCTGCCCTTTCTTCTGCTTTCCTTGATGGGCCGTCTGCCCTTTCTTTAGCGGTACCAGGAGGGAAGGCCTTTTCCTCCCTTTTTTCCGCTCTTTTTCAGGCTGCCATCCTTCCCGATATCCTTGGCGCGTACCTTCTTTTTATCCTTCTTGCCCTCATCCCGGTCCTTCCGGCGGACAGAAAAAGCCGGCCGCTTTGACTTCTCTTTTCCCTTCTTTTTATCCTTGTAGACGGCATCCCAGAAATGCGTTTCTTTTTTGCCTTCCTTGTCCTTCCGGGATTTCCGCTCTTCCTTATCCTTCTTTCCGTAGTCTTCCCAGTCTTCGAACCGGTCCTTATTCTTCTTTCCGTAGTCCTCCCAGTCTTCGGACCGGTCCCTCCGGCCGTCCTTGTCCTTCTTCTTTCCGTAATCCTCCCGGTCCTCGAACCGGTCCTTATCCTTCTTTCCGTAATCCTCCCGGTCCTCTTTATCCTTCCGGAATTTTCGCTCTTCCTTTTCTTTAAAGCCTCTCCGTCCCTCTCTGTCCCTGCGGTCCCGTCCGCCGCTCCTTCCTTCCCTGTCCTCCCTGCGGTCCCGTCCGGATCCTCTCCTCCTGCGCTTCCTGTCCGTATTCTCCCACCGCTCAGGCAGCAGCTCTTCATCCGACAGAGCCTCGCTGTAATCCCCCATCTTCACCCGGAGAAAGGCCGCGGCAAGCTCCAGGGCGGTACAGTCTTCATCGTTCAGCTTCTGCTCCACCATGCGGATCATCTCCGACAGGTCCTCTTCCTCCCTGAGGGCCAGCATATTGTTCAGGATCTTTTCGGATTTGGCATATCGCACATCCACAGAGGAAGGGATCTGCCTCGCTTCGATCCTTGTATTGCAGTAACGCTCGATCTCCCGGATCTTATAGATGTCCCTGCCCACCACCAGGGTAAAGGCACGGCCCTTCTTCCCGGCACGGCCTGTCCTGCCGATCCGGTGGACGTAGTATTCCACATCCTGGGGAATATCGTAGTTCAGCACGGCCTCCACGTTATCCACATCGATGCCGCGGGCCGCCACATCCGTTGCGATCAGGATTTCCGTCTGCCCCTGCCGGAAGGACTGCATGACACGGTCCCTCTGCATCTGCGCCAGGTCTCCGTGGAGTGCCTCGGCAAAATAACCTCTTCCGATGAGCGCTTCCGCCAGCTCGTCCACCATCCGCTTGGTATTGCAGAATATCAGGGAACGCTCCGGATTGTATTTATCCAAGAGCCGGGATACGGCTTCCACCTTGCCCTGCCTGCTCACCTCATAATAATACTGCTTCACCAGGGGTATGGTGAGTTCCTTTGCCGGCATTTTTAAGAATACTGCATCGCTCTTCTGGTACTGCTTTGTGATCTCCAGGATCGGCTTCGGCATGGTGGCGGAAAAAAGCGCCGTCTGCCGTTCTTCGGGGGTTTCCTTCAGGATGGTCTCGATATCCTCCCTGAAGCCCATGTCCAGCATTTCGTCCGCCTCGTCCAGTACGATGGTCCGGATATCGTCCAGCTTCATGGTATGCCGCCGCATATGATCCATGACCCGGCCCGGGGTTCCCACGACCACCTGCACATTGCCCTTAAGGGAGCGGATCTGCTTTGTGATGTCCTGTCCTCCGTAGACCGGGAGCACCCGGATTCCCGGGATGTATTTCGCATATTTCCGGATCTCCTCCGCCGCCTGGATGGCAAGCTCCCGGGTAGGGCAGAGGATCAGAGCCTGGAGAGCCTCCAGCTCAGGGTCGATCTTCTGTATGATGGGGATGCCGAAGGAAGCGGTCTTGCCGGTGCCGGTCTGTGCCTGGCCGATGAGATCCCTGCCCTGAAGCATCTCCGGTATGGCCTTGGCCTGGATGGGAGTCATCACCTCGAAGCCGATCTCACGGACTGCCTGCAGGATCCGTTCATCCAGGTTGGCATCCTCGTATCTCAGTTCTCCCAACGCCTCCAGGTTCTGTTCTGTGTCTGCCATAATAAATTCTCCTTAACAAATTCTAAGGCTTCTCCCTGTAAAAGAGGAGAAGCCCCCGTGGTCAAACTACCGTCTTCTATCAATAATTACGCCTGTTTTCTTTTGCTGTAAAGCTCTGTGGGCACGATCCGCTCATCCCTGGCTCCGGCCACGGCCATCCGGTCATAGTAGGCATACATCGTCTGCACGCCGTTTTCCAGGATATAATAATGCCTCACATAGGGGATCAGCAGCACGACGAAAAGCCCCGTCAGCAGGATGAAAAGCGGGCTGGAGGACAGGAAAAAGCTCAGCATGGAAAGCAGGGTCATGATCGCAAAGACCACGGTCACCATCAGGTGCACCAATCTTTCATGCTGAAAAAACCCGATCTGCACCAGGCATTCCTTCTGCATTTCCTCCAGATCCTCCCGGCGGAATGTCCCCAGATCCAGCTGGGCCAAAAATGCGAGATAATTCTTCAGCCTGCGTTCCATGGCGATTTGATCTGATCTGCCTTTCTGCTGCCAAAAAGGGCATCCTGCCCCAGCAGCCTGTATTCCCCCGTTCTGTCTGAAGCCCCTCCCGGGTGAGGCCGGGAGCCTAATGCGAAAGAGCCTCTGTGCTTAGTGCCGGCAGTGGGACTTGAACCCACACGACGTCGCCGCCAACGGATTTTGAGTCCGTCTCGTCTGCCAATTCCGACATGCCGGCCTGCTTCCTTATTATGCCATGAAGCCGTTATTGATCTTTTCTAGCTGCATCATGATGGTGGATTTCTCCCCCAGGCCCTCCGATATGGCCGTGGCCGATGCGGCCGCTGTGGCGAGATTCAGGGCTTTGCCCATGTCTGAATTCTTCAGGTAGCCTGCCAAGAATCCCGCGATCATGGAATCCCCGGATCCCACGGTATTGATGACCCTGCCCTCCGGGACTCCGATCCGCTTTACCTTGCCCTCTGCGGGAACCAGGATGGCTCCGTCTGCGCCCAGGGACACCAGCACATTCTGTGCCCCCATCTTCTGGAGCTCCTTGGCGTACTTCTTCACATCGTCATCATCCTCGATCTCCGCGTCGAAGAGCCTCCCCAGCTCAGCCCGGTTGGGCTTGATCAAGAAGGGATGCAGCGGCAGCGCCTTGGTCAGAAGCTCCCCTTCCGCGTCCAGGATCACCTTGATGCCCTTACCTTCGATCCTCCGCATGATGCGCTCATAGATATCGCTGTGCATATTGGAGGGCACGCTTCCGGCCAGCACCAGATAATCCCCATCCTCCATGGCATCGATCTTGCGGATCAGGGCTTTGACGTCATCATTGCAGATCCTGGGACCTGCCGTATTGATGGCCGTCTCCTTATCCTGGCGGATCTTCACATTGATCCGGGAAATGCCTCCCTCCAGCATGATAAAATCCGTCTGGATGCCCTTCCTGCGGATCCCCCGCTCAATGGCGAAGCCGGTAAATCCCGCAATAAACCCAAGGGCAATGGAATCTACCCCCAGGCTGTTGAGCACCATGGATACGTTAATCCCCTTGCCGCCATAATAAAATTCTTCCTTCAGGCTGCGGTTGACCTCACCCTCAACGATGGGGCCCTCCGGATGCACCACATAATCCAGAGCCGGATTAAAGGTCACAGTATAGATCATAAGCGTTACCTCATCACTCCAGTATTACACATCATACCACACCACAAGCATTCCGTCAAAAGAAACGCGCCAGTCCTAAGCACACTGCTTCGATGCGATTTAAGCGATACCACAGATCGGCATCGGAGCACTATGCTATTTAAGCGATGCCGTTTAAGCAAAGCGGCCGGACGCGGAGTCGTCATGCTCAGTGATGGAAGAGCCGCATTCCGGTAAAGCACATGGCGATCCCCAGCCGGTCGCAGGAAGCGATCACCAGGTCATCCCTTACGGAGCCCCCGGGTTCTGCCACATATTCCACGCCGCTTCTTGCCGCCCGCTCGATATTGTCCCCGAAGGGGAAGAAGGCATCCGAGCCCAGGGAAACCCCGGTATTGCCGTCAAGCCATTTCCTCCGCTCCTCGGCCGTAAATGCATCCGGCTTTCTTTCAAAGAAGCCCTGCCATATCCCGTCCTTCAAAAGCTCCTCCTGCTCTTCCCCCAGGTAAAGGTCGATGGCATTGTCCCTCTCCGGCTTTCCGACTCCCTCCTTAAAGGGAAGCTCAAGCACCTGGGGCACCTGCCTTAAGTACCAGCGGTCAGCCTTGTCGCCGGCAAGGCGGGTGCAGTGGATCCTGGACTGCTGCCCTGCCCCGACGCCGATGGTCTGGCCGTTCTTCACATAGCATACCGAATTGGACTGGGTATATTTCAGGGTAATGAGGGAGATCATCAGATCGGTCTTTGCCGCTTCCGGGATCTCCTTCTTTTCGGTCACCACATTTTTCAAAAGCTCCCGGTCGATCCGGAATTCATTCCTGCCCTGCTCGAAGGTGACTCCGAATACCTGCTTCCTTTCCACCGGCTCCGGCACATACTCCGGATCGATCTGAAGCACGGCATAGTTCCCCTTTTTCTTACTCTTTAATATCTCCAGGGCCTCCGGCTCATAGCCCGGGGCAATGATGCCGTCTGAAACCTCATGCTGGATCTGAAGGGCCGTGGCCTTGTCGCAGATATCGGAAAGGGAAATGAAATCCCCGAAGGAAGACATGCGGTCCGCCCCCCTCGCCCTGGCATAGGCAGACGACAGCGGGGTCATCTCTGCATCCTCCGGAACCCGGCAGATCTTCCGGTCTATTTCGCTTAAGGGAAGTCCTATGGCGGCTCCCGCAGGGGAAACATGCTTGAAGCTCGTTGCCGCAGGAACTCCCGCAGCCGCCTTCAGCTCCTTTACCAGCTGCCAGCCGTTTAAGGCATCCAGCAGGTTGATATAGCCCGGCCTCCCGTTCAGCACTTCCATAGGCAGCTCGGATCCGTCTGCCATATAGATGCGGGAAGGCTTCTGGTTGGGATTGCATCCGTATTTCAGCTCCAGTTCTTTCATCGCGTCTTCTCCTTATCCTGAATCATGGCAGTGCCCCTGCCGGTCAATGGTTCTTGTTGATGATCCTGGTCTTCGCCGAGCCCGTCTCGATCTCGATGGAACGCACGAATAACGAGACCTTGTTATCCTCGTTAAGGGCATTCCAGATGGTCTCGGCAAATTCATCCAGGCCGCCGGTGATCAGGACCGGGGTCGGCTCTCCCTCAAAGCTGGGAAGCGGATCCCCGTCTCCCAGATAGGTATGAAGATAATGGCCCTTCCCGGGCTGGGGATCGGAATACGAAAACGTATAGCGGCAGCAGGATGCCGGATCTCCCTGGTCGGTTTTCAGGATCGACATAAGATAACGGTAGTTTCCGTCGGAGATCCGCACCAGGCCGGAGATCCGGGGGGTATAATTCGGCTCGTCCGGCTCAAATTCCCGGAGGCGCAGGGATTCTTCAAAGCTCCTTCCTCCCTCCATCCCCACAAGGATGGTATCCGTCTGGTCCCCGTTGGTGATGATCGTATCTATGCCTCCGGAATGCCTCCGCACCCTTACCGGAGAATAAATGATGAGAGACGGATCCTTGAGCTTTTCCGGATCATAGGCTTCCGTACGGATCCCATCCCCGTCCTCCACAAAGATCCGGTTTCTGGAATTCTCCGAACGCCCCATGATAAAGTAGGCCGTCATGGCATATTTTCCATCCCCGCTCCGCCCAAGCACGATCCCCCTTCCGGGATAATCCGTGCTGCTGATCTCTGATTCAAGGTTTACATAATTCATTCTGATCCATCTCCTTCCATGCCTGCGTCCTCGCTCCCGCCGGTCAGGTCTCCGAATTCATCTGTCACTACCTCTTCATCCTTAAGCTCCTCTGCCGAGGGAACCGGGATAAATTCGCTCAAATACTCCTCCTGGGGAAGT
Organism: Lachnospiraceae bacterium; assembly: GCA_024693135.1. Taxonomy (GTDB): domain Bacteria; phylum Bacillota; class Clostridia; order Lachnospirales; family Lachnospiraceae; genus NK4A144. The sequence continues at coordinate 35,670 of JAILLN010000005.1, read as the reverse complement.
CCGGCCAGCATTGCCGGAAGGTTCAGCACGATGCCGTCCATGCTGTAGGGAAGCTTCATCCCCACATTTACCGTCTTTTTGGTCTGGCCCTTCTCCTGGGTGATGTCCAGCCGCATCTTGAAATTCTGGCCCATGGTGCTGGCCATGCCGCGCTCTCCTTCATAGAGCTTGGCTGCCTTTTCCCCGTCTACCACCACTTCGATCTTATAGGGCACGGCGACTTCCTTCCCTCCCGCGGTTTCTGCCTTGCTGTCAAAGTAAACCGTATGTCCCCTTCCGACGACAAACATCAGGGCTGCCACCGCCAGGATGACGGCCAGTGCGCCCAGCCGGAAGATCCACTGCCTCGACTTCATGACGCGCCTCCTTCCCCGTTCTGCTCTGTTTCAAGCTGTTTCCCGGCACGGTTCTTATTTCTGCGTTTATTTGTCTCATACATGATCAGGGCCACCGTGATGACCGCATAGGACACAAATACCCGGAAGTATTCGCCGATCATGGAATCCCCGGTGATGACGGCTCCGGCCTTGGGCGCCACGATGAACATGGTATGGAACAGGATGATGCCCAAAAACACGTTTCCGATGGAGGCCTTGTCCACGGATGCACCTCCCACCAGGAGCGCTGCGATACAGAACATGCCGATCTGGGAATGCGAGCTGTAAGTAGCGATATTGCCCATATTCTGCAGATAGATGATCATGCCGATCCCCGCCAGTACGGTGGAGATCACGATGGAAATGATCCGGGTGCGCTCCACCTTGATGCCCGCATCCCTGGCCACCTCCATATCCTGGCCTACGGCTCTCATGTCCTGGCCTAGCTTCGTCCGGCGGAACCAGACAATGATCAGGCAGAGCAGAGCCACCACGAGGAAGGTCGCCACCGGGATCTTGATCCCTGCAATCTTCAGCGGGATCAGGTTATCCAGCTTCTGCCTCATGGAAAGCAGGGATACTGTATTTCGGATGCCGTATCCCCTGGGCAGCTTGATGGAGGTATGCTTGATGGGGATCACGGATCCCATGAGATAAAGCACTACCAGCTGGTAGATCCCGTTGATAAAATAACTGATGATATAGCTTGTGATCATTTCCCTGCCCTTGGCCATATTCAGGATCTTGCCGCAGAAGATCCCCAGAAGCACCGAAACCGGCACCGAAAGGATCATGGCCAGCACCATGCCCGGGATCCCCACGATCTGCCAGTCGCAGACCAGGATCAGCGCGATCTCTCCCGCCATGGCGCCCAGGGTCATGCCGAAATTCAGGCCCATGCCTGCCATGATGGGGATCAGCAGGCTCAGGATCAGAAATGCGTTCCTCCCCATCCGGGTCACCACCTCATTGGCCAGATAGCTGGGGGACAGCCCCGATATCGGAATACAGACGGCGCAGATCAGGACAAACATCAGGGGAACCGAGCTTTTCTGTATGGTCTGTCTTAAATCCTTTTTCCTGCTCATTTCGATCCCTCCGTCTTCCTGGTCAGAGCATAGAGGATCATGCCGTTGGATGCGATGATCCGGATCACCTCGCTCATGTCCATATGTATCATGTTATTCATGACCGTGGGAGTCATGGTGACGATGCCCTGGAAGAGTATCGTTCCGATGATGACGTTCATGATGGTCGCTTTATTGACGGAGGCTCCGCCGATGAGGATGGCCGATACCGCAGGCAATGCCATGTAGAAGGGCGCCATGTACAGCTGGATGAAGCCGAAGCCCTGCTCATAGACCAAGATCCCAATGGCCGCAAGCCAGGTCGACATGATCACGGAGATCAGGCGGATCTTGTCCACATTGATCCCCGCCGCCTTGGCAAAGGTCGGATTGGAGCCCACCGCTGTCATGGCCGTACCGGTCTTCGTATGAAGGAAGGCCCAGATCCCGAATGCCAAAACCGCAAAGAAAAGAATGGCTCCGGTGGGGATGGACAGATTCCCGATATTGATCTGGAGGAATTTCGAAAGCACCTCCAGATAATACCCCTCCAGGGAAATGGTGGTACGAAGCCCCTTCCCGGCCATTCCCCAGACCATATTGGGGCTGTGGTAGGGAAGCAGGAGCCACATCATGCACATGAGGGATACCGAGGAGAAGCCCACATAGGTGGCGATCATCATCTCCCCTCCCTTGATCTTATTCAGAAGCCATCCGTACAGCCCCCCGAAGATCAGGGCAAAGGGCGTGGCGATCAGGATGGCCATCACAAAGGAAAGCCCTCCGGTAAAGCCCATTTCGATGGAGATCGTAGCCCCCAGAAGTCCCGATATGATCCCCAGCGGAAGCCCGAAATTCAGCCCACAGCCGGAATGCACCATAGGTACCATGGCCAGCACCAGGATCCCGTTCCAGCTGAACCGGTTGATGATATTGGAGATCTGGGTGGGCAGGTCTGCCCCCACGATGGGCGCGGCGATCAGAAGCAGGATCAAAAAGCCCGTAATGATCAGCCTCGGCAGCCCGAAGCTTTCCACCGCCTCCTTCAGCCTTTCCATGAATGTCATTGTTTCTGCTTTTTCTTTCATTTCCATCCCCTTCCAACTATGAATGAAGGCCTTTTAGCACATCAGATGACCTGGCTTACCATCAGGGCGCCGAACTCCTCTGAAGGAGTCGAAGCCGGAAGGATCTGCGCAATCCTTCCGCCGGATACGATGGCGATCCGGTCGCAGGTGGCCCTGAGCTCCTCCAGCTCCGAGGATACCATCACCACCGTAACCCCCTTTTCCCGGTTAAACTGCTTCAACGCCTGAAGCACCAGGGCTTTTGCCCCCACATCGATGCCTCTGGTGGGCTCTGAGACAAAGAGAAGCCTGGGTTCCAGGGCAAAAGCCTTTGCCAGGCATACCTTCTGCTGATTCCCCCCGGAAAGCTCCCTTGCCTTCTGCTGGGATCCGGTACACTTGATGGCAAGCTCCCCGATATATTTCTGCGTCACCTCCTGGATGGCCTTCTCATCCCTCCATTTGATCAGTCCCCCCAGGTAATTTTTCAGGAATTTATTCTGGATCTGCATCGCAGGGAAGGCGATATTCCACTCCAGGGATTCATCCAGCAGAAGCCCCACGCCCCTCCGGTCCTCCGATACAAAAGCGAAGGAGGAATCCAGGCATTTCCTGGGATCGTTCAAGGGAATCTCTTTTCCTTCAAAGGTCACGGTGCCGCCCGCCTGGTAAAGCCCCATGATGCCATTGGGGATCCCAAGCTTTCCCTGGCCTGCAAGGCCTCCGATCCCTAAGATCTCTCCCTTTATCACATCCAGGCTCACATCCCGGACCGTCTCTCCGGGCATGTCTACCCAGAGTCTGTCGATGGAGAGGATCACTTCGCCCTCTTCCTTCTCCTTGGCCTCTTCCTTTCCGGCTCCGGCGGAGACATCCACATTTCTCCCCACCATCCATTTTGTGATCTGTACCTCATCCGTTTCCTTTGCCGGCACGTTCTGTATGAGGCAGCCATCCCGCATGACTGCCACCCGGTCGCAGACCGAAAGGATCTCCTTCAGCCTGTGGGTGATGAAGATCACGGCGATCCCCCTCTTCGCCATGCCCCGGATGGATTCGAGCAGAGCCTCTGCCTCCTTTTCCGTAAGTACCGCCGTAGGCTCGTCTAAGATCAAAAGCTTCAGCTGATCCTTGGAAAGCTCCCTTGCGATCTCCGTAAACTGCTTATGCCCCACCGGCATGTCGGAGATCACCATTTTGCTCTCGATCTTAACCCCCATCTTTTCGATGGCTTCCATGGCCCTCTGCTCCATCTCCGGCCGGTCTAAGGTATCCATCCTTTCGCTGAAGATCTCCGAAATGATGTTCTTCTTTTTGGATTCCCGGTTCAGGAGGATATTTTCCGTCGCCGTAAAGCCCGGGATCAGGGAAAATTCCTGATGCACCATCCCGATGCCGGAGGCGATGGCATCAAAGGGCGAGCGGAAATCCGCCTTTTCCCCATTGATCCGGATCTCTCCCGCATATCCCCCGGTCTCCCGGATCACGTCCGCACCGAAAAGGATCTTCATCAGGGTGGATTTACCGGCCCCGTTTTCTCCCACAAGGCCGATGACCTCTCCCTCCTTCAGGGTCAGGTTGATATCCGTCAGCACCTGGTTCCCGAAGAAGTCTTTTTTGATATTTTTCATCTCCAAAAGCGGAGTATTTTTCTCATCCATAGGCTGTCCTTCGCCTTTTCTTTCTGCCGCAAAACAATCCCGGCAGTCCCTATAATTTACGTTCCGTCATTTCCTCGAAAATGGGGAGAACGCGCAGAGCGCACTCCTCCCCATCCTCAGCCGGCGGCGCCTTAAGCGACCCGGGCCGCCGTATTCATTCCTTTTTTGCTTAGATAGTACCGCATGTTATTTTACAGTGAAGTATTTCTCGGGAACCTCTACATCGGTGGAGCCCATGTAATGTCCGGGATCACCCATGATATAGGTATCCTGATAGATCAGGAAGGTATTGTCTGCCTTGACGCCGGTCTCAGCATTGGTATAGTTGGAACCGTTCCATGCCGCGCCGGGTGAGAATACCTCGTAAGCCTTGGAGATATCATCGATATCCGCCAGCTCGCTCTCGCCGTTGATGACGTTCATGGCATGCTGGGCAAGGCCTGCAGAAACCGTATAGCCATAAGAGAATGCCCATGTGCCGAACCTTCCGGCGCCGCCCTTCTCACATACTGCAGACTCGACCTTGGCCAGGATCTTTTCGAAATCGCCGGCTTCTGCGGTAAGGTCGATGCCTAATGCTCCGGGATAGCCCATAAGGGGTGAAGGCAGGTCAGCCTCGATGAAATATCCGCCGTACTCCAGAAGCTGCTTTAACAGCGGCTCGGTATGGGCGTCATTGGTACAGAAGTAAGCCGTATCCTTGCCATACTTCTCAACCCACTCCGGTACATGCTCCAGGATATAAGCCTGTGCTCCGGGGATGCCGACATCCGTGGTGGGATCGGGAGCCGTCTCCATGATGAATTCCATGCCGAATTCCTTGCAGGCTTCCTTCATGATCGCCACACGGCGGCTCATGGTCTCATAGGACAGATGCCTGGGGAAGGAGATATGGACGAAATTCTTGCAGCCAAGCTCGTGTGCCGTACGGATGATCAGATATCCGCGGGCAACAAAGTCGTTGTTGCAGACCAGGTCTGCCGCGCTGCCGATCTCCGGCAGGTCTTCGTGGGACTCTCCTGCGATGCACAGGATGTCCGGCCTCTTCTCCTTGATCTGGCGGAATGCTTCCGTGGTGCCGGGGATGGCCTGGTTTACGATGACCGCCTTCATCAGGGGATCATCTGCCATGTTGACGATGGTCTGGATGGTGGTCTCCAGCTCCTCCGTGAAGTTGTCCGGATAGGTCGCAAGGATCACGCGGTCCTCACCGTACATCTTCTGGAAGGCCTCTGCCCCTCTCCTGTCGTCCTCGGACTGGGATACGGATCCGGTCACGATGCCGATATGGAAATCTTCCGCTGCCTCAGCCTCAGCCTCTCCGGCTTCCTCTGCCGGTGCCTCAGCCTCCTCTGCCGGTTCTTCTGCCGCTTCTGCCGGTTCCTCCACCGTCTCGATGGTGGCAGTACCCGCCGTCTCGCCACAGGCAAGGAGCGTGCCGGCCATGACCGTGCTCAGAAGAAGGCACATCAATTTTTTCTTCATCTTCGATTCCTCCTCTATAAAATATAAAAATTTACTAAAAAATCTTAACCGAAAACGAAAACCATGTCAATCACAGATTCTAAAAGAGGCGGCTCCTTATATGGAGCCGCCCGCTAAAGCCGCCACCCGGACAGATCTGCAAAGGAATATTGCGATCCGGCAGGTGGGGATCCTTAAAAAACCTTGATCCGCCTGCATCACGTGACGACCTGATAATGGGTGATGACCGGAATATACTCTACATCGTCGAAGTTGATATGCTTCCATCCAATGCAGTCAAAACTGTTTGGATCATAAAACTCTCCATTAAAGCCCTTAGCATCATATTCCCAGAACTGGGGAGTGCCTTGTACCGTATTGATCGTCCCCGGTATCGGCGCATGGTTTTCATCATTCTCTCTTTGTACCATCCACATTCCCGGGATATATGTCTCGCTTTCCCCCTCGCCCCTTTGCGAATTAAAGATCACCTCAGGATGTCCCAGGATTTCTGACTTCATCTCAGCGGGAAGCCTTGACATGGCCGGAGATTCAAGCATATAAGAGACATACCAGGTATACACCGCATAGTGGGCAAATTCGAAATTCATGTTCTCCTCATTGAAAGGATGCCATTTTTCCTGGCGCAGCTCACCCTTTTCGGTAAAATCCCTATTTCTCATGGCCGTGCCCGACTGCATCGCCATCTGCTCTGAAGACATCTGTCCCGCAGGGTCAGGGTAATAGAACCGATAAAGCAGCTGGAACCAGGCCGTGTTTTCTGCCTCCCACTCAAAATCCTCTCCTTTCTCCCGAATGACCCGGTCATAGAAGTCCTGCCTCCATTGATAAACATGCTCGCTCTTCAGCTGACCATTATAGGTATTGCCGAAATCATCCCGGATCCAGTAGTCCCTTTCTGTCCGGAAAAGAGGCCCGTCGATCCGGGGCTTTTCTCCTACAGCAGGCAGGCCTTGAGCCTCCTCCTGACCGGGAGCAGACTGGCCCGAAGCCCCTTCCGGACCGGGGGCAGTCAGACCCACGGAGATCAAGGGAGAGCTGCTGTAGCGGGTCTCCGAACCCAGAAGGCCGGTGGAAGAATCCCAATACTTCTGATAGATCAGTCCGTTATAGCCGTTTTTCCGATCCTCGGAGTAATAGCTTTCCATGGTCTTACGGTCATTTTCCCACATCTCATAATAGCCCACATAATTTCTATCCTGATCCAGGGTATACCGGGTCCTTCTGGTCTGGCTGTAGTTGTATTCATCCACGACTCTATAGCCGCGGCTTTCATTGTAGCTTGTATAGACCAGATTGTTGAAATAACCGACCACGTAGGGAAGTCCGCCGCCCTCCAGGACATCAAGATCCTCCTCCGTAAGGGCATTTGCGCTGATAAAGCTCTCCGAAGCCTGGCTGAAGGTGTGCTCCTCTCCCAGACTATTCAAACCGAAATAGTCTCCGGCCAGGGAGATGAGTTTTTCCCTGGTGATCTCCTCTCTGGTAAGGGTTGTGACCTGGGCTTGTAGGCCGCTCCCGGATGCTTCGAGGGCAAAGTGGTCAAAGGCCGGGGTTCCGTTTTGGGAAACCCCCTTCAGGTAAGCAAGGCTCTTCTCGTCTCCGTTTTTGGCATAAGCATATATGGCTCCCTGAAGCTCTGACGTGATCTCCGGGGCATTCTCAAGCTTTCCGCTTTCCGGCTCGAGGATCAGGAAGGACTTTTCATCTCCCGTCACCACGCAGAGATCCGCGCCGGTAAGCAAAAGCCCGGAGGCGGTAAGCGCCGCATTCCCTCCTCCGATATGGATCCGGCGGTCTCTTTCAAGCCTTGTCATGATATCCCGGATGCCGCTGTCATCCAGCTCAGAGATGCTGTACTTATTTTCCAGATAGATCCGTATCTCCTTCAGGGCATTTTCCCCCGCCATGGCATCTGTGCCGGCCTGGAGGGCAAGCGCCCTTAAGCGTTCATCCTCTTCATCCTCCGCATAGTCATCCAGCACCGATGCCTTGATGCGAAGATCCCCATACTTTGCCTCAGCGGCAGATACCGTGGTAAGGGCTTCTTCCAGCGCCTCTTTATTATCATAAACCGCTTCAAATCTGGTGACCGTATTGCCGCTGACGACCACAGTCTCCGTAAGCAGCTTCCCGACCTCCCCCAGGGCCTTTTCCGAGGCCAGATAATCCGAGGCCATGCCTCCTAAGGCTGTGGCGGTCTTTTCCGAATTAAGGGAAAGGTCCGTTTCCTTTGTCTCCACATCGATATCCTGATCCGTAAACTCCCTCTGCATCGGCCGGTCATCCGCAACGGGCGCCAGATTCCCCGGATCTACCGCAAATACCCGGAAGGAGGCCGAGGCCTTTCCAAAGGTAAAGCGGTAATCTCCGGAGGCAGACGCCTGGCTCACCCGGGTTTCCTTCAGGCTCCCGTCCAGAAATTGGGAGACCGCGATAAGCTTTGCTTCCATTCCCTCAGGCAGGCTGAGATGTACCGTAAGCGTCTTTGCGGCAGGATCGTAGTCTCCTTCCGCGCAGACAAGGGAAGGCTTCTTTCCGGCATAGACCCGGACCGTATCCTGCAGGGGAAGAAAGGTCAGGAGACTGCATAGAATACAAAAAATCAGGCATGCTGTCGATCTGTTTTTCATCATACGCTCCCTCCTTTACTTCGTCACCGTCACATAGACGGTGTCTTTTTTCTTTCCGCATTTGACGATGACCTTCGCCGGCCTGCCGTCTTTTGTTATCTTTTTGGCATAGAGGATGCCCTTCTTTAAGGCCACTCCTCCTGAAGCGCTCCATTTGACCGCGCCGAGGTCCGTGGAATATTCCGGCAGGAGCAGGGACTCCAGGGTTCCGTTTTCTCCCAGCCGCATATTGAGGGCTTTCTTCCCGGCATCCTCCTTAAGGATGAGGGTGCCGTTTGCCAGGGAGATCTTTTCCGCCGGGCTCGTTACCGTCACCTTGCAGCGCCGGATATTGCTTTCGCTGCTGCCCGGGCTGCTGCTCTCCACCACGATCCATGCCGTACCGGGATATAAAGCCGTAAGCTTCGCCGATGCGGTTCCCTTCTTTCCCTCTGCCTTGATCTCTGCCGGTGCCTGCACGGACACCACCTCCGGATTCGTGGACCAGCAGGTGATCTCACAGTCCCCGGGGGTGACCGTATCGCTTTTTGCCTTGATGATCATAGACAGCTCTGCGGTATTTTTTCCCTCTGCCGTGGTCATCTTCAGGGTTTTCTTTTTCAGGCTCAAGGCATGTTCCTTGTCGGTGCTCTGTTCTTTTTCCGGCTTCAGCGGGGTGACCGTTACCGTGACGGTCTGGCTTATGGTCTTGCCCGCCTTTGCCGATGGATCCATGGCCTTCACCTTTGCCGTAAGGGTCACGGACTTTTCCTCCGATACCTCCTTTGCGGTGACCATGCCGTTTTGGATCGTCACGGCCTTCTTATCGGAGGTGCTCCAGGTGATGTTCCTTGGATCCGTACTGTCAAAGGGCTCAAAGGATACCGTCAGGAAGGTTTTTTCTCCCCCCTGCATCGAAAGGGTTCCCCCGGTCACATCCTCTCCCTTGCTGTCCCTGATGCGGATGTCCTCGGTGCCGACAGCCACCTCGACCTTACAGGCGGCCTTTTTATTTCCGCAATATGCCGTAACGGTGGTATTGCCCTGCCCCATGGGATAAAAGGTCCCATCCGGCTTTACGGCAACGATGTCCTTATTGTCCGTGACATAGATGACCGGCACAAGCTCAGTGCCTGTAGGCTTTGCCGGATTTGCCACGGGATCCCTGCCTTTTAAGAGGGTGAGCTTTGTCTGTTCGAATTTGAGAGAGGCCACCTTCGTTTTCGTGTCGGCATCCTCTGGAAGCTTCTCCTTTACCGTTTCCTCAAAGGAAAGCTTCTCCTCGTACTGAACCATGACATTTGTCTCGCCCATGGTAAACCTGGCCGTAGCATTCGCAGGCTCATCCGCCACGGCTCCCGTGAGATTCCACCGGACAAATTGGTAATCCGTTTTGGGCACCCAGGAGATGGTGATGACTTCCCCCTTTTGGGCGGTATTTACCACTTTGCCCTGGCTGTCCTTCGCCGTGGCGCCCAATGCCGTTTCTATGCGGAAGCTTGGCTGTATGACCGGTGTGGGCGTGGGTGTGGGCGTGGGTGTGGGTGTGGGCGTGGGCGTGGGTTCAGAGCCCTTGGGCGTCAGATAGGCGGCAAGGACCAGTCCCTCCGATCTTGAGCTGATAAACAAGGTCCTTACCGGATCCGTCTCTTTTGCGGGGATCTGAAAGGTGACGCCGGAAGCAGAGGCGGTCTTCTGGTCGATGAAGGCCAGGCTGCTTTCCAGGTTCTGGCTGACTGTCTCAGAAGAGTCCTGCTTCCCTTCTACCACATAAGCCGCGATCCTCTCTCCCTGCTGCGCCTCCGTCAAGGCATAGGTATAGTATCCATCCTTCGGCGTGATGGAAGGCACATCCTTTATTTCTCCGGCATAGGCTGCTTTACCCGGAAACAGCATTGCAAGGATCAACAAACAAAACCGTATTTTTATCTCTCTTTTTCCCATGATCTGTTCCTCCTTTCCCGGAAAAAAGGCAGCAGACTATTTTAATACTCCATTATAATTATACCCTATGCAGGGCCTCAACACAAATCCTGCTGCATCGGTTCTTTTTTCGCTAAAAAAAGGGCTTTGGAAGCCGTCCAAAAAGCAAGAGGACGGCCGGTGCTGATAAGCACATAGTTTAAAAGGCTGCGAACCTAACCTGACGAAGCCACGAGCAATAAAACGTTTGCGAAACGGATTGACAATGCAGTTAAAGTGATATATCTTCAAAACAGAAGTACTAATGGAGAGCAGAAGTAAATGATAGCGGAATGGCATGACAAAGAAGCTGAAAAAATATGGAATTTGAAATTTTCGACAAAGCTGCCTCAGGGCATTCAGAAGACAGCCAGAAGAAAGCTTGTCATGATCCACTCGGCCGCAAGCATCAATGATTTGAGAATACCTCCGTCCAATCATCTCGAAGAATTACAAGGTGATCGTGAAGGACAGCATAGTATCAGGATTAATGATCAATATCGAATCTGTTTCAATTGGAATAACGGAAATGTGGTTATTGAAGAAATTGGAGATTATCACTAAGGAGGTGACCGATATGATGGATCTGGAACCCACATCACCGGGAGAAATTTTGCGGGAAGAGTTTCTGGAACCAATGAATATAACAGCATATAGACTTGCCAAGGAGGTACATATCCCTCAGTCAAGGATCAGCGATATCATAAGCGGCAAGAGAGGAATTACAGCAGATACTGCCATGCGATTTGCAATATACTTTGGCACCACGCCGCAGTTCTGGTTAAATATTCAGAATCAGTTTGATCTTGATATGCTGAGGGCATCAGGCAGGATTGCAAACATGTCGGTTATCAGGCCCTACCATCTGATGCAGGGCTAAGTGAAGCCTCACGTAACTACAGGCAGGGGGACGGTTCTTTTGTCTGAATTTAAGCAAAGATGCGCCGCCCGCGGGCCTTGCATTTCCACGTCGCCTCACCGCTCACTTAATGCGGAGCTTCCCGCCGGCTACGACTTTGCAAGCCCGGCCATGCGAGCCAACGAAAAGCATGTTGTCTCGCATTACGGCCGGCCTTGCAAGTCTTCGCAGGCGGCAATCTCCGCGTGTTCGCGGTAAGAGGCTCCTTAGGAAACACCAAGACCCGCAGGCGGCTCACCCTTCATAAAATATACGGAAGCCAGCGAAGGCTGTTTCGAGCATGTAATGTCCCTTCTTGCTCTACGCTTCTTTTATTCATTACGGAGGTCGTGCCAGAAAAAACCGCATGAACCGGGAGCCGGGGGTATTTAACGGACTCCGGTAAAGACCAGGCCGCGGAAGCCATCCGCCGCTTCCCTGGATGTAAACCGAAGAGTGACGGACTGCCTAATCCGGCACTCCCTGTCTCCCAGCCGGATGATATTGTGCAGCCGGTATCCCTGGGTCCACTGGATTTCCCCGGAGTAAAACGGATTGCCGTCCACTTCAAGGGTTATTCCCGTGGAAAAGACCAGATCCAGGTCCAGTCCCGGCTTCCCGGTCATTTCGGCGGAAAAAGGGATTGTAAGAGACAGGCCGTCATCCGAGGGGATGCAGGCCTCCTTAGGGATATAATAGAAATGGTCGAACTCCTCCATGTTCTCATTTACCGGGGAGGTCTCCTGTTTTTCATATGCTTCATAGGAATCTGCCCGAGCGGATACCGCCTTCATCAGGGTATCACAGTACAGGGCATAGCCCGCATCGTTGGGATGCACCCCGTCTGCGGTCAGGCTTTCATAGGAAGCCCCGCTTTCGGAAAATGCCCCGATCATGTCAGAAACCATAAGCCCGTAATGCGCAGAAAGATCCTGGATCTCCCGGATCTTTGCGGTATATTCCCTCTGGGAGCTTTCCAGGATCGGAAGGATGGCGGCGGAAGGATACTTCGAGCGGATGGCATGCAGGATAGACTCGTATTCCCTGGAAAAGCCCTTTTCATCATCATTGTGTCCGTAGCAGACAATGGCAAGGTCATAGGGCACGTCCTCCCCGCCAAGCATGACCTGGACATAGCCGGCATAGCTTGTGGTGGCTCCCAGGGAAGCATTGTCCACGTTTACGATGCTTCCGTACTTTTCAGACAGGGCCTGCTTCAGCTGCTCCGCCCAGCCCATTCCCTCCGAGGCTCCGGTCCCGGCTCCGATAGAATCCCCGATCACCAGCACCCGGATCTCCTGCCCCCGGGCAAGCTTCTGCCACACGCCCTCAGCCGGTGCCAGGAGGCGTTCATTTTCTTTGCGGAGCCGCTCAAGCTCCCGGTTCTGACGGATGACCGTGGCCGAAAGCCCTGCCGCGATAAGGAACAGGAGGACCGCGGTCCGTCTCCAAAATCTCTTCATGCTATCACATCCATCCCCGACATTTTGACCCAACCCGAAAGCGCCGGTCTGCCCGGCATCCGAGCCGCTCTTTGAAGTGGTTCAGCGTAAATGCGGATAGGAGTCTAAAGCGGTACGCACGTCCTCCCTTCCCTCAAAGAAAAGAGCAAGGGCTCCCGGTCCCACATGGCTTCCCGTCACCGGCTCATAGCCCACGGTCAGGATCTCCTTCGGCTCCTTTCCGGACTTTTGGATCATGGCCTCAAGCCGTCTTGCATCCTCTCTGCAGTCTGCCTCTACGATGCCCACGGTCTGCTCTTCCGGTGCTTCCACCAGGGCCGTATAACATTCCGCCAGGGCTTCGATGGACTTCTTCCTGCCCCGCACCTTGGAGAAGGCCACGATCTTCGCTTCCTCGCTCCCCTTCAACAGTGGCTTGATGCCAAGGACCGTGCCCACTATGGCCGCCATATTGGAAAGCCTGCCTCCCCGTCTTAGGTACATCAGGTCATCCACCGTAAATACATTGCACATCCTGACGGAAAGGCGGCGAAGCTGCTCCACATTATCCTCAAAGGACACGCCCCGGCTTCTAAGCTCAGCCGAGCGCACCGCCACGAAGCCCTCCCCCAGGGCGGCTCCCATGGCGTCGATGACCTCCACCCGGCGCTCGGGATAATCCTCCTGCAGCATCCTTCCTGCCACGCTGGCCGAGCCATAGGTGCCGCTGATGCCGGATGCCATGCATACGCAGATAATGTCGTCCCCCTGCTTCAGGATCGGCTCAAAGACCTCCAGGTAGGTCTGCGGCACGATCTGGGAGGTGACCACCGCCTCGCCGCTTCTCATCTTCCCGTAGAAATCAGCCCCGTCAAAGGCCTCCACATCCGTGCAGGTAAGCTCCTGCCCCATAAAGCGGTAGGTCAGGGGTAGCACGATGATGCCATGCCCGTCCGCGATGCGCTTTGGCAGATTGCCCGCCGTATCTGTAACGATCTGATATCCCATGGCTTTCCCTTCACTGTTTCCCGTCAAACAGTCCCTTCCATTCCTCAAAACAGTCAAATGTGGCAAAGTAATCGTTCATGGTCTCGGCCCTGCGGATCTGCTTCACGCCGCCATCCTCCTGAAGGAGCAGCTCCGCACTTTTCAGCTTCCCATTATAGTTATATCCCATGGAGAAGCCGTGGGCCCCGGTATCATGGATATAGATCAGATCTCCCGGCTTTATCTCCGGAAGATGCCGGTCTATGGCAAATTTGTCATTATTCTCGCACAGGGAGCCCACCACGTCATATACGTGGTCCCGGGGCAGGTCCTCCTTCCCCAGTACCGTGATATGGTGGTATGAGCCATACATGGCCGGCCGCATCAGGTTTGCCGCCGAAGCATCTACCCCGATGTACTCCTTATAGATATGCTTTTCATGGACGGCCCGGGTAACGAGCGCCCCATAGGGCCCCGTCATGTACCGCCCCATCTCGGTCAGGATGCTGACTTCCCCCATGCCCGCAGGAATAAGGATCTCTTCATAATGCTTCCTCACGCCCTCCCCAATGAGGCCGATGTCATTCTTCTTCTGCTCCTCGGTATAGGGGATCCCCACTCCGCCGGACAGGTTGATGAAGCTCACGGCAGCTCCCGTCTCCTCCTTCAGGGATACGGCCAGGCGGAACAGATCCGCAGAAAGCACGGGATAATACTCATCCGTCACCGTATTGCTGGCAAGGAAGGCATGGATCCCAAAGCGCTTCACCCCCTTCTCCTTAAGGATCCGGAAGCTTTCGGCGATCTGCTGCCTCGTCATCCCGTATTTCGCATCCCCCGGATTGTCCATGATGGAATTCGAGATGCTGAAGGTCCCGCCGGGATTATAACGGCAGCATACCGTTTCCGGAAGAGGCCCCACGTTTTCTTCAAAGAAAGGGATATGGGTAATGTCGTCAAAATTGATGATGGCACCCAGCTTTGCCGCATAGGCATATTCCTCCGCCGGAGTCTCGTTGGAAGAAAACATGATCTCATCCCCCGAAAAGCCCGCGGCCTCAGCCAGCCTGAGCTCCGCCATGGAGGAGCAGTCAAGCCCGCAGCCCTCTTCCTTAAAAAGCTTCAGGATAAACGGATTGGGCAGGGCTTTTACCGCAAAATACTGCCTGTAGCCCTTATTCCAGGAAAAGGCTTTGTTTACAGAACGGGCGTTATCTCTGATGCCCTTCTCATCATAGATGTGGAACGGAGTCGGATATTCCGATGCGATCTCCTCAGCCTTGGTTTTTGTGATAAATGGTTTCTTCATTTTAAGCCTCCTCGTGTTTATGCTGGATCAGCGTTTTGATTTGTCGTAAGCTTCCCCGAGTGCCTTTGGCGCCTGGCTGTTTTTGGCAAGGAAGACCAAAAGCAGGAGGGTCAGCACATAGGGCAGGATCATCACCAGGTCAGAGTAGCTGCTGGGAAGCCCAAGCTTCTGTACGATCTGGTATCCTGCGGATCGGGCAAAGCCAAAGATCATGCATGCGCCCAGGGTCGGCATGATCTTCCATCCCCCAAAGATCAGGGCGGCTATGGAAAGATAACCGTATCCCACGTAGATATCCCCGGAGAACTTGGCGGAGATGGAATACGCAAAGCAGATCCCCGCAAGCCCGGATAAGGCTCCCGACATCATGACCGCCAGATAACGAATCCGGGATACATCCACCCCGGCCGCATCCAGCGCCGCAGGATTATCCCCGGCCGCCCTTAAATGCAGGCCGAAGGAAGTCCGGTACAGGAGATACCAGACGAATACAGCTATGACGATGATGACCGCCTCAAAGGGATAGACATTGGTAAAGAAAGCGCCGATCACCGGGATCTTTGACAGGCCGGGCACCGTAATGCGCGGCAGGACGCCTAAGTCGATCTTATTGGAGGCCGCCCCGAATACCGTGCGGTTGATGGACTTCGTCAGGAATGTGGTAAGGGCCATAGCCAGGATATTGACCACTACGCCGGAGATCACCATGTCCGCCCGGAAATGGATACACAACAGGGCATGGAGCAGGGAATAAGCCATGCCTCCCAGTATCGCAAAAAGGAGAGCCACAGCCTGCGGCACCCGGGAATCAGCGCCAAAATGCATCCCTGCGATATAGCCGGCCAGGGCGCCCACGAAGGCACCGAAGCCCTGGAGTCCCTCCAGTGCCAGGTTCGTCACCCCGCTTCGCTCCGAATAGATCCCGCCGATGGCCATGATGAAAAGCGGCAGGGAAAAAGACATCCCGTTGATGATGATCGTCTGGATCATTTCGAACCCCTCCCTTCTACCCTTCTCCGGCTTACTTTAGCTAAAATAAAGGAGCTGCAGGCACTGGTCAAAAGGATCAGGCCCATGATGACCGAGGCGATCTCCGCTTCCAGCCCGGCCTGGGAGCTCATGTAGGTAGAGCCCTTCTCGATGATCTCCAAAAAGAAGGAGGCAAAGAAGATCCCCACCGGAGAGCTTCCTCCCACCAGACATACCGCAATGGCGTCAAACCCGGTGGAGGGCAGGACCTTGGGCTGAATGGATGCCGTATATCCAAGAAAATAGGTAGCTCCGGCAAGCCCTCCCAGAAGCCCGGAAAGGCCCATGGAAAGAAGGATGGACCGGTTCACCCGGATCCCCGCATATCTGGCTGCCTCCCTGTTTGCCCCCACGGCCTTCAGCTCATAGCCTAAGACGGTCCGGTCAAAGATAAACCGGACGATCAGGATGGCAATGATGGCAAGGATAAATCCCAGGGCAAAGTCATACCGGAAGCCTCCCACAAGCACCTGATGCAGGGTAAGCCGGCTTGCCTGGCCAATCTCCTTCGACTGCCTGGAGACCGGATCCACGTACCGGGTATTGATGAAAAAGCTGATGATATAAGACGCGATATAATTCAGCATGATGGAGGATACCACCTCGCTGATATTGAAGCGGGATTTCAGGAAACCGATAATAATACCCACAACACCCCCGCCAGCCGCGGCGATCAGGATGACCAGCGGCTTTGCAAGGACAGCGGGAAGATTCCCATAGCCCACCAATACGGTGGCAAGGAATGCCCCGGTAAGCATCTGTCCGGATATGCCGATATTAAACAGGCCCGCCTTCAGGGCCACCGCCACGGCCAGGGCCGCAAAAAGCATGGGGGTCAGGAAATCGATATAACTGGAAAAATCCGAGAACATGCTCTTTCCCCCCGCATACTTTCCCTTGGGGGCAAGCCCCGAGCCCTGGAGGAGGTTATAATATGCCGACAAGGGGTTCTTCTTCAGGATCAGCATCATGACTGCTCCCGCCAGAAGTCCCAGGATCACGGCAATGACCGCGACCAGAACGGTTTCATTGCGCTTTTTCATGCTTTCCTCCCTCCTGCCCTTTTCCGATGCCCATCATATAGGCACCCACCTCCTGGGTCGTAAATTCCTCTGCCGGGGCGATCTTTCCGATCTCCCCGTTATAGATCACCGCGATGGTGTCTGCCAGATCCATGATCTCATCCAGCTCCAGGGAGATGAGGAGCACTGCCCTGCCCCTGTCCCTCTCCTCCACGATCTGGGCATGGATCCTCTCGATGGCGCCGATATCCAGTCCCCTGGTGGGCTGGACGAAAATGGTCAGGGAGGCATCCTGCTCGATCTCCCGGCCCACGATGGCCTTCTGCTGGTTTCCCCCGCTCATGGCCCGAACCAGGGTTTCGGTGGAATTCGCGCACCGGATGTCATAGCGGTCAATGAGCTTCGACCCGTATTCTTCAAAGGTCTTATGCTTCAGGATCTTTCGCTCTGCAAAGGGATGGCGGTAATATTTCTTGAGAGCCAGGTCATCCTTCAGCTTAAAGTCCAGGATAAGGCCCATTTCCTGCCGGTCCTCCGGGATATAAGCGATCCCTGCCTCGATCCTCTCCCTCACGTCCTTCGAAAGGAGGCTCTCCCCATTTAAGAGGATATCTCCTTCGCTCTCCTTCATCAGGCCCGCAATGGCATGGGCGATCTCCACCTGGCCGTTGCCGGAAACCCCGGCGATGGCAAAGATCTCCCCGCTTCGGATCGCAAAGGAGACTCCCTTCACCACCGGGAATTTATCCTCATTGAGCACCGTGAGTCCCTTTACCTGAAGCACCGTCTTTCCGAATTCTGCCTTTTTCTTCTCCGTATGGAAGGAAACCTCCCGTCCCACCATGAGGTTTGCCATCTCCTCGGCATCGGTGGACGCCACCTCCCTCACCCCGATGAGCCTGCCCCTCCTGAGGATCGCGCAGCGGTCTGCGACCTGCCGGATCTCCTCCAGCTTGTGGGTGATCAGGATGATGGTCTTGCCTCCGTCCCGGAGCATCCGGATGATCTCCAGGAGAGCCTCGATCTCCTGCGGGGTCAGCACCGCCGTCGGCTCATCGAAGATCAGGATCTCCGCTTCCCGGTAGAGCATCTTCAGGATCTCCACCCTCTGTCTCGCGGATACATTGACTCCGGAGATCACCGCCTTTGGATCGACCTCCAGCCCATACCGCCTGGAAAGTTCCGCCACCTCGGCTTCCGCCTTTTTCATGTCTACCGCCGGAAATACCCCGAGGAGCCTATGCTTCGGCTCCCTGCCCAGGATGATATTTTCTGTCACCGTATAATTGGACACAAGCTTGAAATGCTGGTGCACCATGCCGATATTCAGCTCCGTGGCATAGTTCGGGCTGCTGATCCTCTCCTTCCTTCCCCGGATATAGATCTCTCCCTCATCCGGCTCAACCATGCCAAAAAGGATGCTCATCAGCGTGGACTTCCCGGCGCCGTTTTCCCCAAGGATGGCATAGATCTCGCCTTTCCTGATCTGGACAGTCACGCCGTCTAAGGCCACGATCCCGGGAAAGCGCTTGGTGATATTCCGCATTTCGATAATATGATCTTCCAAAGGATCCTCCCATGAGAATGACAATCCGATGGCCGACTTTTACATCAGCCATCGGACCGCATTGTCGTCTTGCTCAGTAGTTTGATAACAGTAGTTACTTCCCGTTTTTTACAGACCGGTGAAGCTTTCCGGAGTCAGTCCGTTGAAGTTTGCCGCAGGAACGACCTCCCCCGTCTTTATCTTTGCAAATGCTTCGTCAATGGCAGAGATGGTATCCTGGGAAAGCTGGCTCCTGCCGCCCGTGCTCACGTAGCCTGTGGAATCCGTATCGGCTCCCAAGAGAACGTTGCCGCCCTTGAAAGCGCCGTCCTTGATGGCATTCAGCTGCTTCGTCACGTTCATGTCCATGACCTTCAAGCCGGAGGTCAGCACCACGTTCTCATTGCCGTTTGTACCGTCGTCATACTGGTCTACATCGCAGCCGATGAAATACACGTCCTTGGCCTCCTTCACTGCGGTAAGCACGCCGTTTCCGGTAGCGCCCGCGGCGGTAAAGATCACATCCACTCCTTCTGCGATCAGGGCTTCCCCGATGATCTTGCCGGTGGCCTCATCCGAGAAATCTCCGGCATAATTTCCGCCCACATTGGCGCCTGTCACATCGGTTCCTGCATATGAAGCGATCTCCACGATCTCCGCAGAAGAGCCGCAGTTCTTATTGGCATAATTCACGCCGGATTCAAATCCCCACTGATAGTTGACGTTGGAGGGATAGGCGATGCCGTTCACCACAGCCACCTTTCCGGTCTTTGTCTCAAGCGCCGCGGCCATGCCGGCGCAGAAGCCGCTCTCCTGCTCCTTAAACTGCATCGCATAGACATTGTCGTATTCGGTCTCTTCCCCGTCTGCATTGGTGGGATACGCATCCACCAGGATGAATTTCACATCCGGATTCGACTCTGCGATGGAGCCGATGCCTGCAAACTGGAAGCCGCAGCATACGATCACGTCATAATCTGCCACGATATCCTCCACGGCCTTAACGGCTGCCGCCACGTCTCCGCTCTCTTCCCTGACCGGCGTCACGGTAGAGTCCGGATTTTCGGATATGAAGGCCAGGATTCCGTCATAATTATTTTCATTGAAGGATCCGTCGTCCACTCCGGAAGGGGAGCTCACGATGGCGATCTTCAGAGCCGTTCCTTCACTTTCCGCCGCCCCTGTGCTCTCTGCTGCAGGTGCCGCGCTTCCTTCCGGGGTGCCTGCCGCGGCACAGCCTGCCAGAAGCGATGCCGCCATTCCCGCCGCCAGGATCATACTGATCAGTTTCTTTCCCATTTGTTTCCTCCTTGCCTGAAATTGATAGATTGATATAGCCAAAATATTATACCAAATGCAGCAGATTTTTCAATCTCTGTCTAATCCTCGATCTGCCAGTCAATGGGCTTTATTCCGTGCTCCTTCAGGAATTCGTTGCATCTTGAAAAATGATGGTTCCCAAAAAATCCTTTATTTGCCGAAAGCGGGCTTGGATGGGCTGATGTGAGCACCAGATGCTTCGGATTGTCGATCATGGGTGCCTTTTCCTTTGCATGGGAGCCCCAGAGCAGATATACGATGGGCCTGTCCTGCCGGTTGACCTCCCGGATGATGGCGTCCGTAAACTGCTCCCATCCCCTTCCCCTGTGGGAAGCGGCCTGTCCTGCCCTTACTGTCAGCACCGTATTGAGAAGCAGCACCCCCTGGTCTGCCCATTTCTTCAGATATCCGTGCCTGGGGATCGAAAGCCCCAGGTCCGAATGAAGCTCCTTATAGATATTCTTAAGGGAAGGCGGCACCGGCTGTCCCTTCGGCACCGAGAAGGCAAGGCCGTGAGCCTGGTTCTCCTCGTGATAAGGATCCTGCCCCAGGATCACCACCCGGACCTCGGACAAAGGGGTAAAGTGCATGGCATTGAAGATATCCCCGGAGGGGGGATAGATCTGCCTGGTCTTGTATTCTTCGTAGACAAACTGGTACAGCGCCTTGTAATAAGGCTTATTGAATTCTCCGGAAAGGGCTTCCCGCCACTCCCCCGTCAAAGCCGCCATCGGACCGGTACTCCCTTCTCCTTCAGGTATTCCTTCACTCCGCTTATGGTAAGCTCCCTATAATGAAAGAGAGATGCCGCAAGAGCCGCATCGGCTTTCCCCTCCGTAAGGGCTTCATGGAAATGGTCGAGGCTTCCGGCCCCGCCGGATGCGATCACCGGCACGGAAACTGCCTCCGCCACAGCCCTTGTCAGCTCGATGTCATAGCCGGCCTTTGTGCCGTCTGCATCCATGCTTGTAAGCAGGATCTCCCCTGCTCCGAGATCCACGGCTTTCTTTGCCCATTCCACGGCATCCAGGCCCATATCCACCCGGCCGCCGTTCTTATAGACCGTCCAGCCTTTCCCGTCTGCCCTCCGCTTCGCATCAATGGCAAGCACTACGCACTGGCTCCCGAATTTGTCTGCCGCCTCTGCAATGAGATCCGGGTTCATGACGGCGGCGGTATTGACCGATACCTTATCCGCGCCCTCCCGCAATATCTCCCGGAAATCCTCTACGGTGCGGATCCCTCCCCCTACGGTGAAGGGAATGAAGACCTGCCTTGCGACCTCACGCACCATATCCACCACAGTACGCCTTTTATCGCTGGAGGCCGTGATGTCCAAAAAGACCAGCTCGTCTGCGCCCTCCCTGTCATAGGAGGCGGCGGCTTCCACCGGATCGCCGGCATCCTTCAGATTGACAAAGTTTACTCCCTTTACCACCCGTCCCGCATTGACGTCCAGGCAGGGAATGATCCTCTTCGTATGCATATCACGCAAGCTCCAAAAAGTTCTTTAGGATCGCCAGGCCCACCCTTGAGGATTTCTCCGGATGGAACTGGCATCCGAAAAGATTTCCTTCCTCCACGGCGGCATCCACGGTGACGCCATAATCGATCTGTGCCGTCACGATACCCGGATCCCTGGCTTCAAGATAATAAGAATGGACGAAATAAACAAAATCCCCCTGCTCAATGCCGGTAAAAAGCCTGCTTTCCCTGGGCAGGGAAAGGGAATTCCAGCCGATGTCCGGCACCTTCAGCCCGTCCTTTGCCGGAAGACGCCGGATCCTTCCCTTCAAAAGCCCAAGCCCCCTTACCCCGGGGCTTTCCTCGCTTTCTTCAAAGAGCAGCTGCAGCCCAAGGCAGATCCCCAAAAAGGGAACTCCTTTTTCACAGGCTTCCCGGATGACTTCGATCAGGCCATAAGCCTCAAGCCTCCCCATGGCATCCCCAAAGGCTCCCACACCGGGCAGGATCAGCTTGTCTGCCGATAAAAGCACCTTGGGATCCCTCGTAAGGCAGGCTTCCTGCCCCAGAAAGGCCGCAGCCTTTTCCACGCTCCTTATATTGCCTGCATCATAATCGATAATCGCTATCATCTGTAATTTCCATTGCTGTCCCTTTGGACATTGAACTGGTACAGCATCTCCCCGTCATTGACGTTTCCTGTATTGCCTCCCCTTGGGGTAACCTGCAGCTGGGTGCCCTCCGGGATAATGACCGTAGAGTTGTCCGGAGCAAGCGTGATGCCGGCCGTATCCCCCGGTGTCTCAGTGAAAGGCTGCGGCTCTGCCGTATAGGCTCCGCCTTCCTGAAGCTCCCCTGCCGGCTCTTCCGTACCGCCCTCCTGGGGCTCCTCCTCCGGTGCCTCCACCGGTGCTTCTTCCGGTTCCGTCCGGATGCTGCCTGTCCCCCTTCTGCTGGGGGCATTATTGCCGGTAAGCTCCACTCCCTCTCCGGCTTCCGTCAGCTGCACCGTGGGCTGGATCTCATCCCTCCAGCCTGGATCCGTGATATCCATCAGGGCCATGGTATATTCGATCTTATCCGAGATATTGTAGAGCTCCCTGGCACGATCCTGGTCTACCCCGAATACTTCCGCCAGATATTGCAGGATCTCCCCGTTCAGGTTCTCAAACTCCGCCCCAACCCCAAGGCTGTCTGCGTATTCCGTCAGGGCATCATGGATCTCCACGCCCTGAAGCAGGGCATCTATGGCATCCAGCGGATCGTCCCTCTGCTCAAATTCATTGAAGGCATCGATCCTCCGCTGAAGCCTCATGAGGACAAAGGCCTTGTTGTAGATATCCTGGCTTTCCGCCGAAATGTGGCTCAAGCCCATGAGGGACTGGTATACTCCCTCATAGTCCCCCTTCTGGTAATTGGTCTTAGCCGCATTTTCATAACCCACGTTTGCAAAAGCAAAGGTGCAGAAGGTGATCGCCGCAAGGAAGGAGGTGAAGAAAAGCGCCACCGCGATCACCTTCTTCTTCGGGAGTCTCTTTTCGGGAATCTCCGGCTCCTTCGGCTTCTTTTCCTTCTTCGGTTTCTTTTCCTTCGGCTTCTTCTCTTTCTTCGGCTTTTCCTTCTTCGGCTTCTTTTCCTTTTTCTTTTTCTTTTTGCCGCCGTCTGCCCCGGCCGAAGCTAGAACTTCATTGTTTTCAAGAGTCTGTTCGCTGGGATTTTCAATAAGTGTCCCGTCAGGTGAAAGTGCCTGCGGGAGGGTCGTTTCATCCTCGTCATCGTCCGAACCAAACAGGAATTCCGTAAGCTTCGCGAAAAAGCCTTTCTTTTGGATCGGATTGCCTTCCTCATCCAGTTCAGGCTCTTTCTTCTTTTTCTGCTTCTTCTCCTTCTTGCGGCCTCCATCCTCCGGACGTTCTTCGATATCTTCTTCAGCAGCTTCTCCGCCGCCGTTTCCTTCAGGCTGATTTTTGCTTTCCTCATCGTCTCCATCCATCTCTCCTCCCTGCAGCATAGAGAGAAGGTCGTCTTCTACGATTTCGCTGTTATCATTTTTCTTCAGCAGGTCATTGATCTCTGAAAGCTCGGAATCCTGAGGCAGGTCGTCGATGATATCCGTCACGTCGCTGCCGGACTCCATGGACAGTCCAAGATCTGCCATGACATCCATGGGATTCGGTTCATCGTCCACATCCCCGCCTTGCGCCGCGGATTCTGCCTTGGCAAACATGGCTTCGATCTCTTCCTCAGACATCATGCTGCTGCCATCTGAGGAATCCCCCTCCGCATCCTCTGCAAAATCCAGGTTATCCAGGTCGATGACAGGGTTATTTACTTCTTCAGGAACCGTAAACCGGATCTCCTGGTTGGACCCCTCTCCAGAAGCAGACTCCTCCTCCGGCTCGGACCCGGGTTCAGGCTCGGGTTCCGATCCCCCGTCTGCGCCTTCGATCATGGCCGCGATCTCCTCCGGGGTCATGATATGATTCGGGTCGTCGGATACCGGCGTCACTTCGGGTGCCGGTTCAGGCTCGGAACCGCCCAACCCGCTTGAGATCATGGCCTCGATCTCTTCCGGGGTCATGATATGGTTCGGGTCGTCGGATACCGGCGTTACTTCCGGTGCCGGTTCAGTTTCGGGTTCGGGCTCCGGGATATCCGGCATATCATCCTCGGTCAGCGGTGCCTCGACTCCCGCGCCCGCGATCATGGCCGCGATCTCCTCCGGGGTCATGATATGGTTCGGGTCGTCGGATACCGGTGTCACCTCCGGTGCCGGCTCAGGTTCCGGTTTGGGCTCCGGGATATCCGGCATGTCGTCCTCGGTCAGCGGTGCCTCGACTCCCGCTCCTGCGATCATGGCCGCAATTTCCTCCGGGGTCATGATATGGTTCGGGTCGTCGG
Source organism: Lachnospiraceae bacterium (assembly GCA_024693135.1). Classification (GTDB taxonomy): domain Bacteria; phylum Bacillota; class Clostridia; order Lachnospirales; family Lachnospiraceae; genus NK4A144. Next base: position 11,521 of record JAILLN010000005.1, on the reverse strand, counting down.
ATACCGGTGTCACCTCCGGTGCCGGTTCGGGTATCGGCTCGGGCTCCGGTGCCGGTTCGGGATCTCCCTCTGCGCCCGCGATCATGGCCGCAATTTCCTCCGGGGTCATGATATGGTTCGGGTCGTCGGATACCGGCGTCACTTCGGGTGCAGGTTCGGGTTCGGGCTCAGGTGCCGCCTCCGGCTCGCCCTCTGCGCCCGCGATCATGGCCGCGATCTCCTCCGGCGTCATGACATGGTTCGGGTCGTCAGATACCGGCGTTACTTCCGGTACCGGCTCGGGTTCGGGCTCGGGTGCTGCCTCCGGCTCTCCTTCTGCGCCTGCGATCATGGCCGCAATTTCCTCCGGCGTCATGATATGGTTCGGGTCGTCGGATACCGGCGTCACTTCGGGTGCCGGCTCAGGTATCGGTTCAGGTTCGGGCTCGGGTTCAGGTTCGGGTTCAGGTTCGGGCTCGGGTTCAGGTTCAGGCTCAGGTTCAGGTTCAGGCTCAGGCTCGGGTGCCGCCTCCGGCTCTCCTTCTGCGCCTGCGATCATGGCCGCGATCTCCTCCGGCGTCATGACATGGTTCGGGTCGTCAGATACCGGCGTTACTTCGGGTTCAGGCTCGGGTTCAGGCTCAGGTGCCGGCTCGGGCATCGGCTCAGGCTCGGGTATCGGCTCAGGCTCGGGCACCGGCTCGGGTTCAGGTATCGGCTCAGGCTCAAGTATCGGTTCTGGTTCGGGCTCGGGTGCCGCCTCCGGCTCTCCCTTCGCGCCCGCGATTATGGCCGCGAGCTCCTCCGGCGTCATGCCAGCTTCCTGCTCATTCAAAACAGTCGTTATCGATTGGTCAGACAGAGAATCCTCTCCCTGACCTGGCAGAGATTCCAAAATCGGTTCCGGTACAGCTTCCCCTTCCGGTACGGCTTCCCCTTCCGGTACGGCTTCCCCTTCCGGTACAGCTTCCCCTTCCGGTACAGCTTCCTCTTCCGGCTCCGGCTCCTCTATGTAGTTTTTATCCATGGAACGCAGCAGGCGGTCCAGATAATCTTCCGAAGAACTCATCTACTATCCTTTATTCCGATTTTTACAAAGTCAGACAAGTTATTGTATCACAATGCACATTGCAAGAAAAGTGCAAAACGACCATCCCTCTGACTCCGTCATTCTTCGATATGGCATACAGCCCGGTATCCTCCATCTGTTGTGATGGCATAAATATCCGCGGCTCCTCCCTTTTTCCTCTTCACATATCCCTTGCTCGTGACAGAGACCACGCTGCTGTCGGAGCTCTGATAGGAAACCCCCTTGACATAAGCATTCGTCGGGGAGACCGTAGGCACCAGATAGAACCCGCTTCCTTTTTTTAACCCGGAAATCTTAAGCTTCGCCGTATTCTTTCCGGTTTCCTTTGCATTCTTCAGGCCCTTAGTACGAAGAACCACCCCGGTCGCATTCGCCCGGACGGTCACGGTACATTTTGCTGTCTTCCCGCTGCCGTCCGATGCCTTTGCCGTGATCACCGCCTCCCCCGCAGATGACGCACGGATCGTACCCAGACCACTCTTTATGGATACGGATGCCACCTTCGGCTTATCTGAATTTACGGAAACACTCTTTTTTTCCCGGACATCATCCGCCCTCGTTTCAGGATCCACATCCATATTAACGGAAAAATCCTGCTCCTTGCCCTTCGTCAAGATGATGCTTTTCAGCTTAGCGCCGTTTTCGTCCGTGATCGCAAGCTTTTTCACGGGATGATAAATATAAAAGCTGCAATATGCCTTTGCCGAAGCCTCTCCCGGATTCTGCGGAATGGCGGTAGCGGTGATCCGGACCACGCCCTCCTTGTATGCCTTCAATACCCCGTTGCTGATGGCGGCCACGGAAGGATCACTGCTTTTCCATAGGATGACGGCATTTTTTACGATCTTGTTTTTATTGAGGACCACCGTGCTCAGCTTGGTGGTTTTATTCACCTGCAGCCGGTTCCGCCCGCTTCCTGAGCTGGTAATGTCCTTCTGCCCCCGGAATATGCTGATCCGGTCTGCCGGCGGGGCGGCTTCCACTACCCGGACATGAAGCGGCTTAACCTCCACCTTTTCCTTTCCTCCCGGCGCCTTATTCGTAATAATGGCTGTGACCTTTGCACTGCCCGGGCTTTCTGCTTTGATCAGGGCATGATTCCCGCTGCTGTCAGAAGAAACCGATACGGATCCGTCCGAGCTTTTCCATTCCACGGTATAGGCGCTGCAATATGCCGGCTTCACATCCACCAGCGAGACCGAAAGCGACATTCCCTTCCCCAGGGTGACCTTGCCCGTAGTGGAAAGAGAAGCCTTTTTTACCGGAGCATTCACACTGACCGGAATGTTCTGGGATACCCCGCTGCCATCCAAAGCCACGGCATGGATCACCGTCTGCCCGGCTCCGGTCCCCGTCACAAGGCCTCCCCTGACCTTGGCCACGTCCTCATCATCCGAGCTCCATTCCACGGCTTTGCCCACTGCATTTGCCGGATTCACCTCTGCTTTAAGCCTCACCGTCTTTCCTTCATTGACGGTCAGGCCCTGGAGGGGATCAAACGGAGTCTTCCCGTTTTTCAGCACGATCCCTTCCGCCGGCACCCCGATGGTGACCGTACAGGAAGCCTTCCTGTTGCTTCCGTCAGTGGTCTTTGCCGTAATGACTGCCTTTGCGGCCCCGGTGCCTGCTTCAAAGAGGGCAGTTTTTTCATTCCCGAGATCTTCTTTGCTTCCCAGGCTCTTCAGGGCAAGGCTCCCGCCGGAGGTCTTCATGGCGATGGAAAACTCAATATAGTCTGCATTCGTATTTTCGGGATAGGCCGAGGCCAGAAGCTCAAAGCTCTTTCCCTCCGCCGCCTTCCTTACGGCACGGTCAAGCTTCAGCTTCGTGATCAGGGGCACCGAAGTAAAGGAAAACTTTCCCAGGTACCGGATCCCCGAAGGATCGTACGCCTCCGCAATGACCTCCCCCTTGCCGGGAGTCAGGGCTGTCAGCCGGCCGTTCCGGTCTGTCTTTGCCAGAAGGCCGTCCTTGCTATAGTATGTGTAGGACAATTTCGTATTCCCGCTTTTTTTCACGGATGGCGAAAGCTTCAAAGACCTTCCCACGGGCAGCACGTCCCTTTCCGGAGAAGGAAGGAGCTCCACGAAGACCCGCTCCTCATTGCCTCCCCCCGCATTCCCGTCGCCATAATCCGGGAGGGGTTCCTTCCTCTCCCCTTCTCCCCGGAAGTCCTCCTGCGACGCACAGGCAAAGGTTTCCTGTAGATAACGGTAGGGGTCATGCCCCATGAAATATACCTTCCCGCCATAGGAGGTGCTCATGGTGTTGTAGATCCTCCCCGGAGAGATCTTCTTTTTCATGGCATGGATCTGTCCATCCCGCAGGTCATAGAGGAAATTATCGTTTTCGCCCGCGGGATCATAAGGCCCGGTAAGCACGATGCCGTAGGGCGAAGCGGAACCCTTAAGCTCTTCCTTCAAAAAGCCCGATCCCTCCGGCAGGGCCTTGATCGAAACGCCGGCCCGCTCCAGCGCCTCCGTCCGGTTCATGCTGATCTCTTCCACAAGGATATGGGTTTCGTCCGACTTGGACAGGACATAGAGGGTCCCGCTGCCGGATGCATCCCCGTAATAGCAAAGGACCGGGGTCTTCTGGACCGTTGATGTGGTATAGACCCACTGAACCCTTCTGTTTGCCACGTCCACCCTGTAGACCCTGGTCTCATGGTCCACGTAGGCCTTCTTCGAAGGGGAATAAACCTGTCCCGTAAGGAAGAGATACAGGATATTCCCGGCATTCACCAGATAGGCCGAGCTGTTATTTGCACTGATGGAGCCGGCAGATATGCTGGTCTTATTCATTTCCTCCAAAAAGGGATCATAGAGGCAGAGATGCTGGTCCCTGGTATCAAAGAAAGCCAGCATGTGGTTCCATGCACAGAGGTTGGAATAGGTTCCGAGGCAGATCGCCTTCTTGGTCTTCTTCCAGGCGCCCTCCGGCTGCTTCTCCGTAGGGAGGGTATACTGCCAGGTAAGATAATAGGAATTGTCCCGGCGGCGCTCCAGTCCCGCATAGTACAGCGCACCGTCAAGCCCTGCCGAAGCATAATGGACAAGCCCCTTGAAGCCGTCGTCCTCCGGCAGGGGAAGCAGGTCATAATACCGGCCTGACCTGCCCCGGCCGTCCTCCGTCCGGACTTCCAGGTATCGTTTTCTGCTCTTCCCGTCCCCGGCGATGATCCGGATCTGAACCTCACCGTCCGGATAAGCCGCATCATTTGCAGAGATCCCGGTACTGATCAGGATGGAATCCCTTCCGTTTTTCCCGTCCTGGCTCCATTCTGAGGCTGACTGTGCCTGCCAGGAAGGGATCCCGTCTTCCCCCTCATACGTCCTGACCACCGGATTCCCGTTTCTGTCCTGGTAGGAAAGCTCTGCCTTGCCGCGAAGCTCCCCGAAGAAGTATCCGCTCACCTTAAGCCTGCCTTCCCTGTCGATGGAAGCAGCCTCCACCACCGGGCTGTAGACGCACTCCAGGGCATTTCTTACCCTGGCGGCTCCTCCGGTCCGGCTGGTTTTGGAAAGGCCGGACACCGTTTCCGCGCTTCCGATGATCCTGGCCGCAAGCCGGTCTGCATCATCCTTCCCCCACCTGGCCGCAAGCACTGCCGCCTCACCTGCCACTGAAGGAGCCGCCATGGTGCTCCCATGGTTGAAGCCGTATGGCACCTCTTCATCCGTAAAGGAAATGCCGTTTAGGTAGACCTCGGCGGAGTGCAGCTGCTCTTCCTTCCCGGACGGGCATTGCATGTACAACAGGACTTCCGGATGCGTCAGGTTCATGCTGATGCTTTCCAGGCTGTATTTCACATCACTGGCATAATCCGTCCCCAGGTAAGCCTTCGGGGTATACATGACATATTTTCCCGCCTGGTTCAGTACGCAGGGATAGATCGCCGCCGTCTGCCCTATGGAGCACCTTGCGCTGAGGGTCAGATATTTCGGCTCTTTCGGAAGGGCGTTTCCGGATATCTTCATGAAATAAATCTTTTGATCAAGCCCCGTGACCTTCAGGGCAGGAAAGCCGGTGTCCATATCCTCGATGCGGTTCCAAGAAACACTGTTGCCGCTCATCGCAGAATAGGTGAAATAGGTCTCAGCGCCGGAAAAGTCGTCCATTGCATATCTTCCGTCGTTATCGGAAACCGGCGTGCAGAGCATGGGATCCGTCTGCATATGGCTCCGGGGATAAGCCGTCAGGATCATATTGCCCGGAGCGCTGATATCCGTGTTTTTCTCTCCATAGCCGGAAAAAGAGCTCTTTTCCCCCTTTGCATCATGGGAATTGACCACCACCGCACCGCCCACTTCCCGCAAAAGAGACGCCACGTTGCTTTCCTGGTCAGAATTGCGTCCGTCATTGGCAGAGGCAAAGCTGCTTACGATCCCTAAGCCGCCAAGCTCAGCGATCGCCAGGGAAACCACGTTGGACTCGATCCTGGCCGTAAAGGAGTGGCTGGTGGCCACCACATTGACCCCGGCCTTCTTCGCCTCTTTGATGTAATTATATCCCCGAAGGAGGCTGCTGTAGGTAAAGCTTCCCGAAGCATTTGCCATCTTCACGGCCATGATCTTCGCTCCGTTCGCCACGCCGCTGATGCCGGCCTGATTCCAGGAGGCAGCCGCAATCCCCGCGCAGTTGGTGCCGTGGTTATTGTCATCCATGGGATCATCCGAGGTATAGGCTTTTCCCTGATAGCTGTTGTACCCGTATGCACCTCCCCCGAGGGCCTTGAGTGACGGATAAGACAGGCCTTCATCCCACATGACCTCCTTCAGGTCCGGATGAAGATAATCCACTCCCGTATCCAGGACGGCGATGACCGTGCCGGCGGCATTCAGGTAACCGGCGGTATTCCAGGAAGGCACGTCCATGGCGCCTGCCCGGCTTCCGTAAGCATGCTGCAGGGCGGAATAATCCCGTGCGGAGGAAACCCCTGCCACGGGCTGGTCCTCTATCTCCATGGCAGGGCCTGCTCCCCCTGCATCCGGGACCGCCTCCGCCCCGGCTTCCTCTATCTCCATGGCGGGGCCTGCTTCCCCTGCTTCCGGGACCGCCTCCGCCCCGGCTTCTTCCATCTCCATGGCAGGGCCTGCTCCCCCTGCGTCCGGGATCACCCCCACATAATCCGGCTCCGCAAAAGCCACGGAGGGCAGTGCCTCAAGCATCCCGATCATCTGTGACGCATCATAAGAATCCGAATGGACGAGCTTCAGCTCATAGGAAGCCCCCTCTCCTGCGTCAAGGCCGTCCTCCGAAGTCCATGTGGCGGAGGATAAGCCCTCTTCCGGGGAAGCCCCCTCCACCTCCATCAGCATTTCAGCATTTCTTAAAAGTGCTGTGCCGGGAGAGTCCGCGGCCGCCTCTGTGCTGTATGCATCCTTTCTTACCGCCACCAGCACATTGCCCGGTACAGCTTCTGGGAGGCCGGAAGGGATTTCCATGTTCCCCTCCTCCGCAGAGGAATCCTCCGCATATGCCGAAGGCTGCGCCTCAGCGGCGTCCATTGCATATGCCGAAGGCTGCGCCTCAGCGACATCCCCCGCATATGCTGAAGGCTGCTCCTCAGCGTCGTCCATTGCATATGCCAAAGGCTGCGCCTCAGCGGCGTCCATTGCATATGCCGAAAGCTGTGGGGCAGGACTTCCCGCTGCTGCCAAGACAACGGAAAGCATGATTGATAACAACCGTTTTATTCTTTTCATCATTCGTTTTATACCCTTCACAATACCGTTTTATTATCCGGCCGATGCACAGAATACAAGCGCATCCGGGCTGTACCGCAATATCAGTATCATACCGTATCTCCACCCAAAAATCCAGTTATGCAATAGAGCATGAAAACAGGCAGGCCCTTTTCCTTCCTGAGTCTTTCCTGAAGGCCTCCCCGGTTTTCCACCGCCCTGTGAAGCATCCCCTCATCCGGGACTACCTCCGCATAGAGCATCCTCTCGTAATCCGAAAGAAATCCTAAGCTTTCCGGTTCCAGCACGCCAAGGGCTCGTTCCCGGAATTCGGAAAGGGTCTCCCCCTCCTGAAGGATCAGGCTGAAAAAGGAAAGCAGCCTGAGATTTTCCTTACAGCAGGCACGGAATCTCTCCCCGGGGCTCATTTTGCGGGCACGGAGCACCCCTGAGAGCCGCTCTGCCAGAATGAATGTCAGGAGAAACAGGACTGCCAAAAAAACCGGGATCCAGAAAGCCCCGGCAGAAGCAGAACTTCGCGCCTGCTCCTCCTCCGGGGCAGGCGCCTCATCACGGGATAGTACCGGCCTTGGAAGAGCCCTTCCTTCCGGAGGCTGCTCAAGAGATACGGCTTCCCCCTCCCATCCCCGGTCCATTGCCCTTCCCGGCGTAGGCTCGAATGCGATCCAGCCCACCCCCTCCAGGTAAGCCTCCGGCCAGGCATGAGCCATGGAAGAAGTGATGCCGGTCTTTTCCTTTCCGGAAACCGGTACCCTGAAGCCCTCCACGAACCTGGCAGGGATCCCCCGGCTCCTTGCCATGATCACGAAGGCCGTGGCAAAATGGCTGCAGTAGCCTTCCTGCTTCTCAAAAAGCAGATAATCCAGAAAATCCGCCGGGCTTTGTATATCCGGTGGAAGCTCCCCCGGAGTAAGGCTGTAGGAGAAGGAGGAAAGAAGCTCCTGGATCCTGCAGAGCCTGTCGTAGTCCGTCCCGGCGCCGGCGAGGAGCTCTTCCAGGTAATCCTCCGCCCTGGTGGAGATGGCCGTCTCCGGCAGATAGCCCGAGTCGATCCTCTCCCGGTAGAGGGGAAATTCCTTCCATGCATCCCTGACTCCGAAGCGGGCGCCGTACTCTGCCAGCCCTCCGGGATCCGCCTCCCCTTCCCTGAGCAGCCGCAAAAGCTCCTCATTCCCAAAATTCATCCGGTAATAGGAGCAGGGATACTCCCGCTTTCCGCTCTTCAGATATTCATTTTCCGGATTTCCTGCCGGAAGGATGAGCTTTGGCGGGGAGAAAACATGGCGGGTATGGAAATCCTCCATGACGAGGACGAAGGAGGCCTCACGCAAAAGCTCCCCGGAATGCTCCGGGCAGGATTCCTCCACGGCAGCAAAGGTCTGCAGGGCATCCATCCTCCTGTCTGATTCGGTCCATTCCTGTCTTGTGCTCCACTCCCTGCCGTCGAAGGTATCCAGGATCGCCCCTTCCAGGCAGAGCACCTCTCCCAGATCCTTCTGCCTTACGATGGACATGACCTCCTTTTCCTCCCCGGCGAGGTTCCCCCAGGTAATACCCTCCTCTGAAAAGCCCGCGATCCCTTTGTACTCTTCCCTCATTCCCATGGTCACGGCCACGGATCTGGCAAAGGAGACAGCCCTGCCCATGAAATCCGTCACGAACCCCCAGTCAAAGGGATGGGCCGGGGCGGGAGCAAGGAAAGCCAGGATGCCGATGCACAGGAGAAACGGGGAAAGCGATACCATGTGTGCTTTCGGGTTCACCGGGATATTGCCCTTCCGGAAAAGCTGGGCTTCCTCCGCCAGGACCAGGAGCAGGAGAAAGATCCCCGGAACCGCCTCCGCCCTGCCGATCTCCTCCCCCATCATCAAAGCCGCGGCGAAGCTTAAGATGAGCACGAAGGCAAAGATCCTCCGCACCGGGACGAAAGCACCCGCCGCCACAGACAGCAGGAAGCAGGCAGAGGCGGTCAGAACCGCAAATAATAACGGTAGTTTTTCTACAATGAATCCGGCTCTTGTCCCCGGCTCCTGCATGAGGACGGCTCCCGCCATAAGGATGAGAAGCGCTCCGGGAAGGAGAAGCCTGAGCCTCCCTGGGCCGGATTTCAGCAGGATGCAGACCCCAAGCGCAAGCAGGGCCGAAAGCAGGGCTTCCGGGGAGGAAAGCCGCCCCCACGCCGCAAGGATCAGGAGAGACAGCGGAAGGGAATACAGCAGCTCATAGCATGTCTCTATCATCGCCCCGCCTCCTTCCCATCTTCCTCCGGATCAAGCCGCATGAGACGGATCCCGGGCAGAGCCTGGCTTTCTGAAGGAGGCACTTCCCCGCTGTTGATGATACAGGCCAGGACAGACACCCCGTTCTGCCTTAAAAGCCCTGCCGTCCTCCGGGCTTCCCCTCCCCATTCATGAAGCACCATGACGCAGGTGCCGCATTCATAAAGCATCCCCGCCTTAAGGCACTGGCTCAAAAGCTCGGATTCCTTCAGGGCACTGTCAAAGCAAAGGGCAGCCATCTCCTCATAGAAGGGGTCAAATCCGGCCATGGAGGCTGCCGAGGCTTCCCGGTAGCCGCTTCCCAGGTATGCCACATGGACAGCAGAATTCCTTTTCACAAAGTAAAGCGCCAGGGACAGGGTAAGCTCCAGCATCTTGTTTTCCAGGGGAAGATATTCCCTCTGGTCAGTGCTGAACCGCTCCGTCCCCATGAGGATATACGCCCCCTCCTGCCTCTGCCCGGTCTTCTTTCTCACCAAAAGCTTTCCGGTACGCGCCGTGGCCTTCCAGCTGACCCCGCGGATGTCGTCCCCGGTTTCATAATCCCGCACCAGCACATCCGGCTCCGAGGGATTGATGAGACTGTCCCGGACCACCGATTGCTCCAGAGCCGAGGCCATCTCCTCCCCCAGATCCCGGAGAGCGGGCCGGACATGAACCATCAGGGTTTCCCTGTTGCGGGTCTGAAGGCGGATCAGCCGAAAATAATCACAGATCTCCACAGACTTGATGCCGATCTCATAATCGCCCCGGTAGCGGCAAAGCAGGCTGGTTTCCTTCTTCACGCGGCTGCCGGGAAGAAGCTCATAATCCGTATCATCGCTGAGTCCCGTGATGGTGGAAAAGGAGGAGAAGAAGCCCACCCGGATGCTGCAAAAGCCCAGGGGGAATTCATTGACAAGGGTGAAATAAAAGGGCGTCGCCCGGCCTGCCATAAGATCGGGCGTGAAGCACTCCTGCCGGATCCGGTATGCCCAGTAGACATAGGCCGCATAGGCCAGGGAGACAAAAGGCACCGCGGTAAGGGCGGCAAAGATGCTGTAGCTTAAGGCGCCTCCACGGAAGCTGATGAAGATAAGCGAGCTGAGCCAAAGAGCCAGAAAGATCAGACGGTTCCGCTTCATGGCTTAATCCATGGGAACCTTTGCCCTGAGGATGAGGGACGTAAGGAGCTTTTCCAGGTCTTCTCCCCGGATCCTGGCTTCGGGGGTAAGGCTCAGCCTGTGGGCAAGGACATTGCCGGCCACCGCCTTGGCGTCATCCGGCTTGCCGTAATCCCTCCCCTCCAGATAAGCCTTTGCCTGAGCGGCCCTTAAGAGGTGCAGCATAGCCCTGGGGCTTGCTCCCAGCACCAGGCTTTCCTCGCTGCGGGTAAGGTTCACCATCTCCCGCACATAGCGGAGCATCCCCTCGCTCAAATGTACCTTCTCCGTTTCTTGCTGCATCCTCAGGATCTCCTCTGCCCCGCAGACCGGCTCCACCATCCCGGCATTCTTTCCGGAAAGGAAATTCATTGCCAGCCGGAGCTCTTCGGATTCCTCCGGATAGCCTAAGGACAGGCGCATGAGGAACCGGTCCATCTGGGCCTCCGGCAAGGGATAGGTGCCCAGGAAATCCACAGGATTCTGGGTGGCGATGACGATGAAGGGCTTCGGCAGGGGATAGGTATTGCCGTCTGCCGTGACCTGCCCCTCCGCCATGGCCTCCAGGAGGCTTGCCTGGGTCTTGGGAGAGGTACGGTTGATCTCATCCGCAAGCAGCACCTGGTGCATGACAGCCCCCTCCCGGAAGCTGAACTTCCCGGAATGCATGTCATAGACGGATGTGCCGATGATGTCTGAGGGAAGCGTATCCGGGGTAAACTGGATCCGCCCGAAGTCTAACCCCAGCGCCCCGGCCATGGTCTTTGCCAGGGTCGTCTTTCCCACCCCGGGCACATCCTCCAGCAGCACATGCCCACCCGAAAGCAGGCAGATGAGAAGGTTCTCCGCTACGGATTCCTTCCCCACAAAGATATCGCAGATCGCGTTTTTCAGTTCCTCAATCAGAGCCATGATCCCCCCGCCTTCCCTGGTGCCGCGGACCGCATTCTTCCGTTCTTCTCCCGGAATGATGACCCCCGCCCTTACCCAATGCCGCGGACCGCATCCTTCCGTTCTTCTCCCGGAATGATGGCCCCCGCCCTTACCCGATGCCGCGGACCGCATCCTTCCGTTCCCGGCACCGGCTACAGCACCATCTTACCACGGCATGGCCTCTCCTGCCACCCCGTCCGTTTCTCAATAGACAAAGAAAAGCTTACCCTTCTGCACAGACAAAAGAATCGTTCCCCTGTCTGCTTGACATGGGGAGGAATGCGGCGCATGCTTTGGGGAAAGGAGGAGGCAGGACATGGAATGCTTTGATGAATTGAAGAAGGTGATCGCCAGGTTGAGGGCTGAGGATGGGTGCCCCTGGGACCGTGA
>JAILLN010000054.1 GCA_024693135.1 Lachnospiraceae bacterium | reverse complement strand
CCAAAGCAACATCGATCAGCCTGCTCAATACCCGACGATAATCGGTTCCATATTCTTTTGCACGTTGAATTGTGCCCTCAGATAGATTGAGTGTCACCGGTTTTTCTCCGTGACGGTTTAGCGCTGCTTCACGGTACCTTTTTAATTGTTCATAACTATATTCAGGGCAGTCCTCATCAAAAACCTGCTCTCTTTTCGCAGCCTCCCGTACCTCCTGAATCTGCTCCTGCGTAGGTTTCTGTCCCTTTTTTATACTAATTGATACTGTCATAATACAACCTCTCCTCTTCTTTTGTTGCCGGTCTGGCTGAAATCAGACGTATTGCTTCCCCTCTGATCGTATGAACAACATATAATATCTGATCCACGATGCCTATTGCAATATACCTGTCTTCATCCTGACTATGATCTTCATCGTACAGTTCAATGTAATTCTCATCTGCGAAAACCAACGCTGCCGTTTCAAAGGATACGCCATGCCTCATCACATTGATTATATTCTTCTCATCATCCCATTCAACTCTGTATTCATCAGACGGTGTCTGTGACTGCATAAAGACCTAACCTCTCCAAATACATACTGTCAATCAGAGGACGATTCTGTGATTGACTCCCTGATTGTTTTTCAAGCATATTCTAACACGAAAACTCTTTCCATTCCACCGGCTGAAAATCCCTTTTGATAACATCTCCCACTCAAAAGAGTCCGGCGCCATTTTTCTCAGATTTATTTTTCTGCACAGTTCTGTTTCTTCTTTCAATCTCGTTCTCCTGTGCGATCATAAATCTGCCTATTATCTCCGGCAGATTGTCAAGAAACTTACCTTCAACCCGTTTTATGATCCTGTCCGCAAAAGCATCCTCCTTTTCCCTCGTTTCAAGGTACGGATCCTTCTTTATGCAGATGTGCCGGTCGTAATAATCGTTGATCGCATCTATAACAAAACCATTCTGCGACTTAAAAAAATCCCTTACCTCTTTGCTGTGAAGATGATCCCACGCCTTTCTGTCCTTTTCTTTTTCATCTCTGAATCTGATATTGTAGTTTTTTACTGACATGCTGTTTCCTCCTTCAAAAAAATAAGAAAAAAAGACCGCCTGCTTCCATACTCTTTAGAAACAGACGGTCTTAACCGTGTAATCAATTTCAATATGCTTTTTCGCCAATAAGATCAGGAAATCTGACGCACTTCAGCTCTCCTTTCCTCTAATTTACTGGTTTTTTCAAAAAGTAATCAAAAATTGATTACTTTTTGATTACCTTTTAAAACTTAAGGCCGCAAACCCAGTAGTTTACGGCCTTCTTAGCAGGGGAAGAGGGACTCGAACCCCCATGAGCGGTTTTGGAGACCGCCAGGCTAGCCATTGCATCATTCCCCTATGGCGCACCTATAAGCGCAATAAGCATTTTACTATGACATCCCAAAAAAATCAACCATAAAATGAGAAAACCGGGATATCCCTTTTTGCGGTCTTAAAAAACCATGACGAAGAGTGGGATTGAACCGATTTGCTGTTTTGAGGGCGGCTGTGATAGGATAGAGCCATGTACAGAAAACGGATTTTTGACATCATTCAGATCGGCAGCCGGGGGGACTGGCCAAGCCGTGGCTTTGATATTTTCATTACCATTACCATCCTGCTGAATATTTCCGTGCTGATCCTGGAAACCTTCCAGCCCCTGGCGGCCTACTTTTCCGTGATGCGTGCCATCGAACTGGTCACCATCCTGATCTTTTGCGTAGAATACGGCCTCAGGATCTGGACGGCAGATTTCCTGTACCCTGAGCTTCCACGGCAGAAAGCCATCCTCCGCTTTATCTTCTCCTTCGACGGCATCGTGGATCTCTTCACCATCCTGCCGCTTTTCTTCCTATATGGCTTTTCCGTCTTCCGGATCATCCGGGTCGTCCGGATCTTCCGGCTTTTCCGGATCAATGCATACTACGATTCCCTGAATGTGATCGCCACTGTGCTTTCCGAGAAGAAGAATCAGATCCTGTCTTCCGTATTCATCATCCTGGTCCTGATCATGGCCTCGTCCCTATGCATATACAGCGCGGAGAGGGAGGCGCAGCCCGATGTGTTCAAAAATGCCTTTTCGGGCATCTGGTGGAGCGTATCGGCCATCTTTACCGTGGGCTACGGGGATATTTACCCTGTCACGATCCTGGGAAGGATCATGGCCGTGGTGATCACCTTTCTGGGGGTCGGTGCGGTCGCCATCCCTACCGGCATCATATCGGCCGGCTTTGTGGAGCATTACTCCAGATTATCCCAGGCAGAGTCCATCCAGAAATATAAAAACAGCACGGCTCTCGCCTATATCGATAAGCATTCCGGCTTCCTGAACCTCCGGATCGCGGATGCCGAATCAAAGCATGACATCTGCGTGACAGCCGTGATCCGGGATGGCCAGGTGATCCTGCCTTCGGACGATGTCCTCCTCACGGAAGGAGATACCATCACTTATCTTTCCATCCTGTGACTCTGCCCGGGTCCAGGGAGCGCTGCCAGGTGCCTTCCTTATTTCAGGCGCATTCCGATGCCGCAGACGACCCTCTCGAACCGCCCGGCTCTTTTGGCCAGCATGACAAGCCGTCTCCCCACCCTTTCCCTGAACGCTTCTTCTTCCTTGTCCATCGGGATAATGCCCGATCCCACCTCATCACAGATCACGATTCCGTCAAAGCCTTCCATAAAGGCCTCCAGCTCCTCCTCCGTAAGCCGCCGGAAAAGCAGATGGAAATGATTCCATATGATCTGGCTGGGATCCGGGACAGCTTCAGGCGCACCGGCGCAGTCATAGACATTTTCCTCCGTAAGCTCCGGATGCTCGGAAAGCACAAACTGAAGCTTTCCCTGATAGGCTCCTCCCACGTAAAGCTCCATCCTTATTACTCCTTATTTACAAAACCAGGTACCCAAGGGCAAGCAGGGCAAGGCCCAGCCCTTCACTCACGCAGATCAGCCATCCTTCTGTATCTCCGGTGATGCCTCCGAATTCCTTCTTCATTTTTACGATATACCGCCAAAAAAGCAGGGCGTTTCCCGCCAGGAGGATAAAAGCCGGGATCCATCCCGCCGAGATCATGGCCGCAGAAAGGATCAGGGCTTCCATGACAAGAACGGCCCTCGATGCTTTCCGATCCGCCGCGGATGCAAATTGAAAAAAAAGACCCGCCTCCTTTGCGCCCTTACAGCAGGCCAGACCGAAGGAAGCCAAAAGCCGGGACAAGATAAATACAGACCCGATCTCCCATGCAGCCTCCATGGGAGCCTTTTCGGCCAGGATCATGCAAAAGGCGGCCTCAGATAAAAACAGCCCGGAAAACCTTATCACCGCAAAAGCACCTATATGCGGATCCTTCAGGATCTCCAGCTTCTTTTCCCGGGAGGCATAGGAGCTTAATGCATCGCTTACGTCAAGAAATCCGTCCGCATGGATCCCTCCGGTAAAAGCCAGTGGGAGCACCGCCATCAGAAGGCCTCCCGCAGCCCATAAGCCCAGGCGTTTTATGCCGTAATACAGCAGGGCCTCCAGCAGCCCAAGCAAAGCGCCTATAATGGGAAGACAGGCCGGGACATGCCTCAGGTCTTCTGTCTTCAAGCCTGTCTTTGGCATCGGAAGCCTCGTATACATTGATAAAGTACATAAAAAAGACCGGATCCAGCTCATGCCTCTTCCCCATTTCCCATAAACCACGAAAGACTGCCCTTCAGGCAGAGAGGAACGCCGCAGACCGACTCTATGACCAGGTCTGCCCTTTTTGCCGCCCATTGCTGGAGGGCTGCCAAAACCCTCCTGTAGCTTTCTGTCTCCGCCGGATAAAGGATCCCATCCGAGAAAACATCACTTCCCACAAGGACCAGATGTCCCGCCGCCTCCGACAGCTGCTGCAGATTCTCCCGGATCTCCCGCTCTATCCGGTCCGGATCCCGAAGCTTTCCCTCCTCTGAGAAAAGGCAGTTCGCTGCCAGGTTTGAGAGGCATTCCAGGAGTACGATGCTTTTCTTAAGGGAGCCTGCCTGCATATGCGAACCTACGCGGCCTGCAGGATCGGTATATGCTTCGATCGTTTCAAAGCCCTTCCCCCTGCGAAGCTCCCTGTGGCGGCGGATCCTTCTTTCCGCTTCCTCCCCTTCAGGGCGCATGGCGGCCACATAGAGCAGGGCGGGGGCGGAAGGTTCTTTCCCGGCAAGCCCTAGACAGACGGATTCTGCCAGCTCCGATTTCCCGGATGCGGCCGCGCCAAGGATGAGGATCAGCATGAAAGCCCAAGCTCCGCATAGGTTGCGGTCTTCCGGTATACGTTTAGTACCGTATCCAGTAACCCAAACATCAGCACCGCTCCTGTCCCCTCCCCCAGGGCCATGTCTGCATCGATCACCGGCCGCAGCCCAAGATGCTCCAGCGCCGGTACGGACGCAGCCTCCCGGCTTCGATGGGAAGGAAACATGATCTCCTTTGATTCAGGCTTCATAAAAGATGCAAGGAGCGCCGCGGAAAGGGAGATCACGCCATCGATGATCACAGGAAGCCCTGCCTCAAAAGCCCCCAGAAAAAATCCGGCCATTCCCGCTATATCATAGCCACCCACACAGGAGAGGATGACCATGGGATCCGCCCCCTTGAGGCTGTAGCTTTCTATGGCATGAGCGATGACCCGGCGCTTATGCATGAGCCTTTCCGTATCCAGGCCTGCCCCTCTTCCTACAAACCGGTCCGGATCCAATCCAAGAAGGGCGCAGATGACTGCCGACGCAGTGGTGGTATTGCCCATGCCCACCTCTCCCTGTGCCGCGATCCGGTAGCCCTTCTCTTTCAGCCCAACGGCGGTCTCCCTTCCTTTCTGAAGGGCTCTCCCGGCTTCCGCCTCTGTCATGGCCGGCGCCAGGGCGAAGTTCCTTGTGGGGGTATCGATCCCCATATCGATCCGGTATACATCTGCATGCTGGATCTCAGCCATGGCATTGATGCTGCTCCTGCCCCGTTCCACATTATCCGATACGATCCGGGTCACTTCGTTGGGGCTTGCGCTGACCCCCTCCTCCACAATGCCGTTGGAAGCACAGAATACCGCCACGCACCGGGGATCAATCCGCACATCTGCGCTTCCCTGTATCCCCGCAAGCTTCTCCACAAACGATTCAAACCGGCCGAGGCTTGCGGCCGGTTTTGCGATCTGATCCCATTTTTCCTTTGCCTTCCGCATGGAAGCTTCATCCAGCATATCCCATCCTGCCTCCATTCCTTGATGCCATGAACCCATAGCCCCGGCTTTACCGGCACTTAATAAAAAGCCAGGTTCACGTCACAGTTTCCATTCACCCCGCTGCAGTTCCAGGTGCTGTCATACTGCCATACCCGGAAATGATAGGGAAAATACGGGGTAATGTCTTTTTCCGAAATATAGTCAGCGAACCATTTGTCATAATCCTCCAGTTCGCTGATATCCAGGAGCATGGCAAAGGTCTTGCCGTTGCCGTAGATGATGGTCTCCATTCCTTCCTGCCCGATCCGCTCACAGAAGGCTTTCACATTTTTGGTATACTGCTCCTTGGAAAGTCCCTGGGTCCTGGGGATCGTCTCCCCGTCCGGCTCCACCTTTTCCACATCCAAAGCCACCGGCAGATCCAGCTCCCTGCCCCGGATCAGCTCCAGAAGATATTCCGCCTCTTCCACGCCCTCCTTCTCGGTAAGAGCCTGGGTGAAAAAGTATACGCCCACATTCAGCCCGGCGGCCTTTGCCCCCTCGTAGTTTTCCTCGAACCGCTCATCCTCCACCAGCTTCCCCGAGCCGTATCCGCGGATGCCGGCGCGGATAAAGACAAACTCCACGCCATCCTCCCTGACCTTCTCCCAGTCGATCTCCCCATTATGCTGGGACACATCGATGCCGCGGTATCCGATCAGCCGGCCGTCCTCCTCATAGGCCAGGGTGCCGTTGTCACTGACGGAAAATTTAGAGGAATCATAGCCATTTGGTTTCAAGCTGCGGTCTATATCATAAAAATAAAAGCTTCCTTCATCGGCTATGACCACCTGGTGCGGAAACAGGGCCTTCAGCAGCTCGATGGCGGCAGCTCCTCTTTCTGCCAGCGTCCGTACGGAGGACACCCTTTCGCTTTCCGGAGGGATCTTCACCATCTCCATGGCATTTTCCGCCTCTTCGATCTCGGCTTCGTCCTCAGCCAGCTCCTCGGCCAGTTCGTCCGCTCTCTCCTTTTCCTCCTGATACTGTTTCTGCACGGTCGCCGCCCTTAAAAGCAGCATGGCACAGATCAAAAGAAGCAGCACATCGATTGCCGTGACGATACGGATATATACCCTCAGGCGGTTCCGTCCCTTTCTTTTCGGGAGCTTTCCCGGATCCTCATTTTTTCCAATGTAATTTTCCATAGCACGTACCATTGTACCAAATCGTTTCTCCCTTTTCTATCGTAAAATATGAACAATTTGTGTTTTTTGTGGATTTATGTTGACACTGATTACTTTCTAATTATAATAGTATATTGCTTTATGCGAACCAGACTGAGGATTGATCAATGAAAAAACACGGCTTTATCTATATTGAATTGCTTCTCCTGCTCCTCGGGCTTTCCCTGCTTGCCGGCTGCGGAAAAAAAAAGGAGGAGGAAGAAAATACCGAGACCATCGTCGAAGTGCTCACCTCCCTGCCGGAGCGCAGGACGATTTCCGTAAGCTCTGATTTCTCCGGAAACGTACAGGCCGACAACACGATTATCGTGATCCCTAAAGTAGCCGGGGAAGTGATCGAAAAGAATTTTGAAGTAGGCGATCATGTGGACGAGGGAGAACTTTTATTTGCTGTGGACGACACTTCCGCACAGATCGCGGTAAAGCAGGCAGAAGCCGCCCTGACCCAGGCAAAGGCCGGCTACACCTCTGCCCAGGCCAACTCTGCCTCCACCATCGCCCAGGCCAATGAAAACTTCGGGAAGATCGGCACCAATGAGGCTTCTCTTTCCGATGCCGTCGACAAGGCATATGCCGGAGCCGTCACCGCCGGGAATCAGCTGAATTCCGCCGCAAAGACATCCGACTACTATGATGAAGGCTACGAACGGGCCAAAACCGCTTTGAGCAATGCAGAGACCGCCCGGGACAATGCAAAAGCCGCACTGGAGGTCGCCCGGCAGTCCGGGATCAGCGAAAATATCGCGCTGGCAGAAAGCGCATACCAGACAGCCCAGGCTTCCGTGGCTTCCGCCGAGGCCGCTAAGGAGCAGGCCAAGCTGGCAAAAACAACCTATGCAGATACGGCGGCAAATGCGGAAATGCAGTACTATATCGCCAAAGAGGGTTATGATGCGGCACTTCGCAGCAAGGCCGACTATGACCAGTATACGAAAAACACCACCCTGTACGGGGTAAACGCCCAGATCCACGGCGCAGAGGCCACCCTGACCAATGCGGAAACTGCCGTGAAGCAGGCAGAAGCCGCCCTGGAAAATGCGAAGCTGGGCCTGGACTATACCAGGGTCACGGCACCGGCAGGAGGCACCATCACCGCCATCAACATTTCCCTTCACAATATGGCGACCCAGTCCTCACAGGCTTATGTGATCCAGACGGATGCCAGAAACAAGATCGTATTTTACGTGGCTGACGAGACAGCCCGAAATATCACGATAGGTAATCCTGCCTTTGTCACAAGGAACAGGGAAACCTATCATGCGGCCATCTCCTCCGTCGGGGATACTTTAGACAGCACCACCGGACTTTTCCGCGTTGAGGCGGTGGTGGAAGGGGATGATTCCGCCCTGGTCAGCGGTTCCGTCGTAAGCATCCGGACAGTCACGAGACAGTCCCCCAACGCCATCACGGTGCCCATCAATGCGGTTTATTATGATGAAGAGCAGCCCTACGTATATGTGAATGAAAATAATACCGCTGTCCGGCGGGATGTGATGACCGGGCTTTCGGATGCATCCCACATCGAGATCAAAGCCGGACTGTCTGAAACGGATGAGATCATTTCTTCCTATTCCAGCCAGCTCCATGACGGCGTGAAGATCACCACATCAGCCAGCACGGGAGAGCCGTAATGCACCGCCTTACAAAAGGAGTCTTAAACCGGCCTGTCACTGTCGTCATCTCCCTGCTCGCCATGATCGTATTCTCCGCCACATCCCTGATGACGATAACCCTTCAGCTGACCCCGGATATTTCCGTGCCCGTCATGCTGGTCAATGCCGTTTACCCCGGCGCCGACCCCATCGAAGCAGACAAGCTGGTAGCCTCCGTCATCGAAGAGGCGGTGTCTACGGTGACGGGAGTCAAGGCCACCCAGTGCCAGTCCCAGGAAAACTATGGCGTCGTTGCCCTCCAGTTTGATTACGGCACAGACATGGACAAAGCCTATGACGAGGTAAAGAAGGCGGTAGAGAGCGTAAAGAGCCGCCTTCCTGAGGACTGCCAGGAACCGGTGATCATGGAGATCGATATGAGCGCCGCTCCGGATATGACCATTTCTGTGGTGGGCGTATCGGAGGGCGTGGACGTATTGAACGAGATCCAGCAGAATGTGGAGCCGGAGCTGAAGAAGATCAGCGCCCTGGCCCAGACCACCACCTCCGGAGGCGATGAGCGCTATATCAGCGTAGAGCTGATCCCGGAATATGCATCCCAATACGGACTGGATGTCACCTCCGTAACCAGCGCCATCAATGCGGTCAATTTTTCCATGCCTACGGGAAGCGCCTATCAGGGAGACCTCCGCCTGACCTTAAGCGCAGAGACCAGCTTCGAGACCATTGATGAGCTGAACCAGGTACCCATCACCACCAGAAGCGGGCAGATCATCCATTTAAGCGACATCGCAAATGTCCACTATGCACTTTCCGACAAGACCACCCTCAGCCGGTATGACGGGATCCAGAATGTGACCCTGAACCTGAAGCGGAAGCAGTCCTCTACATCGGTGGAGCTTTCCCGCCAGGTAAACCGCGCCCTGGACCAGATCCGTGCCAATAATCCAAACCTTGATTTCCATATCGTTTATGATGCCGCGGATATCATCATCGATTCCTTGAAATCCGTGGGCTGGACCCTTCTGGAGGGCATCGGCCTCTCCATGTTTGTCCTCCTTATTTTCTTCGGCGATTTCAAGGCTTCCCTCATCGTCGGCAGCTCCATGCCGATCTCGCTCCTGATCACCTTCATCCTGATCAGCGCCATGGGCTTCTCGCTGAATATCGTCACCTTAAGCTCCATGGTCATCGGCATCGGCATGATGGTGGATAATGCCATCGTCGTGATCGAAATGTGCTTCCGAAAACGGGACGAAGGGCTTTCCTTCCGTGATTCCGCCTATCTCGGGGCAAAGGTCGTGATGAATTCCATCATCGGCTCCACCATCACCACCGTGGTCGTGTATTTCCCCCTCGCCGTGATGAAGGGACTTTCGGGACAGCTTTTTAAGCAGCTGGGCTTTACCATCATCTTTGCCATTGTTTCCTCCCTGTTTTCCGCCATCACGATCATTCCCTTCTTCTTTGCCTATTACAAGCCGGTAGAAAAGAAGGATATCATCACAAACCGCATCCTTGAAAAGGTCAACCGCAGATACGGAAAGATCCTCTCAAGGATCCTGGACCGGAAGAAGCTGGCCGCCTTTGTTGCCTTTGTCATTTTCGGCGTCACCATTTATCTTGCCACCATGGTGGATTCAGAGCTTCTCGCCTCCACGGATGAAGGCGCCGCGGAGATCTCTCTTTCCTTCCGGCCCAACCTGTCCTTAGATGCAATGAACCAGACCGTGGTAGAGATTGAGGAATTCGTAAAAAACTCCGGCCTGGCAGACAGCTATACGACCACGGTCAACCAAACCGGTGCATCCGCATCGGTTACAGGCTATAAATCAGAGGATACGGATCTTTCCACCAAGGAGATCGTCGACCTTTGGAATCAGCAGCTGACCGGCTTCTCCCCGGCCTGCGACATCACCGTGAGGGCTTCCTCCACTACAGGCTTCGGCTCTCTCTCCACCGGAGCGAGCACGGAGATCGACCTGACAAGCACAGACATGGACGACCTGAAGGCCGCCTCCTCTGACATGCAGGCAGTCATCAAGGCCATTCCCAATGTGCTTAACGTGACCAGCAGCCTTACCGAGACCGGCTCCCGGGCCAAAGTGGTGATCGATCCGGTCATGGCCACGGCTCACGGCTTTTCTGCCCAGCAGCTGGCCATGATGGTATACCGCAACATGACCGGCCAGAAGGCCATGGATGTCACGATCGATACAAATGAGTATGCTGTCACCGTGGAATATCCAAAGGACCGTTTTCATGACGTAAGCGATGTGGAGACCATGACCTTCATCAGTCCTTCAGGGGCAGGGGTTCCCATCACGGAGATGGCCCATGTGACATTTTCTTCATCACCCCAGACCATCTTCCGCCAGGACGGACAGTACTATGCATCCATTACCGCATATATGCCCAGCTCCGTCGCCCCGGAGACGATCAAGCTGATCCATGAAGGCGCTGATTCCATGACCCTTCCCGCCTCCGTGCGGCAGGTTCAGGATACGCTGAATGAAATGATGGATGACGAGTTCACTGCCATCATACAGGCTACCATTATCGCTGTATTTCTCGTCTTCATGGTCATGGCGATCCAGTTCGAATCCGTGGTCTATTCCCTGCTGATCATGCTCTGCATCCCCTTCGCCCTGTCCGGCTCGATCCTTCTGCTCCTGGTCACGGGCGTCAAGTTTTCCATGACCTCCCTCATGGGCATCCTGATGCTTTCGGGAATCGTGGTGAATAACGGGATCATCTTCATCGACACGGCAAACCAGTACCGCTTTGAGGGCATGGAAGCGAAAACGGCTCTGATCGAAGCCGGAAAAAGCCGTCTGCGGCCGATCCTCATGACCACCCTGACCACTATCCTCTCCATGATCCCTCTTTCCGGAGGCTTCTCGGAAAATGCAGAGATCATGCGGGGCATGGGCATCGTCATCATCGGAGGCCTCATCGCCTCCACCATCCTCACCCTGATCCTGCTGCCTACCTTCTATATGATCGTAGACAAGCTGCGCCACAAAAAGAAACAGCCCAAGGGCGGACCCAATACCCCCGGCGGAGGCACAGATCCGTCGGATGCGGATGCTTCTTCCGAAGCAGTTCCGGACAGCATGCCGGTTCCCCTGGAGGGAATGCCGGATCCGGATGATGGGTTCGGTCCGTCAGATGCTGATCCCCCGGAGGGAATGCCGGGCTTTGACGGAGCAGGGATTTAGGAGCCGTCCGGCTTCATCCCAAAAAGATGCGCATGACGGCGGACTCGTACTCCGCCGGGCTTCCTGCCTTTTTCAGATCCTTCCATTCCCCGGCTTTCTCCGGAAACTGCCTTCCCAGATAGCACCAGACTTCTTTCATCCGCATTACTGCGATCCGGCTGTCCATCGTCTCCCGATAGCGGCGGTATAGCTCCTTTACATATCTTTGCAGCTCCTGCCTGTCCACAGCCTCCCCTCCCCTGATCTGCCTTACCAGGCCGGGATCCGCTATGATCCCCCTGCCGATCATGACCGCAACATCCTTTCCTTCGCACAGGCGGATGACCCTGTCATAGTCCTCCTTCTTTTGGATATCCCCGTTATAGCAGAGCGGGAGATCCGTTTCATCCAATGCCCGGATAAAAGCGTCCAGATCCGGCTCTCCCTCATAATAATCCTGTCTTGTCCTGGCATGGATGATCAGCTCGCTTAAGGGATACCTGTTGAATATTTTCAGCAGCCCGGGAAATTCATCCGCCGAGTACATTCCAAGCCGGGTCTTTACCGATACCTTCAGCCCGGAAAGTGCCGGGTCTGCCCCGATCCCTTCGAATATCCCTTCTAATAGGTTCAAGAGCTCCTCCGGATATTTCAGAATGCCGGCTCCCCTGTGCCTTCCGACCACGGTATTTGCAGGACATCCGGTATTCAGGTTCACTTCCCCGTATCCCAGTTCCTTAAGCAGCAGGCATATGGACAAGAATTCCTTCGGCCGGTTTGCCAGGAGCTGCGGCACCACAACCATCCCCCGGTTATTCTCCGGTTCCACTTCCTTCCGATCCCTTGTCCGGATGATCTTCTTCTCCGCGGCTCCGATAAAGGGAGTGAAATACTTCTCCACATCCCCGTACAGATCCCGGTAAAGGCCGCGGTATACATACCCCGTCAATCCCTCCATGGGAGCCATATAGATTACGGCCATTTCTTCTCCATTTCTCTATTGACACATCATGAAAGCCAATAGTATAATGTCATTGCTGTCCAAATGAAGGCAGCAACATCATTATACGGCGAGATAGCTCAGCTGGCTAGAGCACACGGTTCATACCCGTGGTGTCGAGGGTTCGAGTCCCCCTCTCGCTATGTCTTGTGGAGTGCGAAGAACGTTGATTTTCAGGCGTTTTTCGCACTTTTCATTTGCCCGGATAAAATAGACCCCATAGAATAGACATCAAGATTTAGAGATACCCTGTTTTTTGGACATTGACAATTAGTAATCCCTCTTCTTGGACAGCAGGTTTTTGGAAAACCCCTTTTTCAGACATTGAGTTTTCAACTGGGCAACCA
>JAILLN010000027.1 GCA_024693135.1 Lachnospiraceae bacterium | reverse complement strand
CCCTATGCCTATACCGGAAAGGCCATAACGCCCTCCGGGAACGAGGTGGCGGTGACGCTTAACGGACAGCCGGTGGGAAGCGATCAATATGAGATCTCAGCCTTCAATAATGTCGCCAAAGGAAACAATGCTATGCTTGTGGTCCGGGGCAGAAACGGCCTGAAGGGATACAAAGCGGTGAAGTTTAAGATCCGCTCTGCGGATGCGGCAAAGGATCCGGGGATCTGGGATGGCGTGATCAATAGGATCTTTCCATAAGCCTGGATCTAAGGAACGGCCGGAGCTTGCCTCGTTTGCGAGGGGCGTTTGAGCGCTTTGTTTTTGGGCGTCTTTCTTCGCGGAAGGGGATGGATGCTGAGGCCGGCTGGTTCTGAAACAGAGAGAAGATAAAGGAGAGATGCGAAAGATGGATGAAAAGCTGAGCTTTGGGTCAGACTATACCAAAGGCGCACATCCGCAGATCCTGCAGAGGATGGTTCAGACGAACATGATGGATACGCCCGGATATGGGCTGGATGAGATATCCGGATCAGCCAGAAGGAGGATCCGGGAAGCCTGCGCCTGCGAAAGAGCCACGGTGGAGTTTCTTGTGGGCGGAACCCAGACCAATGCGGTCATGATCGATGCCCTGCTTCAATCCTATCAGGGCGTGATCGCGGCCATGACAGGGCATATCAGCGTACATGAGGCAGGAGCCATCGAAGCGGGAGGGCATAAGGTCCTCGTGCTGCCGCATCAATGCGGAAAGCTGTCTGCGGATGACGTAAAGAAATACCTTGAAGATTACCATAACGATGCGAACCATGAGCATATGGTCATGCCCGGGATGATCTATCTTTCCCAGCCTACGGAATATGGAACGCTGTATACTAAGAAAGAGCTTCAGGCTTTCAGAAAGATCTGCGATGCGTATGGACTCTCTTTATATGTGGACGGGGCGAGGCTTGCTTATGCCCTTGCCTGTCCGGAAAATGATGTGATGCTCCCGGATCTTGCCGGGCTTTGCGATGCATTCTACATCGGCGGCACAAAGTGCGGAGCTTTATTCGGGGAGGCCGTGGTGCTTCCGGATCCCGGGAGGATCCCCGGATTTTTTACGATCATCAAGCAGCATGGGGCGCTTCTGGCCAAAGGAAGGCTCTTGGGGATCCAGTTCGATGAGCTTTTCCGGGACGGCCTTTATATGCGGATCGGCAGGAGTGCCATCGAGGGGGCGGAGGCCATAAGAAAAGCCCTGTCAGAAAAAGGATACAGGCAGTGCTTCGGATCCCCCACGAACCAGATATTCTGCATTATGGAGAAGGATGCGCTGAAGGCATTGGAAGAAAAGGTGGAATACAGCTTTTGGGAAAAGTATGATGATGCGCATACGGTGATCCGCCTGGCGACGGACTGGGGAACTACGGAAGAGGAGATCAAGGCGCTCACTGATATTTTGTAGGGAAAGAGGACGATCGGACAGCCGGGATCATGAATTATACCTATCTGCTTGAATGCTCGGACGGAAGCCTGTACTGCGGATGGACAAACGACCTGGAAAAAAGGGTTCGGGCGCATAAAGAGGGAAAGGGAGGAAAGTACACAAGGAGCAGGCTCCCGGTGAGCCTGGTTTATTACGAGACCCATGACACCAAAAAAGAAGCCATGCAGAGAGAATGGCAGATCAAGCATATGACACGTAAGGAAAAGCTGGCTCTGGTCCTGGCCGGGATGCCGGATGACGGCAGGCTTTGAACCGATGAGTCAAGGAAAAGGGGTGCCGGATGACGGCAGGATCTGAACCAATGAGATAAGGCAGAGGAAGGCAGGACAGCCGGAATCGTAAAGGAGGGACAGAATATTGGATGAGGTAAGGATCTGGGAGGAACAGGTGGTGATCCCGACTTATGAGACGGGAAAGCCGGACAAGAATCCGATGTTTCTGGAAAAGCGGGTCTATCAGGGAAGCTCCGGCAGGATCTATCCATATCCTTCCACACAGGAGATCAGCAGGACAAAGAAGGATAAGGCATGGGATGCGGTATGGCTTGAAAACAAGTATCTCAAGATCATGGTGCTGCCGCAGCTGGGGGGACGGATCCAGCGGGCCTATGACAAGACGAACGGCTATGATTTCGTTTATTATAACCGTGTGATCAAGCCTGCATTGGTGGGTCTTACGGGTCCCTGGATCTCCGGGGGGATCGAATTCAACTGGCCCCAGCATCACCGGCCTACGACGTATTGCCCGGTGGACCATAAGATCATCGAGCATAAGGATGGCAGCAAATCTCTGCTTATCGGCGATACGGACCAGATGTATGGCACAAAGGAGGTCACATTCTTCACGCTTTATCCGGACAGGGCCTATATCGAGATCAAAGGGCAGCTATACAACCGGACGCCCCTGCCGCAGACCTTCCTGTGGTGGGCCAATCCTGCGGTTTCGGTCAACGATCATACGCAGTCGGTCTTTCCTCCGGACGTGCACAGCGTCTATGACCACGGGAAACGTGCAGTGTCCCGCTTTCCCATCGCGACGGGGGAGTATTATAAGCACGATTACAGCGAAGGAGTGGATATCTCCCGGTATAAGAATATCCCTGTGCCCACATCCTACATGGCGGAAAAGTCGGAATATGATTTTGTGGGCGGCTATGATCATCAAAAAAAGGCCGGCCTCCTGCATGTGGCGGATCATCACGTATCTCCGGGCAAGAAGCAGTGGACCTGGGGCTGCGGCGATTTTGGCCGGGCCTGGGACAGAAATCTGACGGATGAGGACGGGCCTTATATCGAGCTGATGACCGGCGTATATTGTGATAACCAACCGGATTTCAGCTGGCTGAAGCCCTTTGAGGAAAAGACCTTCTACCAATACTTCATGCCCTATAAAGCGGCAGGCCTGGTGAAAAATGCCAGCATACATGCGGTGCTGAATATGGAGGTGCGGGAGAAGGGGATCTATGTATGTGTCTATGCGACGCAGAGATATGAGAAGGCGAGGATCTCTGTCTCCTGTGGCGGAAGGGAGATCTATGCCGAAGAGACCCTGCTTTCCCCGGTGGATATCTATGAAAAGGAGCTTCCTCTTACCGCCGGGGATCCGCATCAGGTGAAGGTGTCTGTCTCATCAGAGGGCAGGGAGCTGGTTTCCTATCAGCCGGAAGACCAGGGGATCCCGGAGCTTGCAGAGCCGGCAAAGGCACCTTTAGAGCCCCGGGATATGAGGACCAATGAAGAGCTTTACCTCACGGCACAGCATATCGAGCAGTATCGGCATGCGACCTGGCTTCCGGATCCCTATTATCTGGAGGGGCTGAAGCGTGATCCGGAGGATGTCCGCATCAATACCGGATATGGGCTGCTCCTTTTCCGGAGGGGGCAGTTCGCGGGATCCGAGCCCTATTTCCGGAGAGCCATAAAGAGGCTGACCGGAAACGGGATGTTCATGAATCCCTACGACGGAGAGCCCTTCTATGACCTTGGGCTTTCCCTCTTTTACCAGGAAAGGTTTGATGAGGCTTATGATGCCTTCTATAAGGCGGCCTGGACCAGCGAGCAGCAGGAGATGGCTTATACCTATCTGGCAGCCATCGCCTCCAGAAGGAGGGAGTGGGAGGAGGCTTTTTCTTTCGTGGAAAAAGCACTGGTTAAAAATGCCCATAATATCAAGGCACGGGGCTTGAAGGCGGTGATCCTTGCGAAGCTTGGAAGGAAGGCGGAGGCGGAGGAATGGATCGCCCGGAATCTCCGGCTCGATCCCTTTGATTATATGTCTCTTTTTGCGCGGGCCTTCCTGAATGAGATGGATGCGCCGCTCATGGATGAGATCCATTG
The DNA here is from genome assembly GCA_024693135.1 of Lachnospiraceae bacterium. GTDB lineage: Bacteria > Bacillota > Clostridia > Lachnospirales > Lachnospiraceae > NK4A144. The sequence continues at coordinate 84,699 of JAILLN010000027.1, read as the reverse complement.
CCTCAGCAGGGATTTTCAGGAGACCTTCCTGCAGGCGGCAAGGGATTTTGCAGAAAGCGGGTTTTACGAGGAAGCGATCAGGATCCTCGGGGCTTTTCCGGGGGAATGGCCGATGATCCATTATTATAAAGCGCATTATCTGGACAGGATCGGGAAAGAGGAGGAAGCGGAGAAGGAATACGAGGCGGCAGAAAAGAGCCCGCCGTTTTGCTGCTTTCCGAATAAGCTGGAGGATCTTAAGGTTCTGCTTTCCGCCACAGAGCGGTATCCTTCCGGGGCAAAGGCCTATTATTATCTGGGAGAGCTTTATTATGATAAGCTGCAGTATGGAGAGGCTGTGGCATGCTGGGAAAAATCGAAGGAGCTGGACGATGCTTATCCCACCCTGCTCAGGAACCTTGCGATCGCTTATTATAATCAATGCGGGGAACCGGAAAAGGCATTTTCTTGCATGAAGAGGGCCTTTGAGCTGGATCCGTCGGATGCAAGGGTCTTTTTGGAGCTGGATCAGCTTTGCCAGAAAAGGCAGGTTCCTCTTAAGGAGCGGCTTGCGCTGTTTCAGGAGCATATCGGCCTGATCGGGAAACGGGATGATCTCTATACCGAATATGTGACGCTGCTAAACATGCTTGGGAAGCATCGGGAAGCCTATGATGCCATCGCTTCCCATGACTTTCAGACCTGGGAGGGGGCAGAGGGGAAGATCACGGCACAATTTAAGATATCCCTTTTGGAGCAGGCCAGAGAAGCCCTGCATGAAGGAGACGGGGCGGAGGCAGAGAAGCTGCTGGGGACAGCCCTTTCCTATCCGGAAAACCTTGGAGAGGGAAGGCTTGAAGGCACAAAGGACAATCATCTTTATTATACCTTGGGGCTTGCAAAAGAAAAACTGGGGAAGACCGCCGAGGCGCGGGAATGCTTTGAAAAGGCGACCCTTGGGGTAATGGAGCCGGCCGGGATGATGTATTATTACGACCAGCCTGCAGACATGATCCTGTACCAGGGGCTTGCAAAAGAAAAGCTGGGGAAACAGGCTGAGGCAAATGCAAGGTTTTACAAGCTGATCGATTATGGCGAGCAGCATCTGCGTGACCGCTTCAAAATGGACTACTTTGCGGTATCCATGCCGGACATGTCCGTATTTGATGCGGATATGGATGATCGAAACCGGGCGCACTGCTATTATCTGATGGGACTTGGAAATCTGGGGCTTGGGAGGCAGGATAAAGCCGTGAAGTATTTTGACGAGGTGCTCAGGATCGACAGCTGCCATCAGAATGCCATGCTCTACCGGAAAATGGCGCTGGAGAAAAAATGCCGCATGATGACCGGATGCCGGGATGAAAGGAATAGTGGGAATGAAGGCTGCTGAAAAGGACAAACCGAACAGGCATGGAATCCTGATCCAGATGGGGGGGGGATCCTTACCCTGCTGTTTCTGCTGGTAACGGTGATCATGGGCAATATCGTCACGGCCTCTTCCTTCTCCAGCTACCTGAAGACGATCCATGACCGAAATGATTCCCATATGAGGGATGTGATCAAGGCAATGGAACAATACCAGGCTCTGCCCTGGCTTGTGGATTATTGGATCGAACATGCAAAGGAACTGTCTAAGGATATGGAGACGAAGCTGCCGGCAGATTTTGAGAAGGAATATGGGGTCCGCCTGGCCGCCATGACGGTGGAACAAGCAGAGTCCCTCCCGGAATCCATGCAATATGAATATGCCAAAATCTGCTATTCAATGTTAGACAGGCTGTATGCGTACGCATATAAGGAGCATAATCTGGACGACCTGTTTCTGATCGTGTCCTCACCGGGGGACTCTGCCATGATCCTTTTTGATGCCGAAAAAAATGCGGATGGTTATTTTCGTCTGGGGGAATACAGGGATCTCGTGGAGGAGAGGAAGGAATGGGGGAATTATGACGAGACAGTAAGCAGCATGGGGATCCCATGGATCTGGGGGCATTATTCAAGGGAGGATGATTTTGGCTTTTATGATGCAGTGGACTATGGGGGAAAATACGGCACTCTTCTGCTCTGCAATTCCTTCCGGAGAAGTGAGGTATACGATCATCTGAACTTTATATCGGGCTTTCGGATGAAGTCCCTTGTCCTGATGGGGCTTTCGGCGCTGGTCATTTTGCTCTTCCTGTATTTTACGGTGATCAAGCCCATGGCGCTGATCGAAAGAAGCGTAAAGGCCTATCACATCGATAAGGATGCCCCAAAAGTGAGGGAGAGGCTTTCGGTGATCCGGTCGAAAAATGAGATCGGCACCTTTGCGGAGGCATTCTCCATGCTGGCCCAGGAGATGGAAGGATACACGGAGAGGGTCGCAGGGCTTGCCAGGGAGCAGGAGAGGGTGAGCACAGAGCTGGGCATGGCGTATCAGATTCAGTCTTCGGTGCTTCCGTCCGTATTTCCTCCATTTCCGGAAAGAGATGAGTTTGATATCTATGCTGATATGATCCCGGCAAAGGAGGTAGGAGGGGATTTCTACGATTTCCTCCTGATCGGAGAGGAGCGGCTGGTGTTTCTGATCGCCGACGTATCCGGAAAGGGAGTGCCGGCGGCGCTCTTTATGATGTCGGCAAAGAAGCTGGTCGATTACCGCGCACAGGAGGGAGGATCGCCGGCGGACATCTTGTCTTCCGTAAATGAACAGCTATGCAGGGACAATGCTGCCTGCATGTTTGTTACGATGTGGCTTGGGATTTTGGACCTGAAAAGCGGGGAGCTGTCCTATGCGAATGGAGGCCATGAAGCCCCTGCTCTCCGAAGGGAGGGGATTTTTTCATTCCTGGATCAGGGAGAAAAGCCGGACCTGGCACTCGGCCTGATCCCGGGGAAGGAATATACGGATTTCAAGACGGTGCTGTCAAACGGGGATGCGGTCTTTCTTTATACGGACGGCGTAAAGGAGGCGACAGATCTTCAAAATAAACTCTACGGACCGGACCGCCTCATCCATGCCCTCAATAAGATCAGCCAAAAGACGCCGAGGGAGATCCTGGAGGGGATCAGCAGCGATATCGGCGCCTTCGTGGGAGAAGCAGAGCAGTTTGATGATATCACCATGCTCTGCCTGGATTATAAAAAACAGCAGGAGATACGCCCATAGCGCACTCCGGGTCAGTCATTACGGCCTTCGATGCTCTGCCGGATGGCGCCTTTGATGTAATCGTTTGTATAAAAAGCCCAGACAAGCTCTGCCGCCATAAAGACCCATATGACGGGCTCGCAGAAAATGACGGCAGGATAACCGTAGCGCGGAATGAGCAGGAGGACAAAAAGGATCTTGCCTGCAAGCTCGATCAGGCTGGAAATGACAGCGACCAGCTTATATCCGATCCCCTGGAGGGAGGACCGCGTCACGTTGATGATCCCCAGCAGAAAAAGAAAGGGACCCAGGACATACAGATATCGGGATCCGTTTTCCAGGATCACCGGGTTATGGGAGCCTGAGATCAGGGCGACCAGAGCCGGCGCCAGATTCAAGAGGAGCACCGTCATCAGAGCCGCGGCGCCGGCAAAAAAGAGATAACTGTCTTTCATGGCTTTGAGGATCCGATTCCCCTGTCCGGCACCTCTGTTTTGCGAGATGAATACGGATACAGCCCCGGGTATGGCCACAAACGGAAGGGCAGACAGGCTGAAGATCTTTCTTGCGGCAACATGGGCGGCAATGATCTGCGTCCCCAGCCCATTGATCCCGGATTGGAGGATGACGGAGCTTATGCTGACAAGACAGCTCATCATCGCCATGGCAAAGCCCTGCCCTGCAAGCTCGCCAATGATCCTGGGCTCGACCTTAAAATGTCCGGCTTCCGGGATCAGAAGCTTTACCCGGCTGAAAAGATAGATGGCGCAGAGGACCGCGGAAAAGGCTTGGGAGATCACGGTAGCTATGGCCGCTCCCCTGACCCCGGCATGAAACCGGGCGATGAAAAGATAATCCAGGATCACGTTCATCACGGAAGAGATGATCAGGAATACCAGCGGCATCACGGAATTTCCGATGGAACGGAGCATGCCGGAAAGCAGGTTGTAGAGAAAGGTCACAAAGAGAAAGAGACTGATGATCCGGATATAAGAATAGGATTCTTCAAAGATCTCCGCGGGAGTATGGATCAGGCTTAAAAGGGGACGGAGTCCGAAAAGCCCCGCAAGCGTCAGGACGGCTACGGAGATAAGGCCGGTAATAAGGGAGCCGGCCACGGCTTTTTTGAGAAATTCCTTTTTGCCGGAGCCATAAGCCCTGGCGATGACGATCCCGAATCCGCTGCAGAGCCCTGTGGCAAAATGAATGATCAGGTCAAAAACAGAGGATACGGAGCCGATGGCCGCAAGGGATTCTTCTCCCAATACATTTCCCACGATGGCCGTATCTGCCGCATTGTACAGCTGCTGGAACAGCATGGATATGAAGATCGGGAGCGCAAATAAAAGGATGGATCTTAGGATTGGCCCGTGTAAGAGATCGATCTGTCCCAGATTCTTTTGCTTTGTCATAACATCCTCCGTAGTTACAAAAAATGTCTTCCTGTCATGATAACCCAAAAGTGCGTCAGTGAAAAGCTGAAAATGGACGAAGCGGCCGGGTTGCCTTTTTTTCATGATGAGAATACAATATACGCGGTCTGCGTGAAAGAGGGATGATCCTTCAGGCGGCCGTTATATTTGCCGTATGGAAGGTGGCAGGAGGATGAAAAAGACGATCTTTTTTGGATGGCTCAGGATCATAGGGGGACTGCTTGTCTTTTCCTTTGGGGTACATCTGACCATATTTGCCAATATCGGGCTTGCACCATGGGACTGCTTAGGGATGGGGATCGCACGCCATACGCCGTTGAATTATGGCGTGGCCATGACATTGATGGCGGTCCTGATCCTTTTATTGGATATTGCATTGAAGGAGAAGATCGGCTTCGGTACGATCATCGATGCCCTGCTTACCGGAAATTTCGTCCAGGCTTTTAATTACCTGAACAAGCTCCCTGAAAACCATAATGTATGGCTTGGAGCCGGCATAATGATCACGGGCTTCATATTCATGGCCATCGGCATGTGGATCTATATGAGTGCCGAACAGTGCTGCGGGCCGAGGGATGCCCTGCTTGTGGGGCTGGGAAAAAGGATGCCGAGGATCCCCATCGGGATCGTGGAGATCCTGCTCTGGGCGGCTGTCCTTCTGGCCGGAGTCCTTTTGGGCGGTCCGGTAGGGATCGGAACCCTGATCAGCACATTTGGCGCAGGGCTTGTGATGCAGCTGGTATATAACCTTATCCGGTTTGAGCCGAGAAAGCTGGAGCACCGGGATGTCCGGACTGTGATCAAAGACTTAAAGCGGGATGATAGGCTGTGATCAAAGACTTAAAGCGGGATGATAAGCTGTGATCAAAGACTTAAAGCGGGATGATAGAAGGAATCCGGGCCGGCAGAGGGAAAGCGGCCCGGATTTTTTATCCGTGGGAAAAAGACGGTCAGGTCATGGGAAAACGATATCCCGGAGTGCCGGATGGATGGTGTCGTATGCCATCCCGCAGTCCCTGACATGCTGGGTATATACAAGGCTGGTCCTGGAAGCCGTATCCATCTGGATGCAGCTTCCCGCCGCACCGTCCCAGCCGAAAATGCCCGCCGGTGCCGGAGAACCGATCTGGTCCGGATGCATCAGCACCTGCATGCCGCATCCGTAGCCATATCCCTTCCGGCCCATCTCGGTCTCGATCTCCCGGAGGGAAGCCTCTCCCAGGAGATTTGTCTTGATCTGCCCGATGGCAGCCTCCCCCAGGATCCGTACCCCGTCTGCGGATTCCCCGCCGCAGGCCAGGGCATCGGCCAGCTTTGCGTAATCCTCTGTGCTGCTGATGAGCCCGGCTCCACCGCTTTCATAGCTTTCCGAAAGCTGGTAGCAGCAGCTCTGCTCCATGGGGACGATCCCTTCCGCAGTTTGGATATACTGCTGCGCCAGGCGCTCCAGGCCTTCGTTTTCCGGCCGGGCAAAAAAGGTATTGCGCATGCCGAGAGGCTCCCAGATATGCTTCTTCAAATATTCTCCAAAGCGCATGCCGGATACTTCCTCGATGATGGCTCCCACCACATCATGGCTTAAGCTGTAGCAAAAATGCGTGCCCGGCACAAAATCCAAGGGTGTCTCCACAAAGGCATCCACCAGCTCACGGGTTGCCGCATTCCTTCCCTTTTCTTTCAGCACACGCTGGATGCCGGGACGCTCCAGGTCATAATCAAGCCCGGACTGCATGGAGAGCAGATGCCAGAGCTTCAAGGGCTCCGTCAGCTTTCTCAGGCCTTTTTCATCCCGGACAAGCAGGCTGCGGTAGGCCGGGAGGTAGCGGCCGGCCTCGTCTTCCAAGGAGACCTTTCCCTTTTCTGCCAGCTGCATGATGGCGACCATGGTCTGCACCTTGGTCATGGAAAACATCAGGTACCGCTGGTCAGGCTGTATGCTTTTTTTTCTTTCCCGGTCTGCCGTGCCGTTTAAGTGCCGGTAGATCTGCCGGTGATCCTGAAATACGATACAGTCCACGGACGGGATCCCAAGCTCCAGCAAAGAATCCAGATAATGAGTGAGTTTTTCTGCATTGAACCTGCTCATGTCTTGCATCCTCCTGTAGTATTCGGTCTGATGCCATATATTATAAGCCTGAACCGCGGCGGATTTCCAGATATCCTTTTCATGCCAAAGGGACGGGGCGGATCTTTAGCCGTGATGCCTTTGGGCGGTGCCGTATCTTATAGTGAAAAAGACCGCAGAAAAGCGTATAATAAAAGGTGGATCTTGCCGCTTAAAGGGGCGGCGCCCGGGGCTATCTTGCAGGCATCCCGGCGGGATCCTGGATGCCGGGACGCTTATCCAGCTCATAGATGTCGTCAAACCGGATCTCGCTTCCTGCGATGACAAACCGCCTGCGTACATGGTCGATCGCCGTAAGATATCCTTCTGCGGAAAGGTATTCTCCGTCAGCATAATAAAGGATGGAGACAAAATCTCCCTTTTTCAGAAGGGCTGCCTTTTCATCCAGCTCCTTCAGCTTATCCTCCTGCAGGATGCGTCGGGGAAGACGGAGCTTCTCTTTGGCCTTAAGGGCGGCGGAAAAACCGCGCAGGGCATCGAAGGGGGCAAAGATCTTTGCCCTCTGGGATACAGGCATTGGATATTTGGATCCTATGCGGCGTTTTTCCATTGCCGGTCCTCCTGCAAAACAAACATATGTTCGGATTTATATTACCATGGGAAAGATCCTTTGTCTACAGTATGGCTGGCGTAGAGTCCGGCCTTGAAGGGAGGGGTTATGTGCTACCGGTTTTGCATCGAAAAAGATGATGAGGGGATCCAGCGCATCGTTTCGGTTGCGGAAAGATCCTCCCTTGCAGAGAGATTTATGGTAAAGCTTTCCAAGCCCCTGGTCACCTCCGGCGACGTAAGGCCTACGGATGTGGCTGCCGTGATCGCCCCGGGAAGGAGCAAAAACAGGTCGGTATTTCCGATGAAATGGGGATTTACGCTGAAGGGAAGCAGCGGCCCCCTCGTCAATGCAAGGACAGAAACGGCCTCCGGGAAGCCGACCTTCCGGGAGGCATGGGCTTCCCACCGGTGCGTGGTGCCTGCTTCCTTTTACTATGAATGGGAACATTTCCGGAGTCCGGACGGGAAGGTAAAGACCGGCAATCGATATAGCATCCAGCCGGCCGGCTCCACCATGGCCTATCTTTGCGGACTGTACCGCTTTGAGGGCGACTGGCCGGTATTTACCATCCTTACCTGTGCGCCTCCGCAGGAGCTTGCCCGGATCCATGACAGGATGCCCCTCATCCTTCCGGAGGAGCGGGTGGATGAATGGATCAGTCCGGATTCCAGGCCGGAGGAGCTGCTGCCGTATGCGCTGAAGGACATGGTTTTTGAAAAGTCCTAGACGGCAGGATCAGCGGAGTCTTTCCACTTGACTCTCAATGCGGTATAATCAATCTATTCGGGGATATGGGAATCGCAGATGATAGGAAGGTTGGGAGAAAACATGAACAAAGACCGGTTTATCTCGCTTAAAGTAAAAAATGACCGTGGGCGTTGTCTTTGTATGCCTGATCAGCGGATGGCTGGCGGTACTCTCGGTGAACCGGATCGCGGCGGATATCATTGACAAAGAGTATAAGGATAAGGCAGAACAGATCGCAGAGGCCGTAGCCGGCGACCTGGATCCGGAGGATGTCCTTTCGCTTACCGATACGGTCATGGATATCTATTATGGCCTGGATACCGTGGTGCCCAGTACAGAATGGGGATCGGATGCATGGAATGAATACATGTCTCATTATGAGGGAATTGAAGATCTCGAGGTATTCCAAAGAGTCAGGGATCAGCTCCGGCTATATCAGGATATCTTCAAGGTGGATTGCATTTATCTCATGAATTACCAGACCAATGCCGGGAATGCCATTTATGTGGCGGATGGTGCCTACGGGGAGGAAGCCTGCCCTCCCGGCGTGGTGGATTCCTTCGCGGAAGGCATATGGCCGGATGAGGATGATGCGCCCATACCGGCAACCATAACCGATGAGGATGTATACGGCTGGCTGGTCACGGCCGCTTTTCCGGTCAAGCATAACGGGAAGTTTGTTGTCCATCTGTGCGTGGATGTTTCCATGAATGACATCCGGGCAAAGGAACGGGGCTATGTCGTTACTACCACCCTGGTGATGATCCTCCTGACGATCCTGCTTTTAGCGGTCTCCTTATGGTATGTCAGTACAAATGTCATCAAGCCGGTGAAAATGCTTTCGGATACCGCCAGAAATTATTGCGCGGAAAATAACGATGTGGTGCATCATGCCTTTGAAAAGCTGCAGATCGGAACCCATGACGAGATCGCCCAGCTGCTTGCTTCCATGAAACAGATGGAAGCGGACATGAATTCAAATATCGATACATTGGTCGACACAAAGGTCGCGCTGAAGAAATCGGAGGCAAAGGCCGATGCCATGCAGGCGCTGGCCGTCAAGGATGCGCTGACGGGAGTGCGGAATAAGACGGCCTATGATTATGAAGCGAAAAAGCTGAGGGCAGATATGGCAGACGGCTTTGAGGAGTTCGGCCTTGCCATAGTCGACCTCAACGGCTTAAAGAAGACGAATGATACTACGGGCATGAAAAGGGGGATATTTCCATCAAAAGGCTCTGCACGGTGGTCTGTGAGGTTTTTGAGCATTCCCCGGTATTCCGTATCGGCGGAGACGAGTTTGCCATAGTGCTGAGGTTTAAGGATTACCGGAATGTGGATGCCCTGATCGATGAATTTGAAAAGCGCCTGGAGCAGGCACAGAAGGACAGTACGCTCTAGCCCTGGGAGCAGGTCTCAGCCGCCATCGGATATCATAAGTTTGACAAGAATGTGGACAAGACCGTGGAAGATGTATTCAAAAAGGCGGATAAGGCAATGTATGAAAGAAAGACAGCCATGAAGTCTTAAAAGAAAGGATGGGGGCTTCGGGACGGCATCCTTTGGCGGGACAGAAGATGGATAGGACAAAGCCGGAGAAGGTTGGATCATGCAGGAAGATTTTCATTATTATGCTACATATTGTGCGGCCTTCATCGCAGGCTATTCCCATGAGGAAAGCCTGGATATCGCATACAGCGCACAGTTTGTGGATCAATGCTCAAGGACGTTATTAGCGAAGATCAAAGGACCTTCGGAAGCCGCGACGACCCAGCTGCAGCTGGAGCTTATGGATGCCAGGACGGATCCTGTGGGGCTGCAGGACATAACCAGGATCTGGTCTGCTTTCCATTTCCTGCCGAGGGATCTGCTGGCAGAAAAAAAGAAATGCTGCAGGCTTTACCGGGAAAAGTACCGGCTGATCTGCGGCCCAAACGGAGATCTGGTAAAAAAAACCGTGGAGCTGGCAAAGGACAGGCCGCTGCAGTCTGTGGGCATTGCCATGCATGTTTTGGCCGATACCTGGGCTCATGCCAATTTTGCAGGCACGCCTTCCCTTGTGATCAATAATACAAATTTTGTATTCTACGAGCTGCTTTACGAGGGAGACGGGTTTAAAGAGAGGCCGGTGCAGTTCAGACACAAGACCTCAGCTCCCGATGATCTGGACAAGGGGATCTATACCAATACCCTGTACCAGAATAATGAGCATTCGATCATGAACCTCGGCCATGGAAGGGCCGGCCATTTTCCGGATTACAGCTTTGCAAGATACCGGTATCTTCCTGCATGGGGGGAATACGGGGAGATCATTAAGGACAATCCGGCGGATTACCTGAAGGCCTTCACCCAGATGATCTATTCCATGAAGTATATCCGCGGGGAAAAGGAATCCTTTGAGACCGGAGTCTATGACATGGAGGCCGTCAGCCCGTGGCTCGACAGGATCAGGGGCATACTGGAAAAGCGGCAGCTGCTTGCATGCGACGATTGGAAGGCCTTTGGCGAAGAGCTGTCCGGGCAGGCGGTGGAGGACTTTGTGATCGACAAGTATTTTGATGAATATGTGAAAAGCCCCAAAAAAGAAAAGGACGAAACCTTTATCGGGAAATTCGCCCATGGCGCAGTGGCACACAAGGGCATGGTGATCAGTGAGATCCGCAGGAGCGGAAACAGGCTGGCCGGGAATGTGAAGGGGACGCTGGCAGGCCTGTGGAAGGGAGCCCGGGGATGACTTTATTGCAAAGAATAAGAAATGCTATATTCGGTTCCCTGACGCTTCTGGCCGCGATCCTTTTTATTGCCTATCCCACCGATGAAGCCTATGTTTTTATTATCGCGGTCCTGACCCTCGGGCTTACCATCCGGGGGATCCGGGAGATCGTCTTTTATTTTTTCATGGCCAGGCACATGGCAGGGGGCAAGATGATCCTGGTGGAGGGAGTCATTATCCTTGATTTTGCCCTGCTTACCGGCTCCCTATCGGATGTGCCCCATATCTATATCCTTTTATATCTGATCGCGATCCACGCTTTTTCCGGCGTGGTGGAGGTGCTGCGGGCCATGGAGGCCAGAAGGACGGTTTCCGGCCCCTGGAAGATGAAATTCAGCCATGGGATCGTCAACTTCCTGCTGGCCTTTTGCTGCCTGGTCTTCATCCGGCAGGTACATACGGCTTTGATCATATACAGTATCGGATTGCTGTATTCATCGCTCATGCGGATCGCAGGCGCATTTAGAAGAACCACATTCATTTTGATCAAATAAAGAAAAGGCCGCAGATCCTATCCGGCTGAAGGAAAACATCAGGCATCCGCGTCCGACCGGGGTAAGTCAGATATAAATATGCGTTTATTAAGGAGCTGGAACCCGTTGGCGGCCGTATTTTGGCCGGTGTAAGTCAGATATAAACATGCGCTTAAAGGAGGAGACAAATGGACGAGAACATCAGGAAGAGAAACGAGCTGCTGGCGGAAAAGGTGATACGGGCCCTGAAAGACAGGAATATGTCTGGATATTACGCAAAGGACGGAAAGGAAGCCCTGGAGACTGCCCTGAGGCTCATTGATGAGGGAAGCACCGTGACCATGGGAGGCTGTATGAGCGCCAAGGAGATCGGGCTGGTGGATGCGCTGAAAAATGGGGATTACCACTTCATCGACCGGTATGAGGCGGAGGATCAGAGGGCGGCCATGCTCCGGGCATATGATGCGGATGTGTATCTTGCAAGCGTCAATGCCATGACGGAGGATGGCGTGCTGGTCAATATCGACGGCAATGCCAACCGGGTATCTGCCATTGCCTATGGACCGAAGAAGGTCATCTTCATCGTGGGAATGAACAAGATCTGCGGTGATCTGGACGGAGCCATGAAGCGGGCCAGGAATGTGGCGGCGCCCATCAATGCCCAGAGGTTTTCCCTTTCCACGCCATGTGCAAAGACCGGCTCCTGCATGGACTGCAAGAGCCCGGATACCATCTGCTGCCAGTTCCTGACCACAAGGTTTTCCAAGCATGAAGGAAGGATCCATGTGATCCTGGTAAACGAAAATCTGGGATTCTGACCGGAGCATGCACCCATATGCAGCCGAAAGGCTTTGGCTGGACAATCCATGAAGAAAATGGTATGATATCTGCCAAAACGAACATCAGTTCGATTAGCATAGGGGTGCTTGAGGTGGATAAGAACCGGAGCTACATCTGCATAGACCTGAAGTCTTTTTATGCCAGCGTGGAGGCGGTGGAGCGCGGGCTGGATCCCATGACGGCCAGGCTGGTGGTGGCCGATCCGGAGCGGTCAAAGAATACCATCTGCCTTGCCGTTTCTCCCGCCCTGAAGGCTCTGGGCGTAAGGAACCGGTGCCGCATCCAGGAGATCCCCAAAAACATCGATTATATCTGCGCCGTGCCCAGGATGCAGAAATATATTGACTATTCTGCGGAGATATACGGGGTCTATCTGAAATACTTTTCCAAGGATGACATCCATGTCTACTCCATTGATGAATCCTTCATTGACATCACGGAATACTTCTCCCTCTACCGCCGAAGCCCCAGGGAGCTCGGCCTTCTGGTCATGGAGGATATTTTAGAGACCCTGGGCATCCGGGCCACCTGCGGGATCGGCACGAATCTCTATCTGACGAAGGTCGCCCTGGATATCCTCTCCAAGCATTCCCCGGATTTCATCGGGGAGCTTGATGAGGCAGGATACAGGCAGATCCTCTGGGACCACAGGCCGCTCACGGATTTCTGGATGATCGGGAGGGGTACGGCGGCAAGCCTGGAGCGGAAGGGGATCCTGACCATGGAGGACATCGCCAGGGCAGATGTGGACAGCCTGTACCGGACCTATGGCATCAATGCGGAGATCCTGATCGACCATGCCTGGGGCAGGGAGCCTACGACCATACGGGATATCAAGGCCTATGCCCCAAGGTTTCACAGCCTTACAAACGGCCAGATGCTCATGAGGGATTATGATTTTGAGGAGGCCGGGCTGGTCGTCAAGGAGATGGCCGACCTGCTCTGCCTTGACCTGATCGACCTGGGGCTTATCACGTCTTCCATCACCCTGTATGTCGGATATTCCATGAGCGTAGATCAAAGCGCCGCCAGGGGGACAAAGCGCTTTGATGATGCCACGAATGCGCCGCGGGTCATCATGCCGGAAGCCGCAGGGCTTTTTGAGAGGATCACGGACAGGAAGCTTCCCATCCGGCGGCTTTCCATTACCTGCAATCAGGTAGTTCCCGAGGAGTATGTCCAGCTTTCGCTCTTTTCCGATAGGGAGATGCTTGAAAAAGACCGGGCCGTACAGAAGGCGGTGATCGAGATCAAGGATCGGTTTGGAAAGGATGCGGTCCTTAGGGGGATCAGCTATTTGGATGGCGCCACCACGAAGATCCGCAGCCATCAGATCGGGGGACACCATAGTGGCACATAGGGAAGGATCCGGCGGGGATGGAGGGCTTTATACAGGTAAGGCTTTAGGCCTCCGGGTCAAAAAACGGCTCCTCCGGGGGGACCGGCTCTTCGCGGCCTACGACAAGGGCCGCCATTTGATTTGCGGTCTCCAGGCTTTTCTTCCAATCCATGCCTTTGATCAGGCAGCCGATCAGCGTGCCCGCATGGGTATCGCCGGCACCGATGGTATTGACCACCTTCGTTTTTACGGCGGGGATGGCATAGCCCGCATCGCTTTCCCGGCAGTAAGCGCCCTGATCTCCCAGCGTCACGACCACCCGCTCATGGGTGACAGAGTAAAGGATGTCCGCGGCCTCCTCATAGCCGCTGCATTTTCCGGCGGATAGGGATTCGGCAAGCCGGACAGCCTCGTTTTGGTTCAGGTGCAGGATGGGAGACAGGGAAAGGATGCGTTCATTCTTTTCCTTCAGGCTCGTGCCCCTGGGTCCCGGGCAGTAAAAGACCTTGCGGCCGGGATATTCAAAAAGATAATCGATCAATGCATCTCCCGTAGGCTCCTCTACCTCAAGGCCGGAGACATAGACATAATCGAAGCTTTCCCGATCCAGGGTGCGCATCCATTCCCTTTGGAATGTATATTCGGCTCCGTGGACGGAAAGAAAAGTCCTTTCGCCTCCATCCTCCACAAAGCAATAGCAGCAGCCATTTTCTTCTTCCGCCCGGATATTGACCGCAAGGCCCCTTTCCCGGAGGAGCTTTTCTGCCAGCTCCCCAAAGACCCCGCGCCCTACGGCACCGGCAAATACGACATTGCCGGTGATGAGCCTGGCGGCGCTGGCCGCATTACAGGCGCAGCCTCCAAGGCTCATGACCTGCCGGATGGGGTGAATATCTTCTTCTGTTTTCGGCAGCCGGTGCAGATAGATGACCACATCTATGCAGGCCGAGCCGATGAAAAGTCCCTTCTTCATGATCATACCGCCTTTTTTTGCCATTATAATTCATCCTGACCGGTCGATCAATCTATGTGGGAAGCAAAAGGACTCCCACCGCGCAAATCTGGCTATAGCTGATTCCTATAGCGGATAATTAAAAATGGATATTGGACGGAACCGTCTTTTCGTGCCACAATATCAGCATCTTAAAAAACCGAGCGAAAGAAAGGGAGAGGTGATCATTATGGCAGAGAAGAAATTCAGATTTGAAACATTACAGCTTCACGTAGGGCAGGAACAGGCGGATCCGGCGACCGATGCACGGGCTGTCCCGATCTATCAGACGACATCCTACGTATTCCGCAACAGCAAGCATGCGGCTGACCGCTTCGGGCTGGCGGATGCGGGCAATATCTACGGCAGGCTGACCAATTCAACCCAGGATGTATTGGAAAAGAGAGTCGCGGCACTGGAAGGCGGAAGCGCGGCGCTGGCCCTGGCCTCCGGAGCGGCCGCCATCACATATACCATCGAGGCCCTGGCCGCAAACGGCGGGCACATCGTAGCGCAGAAGACGATCTACGGAGGTACCTACAACCTCCTGTCACATACCCTGCCGCAGTACGGGATCGAGACCACCTTTGTGGATGCCCACAACCTCTCCGAGGTGGAGGGCGCCATCAAGGATAATACCAGAGCCATCTATCTCGAGACCCTGGGGAATCCCAACAGCGACATCCCGGATATCGATGCCATCGCCGGGATCGCCCATAAGCACGGGCTGCCGCTTGTGATCGACAATACCTTCGGCACTCCTTACCTGATCCGTCCCATCGAGCACGGTGCGGATGTCGTAGTCCATTCGGCGACGAAGTTCCTGGGCGGACACGGGACGACCTTGGGGGGCATCATCGTGGAATCCGGGAAATTCAACTGGAAGGCCAGCGGGAAATATCCGAACATCGCAGAGCCAAATCCCAGCTATCACGGGGTGTCTTTCTACGACGTAGTAGGACCGGCGGCTTTTGTGACATACATCCGCGCCATCCTGCTCCGGGATACCGGCGCGGCCATTTCTCCCTTCAATGCTTTTCTGCTCCTGCAGGGGGTGGAGACTCTTTCCCTGCGGCTTGAGAGGCATGCGGAGAATACAAAGAAGATCGTGGAGTATCTGAACGCTCATCCGAAGGTAGAGAAGGTCAATCATCCGTCTCTTCCGGAGCATCCGGATCATGCGCTGTATCAGAGGTATTTCCCGAATGGCGGCGCCTCCATCTTTACCTTTGAGGTCAAGGGCGGGAAGGAGGAAGCCTGGAAGTTTATCGACAATCTGGGGATATTCTCCCTGCTTGCCAATGTGGCGGATGTGAAGAGCCTGGTGATCCATCCGGCCTCGACCACACATTCACAGCTTTCCGAAGAAGAGCTCTTAGATCAGGGGATCAGGCCCAATACGATCCGCCTTTCCATCGGCACAGAGAATGTGCAGGATCTGATCGATGCGCTGGAGACTGCCTTTGCCGCGATCTAAGATAATACCGATTCAATCCTCCAAAAAACAGGCATGCCCACAGCAGGGCATGCCTGTTTTTTTACCGCTTGCATCAGAAAGTCGAAAAATGGTTTCCTGCAGGGATAACCACAAAGGGAGGCATCATAAGAGATCACTCAGCCTTTTGCCATAAAAGAAATCATGGACTATATTGTCGAATTCGGTCCACATGGGAAGAGTGTGGCAGACGGATCTTTTCGGGCAGTCGTTTGTTTCGGCCGCCAGACAGGCCACGGAAGAAAGGGTGCCCTCCATCAGCTCCAGCACTTCGCCGACACTGTATTCCTCCGGCTTGCGGAGCAGCCTGTAGCCGCCGCCTTTCCCGCTGGTGCCCTCGATCAGTCCTCCCTTTACCATGTCCTTCACGATGATCTCAAGATATTTTTTGGAGAGATCCTGTCTTTGGGCGATGTCCTTCAAGGGGATGCTTTCCCCGTCACTGTTCTGTGCCAGGTCGATCATAATGCGGATCGCATAGCGTCCACGCGTAGAAATCATAATGCCGGCTCCTTTCTTTAATTACCTATAATAACATAGGGCAGATAGGTAAATCAAGATTTGAAAAACGGCCTGTGATGAAACGGCCGGAGGAGAAGGCGATTTGAACATTCTGCCATAAGAAGGTATCATAGTGGGGAAGAAACGGGGACGGGAATAAAGACCGCGGGGATCAGCAAAGCATGGGAAAGGAGCAGGATCCGCATCCGGCCCGGTGTGAGTCAAGGAAAATTAAGCATGGATAAAGGAGAAGAGATATGCTGTATGAAATAACATCGATTAGGTATACGGAAAGGTCTGGGGAGCCCGGGAGGGAAAAGGAAGACGAGGATTCCCGGAGAAGGATCGGGAGCATCATGGAGATCGATCCGGATGAACTGATCCGGGTTCCGGAGGGATCCAGCATCAGCATTCCTTATGTCATGGATGCAGAAAAGGAGCCGGTATCGGGAAAGATGCTCTGCCCCTCCCCGGTCATGAAGATCCATATCAAGAACAATGGGATCATATTGATCGAAACGAAAAACTCTGTCTATGAGTTCAAGGCGTACGAGCCCTCCGGACAGAGCCACATTACGGTGACGCTGCATCAATAGTCCTGTCCGGCAGATGTATCCGGCTGAATGAGGTGGGATCTGCGTATTTACGAAGGGGGACATGAGATGTATTGCAGACAGTGCGGGGCAGAGATGCCGGAGGGGATCCGATTCTGCTCAAATTGCGGAGCTCCGGCAGGCGGGGGATATGCGTATCCGGACAGCCAGGGATACCAGGCTCCGCCAGGCGGGGCAGCTCCTGCGGCCAGGAAGAAAAGATCATTGATCCTGCCCGTCATCTTTATCCTGATCTTTCTTTTGGGAGCCGGGATTGTGACATGGGCGGCTTTTTTCATCCGAGGCCGGATCATGGGCATGAGAGGGGCAGACGGCATGGATTCCCGCATCCAGATCCCGGGCGGAGCAGAGCCGGTGGTGGACAGCGGATTGGGAGAGCTTGCCGGGGAATATGAGGGAGAGATCCGGATCACCAGCTTAAAGGGCGTGGAGAACCTGCCCCAGGCAGAAGGACACGAGCTTGAGGCCAGGGCTTTGGCCAGGCTTGCCACAGCCAGGCCGAACGGCTGCTCTCTGGAGATCGAGGAGGACGGGAACTGGACTCTGGGGATCGACCTGTTTGACCGGCTGGAGCTGGGAAGCAGGGATTTCGGCTCGGCGGAGGAGACGGCAAAGATCCATCTGGTAAAGGATGGAGCCTACGAGGTCAGGATCGAGCAGGATGATCAGATGGACATGGGGGGCGATGGAGCCCGGGATACCCATGGGGTAGTGAAGCATACCGGGGTATATTGCGAGAAGGAGGGGAGAAAGCTGATTGCCGGCCTGATCGACGTGAGCCTGGATGCAGGCGGGGGAGTCAGCCTTCATGTGACCGGAAACTTCACGGTAGAAAAGACCTCCGGTGAACGCGGGGAGGCCCAGAAAGAGAAGGCCTGGGAATGAGCGGGGAGAGGATCTATGCGGCCATTGACCTGAAGTCTTTTTACGCTTCCGCGGAATGCCGGGAACGGGGGCTGGATCCCCTCTGCACAAATCTGGTGGTGGCAGATGAAAGCCGCACGGCAAAGACCATCTGCCTGGCCGTCACCCCTTCCCTTAAATCCTTTGGCATATCCGGCAGGGCAAGGCTCTTTGAGGTGATCCAGCGTGTGGCCGAGGTCAATCAGCTTCGAAGGCATGCCTTAAAGGGGAGAGATTTCACCGGAAGCTCGGTGAATGCGGAAGAACTGCGGGCGGACGGCACGCTGAAGCTGGACTATATCATCGCCAGGCCCCGCATGGCGCTTTACATGGACTACAGCACACGGATCTACCGGATCTACTTAAGGCATGTGGCGCCGGAGGATATCCATGTCTATTCGGTGGATGAGGTCATGATCGACCTGACGGATTATCTGCGGCCTTCCGGGATGACGGCCAGGGAATTCGTGCGGGCCATGATCCGGGAGGTATATGAGGAGACCCGGATCACCGCCACCGCCGGCATCGGTCCAAACCTTTATCTGTGCAAGATCGCCATGGATATCGAGGCAAAGCATATTGACGCGGACGAGGACGGGGTGCGCATCGCAGAGCTTACGGTGGACAGCTACCGCAGGAAGCTCTGGACACACGAACCCCTGACGGATTTCTGGAGGATAGGCCGGGGCTATGCAAAGAAGCTGAAAAGCCACGGGATGGCCACCATGGGGGATGTGGCCCGGTGCTCTTTAGAAAACGAGGAGCTGCTGTACCGCCTTTTTGGGATCAATGCGGAGCTTCTGATCGATCATGCCTGGGGGATCGAACCCTGTACCATGGCCGATATCAAAGCTTACCGCCCCGAAACCCACAGCATCAGCACCGGACAGGTATTGGAAATGCCCTATGACGGGGAGAAGACAAGGCTGATCGTCCATGAGATGACGGATTCCCTGGTGCTGGATCTGGTCAAAAAAAAGCTTACCACAGACCAGATCGTGCTGACCGTATGCTATGACATAGAGAATTTCACCGATCCGGACCGGAGAAAGCGGTATCAGGGGGAGATCGAGACGGACCGTTATGGCAGACAGGTGCCGAAGTCTGCCCATGGCAGCGAGAACCTTCCCATGCGTACCTCCTCCACAAGGGTCATCACGGATGCGGCGCTGGCGTTGTATGACCGGATCATCGACCGCAGCCTTTTATGCCGCAGGATCTATGTGGTGGCGAACCATGTGCTGCCGGAGGGGGAGCCTCAGAAAGAAGAGGAGTACCGCCAGCTGGATCTTTTTACGGATTATGGGGCAGAGCTTCACCGGAAGGAAGAGGAGAAGAAGGCATTGGAGAAGGAGCGTAGGGTTCAGGAGGCAGTTCTTGATATTCAGAAGCGCTATGGTAAAAATGCGATCGTGAAGGGGATGAACCTTGAGGAGGGCGCTATGGCAATGAAACGGAACCGGCAGATCGGAGGACACAGGGCATGAAGGGGGATGCCGGTCCTTATGACGACATCATCGGCTTAGACAGGCCTTCTTCCCCGGACCGGCCAAAGATGCCGCGCTCTGACCGGGCTGCCCAGTTCGCTCCCTTTGCGGCGCTTACCGGATTGGATGAGGTCGTGGAGGAAACAGCCCGTATCGTCATAAAGGAAGCAGAGCAGGAGGAAGGATCTTAACGTGGCAGGCAGACAGGAGATGGAAAAAAAGGAAATGAGGCGCCATGTGGTGCTGATCCCGGCATATGAGCCCGGAGATGTACTGGTCTCTTATGTGGGAGAATTAAGGAAGGCCGGGTTTTCCCATATCCTGGTGGTGGACGACGGCAGCGGGGAGGCTTATCAGCCGGTTTTTGCGAAGCTGGAGGGAAGGGCTCAGGTCATCCATCACGAATGCAATAAGGGAAAGGGAGCCGCCCTGAAGACGGGCTGCCGCTGGATCAGGGAGAACCTGCCGGAAAGCACCGGCATCATCACGGCTGACGCGGATGGACAGCACCGCCCGGAGGACTGTGCCGCCCTCTCGGATGCCCTTGCAGAGCAGGATCAGGAGAAGGTCCTGCTTTTGGGTACCAGGGATTTTTCCCTGTCCCAGGTTCCCTTGCGGAGCAGGATGGGCAACCGGATCACGACCTTTTCCTTTGCGCTGCTGTATGGGAAGGTGGTAATGGATACCCAGACAGGGCTCCGGGCTTTTCGTTCCGGATTGTGCGGATTCATGGAAGGGATCCCGGGAGACCGGTTTGAATACGAGATGAACGTGCTGGTAGAGTGTGCAAAGAGCAGGATCCCCATGATCCCGGTGCCCATCGAGACTGTCTATGAAGAAAACCACTCCTCGCATTTCAATACGATCAAGGATTCCTACCGGGTTTATAAGGTGCTCTTTGGCGGCTTTTTCCGGTTTACGGGAAGCAGCATCATAAGCACCCTCATCGACCAGGGGCTCTTTAATCTGCTGAATCTGGCCCTCTTTCAAAACGGCTCCATAAAGGCCGCAAAATATATTTTCCTTTCCACGGTGATCGCAAGGCTTGTCAGTGCCTCCGCGAATTTTGCGATGAACCGTTCCTTTGTCTTTGGAAAAGATAATGACGGCAAAAAGGCCTTTCTGAAATATGCCCTGCTATGCGCCCTGATCATGCTGCTGAGCGCGGGAGGCACCTGGGCCGTCAGTACCATGGGCTTAAACAGCACCGTATCGAAGCTGATCGTGGATGTGCTGCTTTATATCATGAGCTACCGGGTGCAGTCGGCATGGGTTTTTGCATCGGGAAAAACCGAGGGCATTTCGGATGATCCCTGAAATGCCCTCTAGATACGCTGAGCCGGAAGAAATCCGGGAAGGAATTACGGCATAAAGGCTTCCTCCGGGATCGATGCCGAGGAGAAGACCAGATCCCGGTCATACCACTTTTCCCTGCGCTTGCTGAAGGCGGCACAGGGGATTTTTTCATCCAGGGCCTTTACCGGGAAGGTGAAGCTGTGTGTCCCGTCCGGATTTTCCTCATAAGGGATCCGGTCCTTTTCCTCCGCCTTTTCTGCTTCGGCACCGGTCCCGGGATAGACATAGAGGTATCCCGTGCCTCCCATGGTCATGCGGGCCGTCATTTCCCCCTGGGATACATGGAGAGTGCAGGCCGTGATATTGAACATGGAGGAGCTGGAGTCTACTGTGACCGCATAATCCCCATCCTGTAATGCTCCGTGGGAAGCAGGCTCTGTGCCGGCCTTTTCCCCGGAAAGCTTCGAAGCGCCGGACTGTGCTTCATCGATGGCTTTTCCGGCATGCTCCACATAGATCTCCCGGATGGCCTCATTTTCCCCAAGCCCGGAGAGGATGCATTCTACTTCATAGCCTGCTGCTTCAAACCGGGATTTCCAGGAATCCTCGTCCTCTCCCGCCATGTCATTATTGGCATGGTCTCCGGCCACGACCATCAGCGGCTCCAGTACCACGCGGTCGTAGTCCTTCTCTCCCACAGCCTTGAGCACATCCTCAAGGGAGGGTTCGGCCTCTACGGTTCCGACATAATGATCCGTAAAGCCTTTTTCCGTCAGGAGCTTTTGCAGCCTGGCGTAGATGCCGTTGGAGTCCGCCTCCGTGCCATGGCCCATGAAGCAGAAGGCCGTTTTTCCATCCATATAGGGTGCCGAGGCTGTGGTCACGGCATCCACGACCCGCTCAAAATCCTCGTCTTCCGTGAGGAGGGGAGACCCTACCGTGACGGATCCGAAATCAGCCGCATTTTCTTCAAGCTCTTCCACCAGGTCATGGTACTCGAAGCCGTCCATGAGGTGGGTGGGCTGTACCACCAGGGTCTTTACGCCGTTTTTCCTGGCCCTGGCCAGAGCTTCTCCCACATTGTCGATGGTGACCCCGTCTCTTTTTTTCACATGGTCGATGATGATCTGGCTGGTAAAGGCGCGTCTTACGCTATAGTCCGGATAAGCCTGCCTTAAGGCATCCTCAATGGCACCGATGGTCAGCCTGCGGCTGTCATTGAAGCTGGTGCCGAAGCTTACCACCAGAAGCTCACGCTCCCCGATCTCATCCTGATTGCCGGGATCATCCAAAGAAGCATCGCCGGTCTCGTAGTTTTCTTCATCCTCCGCATCCAAAGCCTCCGGCAGCCCTTCCAAAGCCTCCGGGGGTTCGGGCAGGGGGACGGACTCCGGAAGTGCGCACCCAAAGCAGGCTATGGAGGTCAATAGTCCTGCAGCCATCAGATTCAGCCATTTGTTCTTCATTTTTCTCCTTCCCGCGGACGGGCTCCTGTTATCCGGTCCCTTTGTCCGCTGTAAAAAGACCATGAGGATAGTCAAAAACCCCGGGGTTTCCCGGGGCTTTTCATGCACAAATAAGCACAGAGCTGCTGTGCCTTGGCAAGACTAAGCCCCCGTAGTCTTATGTGCCTGAAATCTCCGGCAGGTCTCCTGGCTTGCGGCGATCCGGCACGGCCGCCTTCCCAATCCCAGGATAAGGATCAGTGGCTGATGGCCGGCCTTGCGCATGGCATGCGTGCCGCTTACAGTGACGGGATCGCACAGGATTTGCACCTGTTTCCCTATTATCCTTAAGGGCTTTTCCTTAAGGCACCGGAGATTCATTTGATATCAAGCTGCATTATACACAAAAAAAGGCATGGTTTCAAATGGCGCTTTGGGGGGCATATCTAAAAATCATGGTGATTTTTTGAAGGATGTGATATAGTGGATGGGTACGTTTCATGACTTAATACCATGTGAAGGAGAGGGATTATGAGCAGAAATTTTGAAGAAATATTGAAGAAGGTAAATGATTTCCCCACAAAAAAGCTGTCTGTGGCCGCGGCCAATGACGATGCCGTGCTGGAAGCGGTGGCCATGGCGCATGACAGGAAGATCGCAGATTCGGTACTGGTGGGGGATGAGGCGGTCATCCGCAGGCTTTGCGGGGAGATGAAGATCGATGCAGATCAGTTTGAGATCATCAATATCCCGGATCCCATCGAGGCGGCACACGAGGCGGTAAGGCTTGTGCATGACGGCAAGGCCGATATGTATATGAAGGGATTGATCTCCACCAAGGATTTTCTGAAGAGCATCCTGGACAAGGAGGTAGGCCTAAGGACGGATAAGCTCTTGTCCCATGTAGCGGTATTTGAGATCAAGGGGATCGAGAAGCTGCTCTTCCTGACCGATGTGGCATTCCTTCCTTATCCCACGCTGGAGGAGAAGGCAAAGATCATCGCAAATACCGTGGACGTATGCAAGGCCTGCGGCATCGATACGCCGAAGGTAGCCGCAGTGGCTGCAGTGGAGGTGGTCAATCCGAAAATGCCGGAGACGGTGGAAGCGGCAGAGCTTGTGAAAATGAACGAAGAAGGCGCCATCAGCGGATGCATCGTGGACGGACCCCTGTCGGTGGATCTGGCGATCTATCCGGAGGCCGCCAAGCATAAGCAGGCAGAAGACCGCAAGATCGTAGGGGATGCGGACGTGATCCTCTTCCCGGATATCCATTCCGGAAACATCGCCTATAAATTTATCGTCCATACGACGGAATTCAAGAACGGATGCATCCTGACCGGAACCAAGGCCCCGGCGATCCTGACCTCCCGGTCGGATTCGGCAGAGACCAAGGTGAATTCCATCGCGCTGGCCGCCGTGGTGGCAGAATATCTTAAATAAGGAAACGAACCCGGCGTCAGTCCGGGAGTGATATTTGCAGAATGAAGAAAGAGGAGGAAGCAGAATATGTCGGTAAAGTCTTTGATCATCAATCCGGGCTCCACATCCACAAAGATCGCGGTCTTTGAAGACGAGACCATGCTCTTTGACAAAACCCTGAGGCATTCCAACGAGGAGCTGGCGCCCTTTGATACCATCTTTTCCCAGAAGGATTTCCGAAAGAAGATGATCCTGGATTTCCTGAAGGAAGAAAATTTTGACATCAAGACCCTGGATGTATGCGTGGGAAGGGGCGGACTCGTAAAGCCCATCGAGGGCGGAACCTATAAGGTAAACGATGCCCTGATCCAGGATCTGAAAAATGGGGTGCAGGGACATCATGCCTCAAATCTGGGCGGGATCCTGGCCAGGGAGATCGGGGATGAGCTGGGCAAGCCTTCCTTTATCGTCGATCCGGTGGCCGTGGATGAGCTGCAGCCCATCGCAAGGATCTCCGGAGTGCCGGAGATACCCCGCAACAGCATTTTCCATCCGCTGAACCAAAAGGCCATGGCCAGGCGCTATGCCAAAGAACATGGAAAGAAGTATGAAGAGATCAACTGCATCGTGGCCCATCTGGGCGGAGGCGTGTCCGTAGGCGCTCATGAAAAGGGACGGGTCATCGATGTGCCCAACGCCCTGGAAGGAGACGGTGCATTTTCTCCGGAGCGGGCCGGGGCAGTGCCGGTGGGCGGCCTGATCCGCATGTGCTTTTCCGGGAAATATACCGAGAAGGAGGTCTACAGGAAATTCGTAGGGGGAGGCGGCTTCTCGGCCTACCTGAATACAAACAGCATGATGGATGTCATGAAGATGGTAGAGGAGGGGGATGAGAAGGCCAAGCTGATCAAGGATGCCTTTGTATATCAGATCTCCAAGGACATCGGCGCCATGGCTGCCGTGCTGAAGGGAAAGGTGGATGCCATCATCCTTACGGGCGGCATCGCCTATAATCAGTCCATTACCGACAGCATCGCCGAAAGAGTCGGCTTCATTGCCCCGGTGGTGTCTTATCCGGGAGAGGACGAGCTTCTGGCCCTGGCGCAGGGTGCGCTCCGTGTGCTGAACGGGGAAGAGGCGGCAAAGGAATATTGATGCCGGAAAATTTTTTCCCGAAAATACTGCCGCTCCCCAAAATGGTTCGTATCATATGGTGAAGGGGTTAAAACCAGAGAATTTAGATAACGAATAGGAAAGGAGAACGAAAGATGAGTGATGAGATGAAAAAATTTGAGATCGTTGACGAAGAGGAACTGGAGAATGCCAGCGGCGGCATCATCTTCAATGCATCAAGGATCGAGGGATCTGACAAGAGCAAGCCGTTTGAGATCCTGAATGACAAGAACGGCAACGTGATCGCCAGGGCGAGCAGCTATGACGAAGCAAGAAGAATGGTGGAAGACAAGAGCAGTCCTTTGTATGGGCTGGCAAGCAGCGAGTATACGGAGGATTGGAACAGGGTCTGCGATCTGAGAAACAATCCCAGGTATTGAGAAGAAAATAAGGGCTGGTAAATGATCTACCGGACGGCGGAGTGATCCGCCGTCCTTTTTTTGCGTGGTTTTTTGGGATAATATTTGTTATGATGATAAAAGCCATGGCTGCCCGGCGGATCGCAGAGCCTGAGGCCGGCCGTAAATGGCAGCATAAGAAACGGAGTCTTGAGATAATGGCAGGACAGACAAAGGATGCCAAAGCACGTTATACCTTCCTTACGGTGACCCCTGTCCCGAAGCTGATCGTCAGCCTGTCGATCCCTACCATGGTGAGCATGCTGGTGACGGGGATCTATAATTCGGCGGATACTTTTTTCGTGGGCAGGATCTCTACCCAGGCCACAGCGGCTGTAGGCCTGGTTTTTTCTGTGATGGCCCTGATCCAGGCTTTTGGCTTTTTTTGCGGGCAGGGTTCCGGGACGTATTTATCCCGCATGCTCGGTGCAGGAGACATCCAGCATGCCCGGGAAATGTGCGCCACCGGATTTGCCGTTTCCCTGATCATCGGCGTTGTGATCGCCGCAGCCGGAAACCTGTTTGCCGTTCCCATTGCTTATGCATTGGGATCCACGGAGACTACCTTGAAGGACACATTGGCTTATATGCGCATCATATTGATGGGCGCTCCCTTTATGACCGGGCAGTTTGTGCTGAATAACCAGCTGAGATACCAGGGGAGCGCCATCTATTCCATGACCGGGCTTCTGGTGGGCGCCGCCCTGAATATCGTGCTGGATCCTCTCCTGATCCTGTACTTTAAGCTGGGGGTCATGGGAGCCGCCATTGCCACCGTCAGCGGGCAGGCCATAAGCTTCCTTGTGCTGCTAAGGGGCAGCAGGAAGGGAGGAAATATCCGGCCGGAAGCAGGAAATGTGCGGATCAACGGATATTATATCCGGCAGCTGATCAATGGAGGGATTCCTTCCCTTTTCCGGCAGGGGCTTGCCGCGGTGGCGACGTTGATGCTGAATCATTCCGCAGGGCATTATGGAGGCGATGCGGCCATCGCAGGAATGTCGGTGGTGACAAGGGCGCTCATGCTCATCAGCTCAGCCCTGATCGGCTTCGGACAGGGATATCAGCCGGTGGCCAGCTTTAATTATGGGGCGGATAAAAAGGGAAGAGTCCGGGAGGGATTTTTCTTCTGCCTGAAATACGGCACCGCCTTCCTGGTGCTGGGTGCAGGATTCTGTATTGCTTTCGCGCCGCAGATCGTCGCCTTCTTCCGGGACGATCCTGAGGTGGTCCGGATCGGCACCACAGCCCTCCGCGCCCAGGCATTGGCACTGCCTTTGCTTGCCGCCACCATATTGACGAATATGCTGCTGCAGTCCATCGGCCAGGGAAAGAAGGCTTCGGTTACCTCTGCCGCAAGAAGCGGGATCTTTTTCATCCCGCTGATCTGGATCCTGCCCCGTGTCTTTGGGCTTTGGGGCGTGGAGATCACCCAGGCCGCAGCGGATGTGCTCTCCGCCGCCCTGGCGATCCCCATAGCGGCCAGCGAGCTCCGGAAAATGAAATGAGGCCGGAAAGAGGTGTAAAAAAAAAGAAAACCGCGATATAATGATATCTGTGGCAGGGGGGAGCCTGGATACAGCAAATGAAACCAAAAATGACCAAAAAGACAAAGTTCATTTTTATCTATGCGGCCTCGCTTATGATCGTGCTGGCGGCAGCGAGCCTGATCATCGCCAGGGTGTCGGAAAAGAAGTACGGGGGCTCCGTGAGCCGGAACCTGTCGGGGGATGAGATCGAGACCATTTTCCTGGAGCTCAACGAAGAGGAAGAAGAGGCAGGGCTTAGCAGGGAAGAGCCGAAGGAGCATGTGGAGGAAGCCCTGGATACCTCTCCGGAGGCCAAGGAGCAGAGGGGAAGCCTGGAGGAAGAGCTGAAGAGCATCGAGGGGCTCAGCCTGGAGCATGGCACCGGCTATATCTTCATCGGGGACAGCCGGTTTGTCCATATGAACGATGTATGCAAGATCTCGGATGTGGAAAATCTCTTTATGGTGGCAAAGGTAGGGGAGGGCTACAGCTGGTTTTCGAAGGATGCCCTGAAGCAGGTAAAGAGGATCGTAGGGACGGGCCTCTTTCCGAAGTGGAAGCTGGTCATCTGCCTGGGGATCAATGACCTGGGGAATCAGTCGAAATACCTGGAGAAGTACGGACAGCTGAAGGAGGAATACGATATCTCCCTGGTTTCGGTAAATCCCATAACCTCCTATGGCACCCTGACCAATCCCCAGATCGAAGAATTTAACCGGGGCCTGGAGAAGGCCGGGCTGCCCTATATCGATACCTACCGCCTGCTCATGGTGACCGGATATGCGACCACGGACGGCCTTCATTATAATGGAGATACCACAAGGAAGATCTATGACGGGATCCGGCTGGGGCTTCGGGATGAGGATCCGTCGAGGCTTACGGCAGACCCGAAGGAGGTGCTGGATCAGTCGGGCCTGTCCAAAAAGAAAAGCCTGCAGAGGGAGATCATCGCGGAAAATAAGTATGTGCCAAGACCGAGTCCTACTCCCTCGGCCAATCTGCAGACGCCGGCTCCCCAGACCGCTCCCGAGGCGCCGAAGACCGAGCAGCAGCCTCCGGAGATGGACCAGGCACTTTTGGATGCGCTTTACGGGACAAATCCCGGAGGAGAGCCTGAACCGCCGCCGGAGGAAGAGTCCCACCGGGACGAGGAGGAAGAGGAAGATGAGGAAGATGAGGAGGAGTAGGGACAGGCGTTTATCGAGGAGGAAAACAGAATGAAGATCGCAGAAGATGTATTTTATGCAGGCGTAAACGACCATGAGACAGACCTTTTTGAAGGGCAGTATGTGGTGCCGGATGGGATGGCTTATAATTCCTATGTTATCCTGGATGAAAAAACCGCGGTCATGGATACGGTAGACCGCCGTTTTGGAGAGGAATGGCTGGCTCAGGTCAAGGAGCTGCTTTCGGGCCGGAAGCCGGACTATCTGGTGGTACAGCATATGGAGCCGGATCATTCGGCAAATATCGAAGCCTTTGCGAAAACCTTTCCGGAGGCGAAGATCGTGGGAAATGCCATGGCATTTACGATGATGAAGAAGTATTTCGGTACGGATTATGCTGACCGGCGTCTCGTGGTAAAGGACGGGGAAAGCCTTTCTTTAGGGAGCCATGAGCTTAAGTTTTTATTTGCTCCCATGGTACACTGGCCGGAGGTCATGATGACCTATGACCCATCCACCGGGATCTTTTTCAGTGCAGATGCCTTCGGCAAGTTCGGTGCGCTGGATGTGGAGGCGGACTGGGCCTGCGAGGCCAGAAGGTATTATTTCGGCATCGTAGGAAAGTATGGGGCACAGGTGCAGTCGCTCCTGAAAAAAGCAGGAGGACTGGACATCCGGACGATCTGCCCTCTCCATGGTCCGGTGCTTACGGAAAATCTGGGATACTATCTGGATCTGTATGATACCTGGTCTTCCTACGGAGTGGAAAGCGAAGGGGTTTTTATCGCCTATACCTCGGTCTATGGACATACAAAGGAAGCCGCGCTCATCCTTCAGGAAAAGCTCCTTGAAAAGGGCTGCCCGAAGGTCGTGGCCACGGATCTGGCCAGGGAGGACATGGCCGAGGCCGTGGAGGATGCCTTCCGCTATGGGAAGCTGGTGCTTGCCACCACCACCTATAATGGGGATATTTTCCCCTTTATGCGGGAATTTATCGCAGACCTGCTGGAGAGGGGATATCAGAAACGCCGGATCGGCATCATTGAAAACGGGACCTGGGCTCCGATGGCGGCGAAGGTGATCCGCTCCCGGTTTGAAGGAAGCAGGGAGATCGAATTTGCGGAAAATACGGTTACGATCCAGGCCGCACTGGATGACCAGTCCAGGGCACAGCTCGAGGCATTGTCCCGGGAGCTTGCATGATACGGGAAGGACAGGTGCCTGTTTTCATTGCATGCCGTATATGGTATGATAAATCCGCATGCCTGAAAGGAAGACGGTTATGGAAGAAGCGGTAAACTACACAGAGCTGATCACCAAGGTTTATGCAGACGATATCCGCAGGCTGTCTGCTTATATCTCCTATTTCGAGATGAAGTCAGGCAGGGATGTGGCGGCGGCCTATGACGGAAGCATGGGGGATGCCAAGATGAAATTCCCGGTTTACGATGGCACGCTGATCGCCTTTACCAATGAGGCATCCCAGACGAAGCTCATGGATCCGAATTACATCTATCAATACCGAAAGAGCAGGATCGCGACCCAGGAGCAGGAAAAGGAAGCCATCGAGAATGCGGAAAAGAAGGATGTGGAGCTGCTCCGGGCGATCCTCAGCCGGTATGTGCTGGAGGGGCGCTATAAGGGATCCCGCTGGGTGGAGGGCACGGAACGCAAGGTTTTCCTTAATGTGCTGAAGAAGCTTCAGGGTTTCCTGGAGGACAGCCGGATCCGGTAAAAGAAAGGAGCAGGCGGGATGCTGAAGAAAATCATCGATTTCTTAAACATCTTCATCCAATATTCGGGAAGCCTGGAGGGGGCACAGGTGGCTGTGTCCCAGTTTGCAGACGATCTGCACCTGATGCAGCTGGTAAGGAAGGAGATCGCCTCCAACGGCCAGAGTGAGCTGGAGGTAGAAAGCGAGATCCTGTACCGGCGCTATGATACCCTCCTGATCAGCCAGGCCGATTATTCGGAAAGGATCGGATCGGGGCAGGATGCGTGTTATCAATATGACTTCTGGCTGGATGATGTGGAGCAGCCGCAGGAGGATCTGGACGAGCAGGCCAGCATAATCCCTCTGATCGTAAGGCTTTTTTATGTATGCCATGAGGTGGTGGTCAGAAACCGGAAGGAAGATACGGCCAAGACCCATGACATCCGCAGCGGCGTCTTTAATGCGGAAGGCTATCTGGAGGAGGGGCAGAAGAAGATCGACCAGGGCCTGGGAGGCCGTTATTCTGCCGTTTATCTGAATATCATCCGCTTCAAGCTGGTCAATCAGATGTATGGGCATCAGGTGGGCGACCTGGTTTTGGAGGAGGTAGCCAGAAGAGTGGAGTTCTTTGCCCGGGCCATGGATAAGGACAGCATTGTCGGGAGGCTCAGCGGAGATACCTTTGTCGCCATGATCCCCAATGAGGTGTTGCCTTCATTCTTAAGCGCGATCCGCAATCTGACCATTCATGTCCAATCGGATGAGGGAGGATATGATATCCCTCTTTCCTTTTTTACCGGGGTATATTCCCTTGGAGCAGCAGACCGGGATATGTCTGCCGCCATGGAGAATGCTTCCGTGGCGCATTATATGGCAAGGCATAAAGAGACCGGAGAGCCGGTCTACTATGATGAGGAGCTCCACAAGCAGATCCTCAGGGAGAAGGACGTGGAGAGCCGGATGCGGGATGCCCTGGATAATAAGGAATTTGTGGTATATTACCAGCCCAAGGTGGATCTGGATACCTACTGCCTTTCCGGAGCAGAGGCCCTGGTCCGCTGGATCGATCACGGGAGGCTCACTCCTCCGGATGAATTCATTCCCATCTTTGAGAAAAACGGCTTTATCTGCAACGTGGATTTCTATGTCCTCAACAGTGTCTGCCGGGCTTTAAGGAAGTGGCTGGAGCAGGGGCTGGATGTGGTGACGGTCTCGGTGAATTTTTCCAGGGCTCATTTTGCCAATCAGGGCTTTACGGATCAGATCATCAATGTGGTCAAGAGGCACCGGATCCCGGCCAGATATATCGAGATTGAGTTTACGGAGACCATGGACTTCCAGGACAAGGAGAG
The DNA here is from genome assembly GCA_024693135.1 of Lachnospiraceae bacterium. GTDB lineage: Bacteria > Bacillota > Clostridia > Lachnospirales > Lachnospiraceae > NK4A144. The sequence continues at coordinate 53,821 of JAILLN010000027.1, read as the reverse complement.
GCTGATCCAGGCCACGAACAAGCTGAAGGCCTATGGCATCGCCACCTCCATGGATGATTTCGGGACCGGATATTCTTCCTTAAGCCTTTTGAAATCCCTGTCCGTGGATACCATCAAGATCGATAAATCCCTGATCGATCATTCGGAATCCGGGAGGGATAAGGCGATCATAGAAAATGTGATCCGCATGGCCAGGGACATGGATATCGATATCATTGCGGAAGGCGTGGAGACGAAGGAGCAGGCAAGCTTCCTGAAGAGCATAGGAAGCGAAAGGGTGCAGGGCTTTCTTTTCGATAAGCCGCTTCCCATCGAAGAATTTGAAAAACGCTTGATCCATAAGCATTATGATGAGGTATAAGGGGGCATTGATCAATGGGTAAGCAGGAAATCAGCGCGGGAGAGCTGCTGCATACGACGGCGGAGCGGGTACAGGAGATCCAGATCTTATTGAAGGGCTCCGTGACGGCTACCGGACCGGCCTGTACGGTGAAGCTGGGCTATGGAAGCCTTCTGGGTCTGATGGAGGTCCCGGGAGAGTATTACCGGTTTGATTATGAGGCAGACGAGGATGCGGTGGTCTACTCCTACAAATACGGAAGCACAGAGGATCTGTATGCCATCATCCGTGCAAATCCCCAGATCAGCCCGTATCTGGTGGAGGCGGCTGTGGGGACGGTGGGGGAAGTATATGAAAAGACAGCCAAAGCCTGCAGTGAAAATATAGAGTATTATGATGAGCTTCTTAAGGAAAGCGAGGGGATAGAGGAACTGTGCATCGCGGCAGGGGAAAGCTACGTGCCGGGTGACCTCTTTGATACCCTCCCGCGTCCGGAGAAGCCGGATCTTAGCGAGTTTGAAAGCCGGTTTTTTGCTTCCCTGAGCAAGGACATGTATTCCCTCGGAGCAGAATTCGTTACCGGCATCATCCTTTATGCCGGGAAATACCTGGGGCTGCTGACGGAGCAGATCGAGAAAGCCTCGGAGGAACGCATCAAGCTTAATGAGGATACGGCGGAATTTGTCATGCGTCTCAATGAGCTGAAACGTTTGGCTTCGGATGCCGATGCAGGAAAGGCCGCATCAAAAGAAAAGTTTTCCGGCTCCAATTCCATCGAGATCAAAGGGGCATTGGATGCGATCCTGTCCTTTGCCGAGGCCGGCCCGGAGGAGGCCAAGAAATTTAAGAAGCTCGTCAATGATTTTGCGCGAATGCCGGATAAGACAGACCAGTCCGATGAGGCCAGGAAGACCAGGAAGGATCTGGCGGAATGCTTCTACAGTACCTATGAAAAGGTCTTCCTCAAGAGCATGCACGTCAGCGCTCCCCTGGAGATCAAAATGTTTCTGCTCTTCGCATTTGTGGATGAAAATCTGGCGGGCAAGGAAAACACGGCCACCCTTGCTTATCTGGCGGATACCTACAAGCCGGATCCGGCAGGCAATGTGGTGACGATCTATGAGTGGCTGAAGCTGGTATATGACAAGGCAGTGGATCCTTCCAAAAATGAATTTGACCTGGAGTATCCGGCATACCTGAAGGAGCAGGTACATAACGGGGATATCCGGCAGTCCGAGATGCGGTCGCTTTTGGAGAGCGGGGAGGAAAGAGCCCTGTTTGAGATCCGCAATTTCTTCCATCTGGCAAACCGCATGACCTATGGGAGGATCTCTTCGTTTGTGCCGGTCTTTTTCGGGGAGGATCATATCAAGTCCCCGGAGGAATCCATGCTGAAGAGCCCTACGGTGCATCAATATCTGGATGAGATCCGCTCGGTGGATTTTTCCTGCTTCTGCCGGGATGTGATGTATTCGAACCCGAAGATCGGCGTAAACCGGGAATATGTGGCAAAGGAAGTCCTGCCGTATGTGATCCTGCTGCCAAATGCAGGCCAGAGGGGAGCAATGTGGCAGGAGATCTCTGGATCCAGGAGGGATACCCCTGCCCGCATGATGGTGCCCATGTTCCCTTCCGGAAATGCAAAGCAGTTTTTCCTGATCCTGGCCGGGGAATTCCGCTGGGAGATGTGCCGGCGGGAGCAGGGCGTCCACTGGAACGATGTGACGGTGCCTTCCCTGACCTCGGAATACAGCGACTATCTCCAGTTCTACCGCAAGAATCATGATCTGTCCCCGGAGGTGAGGGAAAAGATCAAGCTGCAGCTGCAGAGCGCCAGAAATTCCGTAAAGGGCGTATTTGTCAGTGATTACGTTAATTATGTGGAATTTGAAAAGAGCGGATCCTTAAGGCTGAATAAGCTGGCGAGGAGCATTATCTTCCGGTATTGTCCTTTCCCCCGGGAGATCAGGGACACCCTGGGCACAGCTTCTCCCGCTTATGCAGACATCATTTCTAAATTCAACCTGAAAAGAGCACAGAAGCTGCATCTGCTGGACATCCTGATGCAGAAGATCGAAAAATCCGGGGCAACGGTGCCGAAGGAGATCTCGATGCAGGTCGGTTTCTTGAAAAGATAGGGGGAGCAGAAAATGGTCAGAAGAATCTATGTGGAAAAAAAGCCGGAATATGCCGTTAAGGCAAGGGAGCTCAGGGATGAGATCGTTCATTTCCTCGGCATCAAAAATCTCACCGGATTTCGCTGCCTGATCCGGTATGATATGGAAAACCTGAAGGAGGATGTGTATGCAAAAGCCTGCACATCCGTTTTTTCGGAGCCGCCGGTAGACCTGCTCTATGAGGAGGATTTTCCCGGAAGCGGGGGAGCCGGGGTCTTTTCCGTGGAATACCTGCCCGGGCAGTATGACCAGAGGGCAGATTCGGCGGAACAGTGCATCCGCTTTTTGGATGAGGAAGCGGAGCCCGTGATCCGCACGGCACAGACCTATTGCGCGGAAGGAGCGCTTTCGGAGGCGGAGCTGGAGCAGATCAGAAAATATCTGGTCAATCCGGTGGATTCCCGGCTCTGCACCGGCGATAAGCCCAAGACCCTTACGGAGACCTATGAGGAGCCGGAGGATGTAGGGACCTTTAAGGATTTCATCCGGAAAAAGGATGAGGAGCTTAAAGCCGCCTATGACCGGTCGGGCTATGCCATGACCTTCCGGGATTTCCTCTATATCCGGGATTATTTCAAAAAAGAAGAAAAACGGGATCCCTCCATGACGGAGCTTCGGGTCCTCGATACCTATTGGTCGGATCACTGTCGTCATACCACCTTTTCCACCGAGCTGAAGAAGGTAAGCTTTACCGCCTCAGATCCGGATGGCGGGACGGAGGATCTGGAGTATTTCCGCAAGCCCATCGAGGATTCCTACCGGCAGTATCTGAAAACCAGGGAAGAGCTGTATGGCAGCCGGTGCCGGGAAAAGGGAGGGGATAAGGACATCTGCCTCATGGATCTGGCGACCCTGGCCATGAAGCAGCTGAAGAAAGAGGGAAAGCTGAAGGATCTGGAGGAAAGCCATGAGATCAATGCCTGCTCCATCATCGTGCCCGTGACCTTGACCGGTAAGGACGGGAAAAAGAAAAAGGAAGAATGGCTCGTGATGTTTAAGAACGAGACCCATAACCATCCTACGGAGATCGAGCCCTTCGGAGGGGCGGCCACCTGCCTGGGCGGCGCCATCAGGGATCCGCTTTCCGGCAGATCCTATGTATATCAGGCAATGCGGGTCACCGGGGCTGCGGATCCTACGGTTTCCGTAAAGAAAACCCTGAAAGGGAAGCTTCCCCAGAAGAAGCTGGTGAAGGGGGCGGCCAAGGGATATTCCTCCTATGGAAACCAGATCGGGCTTGCCACCGGGCTTGTGCATGAGATCTATCATCCGGGATATGCGGCAAAACGGATGGAGATCGGCGCGGTGATCGCCGCGGCCCCCAGAAAGAATGTGATCCGGAAGGACGCTGAGCCGGGAGACGTGGTCATCCTGCTGGGGGGACGGACCGGAAGGGATGGGATCGGCGGCGCCACCGGAGCCTCCAAGGTCCATACGACCTCTTCCATCGATACCTGCGGGGCAGAGGTCCAGAAGGGGAATGCTCCCACGGAAAGGAAGCTGCAGAGGCTTTTCCGCAGGAAGGAAGTAAGCCTTCTGATCAAGGTATGCAATGATTTTGGCGCGGGCGGCGTATCGGTGGCTATCGGCGAGCTGGCGCCGGGGCTTTCCGTGGATCTGGATCTCGTTCCCAAAAAATACGCAGGATTGGACGGTACGGAGCTGGCGATCTCGGAGTCTCAGGAGCGGATGGCGGTGGTGGTAGCCGCGAAGGACGAGGGCCGCTTCCTGAAATATGCCGCAGAGGAGAACCTGGAGGCTACCCGGGTCGCCGTAGTGACAGAAGAGGCAAGGCTTAAGATGAAATGGAGGGGGAAGGTCATCGTCGACCTGGCCCGTTCCTTCCTGGATACAAACGGAGCCCATCAGGAAACGGATGTGAAGGTATTGCTTCCCAGCCTGAAAAATGCATACTTCCGGGAGGAGATGCGGGTACCGGACTGGAAGGGGGAGTGGCTTAAGACCATGGCGGATCTGAATGAGTGCTCCCAGAGAGGGCTGGTGGAGATGTTTGATTCCTCCATCGGCGCCGGAACGGTATTGATGCCCTATGGAGGAACCTATCAGGCTTCCCCGATCCAGGCTATGGCAGCGAAGATCCCTGTGGCAGGATGCGCCACGGATACGGTCTCGCTTATGGCCTATGGCTTTGATCCCTTCATCTCCCAGTGGAGTCCTTATCACGGGGCGGTATTTGCCGTCACGGATTCCATGGCAAAGATCGTGGCCGCGGGAGGGGACTGCCAGAAGATCCGGTTTACCTTCCAGGAATATTTCAAACGGATGACGGAGGAGGCTTCCCGTTGGAGCGAGCCGTTTACCGCGCTTCTGGGTGCGTTTACGGCACAGATGGAATACGGCCTGCCCTCCATCGGCGGCAAGGATTCCATGTCCGGTACCTTCGAGGAGCTGGATGTGCCTCCCACCCTGGTAAGCTTTGCTGTGGATATCGCCAAGGATAAGGAGGTGATCTCCCCGGAGCTGAAAAAGAGCGGAAATAAGCTGGTCAAATTTACGATCCCCACGGATGAGTATGACCTGCCGGTATACGAAAAGGTGCTTGCGCTCTATGACGGGATCCACAAGGCTGTCTTAAACGGAGCGGTGGTATCGGCTTACGCCCTGGATGAAAAGGGCATAGCACCGGCCCTGTCCAAGATGGCATTTGGAAACCGTCTGGGGGCAGTCCTGGTGGATTCCCTTCTTCCGGAGCAGCTCTTTATGTCGGAAACAGGCAATATCATCGCAGAGGCCGTGCCGGAGAAGCTGGACCGGATCGGCGTGCCGTATCTGGTGATCGGAGAAGTGGTGCAGGATTATTCCATAACCTATGCCGGGGAGCGGCTGAGCCTTGAAAAGGCCGAGGCGTCTTACAATGGCACCCTGGAGGGGATCTTCCCTTCCGAAGCCGTAATGGAGGGAGAAAAGAAAAAGGCCCTGTCCCGGATCGTCAAAGGACAACCGGAGGTTCATATCGCAAACCACCGGAAGGCAAAACCCAAGGTCTTCATTCCGGTCTTCCCGGGGACAAACTGCGAGTATGATTCCCAGGCCGCCTTTGAGCGGGCCGGTGCGGAGGTTTCCGTCCGGGTATTCCGCAATCTTTCCGCAGGGGACATCCGGGATTCCGTGGATGAATATGTGCGGGAGATCAAAGATGCGCAGATCATCATGTTTCCGGGAGGCTTCTCTGCGGGAGACGAGCCGGATGGCTCGGCGAAGTTTTTTGCCACAGCTTTCCGAAACGCGAAGCTGAAGGAAGCCGTCATGGATCTCCTGAATCAAAGGGACGGCCTGGTCCTGGGGATATGCAACGGCTTCCAGGCCTTGATCAAGCTGGGACTGGTTCCCTATGGGGAGATCATCGATGCCCAGCGGGAGGATTCCCCTACCCTGACCTTCAATACCGTGGGCAGGCATATCTCAAGGATGGTTTATACAAAGGTGGTATCCAGCCGCTCGCCCTGGCTTTTGAAAGCGAAGGCCGGGGAGGTATATGTGAATCCGGCCTCTCACGGAGAGGGGAGGTTTGTGGCAAGTGAAAAATGGATCGGGGACCTGATGAAAAACGGGCAGATCGCCACCCAGTACTGCACTCCGGATGGGGAGGTATGGATGGATCCGGCCTGGAATCTGAACGGTTCCTATCAGGCGGTGGAGGGGATCCTTTCCCCGGATGGAAGGGTTTACGGGAAGATGGCGCATGCAGAGCGGAGGGGAGGCTCGGTTGCCATCAATATCTATGGGAACCAGGACATGAAGATCTTTGAATCCGGAACAGCTTATTTCCAATGAGGAAAGATCATTAAGAAAACAGAGGGAGAAGGTCGAAAAGAGGGATTTGGATTAACCATGAAGGCATATTTGATTTTGGAGGATGGAACCCGTTTTGCGGGAGAATCCATCGGAGCAAAAAAGGACGTCATTAGTGAGATCGTATTTAATACCTCCATGACAGGGTATCCGGAGATCCTGACGGATCCGTCCTATGCGGGGCAGGCGGTATGCCTGACCTATCCTCTGATCGGAAATTACGGCATCTGCCGTGAGGACCTGCAGTCTTCAAGGCCCTGGCCGGACGCCCTGATCGTCCGGGAATGCTCCAGGATGGCCAGCAATTTCCGGTCGGATATTACCCTGCAGGATTATCTGGAGCAATATGAGATCCCGGGGATCGCAGGGATCGATACCCGGGCCCTGACCAAGGTCTTGCGGGAGAAGGGCACCATGAACGGGATGATCACGACCCGGAGCGGCCTTTCGTATGAGGAGATCCGCTCAGATCTTGAGGCATACCGCACCGGGGATGTGGTACAGAAGGTCAGCTGCCGGGAAAGCTATGACGTAAAGACGGATCAGATCCAAAGCCGGGAGGGGGAAGGGCTGAAGGTGGCCCTGCTGGATGTGGGGATGAAGAAGGACATTGCCCTGAGCCTGGCCGGGAGAGGTCTTTCCGTGAAGGTATATCCTGCCTGGACGAAGGCGGAGGAGATCCTGAAGGAGGATCCCGACGGGATCATGATCTCCAACGGGCCGGGGGATCCGAAGGAATGCGGGGAGATCATCGGGGAGATCGCAAAGCTAAGCCGTGCAGGGATCCCCATCTTTGCCATCTGCCTGGGGCACCAGCTCATGGCCCTGGCTCATGGAGGAGATACCCACCGGCTGAAATACGGGCACCGGGGAGGAAACCATCCGGTGAAGGACCGGGAAAGCGGCAGGGTTTATATCACCTCACAGAATCATGGATATGTGGTGGATGAAGCCTCCCTTCCGGAGTCGGTGGCATCCGCCGCCTTTACCAATGTCAATGACGGGACGAATGAGGGCCTGTCCTATCAGGGAAAGAAGATTTTTACGGTGCAGTTTCATCCGGAGGCAAGCCCCGGGCCGCAGGATACCTCATTTTTATTCGACCGTTTCATCAAGGCTATGAAGGGATGATCCATTATGCCAAGAAATAAGGAAATCAAAAAGGTGCTGGTCATCGGCTCCGGCCCCATCGTGATCGGCCAGGCGGCGGAGTTTGACTATGCCGGCACCCAGGCCTGCCGGTCCTTAAGGGAAGAAGGGGTGGAGGTGGTGCTGATCAATTCCAACCCGGCCACCATCATGACCGACGGGGATATTGCAGACAAGGTTTATATCGAGCCGCTTACCGTGCCGGTATTAAAGAGCCTGATCGAAAAGGAAAAGCCGGACAGCATCCTGCCTACCCTGGGTGGCCAGGCCGGACTGAACCTGGGGATGGAGCTTGCCGAATCCGGCTTCCTTGAGGAAAAGGGCGTAAAGCTTATCGGGACCACGGCAGAAACCATCCGGAAGGCAGAGGACCGGCTGGAGTTTAAGAAAACCATGGAAAAGATCGCCGAGCCTTGTGCACCCTCCATGATCGTGGAGAATCTGGAGGACGGGATCGCCTTTGCAAAGCAGATCGGATATCCCGTGGTGCTGCGTCCGGCTTATACCCTGGGAGGTTCAGGAGGAGGCATCGCAGCCAATGAGGGAGAGCTGAGGGAGATCCTGGCAAACGGGCTGAGGCTCAGCCGGGTGGGGCAGGTATTGGTGGAGCGCTCCATTGCCGGGTGGAAGGAGATCGAATACGAGGTCATGCGGGATGGGGCAGGCAATGTGATCACGGTCTGCAACATGGAAAATATCGATCCCGTGGGGGTGCATACGGGAGACTCCATCGTGGTGGCTCCGAGCCAGACCCTGGGGGATAAGGAATATCAGATGCTCCGCAGTGCGGCCTTGAATATCATTGATGAGCTGAAGATCACCGGGGGCTGCAATGTCCAGTTTGCGCTTCATCCGGAATCCCTGGAATACTGCGTGATCGAGGTAAACCCCAGGGTGTCCCGCTCCTCAGCCCTGGCCTCGAAGGCCACCGGCTATCCCATAGCCAAGGTGGCGGCCAAGATCGCCCTGGGCTATAACCTGGATGAGATCAAAAATGCCGTGACGGGGGAGACCTATGCCAGCTTCGAGCCGGCTCTGGATTACTGTGTGGTGAAGCTTCCCCGGCTTCCCTTTGATAAATTCATTACGGCAAAGCGCACCCTGACCACCCAGATGAAGGCTACGGGAGAGGTGATGAGCATCTGCGGATGCTTTGAGGGAGCCTTGATGAAGGCGATCCGCTCCTTAGAGCAGCATGTGCAGTCTCTTGCGGTCAATGATTTCTCCCATCTTACCCGGAGGGAGCTGATCCGGAGGCTGGACGTGGTAGATGACCAGAGGATCTATGTCATCGCAGAAGCCATCCGCAAGGGGATCGAGCGTGAGACCATCCATGACATGACGCAGATCGACCGCTGGTTCATCGATAAGATCGCCGTCCTGGTGGAGATGGAGCAGAGGCTTCGAAATGAGGAGCTTACTCCGGAGCTTCTGCGGGAAGCGAAACGGATGGAATTTCCCGATGAGACCATAGCGGAGCTTTCCGGAAAGGAGAAAGAGGAGATCCGGAGGATGCGCTCTGCGGAAGGGATCTTCGCTTCCTTTAAGATGGTGGATACCTGCGCGGCAGAGTTTAAGGCCGTCACGCCCTATTTTTATTCCGTATATGGCGGTGAGGATGAAAGCGGAGAGCTTCCCGGGACGGGGAAGGAGAAAAAGGTGCTGGTGCTGGGCTCCGGCCCCATCCGCATCGGCCAGGGCATCGAGTTTGACTACTGCTCCGTCCATGCAGCCTGGGCCTTTGAAAAGGCGGGCTATGAGACGGTCATTGTGAATAACAATCCGGAGACGGTGTCTACGGATTTCGACATTGCGGATAAGCTGTACTTCGAGCCGCTGACGGAAGAGGATGTGGAAAACATCGTGCGGATCGAGAAGCCGGACGGAGCCGTGGTGCAGTTTGGGGGACAGACGGCGATCAAGCTGACGGAGGCCCTGATGCGGATGGGGGTACCGATCCTTGGAACCTCTGCGGAAAACGTGGATAAAGCAGAGGACAGGGAGCTCTTTGATGAGGTGCTCTCCGAGACAGGCATCCGGCGTCCCGCGGGACATACGGTCTTTACCGAGGAAGAAGCCATAAAGGCCGCGAAGGACCTGGGCTATCCGGTGCTGGTGAGGCCCTCCTATGTGCTGGGCGGCCAGGGGATGCGGATCGCATTCCATGACGGGGAGCTTCGGGAATTCATCGGCATCATCAACCGGGTAGCGCAGGATCATCCCATCCTGGTGGATAAATATATGATGGGGAAGGAGCTGGAGGTGGATGCGGTCTCGGACGGGAAGGATATCCTGATCCCCGGGATCATGGAGCATATCGAAAGAGCCGGGATCCATTCCGGCGACAGCATCTCCGTCTATCCCGCCCGGACCATCTCGGAGAGGGTGAAGGAGCTTGTCACGGATTATACGAAGAGGCTTGCCATGGCCCTAAAGGTAAAGGGGATGATCAACATCCAGTACATTGCCATGGATGAGGAGGTCTACTGTATCGAGGTAAATCCGCGCTCCTCCCGGACCGTGCCCTATATCAGCAAGGTGACCGGCATTCCCATCGTGGAGCTTGCTGCCCGTGCCATCATGGGGGAGAGCATCCGGGGGATGGGATATGAGCCGGGGCTTGCAAAGCCAGCAGAATATTATGCCATCAAAATGCCGGTATTTTCCTTTGAAAAGATCTATGGGGCGGAGACCAGCTTAGGGCCTGAGATGAAGTCTACCGGGGAGTGCCTGGGGATTTCCAGGGACTATAATGAAGCCCTGTATAAAGCCTTTGCCGGTGCCGGATTCCGTCTTCCGAAATACCGGCAGGTCATCCTGACGGTGAAGGATTCGGACAAGGCGGAGATCATCGGGATCGGAAAGCGCTTTGAGGCGCTGGGATACCGGATCTATGCCACCAGGAGCACCGCAAAGGTCCTGCAGGAAAACGGGGTGAATGCCCTGAAGGTCAATAAGATCCATCAGGAATCCCCGAACGTGCTGGATCTGATCCTGGGTCATAAGATCGACCTGGTGGTGGATACCCCGACCCAGGGCTTCCAGAAAAACCGGGACGGCTTCCTGATCCGGAGGATATCCATCGAGACCGGGGTATACTGCCTGACGGCGCTGGATACCGTCAATGCCCTGCTGGATACCATGGAACACGAGAATCCGGACGGTTCCCTCGAGCTTTATGATATAGCCCGGGTAGGGAAGGAATGAAACAGGGAGGCCGGAATTATCAAAAGGAGCTGGACCGGATCATCCGCAGGAATGAGGAGCAGGGGATACGGCCGAAGGTGGTGCTGCATGCCTGCTGCGCTCCGTGCTCTTCCTATTGCATGGAATATCTTTCCCGGTATTTTGACCTGACCCTGCTTTTTTATAATCCCAACATGGATACGGCGGAGGAGTACGAAAAGCGAAGGGCGGAATTGGAAAGACTGGTGAAGGAGGCAGGATTCCCGGTGAAGGTCATCTCCCGGGATTATGATCCGTCTCCCTTTTATGCAATGGCCGAAGGACTTCAGGAGCTGCCGGAGGGAGGAGAACGATGCTTCCGCTGCTATAGGCTCCGCATGAGGGAGGCGGCGAAGGAAGCACGGGAGGAGGGAGCGGATCTTTTTACCACCACCTTAAGCATCAGTCCTCACAAAAACGCGGAAAAGATCAATGAGATCGGGGAGGAGCTTGCAAAGGAAAGCGGCGTGCCCTTCCTGCCTTCGGATTTTAAGAAAAGGGGAGGCTATCTGCGCTCTATTGAGCTTTCCAGAGAATATGGCCTATACCGGCAGAATTACTGCGGGTGCATTTATTCCCAAAGGCAGGCCGGCATGACCTGAGCCGGTGAGAGTATATCGTGATCAGAGGAGGAAACCGATCGAAATGAAATTATTGGATGTATTGACCGAAGAAGTGGCGTCGGCTTTTGAAGCGGCAGGCTATGATCCCAAATATGGGAAGGTATCGCTTTCGAACCGGCCGGATCTGTGCGAGTATCAATGCAACGGCGCCATGGCGGCCGCGAAGGAGTATCATTCTGCTCCGATCCAGATCGCTGAGAAGGTGTCCGAAAAGCTGGCAGGCTCTGCGACGTTTGAAAAGGCAGAGGCCGTAAAGCCGGGCTTTCTGAATCTAAACATCCGTGGGGAGAAGCTGGCGGAATATTTACGGGATATGGCAGAAGACCCCAAATACTCAGCGCCGCAGCCCGAAAAGCCGAAAAGCATCATCGTGGATTATGGCGGCCCTAACGTGGCTAAGCCCCTGCATATCGGACATTTGAGGGCAGCCATCATCGGGGAGAGCATTAAGCGCATCGGCTCCTATATGGGCCATTCCGTGCTGGGCGATATCCATATGGGAGACTGGGGACTGCAGATGGGCCTGATCATTGCCGAGATGAAGCGGAGGGCAAGGGAAGCCGGAGGGCAGGAGGCTGCGCTTCCTACGATCCGGCAGCTGGAGGAGATCTATCCGGCGGCCTCCAAACGCTCCGGGGAGGACGAGGCCTTTAAGAAGGAGGCCATGGACATCACCTATGAGCTGCAGCATGGAAATGAAGAATATATGGCCATCTGGAGACATATCATGAAGATCTCCGTGGCAGACCTGAAGCAGAATTATGACCGGCTGAATGTGAGCTTTGAGATCTGGAAGGGAGAAAGCGATGCCGATCCCTATATCGCGGATATGGTGGAGAGGATGAAAAAGGAGGGCTATGCCTATGAGTCAAAGGGAGCCTTGGTGGTGGATGTATCCGAGGAGGGGGATGCGAAGGAGATCCCTCCCTGCATGCTCCTAAAATCCGACGGAGCCGCACTTTATACCACCACGGATCTGGCCACTCTGGTACAGAGGATGGAGGATTACCGCCCGGATCTTGTCATCTACGTGGTAGATAAGCGGCAGGAGCTTCATTTCAAGCAGGTATTCCGCTGTGCAAAAAAGACAGGGATCGTGCCGGAAGAGGTGAAGCTGACCTTCTTAGGCTTCGGCACCATGAATGGAAGCGACGGCAAGCCCTTCAAGACCCGGTCCGGCGGCGTGATGCGCCTGGAGAGCCTGCTGGAGGAGGTCTATGAAAGGATGCTTCTTCGGATGGAGGAAAACGGGAATGAGATGACGGAAGAAGAGAGGGAGGATGCCGCAAAGAAGGTGGCTCTCGCCGCCATCAAATACGGAGACCTTTCCAATCAGGCTTCCAAGGATTATGTTTTCGATGTCGATAAATTCACCTCCTTTGAAGGCAATACCGGGCCTTATATCCTCTATACCATCGTGCGGATCAAATCCATCCTGCGCAAATACGAGGAGAGCGGAGGAAGCCTGGATGCCCTTTCCATCCGTTGCCCCGAGGGCGCATCGGAAAAAGAGCTGGCCATGCTCCTGGCGGGATTTGGCGGGGTCATGGAAAATGCCTTTGAGGAAAGCGCTCCCCATAAGATCTGCGCCTTCATCTATGAGGTATCCAATGCCTTCAATCATTTCTACCATGAGGTCAAGATCCTCTCCGAGGAGGATGAGGAGAAAAAGAAGGGCTGGCTCGCGCTGCTCCTTCTGACCAAGGGGATCCTGGAGGATTCCATCCATGTCCTTGGCTTCGAAGCGCCGGAAAAGATGTAGAGGTTTACAGAAAAGGACAGTTGGAGTACAATGGAAATGAGAACCACATGACCTGACCATGACGGAGCATGGGAAAGGAGGAATAAATGGCAGAGCTGAATATCAATCAGATCCAGACGCCGGCCCAGAATGTCAATGCGGCAAACCGGCCGGAAGCAGGCGCGGAGATCCGGACCAGGGAAAGGCAGGATATCCGGGAGCAGAGCCGGCAGGAGGAAGAGAAGAGAAAAAAGCTGGAAGAAGAGCGCCTGGATCATGTTATAGCCGTATCGAAGGACGGAGATACGGTACAGGCAAGCGAAGAGAGCCAGTCCCGGCTTAAGGCGGAAGAGGAAGAAAAGCCGGTCGCGGCACAGGCCTTAGCAGAGGAAAAGGAAGAGGATGCCGAGGAAGCCAAAGCGGCTGAAGGCAAGGTCATCGTCAATGAGAATACGGTGAAGGAGCAGATCGAGAAGGAAGCCGAGGCCAGGGAAAGAAGGCTTCAGATCCTGGAGGATATTTCCTCTTCTTCCGAAAGAGCCATGTCCGTGCGGGATCTTTTCAGCGTGGCGGCCCAGAGGAAGGAGCTTGCCATGACGGGACAGGATGAGAAGGATGAAAACAATGCCTATAACCAGGTGAAATCCTTCATCGGCTATTCCGATGCCCAGCTGAAGCAGATGTACCAGCAGGGAGAGATCTCGAAGCAGGATTATGACCGGGAGATCGATTCCCGGGAAGAGAAGCGGGAAGAGGAGCAGGAAGAGTCCGGCCGGCTTTCCAGGCAGGTGACCCAGGAGGCGGCTCTGGCCGAAGAGAATGAAAGGGAAGGCAGAGGGATCAAGATCGCATTCTCTGAGGATTCCTCCAATACCATCCGTCCGGAGGACAGGGTGGATATGATCCAGAAGGCAAACGAGAATTTCAGCTTAAGCTGAGGACTTATACTGGTTAAACGAAATGGTTGCCGAAGGCAGGCATTGCAGTTTGACTTCATAACCTGCGGAGCAGTTTTTCAAACAGCAGTAAAATAGGTTCGCGAGGATAAAGTGAATCGGAAGAGCGGAATGTGACGGGAAACCGGACCGGACTATAGGTTCGGTTTCTTTCATTATAAGCGCAAGAGAGGATCCATATGAGCAATCCGGCAGTCAAAAACCTCTATGATGTATTTCCTGCATATCATCCCAAGAATGAGGAAAGCAGGGAGCTTTTTGAAGACACCACCGTAAACCGCATCACCTCCAACGGGGAAAAGACCAAGGTGGATGTCTACCTGACCAGCAACCATCTGATCCATAAGAAGGATATCATGGAAACGGAACGGGGACTCACCAAAATGATCTTTCCCGGGAATCAGGGAAAGGTCACCCTGCACGAGGCCTTCCGCCTGTCAAAGAGATATGACCTGGAAAACCTCATGAGGGAATACGGGACCAGCATCCTGTATGAGATGAAGGTGGACTCCCCCCTGATGTTTTCCATTTACCGGAATGCGGGGAAAAATGTAGAAAACCAGAATGACCTTCATCTGGTGCTGCCGGATACCGTGATCGCCCGGAGCTTTGAGCAGGAGCTTTACGGCTTCTTAAAGAATATCCTCTGCGAGCGCTGCGGGCTGGAAGCGGGGGTCACGATCAGCTACGAAAAAGCAGCGCTTACCGAGCAGGAAAAGCTGGACAACGAGGCCGCCCAGAAAAAATATATCGAGATCAAAAGGAACATCTCTGCGGGTGAAAAGAAACCGGATAAACCGAAGAAGTGGACGGGAGGAAAGCCGCAGGGAAATTATCCAGACCGCAGGAAGAGGAGGGAAAGATCGGGAGGGTCAGCCGTGAGGAAATCGGATGATCCGGATGTCTTTTTTGGCGGAGATATGACGGAAGCCGCCATTCCCATCAGCAATATCACCGGCCCCATGAATGAGGTGACCATCCGGGGGATGATCCGGAAGGTGGAGGAAAGGCTGGTCAGTCAGGAGAAATGGGCCATTTTTTCCTTTGACCTGACGGATTTTACCGACAGCATCGGGGTGACCCTTTTAGTCAAGGCGGAGAGAGCAGAAGACCTGCGGCCGCATTTCCAGGAGGGGTCCTTTATCAAGCTGAACGGCGATGTCTATATCTCCTCCTATGATCAGGAGAAGCAGGAAAACCCGGAGCTTCGGGTCAACCGGATCTATGGGATCCGGAAAATCGAGGATTTCCGCCAAACCCGCATGGATAACGCTCCCGAAAAGAGGGTGGAGCTTCACTGCCATACCAAGATGAGCCGGATGGATGCCGTAAGCGACCTGGCTGATCTTACCAAAAATGCCATCCGGTGGGGATGGAAGAGCATTTCCATCACGGACCACGGTACGGTACAGTCCTTCCCGGTGTCCATCAATAATGATTTCTATAAGGCACTGGGCGATCAGAAGCTGCCGGAGGACTTTAAGTTTATCTACGGCTTAGAGGGGTATCTGGTGGACGACCTGCAGGAGCCCTGCGGGCGGATCGGAAATCCGGATACGGACGGTTGCCGGCTGGATGATACCTTCTGCGTATTTGACATCGAGACTACCGGATTTTACGCCGATGAGGACCGGATCATTGAGATCGGGGCCGTGCTGGTCCAGGATGGAAGGATCGTGGATACCTTTGATGAACTGATCGACCCGCTGATCCCCATTCCCTACCGGATCGAAAAGCTCACCGGCATCCGGGATGAGATGGTGCAGGGCAAGGATACCATCGAGAAGGTGCTTCCCAGATTTCTGGATTTCACCAGGGGAGCCGCCCTGGCCGGCCATAATGTCCGGTTTGACCTCCGCTTCATCGAGGCCAATGCCGCAAGACAGGGGATACCTTTTGAACAGGTCTTTGTCGATACCATGAACCTGTCCAGGCTGCTGCTGCCAAGCCTTGCGCACCATAAGCTCAATAATACGGCAAAGGAGCTGGGGATCTCTCTTTTGAATCATCACAGGGCATCGGATGATGCGGCATGCACAGCCGAGATTTTTCTCCGCTTTGTGGAGATGCTCCGGGAGCAGGGCATCGAGACCGTGGAGCAGCTGGAGCAGTCTGCGAAGCTCAGCGATGAATCCATCAAAAAGCTCATGCCCTTCCATGTGATCCTGCTGGCACAAAACGACATCGGCCGGGTCAACCTGTACCGGCTTGTTTCAAAATCCTATCTGCAGTATTTCTATCAGAAGCCCAAGATCCCAAAGAGCGAGCTCATAAAGCACAGGGAGGGCCTGATCATCGGCTCCGCCTGCGAGCAGGGGGAATTATTCCGTGCGCTGGTAGACCACTCCAAGGAGGAGGATGTGCTGGAGATCGCCCGGTTTTATGATTACCTGGAGATCCAGCCGCTGGGAAACAATGAATTCCTTCTGTCGGAGGAGCTGGACAACGGGATCAGGACAAGGGATGACCTCGAGGAGCTGAACCGCAGGATCATCGATCTGGGAGAGAAGCTGAAGATCCCGGTATGCGCCACCGGAGATGTGCATTTTACGGAGCCCGGGGATGCCCTGTACCGTGCCGTGATCATGGACGGGCAGAAATTCAAGGACGCGGACCGGCAGCCTCCCCTGTATCTACATACCACCGAAGAAATGCTGGATGAATTCAACTACCTGGATAAAGAAAAGGCCTACGAGGTGGTGGTCACGAATCCCAACCGGATCGCTGAGCGGATCGAAAAGATCTCTCCGGTGCGGCCGGATAAATGCTCCCCGAAGCTTCCCGGTTCCGATGAGGAGCTTCGCCGGATCTGCTATGAGCGGGCGGCGGAGATCTATGGCGAAGAGCTGCCGGTGCAGGTAAAGGACAGGCTGGATACCGAGCTGAATTCCATCATCAGCCATGGTTATGCGGATCTTTACATCATCGCCCAGAAGCTGGTATGGAAGTCCAATGAAGACGGCTACATGGTCGGAAGCCGTGGATCCGTAGGGTCTTCCTTTGTGGCCTATCTGGCCGGCATCACCGAGGTGAACTCCCTGCCGCCTCATTATATCTGTTCATCCTGCCATTATTCTGACTTTGAATCCGAGGTGGTAAAGGAGTGCACAAAGACGGGAACCTGCGGCATCGACATGCCGGACCGGAACTGCCCGGTCTGCGGGAAGCCGCTCCAGAAGCTGGGCTTTGACATCCCCTTCCAGACCTTCTTAGGCTTCAAGGGAGACAAGGAGCCGGATATCGACCTAAATTTTTCCAGCGAATATCAGTCAAGGGCGCATAAATACACGGAGGAGATCTTCGGGAAGGGATATACCTTCCGTGCCGGGACCATGACCACCCTGGCGGAAAAGACCGCCTTTGGTTTTGTGAAAAAATATTATGAATCCAGAAATGCCTATAAAAGAAGATGTGAGATCGAAAGGATTGCGGAGGGCTGCACGGGAGTGCTGAAGACCACGGGACAACATCCGGGCGGCATCGTGGTGCTTCCCCATGGGGAGGAGATCGACAGCTTCACCCCCATCCAGCATCCGGCGGACAAGACCGAGGGCTCCTCGATCACGACGCATTTCGAATACCATTCCATCGAGCATAACCTACTGAAGCTGGATATCCTGGGACATGACGATCCTACCATGATCAAGAGGCTGAAGGATCTGACCGGGATCGACGCGGAGACCATCCCTCTGGATGATCCCCTTGTCATGGCTCTTTTCCAGGATACCTCCAGCATAGGCGTTACTCCGGAGAGGATTGACGGCGTGCCCAACGGGGTCTTGGGGATCCCGGAATTTGGCACGAATTTCGTCATCAAGATGCTGGTGGATGCCAAGCCCCAGAATATTTCCGATCTGGTAAGGATCTCCGGCCTTTCCCATGGTACCGGGGTATGGATTGGAAATGCAGACGAGCTGATCTTAAGTGGGACGGCAACCCTTTCCACCTGCATCTGCTGCCGGGACGACATCATGATCTATCTCATCGGCAAGGGAATGGATAAGCAGCTCTCCTTTAAGACGATGGAAAGCGTAAGGAAGGGACGCGGACTGGCACCGGAGATGGAGCAGGCCATGAGGGAAGCAGAGGTGCCGGAATGGTATATCGATTCCTGCAAGCGGATCAGCTATATGTTCCCCAAAGCCCATGCCGCGGCCTATGTCATGATGGCCTGGAGGGTGGGCTGGTATAAGGTGCATTATCCTCTCCAGTATTACAGCGCCTTTTTCTGCATTCGTGCAAAGACCTTTTCCTATGAGAAATGCTGCCGGGGGAAGGGCTATCTGAAGGAACAGATGGCGGAGATCAAAAATAAGGAAAAGCCCACCGATCAGGAGCTGGATGAGCTCCATGAAATGAGGCTGGTGCTTGAGATGTATGAGAGAGGATTTGAATTTATGCCCATCGACCTCTATCAGGCAGATGCCAGGTATTGCAAGGTCGTGGACGGAAAGATCATGCCGCATCTGTCTTCGGTGACCGGCATCGGCGTAAAGGTGGCAGGGGAGATCCTTACGAAGCTGCAGAGCTCCCCGGAGAGGGGCCCGTTTCTCTCAAAGGAGGATTTCTGCTTAAGGAGCGGGGCGTCGGATAAGATGGCGGAAAAATTGGAGGAGATCGGGATCTTAGGCAGCATGCCGGAAAGCAACCAGCTCTCGCTCTTTGACCTGTAAAAAGGAGACAGTGCTCTTTACCAGCCGTTTCATCCTTTTTTAAGCAGGCGGCAATATGCGATATAATTGTTTTACGAATTCAAAGATCACTGTTGGGTCAGAGAAGGGAGGAAGTGAAAGGATGTGCAGGGCATTTGAAGTGCTGGAGGAACGCGGAGAAAAGCGGGGAATAGAGAAAGGGATAGAGAAGGGAATAGAGAAAGGGATAGAGAAAGGAATAGAGAAAGGGATAGAGAAGCAATTAGTGACCCAGATCATAAAGAAGCTGATCAAGGGGAAACCGGTTTGGGTTATCGCTGACGAGGTAGAGGAAGGGGAAGAATATGTGTCCGGGATCTGCGCCATCGCCTCAGAATTTGCTCCGGAGTACAATGTGGATGCCATCCTAAAAAGGATGGAGGCTGGGTCGTGACATGCCTTAGTGGCAGATACAAAACGGCACCGTCCAGGGAGCTAAGGGAGGAAGCAGCAGGGTCAGCTGCTCCATAAACGGCTTTGTGTACGCGAGGAAGCCCGGGAAAGCCAGCATTACCGCCAAGATCAACGGAAAGACCGATAAGATTTCCGTCATAGTGGAATAAGTCCCGGAGACAAAGCTGCCGTCTCTTTTTGATACGGATGGCATGCTGAACGTTAAGGGCCACCGCAGGACTGTCTTGCGGCGGCCCTTTCAAAGTCCCGATCCGAGTGTCTTCGATCAGTGAACCGTCTCCCAAACAGTTCGAACATATATTCGGCAAAGTCTTGCAATTTCCAAATCTTGTGGTAAAATATCATAGTTAATGCTATATGCAGCGGTGAATACGAGCCGCCAAAGACGCAGTATTTGCGGGGGAGACATGGCAGAAAAGAAGGATCAATACGGCGCATCCAGCATACAGGTGCTGGAGGGGCTGGAGCCGGTGCGTTTGAGGCCCGGCATGTTTATCGGCACTACGGGAGTGAAGGGCTTAAACCACTGCCTGTATGAGATCATGGATAATTCCGTGGATGAGCACCTGGCCGGCTTCTGCGATACCATCCGGGTAACGCTGGAGGCAGACGGGTCAGCCACGGTGGAGGACAATGGACGGGGCATCCCGGTGGGCATGCATGAGAAGGGGGTATCCGCAGAAAGGGTGGTACTGACTACGCTGCATGCCGGCGGGAAGTTTGACGGCAGCTCCTATAAGACCAGCGGAGGACTCCACGGCGTAGGCTCTTCAGCCGTCAACGCCCTGTCCGCATATCTCGATATCACCATCAAGCGGGACGGCGTAATCTCCCATGACCGTTATGAGAGAGGGATCCCTACCGTGGAGCTCATAGACGGCCTGCTTCCCGTCCTGGGGAAGACGAACCGCACCGGCACAAGGATTAACTTTGCACCGGATCCGGAGATCTTTGATACCACCCGCTTCAAGGCAGATGAGATCAAATCCAGGCTGCATGAGACGGCTTACCTGAATCCGTCTCTTACGATCTATTACAAGGACCTGCGGGGTCCCGTCTATGAGGAGATCACCTATCATGAGCCGGAGGGGCTCGTGGGCTTTATCAAGGATATGAACAAGAATAACGAAGCCTTGACGGATGTGGTTTATTTCAAGGGCATGTCCGAAGGGATCGCCGTGGAATGTGCCTTCCAGTATGTGAATGAATTCCACGAGGATGTGATGGGCTTCTGCAACTGCATCTATAATTCCGAGGGCGGAAGCCATATCACGGGCTTCAAGACCCAGTTCACCCAGGTGATGAATGCCTATGCCAGGCAGCTGGGCACCCTGAAGGATAAGGATCCCAATTTCAATGGGACGGACATCCGAAATGGCATGACCGCCGTGATCTCCGTGAAGCATCCGGATCCGCGCTTTGAAGGGCAGACGAAGACAAAGCTCGACAACCAGGATGCCGCGAGAGCCGTGGCCAAGGTCACGGGGGATGAGATCCAGCTCTACTTCGACCGGAACATCGAATCCCTGAAGGCCATCCTTTCCGCAGCGGAAAAGGCGGCCAAGATCCGCAAGCAGGAGGAAAAAAGCCGGACGAATCTTCTTTCCAAACAGAAGTATTCCTTTGATTCCAACGGGAAGCTGGCAAACTGCGAATCCAGGGATGCATCGAAATGCGAGATCTTTATCGTGGAGGGGGATTCCGCCGGGGGCTCAGCCAAGACCGCCAGAAACCGCATGTACCAGGCGATCCTGCCGATCCGGGGCAAGATCCTGAACGTAGAGAAGGCCTCCATCGACAAGGTTCTGGCCAATGCGGAGATCAAGTCCATGATCAATGCCTTCGGCTGCGGCTTTTCGGAGGGCTATGGGAATGATTTTGACATCACAAAGCTCCGGTATGACAAGATCATCATCATGGCGGATGCGGATGTGGACGGAGCGCATATCTCCACTTTGCTCCTGACTTTATTCTACCGTTTCATGCCGGATCTGATCTTCCAAGGGCATGTATATATCGCCATGCCACCCCTGTACCGGGCTCAGCCGGCGAAGGGGGAGGCCGCTTATCTCTATGACGACCGGGCCTTGAATGAATACCGCAGGACCCATAAGGGAAGCTTCGCGCTGCAGCGCTATAAGGGGCTGGGGGAGATGGATCCGGAGCAGCTCTGGGAGACCACCCTGGATCCGGACCGGAGGAAGATGCGGCGGGTCAGCATAGACGATGCGAGGCTTGCGTCCTCTACCACAGAGCTTCTCATGGGAAATGAAGTGGCGCCGAGGAAGGATTTCATTTACGAGCATGCAAAGGAAGCGGCATTAGATATCTGACGGGGAAAAGCCCGCATCCGGCCGGTGTGAGTCAGAGATAAACATGCGTTTTCTGGAGGAGAAGAAAATGAGGAAAAAATTGATCGTGATCGATATGCAGAATGATTTCATCAACGGAGCCCTGGGCACGAAGGAGGCCGAGGCCATCGTGGACAGGGTGGCCGAAAAGATCCGTTCCTATCCGGAGGCAGACCGGATCGCCACCATGGATACCCACGGCCCCCATTACCTTAAGACCCAGGAAGGAAAACACCTGCCGGTGGAGCACTGCATCCGGGGAACGGAGGGCTGGCAGCTTAATCCGAAGATCAAGGAGGCCCTGGGCAAGGCGCTGATCTACGAAAAGCCCACCTTCGGCTCCACGGACCTGGCAAGGAAGCTTTCGGAGATGGGGAAGGAAGAGGAGCTGGAGCTGGAGCTTTGCGGGCTCTGCACCGACATCTGCGTCGTCTCCAATGCACTGCTTTTGAAGGCCGTCATGCCGGATGTGCCGATCTTTGTGGATCCGGCCTGCTGTGCCGGGGTTACGCCGGAGGGGCATGAGGCCGCCCTGAAGACCATGAAGGCCTGCCAGATCAACATCGCGGAGTAAGGAATATCTATGATCACAGAAAATATCATCAATTCAGAATATTCGGACATCATGCAGAAGTCCTACATTGATTACGCCATGAGCGTCATCATTTCCCGGGCGATCCCCGATATCCGGGACGGACTGAAGCCGGTGCAGAGAAGGACCCTTTACGATATGGACGAGCTGGGTATACGGAGCGACAGGCCCTACCGGAAAAGCGCCCGTATCGTAGGAGATACCATGGGTAAATACCATCCCCATGGCGACAGCTCCATCTATGAGTCCCTGGTGGTCATGGCGCAGGAATTCAAGAAGGGATGCCCCCTGGTCGACGGCCATGGCAATTTCGGCTCCATCGAAGGAGATACGGCGGCGCACATGCGTTATACCGAAGCCAGGCTCCAGAGCGTTACGGAGGATGCCTTCCTGAGGGATCTGGACAAGGATACGGTGGACTTCATCCCGAATTTCGATGATACCGAGAAGGAGCCGGAGGTGCTTCCCGCCAAGATCTGCAACTTTCTGGTAAACGGCTCCGAGGGCATCGCCGTGGGCATGACCACATCCACTCCGCCCCATAACCTGAAGGAGATCGTAGAAGCCGAAAAGGCCTATGTCCGAAACCGCGACATCAGCCTGGAGGAGCTGATGGGGATCGTCTCGGGTCCGGATTTCCCCACGGGAGGGATCGTGACCAATGGGGATGACCTGAGGCAGATCTATGAGACCGGCACCGGAAAGATCAAGATCCGGGGCAGGGTGGAGACGGAGAAGGGGAAGGGCGGCCGGATGAACCTGGTGGTGACGGAAATCCCTTATACGATGGTGGGCTCCGGCATCGCGAAATTCATGGCCGACGTGGCGGATCTGGCGGAGAGCAAGAAGACCACGGATATCACGGACATTTCCAACCAGTCCTCCAAGGAAGGCATCCGCATCGTCATCGAATGCAGGAAGGATGCGGATCTGGAAAATATCAAGAATCTGCTCTACAGCAAGACCCGGCTGGAGGATACCTTCGGCGTGAACATGCTGGCGGTCTCTTCAGGAAGGCCGGAGACCCTGGGCCTGAGGCAGGCCATCTCTGCCCATGTGGCCTTCCTTTATGACGTCAACCGCAGGAAATATACCAATCTTCTGGCAAAGGAGGAGGGGAGGAAGGAGATCCAGGAGGGGCTCATTAAGGCCTGCGATGTGATCGACCTGATCGTAGAGATCCTCCGGGGCTCCACGAAGCGGGAACAGGCCATGGACTGCCTGGTACACGGCAGCACGGCGGGCATACGCTTTAAGTCGGCCCAGTCTGAACGGGAGGCAGGGCAGCTCCGGTTTACGGAGAAGCAGGCTTCCGCCATATTGGACATGAGGCTGGTGCGGCTGATCGGGCTGGAGATCACCCAGCTCTTAAAGGAGCATGAAGAAACCGTGGAATGCATAAACCGGTACAGGGACATCCTGGAAAATCCCAGGTCCATGTCAAAGCAGATCATCAAGGACCTGGATGAGATCGGGAAAAAGTACGGGAAAGAGCGCAGGACGGAGATTGCCAATATCGGCGCCGCGGTCTTTGAAGAAAAGCCCATGGAGGAGATGGACGTGGTCTTTGTCATGGACCGGTTCGGCTATGCCAGGACCATCGACGTCAGTACCTATGAGCGCAACAGGGAAACCATCGAAGGGGACGAGGCAGGCTTCAGGCACTGCTTTGTGGTAAAGAATACCGGCCGTGCCAGCATCTTCACCAATACCGGGCAGCTGCATATCGTAAAGATCCGCGATCTCCCCTTTGGGAAGCTTAGGGACAAGGGCGTGCCTATTGACAATCTGAGCAATTTTGACAGTGCGAAGGAAACCTTCGTCCTGGTAGCAGACTTGAGCCAGGTCATCAAAGCACGGCTTCTCTTCATCACAAGAAAAGCCATGATGAAATTTGTGCCGGGCTCCGAATTTGACGTGACCACCAAGCGGACCGTGTCAGCCACCGGACTGTCGGAGGGAGACGAGCTCTTCCGGATCCGGCTTTACGATGAGGAGACTGACCGGCAGATCCTGATGCAGAGCAGGAGCGGCTTTTTCATCCGCTTCGCCTTAGAGGAGGTGCCGGAAAAAAAGAAGGGCGCCGTGGGGGTACGCGGCATGAAGCTCCAGGAGGGAGACGAGCTGGAGGAGGTATATTATATGAATTATGCCGATGAGCGCACCATAGAATATAAGGATAAGCAGATGCCTCTGACCCGCATCAAGCTGACCAGGCGGGACAGCAAGGGGACGAAGGTGAGGCTGTCATGAGGGTCATCGCAGGAAGCGCCCGGAGGATCAGCCTCATCAGCCTGAAGGGCATGGAGACCAGGCCCACCCTTGACCGCTATAAGGAAACTCTTTTCAATACCATCCAGACAGAGGTTCCGGGCAGCATATTCGTGGATGTCTTTGCCGGCTGCGGGGGCATCGGGATCGAGGCACTTTCCAGGGGGGCAGAGAGGTGCTTCTTTCTGGAGCATAATAAGAAGGCGGCAGAGGTCATCCGGCAGAACCTGGAAAAGACCCATCTTTCCGAAAGGGGAGAGGTCATGGCTATGGATGCCCTGACCGGACTGCAGAAGCTTGAGCGGAGCCTTCAAGGGCCTGCGGACATCCTTTTCCTGGATCCGCCCTACGGAAAGGGGCTGGAGCAGATGGCCATGGGCTTCCTTTCCCGGAGCGGCCTGATGGGAGAGGATACCCTCCTTATCGTGGAGGCCTCCAATGATACCGATTTTTCCTTCGCCGGAGAGCTTGGCTTCGCATTGACAAAAACCAAGGATTATCGTTCCAACCGGCATCTGTTTTTCGTAAAGAAAAGCGGGGCAGGTTCGGACTGAGCCGGAAAGGCAGGAAGGAGAACACATGGCAAATGCAGTATATCCGGGAAGCTTTGACCCGGTGACCAATGGGCATATCGACATCATCCACAGGGCATCCCGCATCTTTGACAGCCTTACCGTCAGCGTCCTGAACAACAAAGCAAAAAGTCCGTTGTTTTCTGTAGACGAACGTGTTAATATGTTAAAGGACGTATGCCGTGATCTGCCGAATGTCCGGATCGATTCCTTCTCCGGGCTCCTGGCGGATTATGTCACGGAAAACGGATATGAGGTTGTGATCCGCGGATTGAGAGCGATCACGGACTTTGAATATGAGCTGCAGATGGCCCAGACCAACCGCAAGCTCTCGCCCAAGGCGGATACCGTCTTCCTGACCACGAGCCTGGAGTATGCATATCTGTCCTCCACCACCGTAAGGGAGGTGGCGGCCTTTGGAGGAGACATCAGCCTCTTCGTGCCGGATCTCATTGCCGACAGGATCTATGCCAAGCTGCGTCCGATCAAGCCTGAATAAAGCCTTTATGATATAATAATCCAGAAAGGATGGGCAGGGATTGCCATGGCAAACAAAATTGAACAGACGATCGATGACATCTATGACCTGATCGAAAACTGCAAGTACGCGGCCTTCAGCAACAAGGAAAACATCATCGTAAATAAGGACGACATGATGGAGCTTTTGGGAGAGCTGAGGGACCATATTCCGGAGGAGATCAAAAAATGCCAGCAGATCATTGTGAATAAGGACATGATCTTAGACAAGGCGAGGAAGGACGGAGACCGGATCATCGAGCAGGCGCAGGCTTACCAGAATCAGATGGTGAGCGAGAATCAGATCATGCAGCAGGCCTACGCCCAGGCAAATGAGATCGTATCCCAGGCTAAAGGCAATGCCCAGGAGCTTCTGGCAAGCGCCACCAGGGATGCCAATAATTACCAGATGAGCGCCGTCCAGTATACGGACGATGAGCTGCAGAGCCTGGAGGATATCATCAGCAAGACCATCACCAATGCCGAATCCCGCTATATGGAGCTGCTGAATTCCCTCAATGAGGCGCTGAACCGCGTTTCCGCAAACAGAGCCCAGCTTTCCAGACAGGTGGCCACGGACATGGGCATGCCGGAGACGGCCACGGTGCAGGTGGAGCCCGGGATGCTTCCCGAGGGGGAGATGCCGATGCAGGAGCTGCCGCCGGATCCCGGCATGGGACAGCAGCTGCAGCAGACCGGAGCCATGGGCGGCACAGATGATAATGTAGATATTCTTTGACCGGTTAGATCTTTCAGATTACGTACAGGGGAGGGCGACGCTCTCCCCTGTGTTTCCTTAAAGGGACGGATGATTGAGAAGCAAGGAAAGCTTAACAAGGAAGGAGCAGATGTCATGGGAGCATTGGAGGGGCTCGAGCCGAAAAAGGTTTTTCGATTCTTTGAAGAGATCAGCGCGATCCCCAGAGGATCCGGCAATATAAAGGCCATATCGGATTATCTGGCAGGCTTTGCAAAAGAAAGGGAGCTTGATTATATCCAGGACGAAGCCGGCAACGTGATGATCCGGAAGGAAGCCTCGAAGGGCTATGAAGCCTCGGATCCGGTGATGATCCAGGGGCATATGGACATGGTCTGCGAGAAGGATTCCCAGACCCGCCATGATTTTACGAAGGATCCCCTGCCCCTAGCCTATATGGACGATACCGTTTTTGCCAGGGGCACGACCCTGGGGGCGGATGACGGCATTGCCATTGCCTATGCCCTGGCCATCCTGGATTCGCCGGAGATCGAGCATCCTCCCCTTGAGTGCCTCTTTACTACCGACGAGGAGACGGGGATGGAGGGGGCGAAAGCCTTTGATTATTCCGTGCTGAAGGCAAGGCGGGTCATCAATCTGGACTCCGAGGACGAGGGCATATTTTTCAACAGCTGTGCGGGAGGGATGAGGGGAAGCCTGACCCTTCCGGTGAAATGGAGCCTCCATAAAGGGGTGAAGTATAAGATCGTGATCAGCGGCCTTCTGGGAGGGCATTCCGGAGAGACGATCAACCAATACCGGGCCAATGCCATCCTTCTCATGGGAAGGCTTTTGGTCGAGATGGACAAGAAACTGGAATACCGGATCGCCAGTCTCCAGGGAGGACTCATGGACAATGCGATCCCGAGGGAAGCCAGCCTCCATGTGCATATCCGGGAGCAGGACATCCGCGTGTTGGAAGAGCTGGTCCGGGATTTCGAAAAGAAGGTACGCAACGAATACCGGGCCAACGAAAACAATCTCATGATCTACTGCGAAAACCGGGGAGAAGCCGAGGAAGAGGTGGTGAAGCAGAAGCGCCAGGAAAAAATGGTCTTCATGCTCAATATGGTGCCCAACGGAGTGCAGAAGATGTGCATGGAAAAGGGACAGGAAAGCCTGGTGCAGACCTCCCTGAATTTCGGCATCATGCGGCTGAGCGAGGAGGAATTCACCATCGAGGCGGCCCTCCGCAGCTCCATCTCAAGCGAGAAGCATGCCCTTTCCGAGAAGCTGCGCCTCCTGGCGGAAAGCCTCGGGGGTTCCTATAAGGAAAGAGGGGATTATCCGGCCTGGGAATACAACGGGGATTCCGTGATGATGCCGAAGCTGGTGGAGACCTATCAGAAGCTTTTCGGGAAGGAGCCGGTGGTAAAGGGCATCCATGCAGGACTGGAGTGCGGCATCATCTATGAGGCCATGAAGCCGGTGGATATCGTATCCTTCGGGCCGCAGATCAACGGAGCCCATACGCCCCATGAAAATCTTTCCGTGCCTTCCGCAGGCAGGATGTGGGAGCTGCTCCTGGAATTCCTGAAAGCCCTGAAATGAAGGGCTTCCTGAAAAAGCCCCGGAAGGGGACCTACGGATATCTGAAGGGAATGCGCTATTATACGCTGTTGAAGGCCCTGCTTCTTTTCTTCTTCGCCTTCGCAGTCCTCCTTACGGGAAAGCTCCGTTTTCCGGTTTATTCGAAGATGTTCGGCATCACGGCCATCGTGATCTGCATCCCGGGAGCCATGGCGGCCGTATCCTTCGTGATGTTCTGCCTGCATAAGCCGGGCAGTGCGGAGGTTTATGAGGAATGCGAGCAGATCCGGGGGGAGGTTCCCGTATTTTATGATTCCGTCATCACCACCACGGAGAAGGGCTACAGCATCAGCGTGTTTGCCTGCGCGGACGGGAGCCTGATCGGCTTCGCCGGGGCAGAAGGAATGGATGCTTCCCTGGTGGAGAAGCATATCCGCCAGATGAATGAAAAAAACGGCCTGGATGGGGTGGGAGTCAAGATCTTCAAGGATTATTCTGCCTTTAAGGCAAGGCTTCTAAAGCTTGCCTCCGGCTATCCCCAGAAAAAAGAAAAAGACCTCAGCGTGCTTGCCCTGATCGGCAATCTGTCCTTGTGACGGGAGATAATAATGATCGAATATCAGATTACGTCCCAGGAGGAAGGGCTTACTCTCCTCAAATATTCCCTCCGGATCCTGAAGGCCGCGCCGCAGGGCACGGTACGGAAATTCCTCCGGAAGAAGAATATCGAGCTTAACCGGAAAAAGGCGGACGGCTCGGAAAAATTGAAATATGGCGACAAGGTGGCTTTTTTCCTTTCGGATGAGACCTTTGGCAAGCTTTCGGGGCGGGAGGAAGCCGGTGGAACGGGGGATGAGAATAAAGAAGTGCCCCTCATGGACTTAGACCGCATTCTCTACGAGGATGAGGATTATCTGTTCTATGATAAGCCGGCCGGGCTCTTTACCCAGTCTGACGGAACCGGGAAGCTGAGCCTGGTGGACCTGCTCATGAATCATGCTCCCCAGACCCAGGCGGCAAAGCCCTCCGTATGCAACCGCCTGGATGTGAATACCAGCGGGATCGTGATCTGCGGAAAGACCATAAAGGGACTCCAGGTCATGGATGAAGCCATCAAGAAAAGACGGATCCGCAAGGCCTACCGCCTGATCTGCCACGGGGGCATGGAGGAGAAGGAGTCGGGGGAATACAGGGCCTATCTGAAAAAGGATAAGGCGGAAAACCGCGCCAGGATCACCGATCATCCCGTGGATGGCAGCGTGGAGATCGTCACCAGGCTCCGGGTGCTTTCCTCCAATGCGAAAGCCTCTTATGTGGAAGCAGAGCTGATCACCGGCAAATCCCATCAGATCCGGGCACATCTCGCATTCCTCGGGCATGTGCTTTACGGGGACAGGAAATATGGGGCAGGATGGGACGGATGCCGCCGGCCCATGCTCCACTGCTATGAGGTCACCTTGCCGCAGGATATCCTGAAGGGCAGGACGGTCAGGGCTGAGCTTCCGGACGACCTTGCGGATAAGCTGGAATCCCTGGGGCTTTGATCCGGCATGGCGACCTGGAATTCGAGGGGCCTTCGCGGCTCTGCCTTAGAGGAACTGATCAACCGCACCAATGAAAAATATGAACAAAACCGCCTGGCCCTGATCCAGAAGATCCCCACCCCGATCACTCCCCTGGAATTTGATAAGGAGTCCCGTCTGATCAAAAAAGCGTATTTCGACCAGAAGAGCACGGTGGATTACATCGGCGCAGTCCAGGGCATCCCGGTCTGCTTCGATGCCAAGGAATGCGCCACGGATACCTTTTCCCTGCAGAATATCCATGAGCATCAGGTCTTTTTCATGGAAGAATTTGAACATCAGGGCGGGGTTTCCTTCTTCCTTCTGGATTTCACCGGCAGGGACGTCCTCTATTACCTGACCTTCCGCCAGTTTACCTCCTTCTGGGAAAGGAAGCTTGCAGGAGGCAGGAAGAGCTTCCGCTTCGATGAGCTGGATCCGGCTTTCATCATGGACCCAAAGCCGGGGATCCTGGTGCCCTACCTGGACTATATTCAGCTTGACCTTGACAGGAGAGAGGGCGAATCGGTATAATTTTAGCGCACTAAAGTGTCTTGCAACATTTCCTGCATTCCAATTCAAATTCTGAAGGATTTAGGGGAAGGTTTGCATAATTTATTTCGTTATGGTAACAGATTATGGAAAATAAACTACTGCATACCCCGGAAGGAGTCAGGGATTCCTATGGGGAAGAACACGAAAGAAAGCTGGAGCTTGAGCTAAGGCTCCATAAGATCTTAAAGGACTTCGGATACCGGGATATCGAAACCCCTTCCTTTGAGTATTTCGACGTCTTTGCCAATGAGATCGGCACCACTCCCTCCAATGAGCTCTATAAGTTTTTCGACCAGGACAACAATACCCTGGTGCTGCGGTCGGATTTCACCCCGGGAGTGGCCAGGGCGGCCGCCAAGTATTTCCTGGACGAAATGGAGGCCGTGAAGCTTTCCTATGTGGGAAACGTATTCTCCAATTCCACCAGATATCGGGGGAAGCTGAAGGAGGTAAAGGAGATCGGCGCGGAATGCATGGGGGATGGCAGCGCCCTGGCGGATGCGGAGATGATCCGCTTAAGCGTGGAGCTCCTTAATGCGGCAGGGCTTAGTGATTTCCAGATCTGCATCGGAAACGCCGGATATTTCCAGGGGCTTTCTAAGGAGGCCGGCCTTGACGAAAAGACGGAGAACTCCCTGAAGGATGCCATCGCCAATAAGACGTCCTTCGCCGCAGAGGACATCCTGGATGAGGCCGGCATCAAGGGGCCTGCCAGGGAAAGGCTTCTTTCCTGCATCAACTGCTATGGCGGGGAGGAGGTCCTGAAGGAGGCGCTCAACGGCATCCAAAATGAGACCGCAAGGAAAGCCGTATCAAGGCTTCAGGAGGTATACGGGGAATGCAGGAAAACGGGGATTGACCGTTATATCTCCTTTGACCTGGGCATGCTCTCAAAATACAATTATTATACCGGGATCATCTTCCGGGCCTTTACCTCTTCCTTCGGGGAGCCGGTGATCAAGGGCGGCCGCTATGACAGCCTGCTGGCGAAATTCGGAAAGGACAGGCCGGCCATCGGGCTGACCCTCTGCCTGGACGATGTGTTTTCCGCCCTTGCCCTTGCGGGAAGGAAGGAAGGGGACGGATATCTGACCATAGCCCTGACCAAGGGAAGGCTTGCGGATAAGACCATGGCCAGGTTTGAAGAGATGGGGATTGCCTGCCTTGCCATGCAGGAGAAGGAGAGCCGGAAGCTGATCTTTGTCAATGAGGAAAAGAAGCTCCGGTTTTTCCTGGCAAAGGGGCCGGATGTGCCCACCTATGTGGAATACGGCGCCGCAGACATCGGGATCGTGGGGAAGGATACCATCCTGGAGGAAAACCGCAAGATCTATGAGGTCCTGGATCTGGGGATCGGAAAATGCAGGATGTGCATCTGCGGCCCGAAGGAGGCGGCAGAGCTTTTGAAGCATCATGAGATGATCCGGGTCGCCACGAAATATCCCCGGATCACAAAGGATTATTTCCAGAACCATAAGCATCAGACCGTGGATATCATCAAGCTCAACGGCTCCATCGAGCTGGCTCCCATCGTGGGGCTTTCGGAGGTCATCTGCGATATCGTGGAGACGGGCGCTACCCTGCGGGAAAACGGACTTGAAGTATTGGAGGAGGTCTGCCCGCTGTCTGCGCGGATGGTGGTAAACAGGGTGTCCATGAGGCTCTTTGCGGAAAGGATCCGGGAGATCACGGAGGGCTTAAAGGAGGTCATCAAAAAATGAGGAAGGTAACGCTTACGGAAGAAAGCAGGAAGGACCTGTTGCAAAACCTCCTGAAGCGGAGCACGGAGGATTATAAGAAGCAGGAAGAGATCGTAGAGGGCATATTGAAGGAAGTAAGGGAGAAGGGCGATGCGGCGCTTTTTGCGTATGCGCTGAAATTTGACGGCTGCAGCCTGGATCCGGAAAACTTCCTGGTCACTGGGGAGGAATTCCGCGAGGCGGAGGCAGAGGTACCGGATTCCCTCAAGGAGGTCATGAAGCACTCCTATGACAATATCTGCCGTTTCCATGAAAGACAGGCCAGGCAGAGCTTCTTCTGGGCCAGGGAGGACGGCACCATCCTGGGACAGAAGATCACGCCCATGGCCAGGGCTGGGATCTACGTGCCCGGTGGAAAGGCCGCCTATCCATCCACCCTCCTGATGTGCGCAGCGCCTGCGAAGGCGGCCGGCGTAGAGGAGATCATCCTCTGTACCCCGGCGAAGAAGGATGGGAGGGTCAATCCCGTGGTGCTTTGCGCTGCCCGGATCGCCGGCATCCATAAGATCTTCAAGACCGGCGGGGCGCAGGCTATCGGAGCCATGGCTTACGGCACAGGCCTTATTCCCAAGGCAGACAAGATCGTGGGTCCGGGCAATATCTACGTGGCTCTGGCCAAGAAGGCGGTCTATGGGCATGTGAGCATCGATTCCGTGGCGGGACCCTCCGAGATCACGGTCCTGGCGGACGAGACAGCCGATCCGCGCTTTGTGGCGGCCGACCTTCTAAGCCAGGCAGAGCATGACGAGATGGCATCCGCCATTCTGGTCACGACCTCAAAGGAGCTTGCTCTTAAGGTCGAAGAGGAGATCCGCGGGTTCCTTGAGAAGCTGGAAAGAAGGGAGATCATGGAAAAATCCCTGGAAAATTACGGCTTCATCCTTTTGGCCGATACCCTGGAGGAGGCCGTTTCCGCCGTAAATGACATCGCGCCGGAGCATCTGGAGATCATCACCCGGAGTCCCTTTGAGGTGATGCCGAAGATCCGGAATGCCGGTGCCATCTTCCTGGGGGCGTATTCCTCGGAACCTTTGGGCGATTACTTTGCGGGGCCGAACCATGTGCTTCCCACCAATGGCACAGCCCGGTTCTTCTCCCCCCTTTCCGTGGACGACTTCATCAAGAAATCCTCCGTGATCTCCTATTCCCGGGAAGCATTGCTTGCGGATCATGAGGAGATCGAGGAGTTTGCCAGGGCGGAGGGGCTTACGGCCCATGCGAATTCCATAGCAGTCCGGTTTGAAGAAAAAGGGAGGGATTAAGATGCGGATCGGGACAGTGAGCCGAAAGACAAAGGAAACCGATATCCAATGCGAGATCGTCCTGGATGGGACAGGAAAGTCGGAGATCAAGACCGGCATCGGCTTTTTCGAGCATATGCTGAACAGCTTTGCAAGGCACGGGCTTTTCGACCTGAAGCTATCCTGTGACGGAGACCTCAGGGTGGACTGCCATCACAGCATAGAGGACTGCGGCATCGTCCTGGGGGAAGCCCTTGAGAAAGCCGCGGGAGATAAGAAGGGGATCCGCCGGTACGGACACATCATCCTTCCCATGGATGAGGCCTTAGTCCTGTGCGCAGTGGATTTTGGGGGGAGACCCTACCTGTCCTTTGACCTGGAATTTCCCCAGGAGCGCTGCGGGGAGATGGATATGGCCATGGTGCGGGAATTCTTCTATGCCCTGTCCTACAGCGCCGGCATGAATATCCACTTAAAGCAGCTCTCCGGCGGCAACAGCCATCATATCGCAGAGGCCGCCTTCAAGGCATATGCCAAGGCATTGAGGCAGGCCGTGGAGTTGGATGGGCGCATCGGCGATGTCCTTTCCACCAAGGGAAGCCTGTAGGGCTCTCATAAGCAAAAGAGAAGGAGCAGATTATGGATTACAAACTGATCGTACCCTGCATTTATTTAAGCAACGGCCTTGCCGTGAAAAGCATCAGCGACCGGACGAAGATCTCCGACAGTCCCGCTTCCGTCGCCGCGGAATATGCAAACTGCGGGGCAGATGCGATATTGATCTTTGATTTTTCCGTGAATGATGCGGGCCATGAGAAGAATCTGAGCATCATCAAGGAGATCAGCCGCAATGTGGATATCCCCATTTATGGAGCCGGAAATGTGAAGAGGCTGGAGGATATCAAAAAGCTGATCTATGCCGGCTGCCAGAAGGCCGCATTGAATTTTGCCAAGCCGGGCAATATCGAGCTTTCCGAGGAGGTATCCAAGCGCTTCGGCCGGGATAAGATCGCAGCCTGCATCGGGGGAGTGCAGGAGATGGAGGCCGGGGAGTCGGAGATCAAAAACTACGTGAGCACCCTGATCCTCATTGATGAAGACCATCTGGAAGAATGCATGGAATGGGTGGCGAAAAACCTGGACGGCAATGCGAATCCGGTATCCGTGGACCTGCTTACCCTCCTGAAGAAGGAGACGCTGCATGAAAGCGCCGCCATCTTAAGGAAATATGAGGAGCTTTCCGGCGTGGCCGGCGGGGTGCTGGATTACAGCGCCAAGGAATTCATGGACTTCAAGAGGCAGTGCAAGGGCCTGGGGATCCCCATGAATACCTATGAGAGCCAGATCGCCTTTTCCGAGCTGAAGCTGAACGCAGACGGGCTGATCCCCGTGATCACCCAGGATTATAAGACGGGCCAGGTGCTGATGCTGGCCTATATGAATGAGGAATCCTTCAAGCGCACCATCGAGAGCGGGCGCATGACCTATTGGTCCAGGAGCCGGAATGAGATCTGGGTCAAGGGAGAGACCAGCGGACATTACCAATTTGTGAAGTCCCTGACGGCGGACTGCGATTATGACACGATCCTGGCAAAGGTGCTGCAGATCGGAAATGCCTGCCATACCGGGGAGAGGAGCTGCTTCCACAATGAGATGATGAAGCGTGAATTTGACGAGACCAATCCCCTAAAGGTCTTTGAAGAAGAATACGACGTGATCATGGACCGGAGGGTGCATCCCAAGGAGGGCTCCTATACCAATTACCTCTTCGATAAGGGGATCGATAAGATCTTAAAGAAGCTGGGAGAGGAAAATACCGAGGTCATCATCGCCGCCAAGAATCCGGATCCGGAGGAGCTGAAATACGAGCTTGCGGACTGGCTTTACCATGCCATGGTGCTCATGGTGGAAAAGGGCGTGACCTGGGACGAGATCACCAAAGAGATCGCACAGAGGTAAGGAACATTGCGGGAGCTGATGCTGAAGGACGATATCCTGCTTTCCGTGGAGCACCCCGAGCGCTATATCGGCGGGGAGGTGGGCTCCGTGATGAAGGACAGGGAGAAGGTGAAGATCCGGTATGCCCTGTGCTTTCCTGATGTATATGAGATCGGCATGTCCCATTTAGGGATCCAGATCCTTTATTCCATGTTTAATGCCGAAGAGGATGTATGGTGCGAGCGGGTTTATTCCCCCTGGACCGACCTGGACCGGCTCATGAGGCAGAAGGGGATCCCGCTTTTTGCGCTGGAATCCCAGGATCCGATCCGCTGCTTTGATTTCCTCGGGATCACCATCCAGTATGAGATGTGCTATACCAATATCCTGCAGATCCTGGAGCTGTCGGGGATCCCTTTCCATTCAAGGGACCGGAAGGAGGAAGATCCCATCGTGGTCGGCGGAGGGCCCTGTACCTACAATAGCGAGCCCATCGCGGATTTTTTTGACCTGATCTATATCGGGGAGGGAGAGGCACAGTGCCGCGCCCTTTTCGATGCCTATCTTGAAAATAAAAAAAATGGAGGCTCCAGACAGGATTTCTTAAGGAGGGCTGCCCGGGTTCCCGGGATCTACGTACCCTCCTTTTATGAGCCTTCCTATCATGCAGACGGCACCTTCTCACGGATGGAAAAGCTGTGGGACAAAGCCCCGGACCGGATCCGGAAGGAGATCTGCCGCAGCCTGGATGAAGCTCCCTATCCCCTGAAGCCGGTGGTGCCCTTTGTAAAGGCAGTGCAGGACCGGGCGGTGCTGGAGGTGCAGAGGGGCTGCATCCGGGGCTGCCGCTTCTGCCAGGCCGGGATGATCTACCGGCCGGTCAGGGAGAGGAGCCTTGAGGTGCTGAAGGAGCATGCGAAGGCCATGCTTTCCTTTACGGGCTATGACGAGATCTCCTTAAGCTCCCTTTCCACTTCGGACTATACCAGGATCAGCGAGCTGGTGCGGTGGCTTGTCCAGGAATACCGCAGGAAGTATATCAATATTTCCCTGCCTTCCCTCAGGATCGACCATTTCTTCCTTGAGATGATGGAACAGGTGGAGGATGGGAAGAAGGGTTCCCTGACCTTCGCTCCGGAGGCCGGAAGCCAGAGGATGCGGGACGTGATCAATAAAGGCATCACCGAGGAAGATATCCTGAATGGGGCAGGCCTTGCCTTTGCCGCAGGCTGGAATAAGGTGAAGCTTTATTTCATGCTGGGGCTTCCCGGGGAGAGGGATGAGGATGTGCTTGCCATCGCTTCCCTTGCAGACCGGATCGCCGGGACCTATTTCGATACGGTGCCCAGGGAAAACCGGAAGGGCATCCGGGTCATGATCAATTCCTCCAGCTCCTTTTTTATCCCGAAGCCCTTCACTCCCTTCCAGTGGGCCGGGATGAACCCGCCGGAGGAGTTCCTGCGGAAGGCATATCTCGTGAAGGAAGCCATGGAAAAGGAGCCCCATCACAAAAGCCTGAAATACCAATATCATGAGCATCAGATGAGCGAGTTGGAGGGGGTCTTTGCCAGGGGGGACAGGAAGCTTTCCCGGGTGATCTTAAGGGCCTACAAAAATGGCTGCCTCTATGATTCCTGGAGCGAGCAGTTTCACTA
The DNA here is from genome assembly GCA_024693135.1 of Lachnospiraceae bacterium. GTDB lineage: Bacteria > Bacillota > Clostridia > Lachnospirales > Lachnospiraceae > NK4A144. The sequence continues at coordinate 17,392 of JAILLN010000027.1, read as the reverse complement.
TGACCGCTGGGTCCAGGCCTTTGAGGAGCTTCAGATAAGCCGTGATTTTTATACCATCCGGGAGAGGGGGCTTGAGGAAGCCTTCCCCTGGGATCTGATCGACGTAGGGGCCTCGAAGGAATATTTGAAGAAGGAATACCTGGCCGCAAAGGAGGGGCGGGTGACTCCCAATTGCAGGGATCACTGCAATGCCTGCGGAGCGGCGGTATTCGGCACGGGCATCTGCTTTAAGAATCATGGCCGGCAGATGCCGGAAGGCGCAGGGGATAAGGAAACCGGAACATGAAAGTAAGGATCAAATTCAGCAAGAAGGGACCCATGAAATACATCGGGCATCTGGATACCCAGCGCTATTTCCAGAAGCTGAACCGGAGGGCAGGGATCGACGTGGCTTATTCGGAGGGCTACTCCCCCCACCAGAAGATGTCTTTCGCCCAGCCCCTGAGCGTAGGGGTGGAAAGCGAGGGGGAGTATTTCGATCTGGAAATAAGAAGCGCTTATTCCTCCGAGAGGCTCTTGAGCCAGTATGCATCCTGCGAGACGGAGGGCATAAGGGTGAAGGATCTGGTGCTGCTTCCCGGAAATGCGGAAAATGCCATGGCATCGGTAAGGGCTGCGGATTATGAAGTGCGCTTCCGGACAGGCCAGGAATGTCCCTTTGACTTAAAGGAAGCCCTTGAGGAATATGCAGAAGCAGAAAGCTGGATCATGCAAAAGGAGACCAAAAAGGGCTCGAGGGAGATCGACTTAAAGGAGCTGGTGAATAGCTTTTCCCTTTCCGGGGAGGGCGTGCTCAGCTTGAGGCTCTGCGCGGAAAGCGGAAGCAATGTGAAGCCGGGCCAGTTCATCGGAAGCCTGTATGAAAGAAAGGGCTTTGCCTTTGATCCCTTCTGCCTCCTTATTACCCGGATGGAGCTTCTGGGGAAGGACCTCAGGCCGCTGATCGAAGCAGGGGAGCATTTTTCATGACCCTCTATTTGATCAGCAGCTACAAGGGGCACCGCTTCCTTGCCGTGAAGAAGGAAAACCGGGTCACGGATCTTTTCTTTGAGGAGGAGACGGATGCGAAGGTAGGAAATATCTACCTGGCAAAGGTGGTGGACCTGGTGAGGAATACCGGCGGCGCTTTTTTAAGCCTGGGGGAGGAAAAAGCCTTCCTGCAGCTTAAGCCGAGGGAGCTGAAGGAAATCAGGCCCCAGGATGAGCTTATGGTCCAGGTCACGAAGTCTGCCATGAAGAGCAAGGAGATCCGAGTATCCAGGGCGGTCTCCATCCCGGGGAAATATCTGGTGCTTTCCTCTGAGGGAGAGGGGATCAGCATCTCCAAAAAGATCGGGGATCCCATCAGGCGGCAGGAGCTTACCGGACTGCTTTCCCCAAAGAAAGCGGAGCTTGAGGAACTATCCTGCGCCGTGGTGGTCAGGACCCAGGCTCTTACGGCTTCGGGCGAAGAGATCCTGTCAGAGCTTGGGGAGCTTATGGAAACCTTTTCTATGATCTGCCGGAAGGCCGGGACACGGACCTGCTATTCCCTTCTTTATGAAGCCCCCGGGCTTTTTGAGGCTCTGATCCGGGACGAAAAGGGAGGGCATCCGGAGGAGGTCATTACGGACGATCCGGAGCTTTTCCGCTCGTTAAGCCGGAGGTTTTCGGGCGGCATTCCCGTAAAGCTCCATGCGGAGGACATCTCCCTGGGCAGTCTTTATTCCCTGGAATCAGCCGTCGAGGAAGCCCTTCAAAAAAGGGTATGGCTGAAAAGCGGGGCATATCTTGTCATCGAATATACGGAAGCCCTGACCGTGATCGATGTAAATACCGGAAAAAACATCAAAAAGCATGACCGGGAGGAGAGCTTCTTAAAGATCAATCTGGAGGCCGCGGAAGAAACCGCAAGGCAGCTGCGGCTCAGGAACCTCTCCGGCATCATCCTCGTGGATTTTATCAATATGGAGGATAAAGGCCACCGGAGGGCTTTGATGGAGAGGCTTTCCGAACTGTTTAAGGAGGATCCCGTGCAGGCTGAGGCAGTGGACATGACGAAGCTTGGGCTTTTGGAGATCACCCGCAAGAAGGTCCGGAAACCGCTTCATGAGGTGCTTTTAAGCGATCATGGAGGGGGAGAGGCGAAGGACCAGATCAGCTGAAAGGAAAAAGGAGGAAGGGAAATGGATAAAGCGCTTTTTAAGAAGGCAGAGGCGATCCTGAAGGAATCCTACGGAGAGAAGGCCGGATTCCGGGAGGGCCAGTATGAAGCCATCGAGGCCACGGTAAAAAACAAAAGGACCATCGTGGTACAGAAGACCGGCTGGGGGAAATCCCTGGTCTATTTCATCTCGGCCAAGATGCTCCGGGAAAAGGGCATGACGGTGGTGGTCAGCCCGCTGCTCATATTGATGGATAACCAGAAGGAAGCCGCAGAAAAGCTGGGGCTTCGCTGCCTGGCGCTGAACAGCAGCGTGAAGGATAAGGCAGAGAGGCAGAAGATCCTGACCACTTTGCTGGAAGGAAGATGCGATGTCTTTTTCACGACGCCGGAAACCCTGTTCCGAAAGGAGATCACGGGGATCTTCCCCAGGCTTCGGATCGCTCTTTTCGTGGTGGACGAATGCCATTGCATCTCGGACTGGGGCCACGATTTCCGCCTGGAATACGGAAAGCTCTATAAGATCATCGCAAGGCTTTCGGAAAACGTATCGGTGCTTGGGACTACGGCCACGGCAAATGACCGGGTGGTGGAGGATCTGAAGGCACAGTTCGGCAGCAATGTCTACGTATCCAGGGGGCCGCTTACCAGGGAATCCCTGCATATACAGGTATTGAGGCTTGAATCAAAGGCAGAGCGCTACGCCTGGCTTAAGAAAAACCTGAACCATATTCCCGGCTCCGGGATCATCTATTGCTCCACCCAAAGGGACTGCGACCAGCTGGCAGCCTTCCTTCAGGCGGAGGGGATCCAGGCCAGACCCTATCATTCCGGAAATAATATCAAGGAGATGATCCCGGAAACCGAGAAGATGCTGAAGGAAAATCAGCTGAAGGCCATAGTGGCCACCATCAAGCTGGGAATGGGCTATGACAAGGAGGACATCGGCTTTGTCATCCACTTCCAGAGGCCCTCCTCCCTGGTGGCCTACTACCAGCAGATCGGCAGGGCGGGAAGGAAAGAAGGGATGGAGGCTTACTGCTATCTCATGACCGGGAAGGAGGACAGGGAGATCAGCGAGTATTTCATCGCCAATGCCTTTCCGGAAGAGGAGCAGGAGGAGGCCGTGGTCAATGCCCTGAATACGGCAGGGCCTGAGGGACTTACCCTTCTGGGCCTGCAGGAAAAAAGCAATATTTCCAAAAAGGCGCTGGAGAGAGCGGTCATGTTTCTCATGCACCAGAATGTGATCTACCAGAATCTGGAAAGCGACAGGACAAAATATGCCAGGTCGGCAAACCCCTACCATTATCAGGGCGCTTATTATGAAAAGATCCGCAAGATCAAGCTGCAGGAGCTGGATGCGGTAGACCGCTTTGCGGACGCTTCGACCTGCTACAGCCGCTTTGTGGTAAATGAGCTCAATGATGCTGTGGCAAAGGATTGCGGGAAATGCGCAAACTGCCTGAAAAAGGATATCCTGGACGGCATAGGGATGCCTGGGAAGCAGGAGCTTGCTGAAGTCCAGGAATACCTGGGAAGCCTGTACCTGGAGATACTCCCGAGATTGAAATGGATGGAAAAGGATAATCCCTTTGATCCCAATACCAAGATCACAAGCCCCAATGAGACAGGCCTCGTCCTGTCGAAATACAACGATGCGGGATACGGCAGGATGGTGGCCCAGGATAAATACAGGGCGGATGAATTCCGGAAGGAGCTGGTGGAAAAGGCGGCCGCCGTCCTTAAGGAAAGGCTTATGGGGGAAGGCTATACCATTGTCACCAATATCCCCTCGGCCCGGAATGCGAAGGTGGCTTTATTTGCAAAGAGTCTGGCTGAAGCGCTGGGGATGGAATACCGGGAGCTTCTCTGCGCAGCAGGGGAAGGGGCACAGCAGAAAACCATGCAGAACAGCTATTTCCAGTATTGGAATGCCGTGGCAAAGATCCGGGCAAAGGAAGGAGCCGGCTTCTTAAACAGGGCGGGAGTCATTCTGGTGGATGACCTGGTGGATTCCAAATGGACCCTTACGGTAGCCGGAGGACGCCTCAAAAAATTGGGGGCAGGAAAGGTGTTTCCTTTCTGCCTTGCAGACAGCAGCCGGGGAGGGGAAGATACTTAAGGTGGAATCGGATTATATCAAAATTCTATGCGGCGTCTTTAAGGACGATCATGTGCCGCTTTCCAGGGCGGAATTCTGGAAGCTTTATCACAAATACAATGACTCCCTGCGGGAGCTGGCAGAAAGCGGGGAGGAAAAAGTGGAACGTCTGCTTGCGCGGAGCGCCGCCATATCCTTTGCCGAGGAAACACTGAAGGAGATGGGGATCAGGATCTGTACCTTCCTCGATGAGGACTTTCCGGAAAAGCTTTATCAAAGGCTGGGAGACTTCTGCCCGCCGCTTTTGTATGCCTGCGGCAAAGAGGAGCTTCTGCATGGCCGGTATGCAGGCTATGTGGGTTCCAGGACCATCGAGGAGGAGGATGCCTCCTGGACGAAAAGGATGGTGGAAAAGAACCTTCAGGAGGGATATGGGATCGTCTCCGGCGGGGCAAAGGGAATCGACAGCATCTCCATCAACCACTGCCTGGAAAACGGGGGGGATGCCGTTGCCTTCCTTCCGGACAGCCTGAAGGCCTGGATCAAGGACCAATACTACCGGGAGCAGGTGATCGACGGGAGGCTCCTGTTGATGAGCCATGTGTCGCCCTTTGCGAAAAAGACCAGAAACTCCTTCGTGGCGGCCGCCATGGAGCGGAATAAGCTGATCTATGCCATGTCTGCCGCTACGGCCGTGGTAAGGTCGGACATAAAGAGGGGAGGCACCTGGGCCGGAGCCACGGAGGCATTGAGGCATAAATGGGCGCCTGTCTTTGTATGGGACAATAAGAAATATGAGGGCAACCAGCAGCTCATCAAGCTTGGCGGCATCCCCCTTTCCGATGAAGGAAAGAAGGTGGGGGGAAGCCCCCGGGAAGAGAAGCCGGAGGAAGGCGGGAGCGGATCTTCGGAGGCAGTACAGATGAATCTTTTTGATTATCTTAACCAGAAGAAATAAAAAACGGCAGGCCTTAGATCAGATCCATAAGGCCTGCCGTAAGCTTTCGGGAAGAGAACTCAAAGACGCTTTTCGATCTGCCGGATCACGGTCTTTAAGGCCTTGATGCGGGCGTAGTGCTTGTCATTGGATTCCAGGATATGCCAGGGAGCAAATTCCGTGCTGGTCTTCTGGATCATCTCATTGACGGCCGCCTCATAGAGATCCCATTTTTCCCGGTTCCTCCAGTCCTCGTCGGTGATCTTCCACTGCTTTTCCGGGGTATTCTGCCGGTCGGTGAAGCGCTGGAGCTGCGTGTCCTTGTCGATCTGCACCCAGAATTTCAGGATCACGGCGCCCCAGTCGAAAAGCTCCCGTTCGAATTCATTGATCTCATTATAAGCCCGCTGCCAGTCGTTTTCGCTGCAGAAGCCCTCCAGCCGCTCCACCATGACCCGGCCGTACCAGGTCCGGTCAAAGATGGCGATATGGCCGTCCTTCGGAAGCCTGGTCCAGAAGCGCCAGAGATAGTGGCGGTTCTTTTCATGGGGCTCCGGGCTTGCAATGGGGTGGACCTCAAAGCCCCGGGGATCCAGCGCCGCGGTGACCCGCTTGATATTGCCACCCTTGCCTGCGGCATCCCAGCCCTCATAGGCGATGACCACGGGAACCTTCTTGTGATAGAGCTCATTGTGGAGGCCGGAGAGCTTCTTCTGCAGGCGGTCCAGCTCCTGCTCGTATTCCTCGTCCGCGATCGTCTTGTCCAGGGGGATCTCCTGGAGGGAAGGCATGGCGATGAGGGGGAAGGTATTCTGCAGCAGAGGCACGGCGCGTCCCGTGTTTTCCAGGGCGATGTCGATGCTCTTTACCAGGATCTCCGTCACCTGGAGCTCAGCCCATTTCTTGTTTTTGGAATCGATGAAATACCAGGGAGCCACAAATTGGTTGGTGGCATCCAGATAGTCCTCATAGACATCCATGCAGAGTTCATAGTGCTTATTCTGCCATAGGTCCCATTTCTCCACGCGCCAGCCCGTATTCTTATCCTTCCCCAATTCCTTCAGCCTCTGCTTCTGTTCCTTTTTGCTGATATGGAAGAAGAATTTCACCACCAGATATCCGTTGTCGGAAAGCTGGCGCTCGAAGCGCTTGATGCTGGTAAGCTCCCGGCGGTATTCTTCGGGGGAGGTGCTCCCGGTCAGGTATCCCTTCGTGGTCTCGTCCATCCAGCTGCCGTCAAAGAAGGAAAACTTGCCGGCTTCCGGGATCCTTGCAAAGTACCGGTATAAGAAGGGCCTTCTTAACTCGTCTTCTGAAGGGCGGGAGAGGGTCTCCGTCTTAAAGAAACGGGGATCCAGGCTGCGGATCACCTTGCCCAGCACGCTTCCTTTGCCGGCGGCGCCCCAGCCGTCAAAGATGACCAGCACCGGAAGCTTCTTTTCCTTGATGGCCATCTGCTTTCCGGCCAGTGCCAGCCGGGCCTCCTTCAGCCGCTCGGTAAGTTCCGGATCATCCGGCTTTTCCTGTTTCACCCAATCCTTCAGCATACGTTTCCCTCCTTTTGTAAATATATGTTTATCTCTGACTTACACCGGTCGGATGCGGAACCCGTAACCGGCAAAAAACGGCCGCTAAAGGTATCCGGCTCCTTATTTTTCATCTGGCCGCCATGCCGCTGTCCTTTGGCCTTCATCCCGGCATGCTTAAAAAGTGCATCCGTCCAGGCACGGGGCTTTAGCGGAAGACAGCCTTTTTTCCATGATAACAGAGCGGTGGTCATGCTGCAAGGTTGACACATAAATCGAAACATAAGATAATTTTTAATCATGGCAGGATGATGCCGAAAGGAGAAAAAATGACGGACGAAAGGCTTTTGGCGCTGTCGGAGCAGTATGGGACTCCGGCTTTTGTATTTGATGCCATCGAGGCGAAGAACCGCGCCAGGCAGATCAAAGGGATCCTAAACGGGACTCCGGGAGGGGAAGGCATCCGGCTTTGTTATTCCATCAAGGCCAACCCCTTCCTGATCCCGGCATTGATGGATGAGGTGGATTATGTTGAGGTCTGCAGCCCCGGGGAGCTTTCCATCTCGGAGAAATACAAGGTGCCCGGGGAAAAGATCATTTATTCCGGCGTGCATAAGGAAAGGGAGGACATCGCCGAGGCTGTCCGCTATGGGGCGGCGGTCCTTACGGCAGAGTCGGCCAGGCAGGCTGAGCTCATCCGGCAGGAGGCAGAGGAAAGGGGTCAGAGGATCCGCGTCCTGCTGCGGCTTTCTTCCCAAAGCCAGTTTGGCATGTCGAAGGAAGACATAGAGCGCATCCTTTCGGAAAACCGGGAAGAAGACCTCCTTGAGATCGAGGGGATCCACTATTTCGCGGGCACCCAGAGGCTGAAGCTGAAGCACCAGAGGGAAGAGCTTGCCATGCTGAAGGAGACCGTATCCTTCCTCAGGGAGAAATTCGGCCTGAACCTAAGCTGGCTGGAATACGGCCCGGGGCTTGGGCATCCTTATTTCGAGGGAGATGATTTTTCCGATACCCTTTCCCCGCTAAAGGAGCTTTCGCCGGACCTTGCCGAGGCCGCCGGATGGAGCAGCCTTACCGTGGAGATGGGCCGGTTCCTTGCCAGCGGCTGCGGCTATTATCTGACTAGGGTATCCGACGTGAAGCATTCCTTCGGCAAAAACTGGTGCATCTTAGACGGCGGGATCAACCATGTGAATTACCTGGGCCAGATCATGGGAATGAAGGTGCCGGTGATCCGGAGGCTTTCCATGAGGATGAAGGGCAAGGAGGAATCCTGGTGCCTTTGCGGCTCCTTGTGCACCACAAACGACGTGCTGGTCAGGGACTATTGGACGGGGACGCTCTCCGTGGGGGATGTGCTGGCGTTTTGCAATATCGGCGCCTATTCTGTGACCGAGGGGCTGGGGCTCTTTTTAAGCAGGGACCTGCCCTCCGTGATCTTAGAGGTGGAGGGGAAGGCCGCCCTGGTGCGGAAGGCAGGACATACCTGGGAGATCAATTCATAGGAATGAAATACCGTAAGCGGCCGTATTTCGTCGGCTGTGTTATTCGCATCCGGCCGGTGCAAGCCGGATTTAACATGCGTTTATCGAGGAGAAGGATATGATCAATGTGCTTGAAATGCTGGAGGAGACCGCGGCGCGGATCCCGGATCACAGGGCCTTTACCGATCCGGGGAAAAGCATTACCTACGGGGAACTTTTAAGGAAGGCCAGGAGCATCGGAACGGCTTTTGCCGAAGGACGCTGCTGCCGTCCGTTAGGGCCGGGGGATGCGGTTGCCTTCTATATGGAAAAAAGCGTGGATGCCGTGGTGATGATGCTTGGGGCTGTCTATGCAGGAGCCTGCTACAGCTTCATCGACGTGAGGCAGACGCCGGAAAGGGCGGGAGCGATCCTTGAGGTACTGGAGGCACCGCTGGTCATTACCGACGAAGAAAACGAAGAGGCCGCCAGGAAGCTGGCAGAAGGAAGCAGAAGGGAAGTCAGGCTTCAGCGGATAGAAGAGCTTGTGGAGCTTGCCTCCCATACGCCGGCCTCAGAGGAGCTTCTCTCCAAGGCTGGAAGAAGGCATATCGATACCGATCCCCTCTATGTCAATTTTACCAGTGGCAGCACCGGGATCCCGAAGGGCGTAGCGGTGGGCCACAGGTCGGTATTGGATTTCATCTGGGAATTCACCCGCATCTTTCAGATCACGGAAGGGGACATCCTGGCAAACCAGGCTCCCTTTGATTTTGACGTATCCGTGAAGGACATCTACAGCGCCCTCCTTACCGGGGCCGAGGTGCTCCTGATCCCCAGGCCATATTTCTCTAATCCATCGGTGCTTATGGATTATCTGGCCGACCATGAGGTGACGGTCCTGATCTGGGCCGTTTCCGCCATGTGCTTCGTCTCCATCATGAACGGCCTGGAATACCGGAAGCCGGAGAGGATCCGCCAGGTCATGTTCAGCGGAGAGATGATGCCCGTAAAGCAGCTCAACAAATGGAAAAAATCCCTGCCGGATGCCGTTTACGTGAATCTTTACGGCCCTACGGAGATCACCTGCAACTGTACCTATTATGTGCTGGATCGGGATTTTGAAAATGACGAGATGATCCCCGCCGGGATCCCCTTCCCCAATGAAAGGGTGTTTCTGCTGGATGACAAAGACGGCCTGGTGGAGGAAGAGGGAAAGGAGGGGGAGATCTGCGTATCCGGCAGCTGCCTTGCCCTGGGATATTATAAGGATCCGGAAAAGACCGGGGAAGTCTTCGTGCAGAATCCGCTGAACCACCGGCATTATGAGCGGATCTACCGCACCGGGGATCTGGGAAAATACGACAGTGCAGGGAACCTGGTCTTTACTTCCCGGAAGGATTTCCAGATCAAGCATATGGGGCAGAGGATCGAGCTGGGGGACATCGAGGCCTCGGCCCAGTCCGTGGAAGGAGTGCAGAGGGCCTGCTGCCTCTATGATGCGAAGCGGAAGAAGATTGTGCTCTTCTATGCAGGGGAGGCTGAAAAAGAAGGGGTGTCTGAGGCGCTGCACCAAAAGCTTCCCTCCTTCATGCTCCCGGGCAAAACGGTGCGGCTGGAGGAATTCCCGCTGAACAAAAACGGGAAGATCGACCGGAACGCACTTTCTGCAATGCTCTGAAAAGGATTTTTGGTGAATTTGTATCGAAAAGATTGTAATCAATCGATTTTTTTAGTAATATATATGTGTTTGGGTTTCCGTAAGGGGGAATCCCGGGCAAATATATTAATTATGGAGGGCACATGAAGGTTTATACGACAGATAAGATCCGGAACGTGGTGCTGGTCGGGCACGGCGGAGCCGGGAAAACCAGCCTTGCAGAAGCAATGGCCAACATTGCCGGACTGACGAGCCGGATGGGAAAGACCGATGACGGCAACACCATCAGTGATTATGATAAGGAGGAGCAGAAGAGGAAATTCTCCATCAGCACCTCCGTGATCCCCATCGAGTGGGAGGGCTGCAAGATCAACATCCTGGATACCCCTGGATATTTTGATTTTGTGGGCGAGGTGGAGGAGGCATTGAGCGCGGCCGCTTCCGCCATCATCGTGATCAATGGCAAGGCAGGGGTGGAGCCCGGTACGAAGAGGGTATGGGATCTGTGCGAGAAGTATAATGTGCCCCGTGCCATCTATGTATCCAATATGGACATTGACAACGCTTCCTTCAAGAATGTGCTGGAAAGCCTGACGGAGCTTTACGGGAAGAAGATCGCCCCCTTCCATTTCCCCATCCGGGAAAATGAGAAGTTTGTGGGATACGTGAACGTGGTGGCCGAAAAAGCCTTCAAATGGAATGATAAGAATGAGGCGGTGGAGTGTCCGATCCCGGATTATTCTACCGAAAACCTGAGCATCTACAGGGATTCCTTGATGGAAGCCGTGGCCGAGACCTCGGATGAATTCATGGACCGGTATTTCGGAGGAGATACCTTCTCGGATTCAGAGATCCGGGCGGCATTGCATACTTCCGTCTGTGACGGCACCATCGTCCCGATCTCCATGGGATCGAGCCTCCTTGGCCGTGGAGTATATACACTGATGGACGACATCGTAAAGTACCTGCCTTCGCCGGAAAATATGAAGTTCGCCGGCATCAATACCAAGACCAGCGAGGTCTTCGAGGCAGATTACGATTTCAGCAAGCCCAAGAGCGCCTATGTGTTCAAGACCATCATCGACCCTTACATCGGCAAGTATTCCCTGATCAAAGTGGCATCCGGCGTGCTGAAGTCCGGCGATGTGCTCTATAATGATGAGAGGGATGCGGAGGTTAAGATCTCCAAGCTCTATACCCTCTGCGGAGCAAAGGCCACTGAGATTCCGGAGCTGCACGCGGGGGATATCGGTGCATTGAGCAAGCTGGATGTCACCCGGACCGGAGATACCCTTTCCACAAAGGCGACCACCATCCACTATCCGGCCCTGAAGCTGCCGACTCCTTATACGGCCATGCGGTACCGTCCCGTGAATAAGGGCGATATCGACAAGATCTCCCAGGCCCTGGCCAAGATGACGGCAGAAGACCTGACCTTGAAGAATGTGAACGATGCCCAGAACCGGCAGACCCTCCTTATCGGAATGGGAGAGCAGCATCTGGAGATCGTCCGTTCCAAGCTGATCAGCGACTATAAAGTGGAGATCACCCTGTCCAAGCCGAAGGTAGCCTACAGGGAGACCATCATCGGCACCAGCGATGTGGAAGGAAAATACAAGAAGCAGACCGGCGGCCATGGGCAGTACGGCCATGTAAAGATGCAGTTCTCGCCCCTTGGAAATATGGATAAGGCCTTCGAATTTGAGGAGAAGGTGGTGGGCGGCGCCGTGCCGAAGAACTTCTTCCCGGCGGTGGAAAAGGGACTGGCCGATTCTGTGGTAACGGGTCCTTTGGCGGCATATCCCGTGGTGGGCGTGAAGGCTACCCTTTACGACGGATCCTACCATCCGGTGGATTCCTCCGAGCAGTCCTTCAAGATGGCCACCCGCATGGCCTTCAAGGATGGCTTCATGAAGGCGACGCCGGTACTCCTTGAGCCCATCATGACCTTGAGGGTCACGGTGCCGGACCAGTATACCGGCGATGTCATGGGAGACCTGAATAAGCGCCGGGCCAGGGTCATGGGCATGAATCCCATCGGAAACGGCAAGCAGACCGTGGAGGCGGAGATCCCTGAGGCAAGCCTTTACGGCTACAATACAGACCTCCGGTCCATGACGGGCGGTACCGGGGATTATGAGTATGAGTTCACCCGTTATGAGCAGGCCCCGGGCGATGTACAGCAGAAGGAGATCGAGGCCAGGAAAGACAAGCTTGAAGATCTCAGCGATGAAGACTAAGGACAGTACCAGAACAAAAAAAATATTCGAATATGCAGCCGTGGTTCTAAGCGGCTGCATATTTGTCTTACTGGCGGCGAGCTGGACCAGCCCGCTTTTCCGTTATGCCTATGGCTACGACAGCTCCTGGTATTCCCTCATGGGAAGGGCCATTACCAGGGGCTATGTGCCCTACCGGGATTATTTTGACCTGAAGGGCCCGGTCTTTTTCATGATGGAAGCCATTGGGCAGTTTCTGCTTACGGGAAGGGGAGGCATCGTCCTGATTGAATGCATTGCCGCAGGCTCCTCGGCCCTGATCCTGTGGAAGACGGCCAGGCTCCGGCTGGGTCCGAAAAAAAGCGCCGCGGTCCTTGGCTGCTTTTATTTCGTTTATTTCTTCCTGCTCTGGGGAGGCAATACCTGCGAGGAGCTGATGATGCCCTTCAATCTGGGCTGCATCTACCTGGCGCTGAAATACATCGGGGCCCTGCCGGAGGAGCCGGAGAGGGCACCCGCCAAAGAATCGGAACCAGCACCCACAGATGCCCCGGCCACTGCAGATGCCCCGGCCACTGCAGATGTCCCGGCAGCCGCAGATGCACCGGCCACTACGGATGCACCGGCAACTACGGATACACCGGAAGCCGCAGATGCACCGGCAGCCACAGAACTGGATCCTTATCAAAATTACGGCACGGCTGCTTTTCTGTTTGGCGTCTCCTTTGCGGTGATCGTCCTATCCAAGATCACGGTAGCGGCACCCATGGGAGCTGCGGCCATCACGGTGGCGGTGGAGCTTATCCGGAGAAAGAGGGCAAAGCTCTTATTCCCGATCCTGGGGCTCTTCCTGCTGGGTGCGGCTTTTGTGGCCGTGCCGGTCTGCGCCTATTTTGCCATGAACCATGCCTTCGGGCGGTTCATCTATTGTACCTTTGCCTTTGCCTTCAAGCGGTCTACGGATTATTATGAGGCATTCTCCCTGGATTGGGAGAAAAACCTGCTCATCTGCTATGTGGTATTCCTGTTTTCCCTGTTCCTGAAGCCCGCCTCATTAAAGGAAAAACACCGGAAAGACATCCTGGTCTTCGGCTCCCTTTTTACCTTCTTTGCCCTCCATCTGGGGACGCCCTATACCTACTATTTCATTACGGAGCTGCCCTTATTCGTCCTGTTCCTGATCGAGTTCTTCTCCATGATGGAAGACGTGGCCGGAGGGAAGGCGTCGGTGAAAAGACTGGTCTGGACCGAGGCGGGGGTCATGGCTGTGCTGTTATTCTACTGGACACCCGTGATGGACAAGATCAATGAGAATTACTGCTTATGCAGATATCCCAATTCCTCCTACTATGAGGGAACCATGGAGGTCTGGTCCTTCATTCCCGAGGATGAGCGGGATGAGGTATATGACCTGGAATCCGGCATGATCTTTTATGAAATGCTGGGGGTGCTGCCTACGAACCCCTATCCGGTCAATCTTCCCTACTTCCTCCATCTGGATCCCCGGATCAAGGAGGAAGTGATGGAGTATCTTAAGATAAAGAGGCCGAAGTGGATCATTTCCGAGGACATGGAGTCCTTTGACGACGAGGATGTGAAGGAATATGTCTTTTCCCATTATGAGCTGTTTCTGGATTCGAATGCAGAGGAGCTGTATGAAAGGATCGAATGAAGGGATTTGACAAGAAAGAGGGCAGGTCTTACCATAGGGATATCCTTTTTAAGGAGCAGAATGCGGTTGTCGCCCGTGTTCTGGCCGGTTACGGGTTTCGCATCCGGCCGGTGCAGGAAAGAGATAAACATACGTTATAGAGGAGAGTAAAAAAAGATGGCAAAAGCATATCATCATCAGAAAATCGAGCAGAAATGGACGGAATACTGGGAGAAGCATCCGGTCAATGTGGACGACGGCAAAAAAGAGAAATACTACTGCCTGGATATGTTTCCCTATCCCTCCGGCAATGGGCTGCATGTGGGCCATTGGCGGGGCTATGTGATCTCTGATGTATGGAGCCGCTATAAGCTGATGAACGGCTACTACCTGATCCACCCTATGGGATGGGATGCCTTCGGGCTTCCGGCGGAAAACTACGCCATCAAGAATAAGATCCATCCGGCCGTATCCACCGCCGAGAATGTGAAGAACATCAAGCGGCAGATCAACCAGATCGCGGCCATTTATGACTGGGACAGAGAGGTCAATACCACGGATCCGGATTTCTATAAATGGACCCAGTGGATCTTCGTGCAGATGTTTAAGAAGGGCCTGGCCTATGAAAAGGAAATGCCCATCAACTGGTGTCCCTCCTGCAAGACGGGTCTGGCTAATGAAGAAGTGGTCAACGGCAAATGCGAGCGCTGCCATTCGGAAGTGACCAAGAAAAACCTGAAGCAGTGGATGCTGAAGATCACGGAATACGGCGACCGGCTTCTGGACGACCTGGACCGGCTGGACTGGCCGGAGAAGGTCAAGCGGATGCAGACGGAGTGGATCGGCAGGTCCTACGGGGCAGAGGTGGAATTCCCCATAGACGGCAGGGATGAAAAGATCACGGTCTATACCACAAGGCCGGATACCCTCTATGGAGCCACCTTCATGGTGCTGGCGCCGGAGCATGCCCTGGCAAAATCCCTGGCGACGGATGAGACCAGGGAGGCTGTGGAAAAATACATCACGGATGCGGCCAATAAGTCCAATGTGGACCGGCTGCAGAATAAGGAAAAGACCGGCGTCTTTACCGGAACCTATGCCATAAATCCCATGAACCAGAAGAAGATACCGATCTGGCTTTCGGATTATGTCCTTGCCGATTACGGCACGGGAGCCATCATGTGCGTGCCGGCCCATGACGACAGGGACTTTGAATTTGCCACACAGTTTAACATCCCCATCATCCAGGTCATCGCAAAGGACGGTAAGGAGATCGGGCACATGACGGAGGCCTATACTGAGGCCAGTGGCACCATGATTAATTCCGGGGACTGGAACGGGATGGAAAGCGCCGTGCTCAAGGCAGAGGCCCCGCATATCGTGGAAAAGATGGGCATCGGCCGGGCAAAGAAAAATTTCAAGCTCAGGGACTGGGTCTTTTCCAGGCAGCGCTATTGGGGAGAGCCGATCCCCATTATCCACTGCCCGGACTGCGGCAATGTGGCCGTCCCGGAAGAAGAGCTGCCGCTGACCCTGCCGGAGGTGGAGTCCTACCAGCCCACCGGCACCGGGGAATCACCCCTTGCCGCCATCGACTCCTGGGTGAACTGCAAATGCCCCCAGTGCGGGAAGGATGCGAAGCGGGAGACCAATACCATGCCCCAGTGGGCAGGCTCTTCCTGGTATTTCCTGAGATATGTGGACAATAAGAACGACAAGGAGCTGGTGAGCAGGGAAAAGGCCGACAAATACCTGCCGGTGGACATGTATATCGGAGGCGTGGAGCATGCGGTGCTGCATCTCCTCTATTCCCGGTTCTATACCAAATTCCTCTATGATATCGGAGCCATCGGCTTCGACGAGCCCTTCACGAAGCTTTTCAACCAGGGCATGGTCACCGGGAAAAACGGCGTGAAGATGAGCAAATCCATGGGCAACGTGATCTCCCCGGACGATCTGGTGGAAAAATACGGCTGCGATTCCTTAAGGCTCTATGAGCTCTTCGTGGGCCCGCCGGAGCTGGATTCCGAGTGGGATGACCGTGGGATCGAGGGAGTGTACCGCTTCCTGGCGAAATTCTGGAACCTGGCCCAGGAAAACATGGACCGCTTCATCGAGCCCACAGAGGAGCTTACGAGGCTGCGCCATCAGCTGATCCATGCCATTACCACAAGGCTGAATACCTTCTCGCTCAATACCGTGGTATCCGGCTTCATGGAATTCAATAATAAGCTGGGAGAGCTCTCCAGGAAGGGCGGGATCGACAAAGAGACCGTAGAGACCTTCGTCGTCCTCCTTGCCCCCTTTGCCCCGCATATCGCAGAGGAGCTCTGGCAGGATCTGGGACATGAGACCTCGGTCTTTGCCGAGAAATGGCCCGAGGCGGATGAGGAGGCCATGGCGGAGGATACGAAGGAGATCGCCGTACAGGTCAATGGGAAGCTTCGCGCAACGATCAGGATCAAGGCAGATGCCACGAAGGAGGAGGCCATCGCCCAGGGCAGGGATGCCGTAAAGGATAAGCTTTCCGGCAATATCATAAAGGAGATCTACGTGCCCGGGAAGATCGTCAATATCGTCTGCAAATAGGCATGGCCGCGCCTGGCTTCAGACGAAGGCCGGGGCAGAGCCTGGGATCGGACAGATTGGTTATTGAACATAATGGATTACGAATAAGAAAAAAAGGAGGCAAGGCAATGGAACTGTTAGAGGGAATCAAGACCAGAAGAAGCATTCGGAAATTCAAGGAGGACAAGGTGCCGGAGGAGGTGATCCGGAGCCTGGTGGAGACAGCCAGGTTTGCCCCTACATGGAAAAATTCCCAGACGGCCAGGTATATCGCCGTGGTGGATCCGGAGCTTAAGGCAAAGGCGGCGGACGAGGGAACCACCTTCGAGCCCAATAAGGCCATCATCAAGGGCGCTCCGGTGCTCATCGTCCAGACCACCGTGGACAAGAGGGCAGGATATGAGCGGGACGGATCGTTTTCCACGTCCAAGGAGACCCATTGGCAGTCCTATGACGCCGGGCTTTGCGGGGAGGCTTTCTGCCTGGCGGCTCATGAGGCGGGCCTGGGCACCGTCATCATGGGAATCTTTGATGAAGCGAAGATCATCCAGGTGCTGGACGTACCGGAAGGCCAGTCCGTGTCTGCCCTGATCGCCTTAGGATATCCGGCGGAAGAGCCGCAGGCCCCGAAGCGCAAGGAAGTAGACGACCTATTGACGATCCGCTAAACCCGATCCCACCAGCGAACCGTTCCCTTCAGACAAGGGGACGGTTTTTTTGTCTGCTGTGGCAAAGATGCGCCGCTGGCAGGCCTTGCATTGTGGTAAAGATGCGCCGCCGGCAGGCCTTGCATTGTGGCAAAGATACGCCGCCGGCGGTCCTTGCATTGTGGCAAAGATGCGCCGCCGGCGGGCCTTGCATTATGGCAAAGATGCGCCGCCGGCAGGCCTTGCATTATGGCAAAGATGCGCCGCCTGCGGGCCTTGCATTTCCACGTCGCCTCACCGCTCACTTAATGCGGAGCTTCCCGCTGGCTTCGACTATGCAATCTCGGCTATGTGAGCCAACGATAAAGCGTGTTGTCTCACATGGCAGCCGATCTTGCAAGTCTTCGCAGGCGGCAATCTCCGCGTGTTCGCGGAAAGAGGCTCCTTAGGAAACACCAAGGCACGCAAGCG
>JAILLN010000021.1 GCA_024693135.1 Lachnospiraceae bacterium | reverse complement strand
AAGGAAATATATGATAATGATTTCTATGACTATTACGGTGTATACGACCCGATGAAAGACCTGGCAAATGCAATCTGTACAACGAGGGAGGAAAACCTCAAGCGTGCGGAGATTATGATGAAAGCCGGAAGAGGATATCTGGGTGCGGATGCTGCTAAGCTTTATCGAGAGCTTGGAGAGGAAGACAAATGTGCCGAGTACTTTGAAAAACATCTTGGAAGGGAAGAAGAGCCGTATGAGATACTTGTAGATTATTATAAGGATCGAAATCATGAAAAGGCCGTAGAGATAGCTTCTCTTGCTATTCATAAATGCCAGAAGGATCAGACATCGTTTTTTATTTTTCTGCTACAGGATGCAAAAGACCGTAAGGATGAAGCAATGTTTAAGAAACTGATGCAGAGTGCTCACAAAAGAAGGGCAGTAAAGTCATCTGTAGTGGATGAAATATTTTCTTAAAGAAATTTTGGGACTTTACTTGACATGAGCTGAAGGAAATGGAAGAACATCGCGGGCTTTTATGAATGTTCAATTGGTGCGATCGGGAATTACACCAATTTATATTAAGGTCGAAGACAAAAAGGAGTATGTAGCTGCTTTATCCCGTGCGGATCAGACAGGAGATTATGATGAATTGTATGAGATAGTTTTCAGGCTGATACTCAGATCCTATGTAGATTTGCATAAACAGTGACAGTACATAAAGACAAGATTATTTAGAGCTGATCATAATGGTCAGCTCTTTTTTTGAGGACGAGGTTAATTTCCCGTCCTCTTTTTTTGACTGTGACATGAGGGACAAAAGTGTTCCTGCAGATCAGAGAAAGGAGGACGGCATGTATAAGCACAGTGCCTCGGATAGTTGTCCGGGGCATTGTTTTACGATGGAAATGCCGTAGAGAGGATATACGTGAATGGCACTTGTGAATGGGAGCGCGGTTTGCTATCATAGTTCCCATGGATTTGAAGCAGAAGATGGTAAAGGCCGGGCTGTGGCTGGGGATCCTGGCTGTCTTCCTTCCGGGCTGCGGCTCCTCCGGAAAAGCGATCCGGGAGTCGGAGGTACTGGTGGAGGATGTACAGGAGGCGGCGCAGCCTGAGCCCCAAAAGAATCCCTTCAGCGACCTTTCCGTGCCTACCCAGGTCAATAAGATCGGGGATACCTACTTCATCGTAGACTGTTACCACAACGAAGTGATCTATCATGAAAACATGGAGGATCCCTTAAGTGAGTGGGAGGTCATGACGGATGAAATGGATAAGGGCCATACCATCGCCGGGGACGGCGAGGTTTTTCTCATAGACGATACGGAAAACGAGCGGATCATGGTCTTTGAGGAGGCGCAGGGGAGATACGTGTTTTCCCAGCAGTTTACCGGGATCGGCGGCAGACCGCATTATATCGTATACCATGAGCCCACGGAAAGCTTTTATTGCTGGTGCTCTACGGGAGGGCGGATGCTGGTGCTGAAGCGGGAAAAGGACAGCCACCGCGTCGCCCTGATGGAGGAGAGGGTGATCCCGGAGCTTGAGGGCATCTATGTCCGCTCTTTCACGATCCTTGGGGATGAGGTCTATTTTGTTTCGGGACCAAGCAGCATCATCCGGGCGAGGCTTTCCGACCTCAAGATCCTGGAGCGGATCCCGGTGCCGGAGGAGATGGCCGGGATGGTGCAGCTGACAAGGATCGGGGAGTATTACTACATCACGATTTCCACCGATGCCGCCTGGAACCAGGATGCGGCCACCATGATCCGGTGCCGTGACCTGTCCGGGCTCATGAAGGGCGAGTACGAGGATGTGTATGCGAACTTCATCGGAGGAGGCACGCCCTACTATATCACACAGGTCGGGGAAGAATACTACCTGACGGAGCACCGCATTCCCGGCCATTCCATATGGCGCTTCACCGAAGAGGACGGGGAGATCCATGCCGAGACGGTTTATTGAAGAAAGAGAGCAGCCTTTGTAAGGAAGGGGCATCCTCTGGAAGAAAGGGACAGCCTGCGGAAGACAGGCGGGAAGAAAAGAGAGAGAGGTAATCGAGTTGAATGAGAAGGTTGTAATGATCGTGATCTTTGTGGCCATGTATGCCGTGATGATCTTTAAGCCGAAATGGCGCGTCTATGCCGCCCTTGCGGCCGCCCTACTGCTGGTCGTGCTCGGGATCATGCCGTTAAAGGGAGTGCCTTCCGCCATAAATTGGAACGTGCTCATGATGATCACCGGGACCATGGTGGTGGTATTTTATTTTATCGAATCCGGGATGCCGTCCCTCATTGCGGACCTGCTGATGGAAAAAGCCGGGACGGTCATGTGGGTCGCCATCTGGATCTCGCTTTTTTCCGGGCTTGTGTCTGCCTTTATCGACAACGTAGCCACCGTGCTGATGATCGCCCCGGTGGGCATCGCCATCTGCCGGAAGCTTAAGATCAGCCCGGTGCCTATGGTGCTTTCCATCGCGGTCAGCAGCAACCTGCAGGGCGCGGCGACCCTGGTGGGGGATACCACATCCATCCTCCTGGGAGGCTATGCGGGCATGGATTTCCTGGACTTTTTCTGGTTCCATGGCAGGCCGGGGATCTTCTTTACGGTGGAGCTCGGCGCCCTGGCCACGGTCCCGGTGATGATGATCCTGTTCCGGAAGAATAAGGAAAAGGTGGAGGCTGTGGAGCGGACGAAGGTGACGGACTACGTGCCGGCGGTAATGCTTCTTCTCATCGTGCTCCTCCTCATCCTGGCTTCCTTCATCCCGGACAAGCCGGAGGTGACCAACGGGGTCATCTGCATGGTGCTTGCCCTCGTCACCATGGGACAGGACCTGGCGAGGAATAAGAACCGTGAGCTCATGGCAAAGGCCATAAAGGACATTGATTATCAGACCTTGCTGCTTCTTCTGGGGATCTTCGTCGTGGTGCAGAGCCTGACCGAGACCGGGCTCATCGATGATATCGCACGCCTCATCGTAAAGGCCGGGGCGGGGAATGTCTTCCTGCTTTATACCATCATCGTATGGGCATCCGTGCTGGTATCGGCCTTCGTGGACAATATCCCCTATGTGGCTACCATGCTCCCGGTGGTGAGCGTCATCGCGGGAAGCCTGGGCCGGGAGCCGTATCTGCTGTATTTCGGGCTTTTGACGGGGGCTACCCTGGGAGGAAACCTGACACCGGTGGGAGCTTCGGCCAATATCACGGCCATGGGGATCCTGAGGAAGGAGGGAGAAGAGGTGTCCTTCGGGGATTTTGCCAAGATCGGCATTCCTTTTACCCTGACCGCTGTCTTTGTGGGATATCTGTTTACCTGGTTCGTCTGGAAGTAAGCCGGTCTGCGCGATCGGGAAGCCTTCCCGGGAAATAGCCTGCCCCGCATCGGGAACCCTCCCGGAAATGACCTGCCGCCTACGGGAAACTGTGCCGTTGTGCAAGAAGCGCAGATATGGTAAAATAATACGTTGGTTTTTTGGAGAACGATGGAGGATCATATATCCCATGAATGCATTTTTGAATAAGCTGGAGCGGAAGATCGGGAGGTATGCCATACCGCAGCTGACGAAATTTGTCGTACTGACCTATATCATCGGCTATATCCTGTATTTCATGTCCTATCTCAATATCAACATCCTGCCCATGATCTACTTAAGCCCCAGGCTGATCCTGAGGGGCCAGGTCTGGAGGCTCGTGACCTGGGTGCTGATGCCGCCCTCCGCCCCCAATCTTTTCACGGTCATCATGCTCTTTTTCTATTACCAGATCGGCTCGGCCTTAGAGCAGACCTGGGGGGATTTCAAATACAACCTGTATATCTTCTCCGGGCTCTTATTCATGGAGATCGGAGCCTTTGTGCTGTATGCCTTCGGGACCAGCGTGGACGGCATGTTCACGACATATTATGTAAACATGTCCATCTTCCTGGCCTTCGCGGCCTGCTATCCCAATATGCAGGTATATCTGTATTTCCTGATCCCCCTGAAGATCAAATACCTGGCCTATATCGATGTGGCCTTTTTGGCCTGGTCAGCCATCAGCGCCTCTACGCCGGAGCGGATGGCCATCATCTTTTCCATGCTGAATTTCGTGATCTTCTTCTTTACCTCGAGAAATTATCATTCCTCCTCCCAGAGGCGGGCCTCTGCGGGGCAGGAGTTCCGGCGGGCTTATTACGAAAGACAGGCAAGGCGCAGGCAGGGAAGCAATCCGGATCCCGGGCCTGCCTTCCGCGGGTCTTCGGACATCCCGGGCGGGGACAGGGTCAATTATCATGCAGGGGAGACGATCCCTAAGGGCAAGATCACGAAGCATAAATGTGCCATCTGCGGCAGGACGGAGCTGGACGGGGAGCACCTGGAGTTCCGCTTCTGCTCCAAATGCGATGGTAACTATGAATACTGCCAGGAGCATCTCTTCACCCACCAGCACATCAAATACGGAAGCAAATGAATCAGGATCTTTACAGGAAGGCCCTGGACCGCTGCATACGCAGGGCGCACGAACAGCATAACCACATCTCCGAGGAGGACTACAGGCAGTGCTTTGACGGCCTGGGGATGAATGAGACAGAAGACCGCCTGACCCGGGATTATCTGGGCAATATCCATATCCGCTTCGGGGAATATGCGCCGGAGGAGGAAGAAGAGCCGGAGCTTCCGGAGGGGGACGGCACATACCTGCGGTTTTATCTGGAGGAGCTGGAGGGACTGCCGGCATATACGAAGGAGGAGGCGCTTCAGATCACGGCAAGGGCCATGGAGGACGATGGGGAAGCAAAGAAACAGCTGCTCTCCATGCACCTGAAGGATGTGGTGGAGATCGCGAAGCTCTACGTATACCAGAGCCTGCCCCTGGAGGATCTGATCGGGGAGGGAAATATCGGGCTCATGGCCGGGGTGGACCTGATCGGATGCATCACGGATCCCGGGGAAGCAGAGGGGCATCTGGGCAGCCTGATCATGGATGCCATGGATGCCGCCATAGCCAGAGATACGGATGAAAGGCAGAAGTTTGACGACATGCTCATGAGGATCGGAGAGATCGCCGAGAAGGCCGGGGAGCTTTCCGGGGATTACCGGCGGGCCTTGACCCCCGGAGAGCTTGCCATGGAAACGGGCTTTGATGAGGAGGAAATCCGGGAGGCGCTGCGCCTGACCGGCAACCATATCGACGGATTGGTAATGTAGGAGGCAATGATGAAGATCGAAAATGTAAAGGAGTACAAGCTGCTCCAGAAAAAGGAAGTGAAGGATTTAAGCTCCATGGGGTATCTGCTCCAGCATAAAAAGAGCGGGGCGAGGGTCCTGATCCTGGAAAATGATGACAGGAACAAGGTGTTTTACATCGCTTTCCGCACCCCTCCGGAGGATTCCTGCGGCACGCCCCATATCATCGAGCATACGGTGCTGTGCGGCTCGGAAAAGTACCGGGCGAAGGATCCCTTCGTGGAGCTGGCAAAGGGTTCGCTGAATACCTTCCTCAACGCCATGACCTATCCCGACAAGACCGTATATCCGGTGGCCAGCACCAATGACCAGGATTTCCGCAACTTAAGCGATGTATATATGGATGCGGTGCTTCATCCCGCGATCTACAAAAATGAGAAGATCTTCCGCCAGGAGGGCTGGCATTACGAGATGGAGAGCCCTTCGGACGAGCTGAAGCTTAACGGCGTGGTCTATAACGAGATGAAGGGGGCCTTCTCCTCGCCGGAGGATGTGCTGGCCAGGTATACCGTAAGCTCCCTCTATCCGGAGACGGCCTATGCCTTAGAATCCGGCGGTGACCCGGAGGAGATCCCGGATCTCAGCTATGAGAGGTTTTTGGATCTGCACCGGAAGTATTATCATCCCTCCAATTCCTACATCTACATCTACGGCGACGCGGATATGGAAGAGAGGCTTGCCTGGCTTGACCGGGAATATCTGTCGAAGTACGGGCAGGACCGGGTGGATTCCCGGCTTACCCTCCAGAAGCCCTTCACCAAGATGGCCCGTTCCGTGAAGAAATATTCCATCGCAGAGGGAGAGGAGCTGAAGGACAATACTTACCTGGCCTATAACTGCGTGGTAGGGGACAGCCTGGATCCGAAGCTCTGCTCGGCCTTTTCGATCCTGCAGTATGCGCTCTTGGATGCCCCGGGGGCTCCCTTAAAGCAGGCCCTTCTGGACGCCCGGATCGGCAAGGACATCGAAAGCACCTATGATAACGGCATTCTCCAGCCCTATTTTTCCGTTATCGCAAAATATGCCAATCTGGAGGACGAGGAACGCTTCCTTGCCTGCATCCGGGATACCCTGGATAAGCTGGTAAAGGAGGGGCTGGATAAGAAGGCGATCCTGGCCGGGATCAACCAGTTTGAATTCCAGTATCTGGAGGCAGACTACGGCACCCGTCCCAAGGGTCTCATGTATGGGCTCCATGCCCTGGACAGCTGGCTCTATGATGAGACAAATCCCTTTGTATACATTGAGCAGAGGGAGATCTTCGCTTTCCTCAAGGAGAAGGCAAAGGAGGACAAGGGCTACTTCGAGAAGCTGGTGAAGCAGTACCTGCTGGACAATGCCCATGCATCCTTGGTGATCCTGAAGCCGGAGATAGGCCTTACCGCCAAAAAGGATGCCGAGACGGCCGCGAAGCTCGCAAAATACAAGGCTTCCCTGAGCAAGGAGGAGGTCAGCCGGATCGTCAAGGAGACGAAGGAGCTCAAGAAGTACCAGGAGGCACCGAGCACGAAGGAGGAGCTTCTGACCATACCCGTGCTGAAGGTGTCGGATATCGAAAAGAAAGCCCTCCCCTACAAAAACGAGGAGATCATCCGGGAGGGGATCCGCTATATCTACCATGATATCGACACGAAGGGGATCGCTTACATCGGCTTCATGTTTTCCATGCAGAGCATACCGGAGAGGCTCATTCCCTATGCGGGGCTGATGGCTGCTGTCCTGGGCCTGGTCGATACGGAGCATTATACCTATCAGGAGCTGGCCAGCGAGATCAATCTGGCTACCGGGGGGATCCATCTGGAAGCGGCAGCCTATCCGGACATCAGAAACAGGAAGGATTTTGACCAGGAGATGGAGATCCGGATCCGGGTGTTTGACGAGCAGGTGCCGAGAGCCGGGGAGCTGGTGCAGGAGATCCTCTTTACTTCTGACTTTTCGGACAGGAAGAGGATGCTGGAGATCATCCAGATGCAGAAATCCTCCATGCAGTCCTCCATGGTATCGGCAGGCCATGCCACGGCCATGTCCAGGGCACTGTCCTACCTGAATGACAGCGCCTACTATGGGGACAAGCTGGCCGGGCTTTCCTACTACCGCTTCCTCTGCGACCTGGAAAAGGGCTTTGATGCAAAGAAGGCGGAAAAGACCGCGGCCCTGTTGAAGGAGACGCTGGGCATCCTCCTGCACAGGGACAACCTGATGGTGGACGTTACCTCCGGCAGGGATGCCCTGGAGAGGGTCTGCGTCATGGCGGGAAGCATTGCGGAAAAGCTGGATCCGGCCGTCTCAGAGCCTGCCGATATCCGCTTCGATGAGGCAAAGAAAAATGAGGGCTTCCGCACGGCTTCCCAGGTACAGTATGTGGCCAAGGCGGGGAACTTTGCGGACAAGGGCTTGAGCTACCGAGGAGAGCTCCAGGTCCTGAGAGTCATCATGGGCTATGATTATCTCTGGAACCAGATCCGGGTGCTGGGGGGCGCCTACGGCTGCTCCTCCGCCTATACCAAGACCGGCTATGCGATGTTTGCTTCCTACCGCGATCCGCACCTGAAAAGGACCCTGGAGGTATATGACAAGGCGGCGGAATATGTGGAGAATTTCAAGGCAGACCGGCGCGACATGGATAAATATATCATCGGCACCATATCGGACCTGGACATCCCCCTTCCGCCCCAGAGCGAGGGAAGGCGGAGCCTAAGGGCTTATATGAGCTACCAGACGGATGAGATGGCCCAGAAGGAAAGGGATGAGATCCTGGGCTGCAGCGCGGCAAAGATCCGGGAGCTGGCGCCCTATCTTAAGGCCGCCATGTCGGATGAGGCCGTCTGCGTCGTGGGCGCAGAGGAAAAGATCGACAGCGAGAAAGGCCTTTTCATGAACGTGGAGAACCTCCATTGAAGGAAGGATTCCGGGCAGGCTTCGTCACCCTGGTGGGGCGGTCAAACGTAGGGAAGTCCACCCTGATGAACCGGGTGGTGGGCATGAAGATCGCCATTACCTCCCCGAAGCCCCAGACTACCCGCAGGAAGATCCGCACGGTCTATACCGGAGAGAAGGGCCAGGTCGTCTTCGTGGATACCCCGGGCATGCATCTGGCAAAGAATAAGCTCAGCGAGTATATGGAGGAGGCGGCAGAAAAGTCCATCCCGGACGTGGACCTGGTGCTCTGGGTGGTGGAGCCCTCGCCCTATGTGGGGGCGGGAGACCGCGCCATAGCGGAAAAGCTGAAGGCCTCCGGCAAGAAGGTCATCCTTGTGATCAATAAATCCGACACGGTCCCGAAGGAGGGGCTTCTGCCGGTGATGGATGCCTACCGCAGGGAGCTTCCCCTCACGGAGATCCTGCCGGTATCGGCCAGGAAGGGCACAGGCATCGACGAACTCATCGATGCGGTGATCAGGGAGCTTCCGGAATCCGAGCCGCTCTACAGCGAGGATACCGTGACGGACGAGACCGTCCGCGCCATGTCCGCCGAGATCATCCGGGAGAAGGCCTTGAGAAATCTGAGGGATGAGGTTCCCCATGGCATCGCGGTGGAGATCGAGTCCATGAAGGAGGGGGATTCCCTGACCGAGATCGACGCTTCCATCGTCTGCGAGAGGGACAGCCACAAAGGCATCATCATCGGGAAGGGCGGGGCCATGATCAAGCGGATCGGCACCCAGTCCAGAAAGGAGATCGAGGAGCTTCTGGAAGCCCACGTCAATCTGCAGCTTCGGGTCAAGGTGCGCAAGGACTGGCGGGACAACGAGATGATGCTGAAAAGCCTGGGATACAACAAAAAGGATCTGTGATGGCGAAAGAAACAGCGGATACGGCCGGCATGGTCCTGAAGGCCTTTGACTATGCAGAATACGACAGGAGGCTCATTCTCCTGACCTCTGAATTGGGAAAGATCACCGTATTTGCCAGGGGGGTGCGCCGGGTGGGAAACCGGCACATGGCGGCCTGCCTGCCCCTGGTCTTCGGGGGCTTCCGCCTTTTTGAAGGAAAGACGGCCTATAACCTCTACGACGTGGAGGTCACCAACTATTTCGAGGAGATCCGAAACGACATGGAGGCCGTATGCTATGCTTCCTACTTTGCGGACCTCACGGAGAGGGTTACCCGGGAGAATAATGACGAATCCGAGGTGCTGAAGCTTCTGTACCGCTCCCTGCAGGCCCTGCTTTCGCCCGCCATCCCGGATTCCTTTGTCCGGGCCGTGTTTGAGCTGAAGCTGGTGATGCTGAACGGGGAATTCGGGGAGACGGGCATGCCGCTCCTCAAGGGCACGGAGAGGGCCGTGGCTTATATCGAGTCCGCCCCCATCCAGGATCTTTTTTCCTTCCGGCTTAAAGAGGAGAATGAAAAGGAGCTGGAGGCACTGTCGGAGCGCTGCCGGAAGAAATGCGTGCCCGGGGACTTCAAAACTCTTGAAGTCATGCGCGATATGGGATATACTAATACAGTTTGAGCAAAATAACCTGTCCCTTCGGACAGCTGCAGATATTGATGAAAATATGGCAACGGTAAATAAAAAAAAGAAGAGAAGAAAAAAGAGACTGAAAGCCTGGGCTGCCAGGTTTATTTTCAGCATTCTGGTCATTGCCCTTATCGTCCTCATGGTCTATGCGGGAAAGAAGGTATTCGGCATGCTTGCTTCCGCCGGGAATAAGGACGTGGATGTCACGACCATCACCATCGCTGGAGGAGGGGCAGTGGACGAGGTCCTGGTGGAGCCCTTCGACGAGGCGGTATACAATGGGGACGAGCTGGATAAGATGGTCAGGGAATCCGTACAGGCCTATGGCAGCGACATGAGCTTCGATGAGATGAAGATGGAGGACGGAAACGTCAAGCTGTTTTTCCATTTCAAAAAACCGGAGACACTGTCGGCCTACCACGGGGTGGTCTTTAATGCGGGGACCATCGACCACCTGCAGTCCCTGGGGGTGAGCCTGCCGCAGGAGGCCGTTGCCAGCGGGGGCAAAAATGCAGTGGTGCTTTCCGGCCTCATGGACATAAGCGACCCGAGGATCTCCGAGGTGATCGAGGTACGGGTGCCGAAAAAGATCCGGTACGCTTCGGGAGGAGCGGTGCAGGATCCGGAAGACAAAAAGAAGGCGGCCGTCAATGCCGCATCTGCAGGCATGGCGGTTATCATATATTGACAAAGCAGGGGGAGATAAAAGATGGAAAAGACAATGGACAAAATCGTGGCGCTGGCAAAGGGCAGGGGCTTCATCTATCCCGGGTCGGAGATCTATGGGGGCCTGGCCAATACCTGGGATTACGGCAACCTGGGCGTGGAGCTCAAAAACAACGTAAAGAAGGCCTGGTGGCAGAGATTCGTCACAGGCAATCCGTATAACGTGGGCGTGGACTGCGCCATCCTGATGAATACCCAGACCTATGTGGCATCCGGACATATCGGAAGCTTCTCCGATCCCCTGGTGGACTGCCGGGAATGCCATGAGCGGTTCCGCGCGGACAATATCATCGAGGACTGGGCGAAGGCAAAGGGCGTGGAGCTCGAATCCTCCGTGGACGGCTGGTCCAATGAGCAGATGATGGATTATATCAAGGATAATGCCATCCCCTGCCCGACCTGCGGGAAGCACAACTTCACCGACATCCGCCAGTTCAACCTGATGTTCAAGACCTTCCAGGGAGTGACGGAGGATGCAAAAAACGTGGTATATCTGAGGCCGGAGACCGCCCAGGGCATTTTCGTGAACTTCAAGAATGTCCAGCGTACCTCCCGCAAGAAGGTTCCCTTCGGCATAGGCCAGATCGGGAAGTCCTTCCGCAATGAGATTACCCCGGGCAACTTCACCTTCCGTACCCGGGAATTCGAGCAGATGGAGCTGGAATTTTTCTGCAAGCCGGGCACAGACCTGGAGTGGTTCGAATACTGGAAGAAGTACTGCGTGACCTTCCTGAAGGATCTGGGCCTGAAGGATGAGGAGCTGAGGAGCAGGGACCACGATCCGGCAGAGCTGGCCTTTTATTCCAATGCCACCACCGACCTGGAATTCAAGTTCCCCTTCGGCTGGGGCGAGCTCTGGGGCATCGCGGACCGGACGGACTACGACTTGTCCCAGCATCAGAAGACCTCCGGCCAGGATATGCAGTATTTTGACGACGAGACCAACGAAAAGTATCTGCCCTATGTCATCGAGCCTTCATTGGGGGCAGACCGGGTAGTGCTGGCCTTCCTCTGCGCGGCTTATGATGAGGAGGAGCTGGAGGGAGGCGACATGAGGACGGTGCTCCGGTTCCATCCGGCCCTGGCTCCGGTAAAGATCGGAGTGCTTCCCCTTTCCAAGAAGCTTGCACAGGGAGCGGAGGAGGTCTACAGCCAGCTGATCCGGCATTACAACTGCGAGTATGACGAGAGGGGAAATATCGGCAAGCGCTACCGCAGGCAGGATGAGATCGGGACGCCCTATTGCGTGACCTACGATTTTGATTCGGAAAATGACAAGGCAGTGACCGTAAGGGAGAGGGACAGCATGACCCAGGAGAGGGTTCCCATCGATGGCCTGCTGGATTATTTCCGCGGGAAGTTTGAGCTTGGATGAAGCATAGGAAAAGGAGAAGGGTGGAATGAAAGCATATGGCGTAAATGAACTTCGGAGAATGTTCCTGGAGTTTTTTGAGAGCAAGGAGCACCTGAAAATGAAGAGCTTTTCTTTGGTGCCCCATAATGACAATTCGCTCCTCATCATCAATTCCGGCATGGCTCCGCTGAAGCCGTATTTTACGGGACAGGAGGTGCCGCCCAGGAGGCGGGTCACGACCTGTCAGAAGTGCATCCGGACAGGAGACCTGGAAAACGTGGGCAAAACCGCAAGGCACCTGACCTTTTTTGAGATGCTGGGGAACTTCTCCTTTGGGGATTATTTCAAAAGAGAAGCCCTCCACTGGTCCTGGGAATTTTTGACCGAGGTGGTGGGGCTTCCTAAGGACCGGCTCTATCCTTCCGTCTATATGGAGGATGACGAGGCCTATGAGATCTGGACGAAGGAGCTGAAGGTGGATCCTTCCCGGATCACCCGCTATGGCAAGGATTCCCAGGGCAAATGCGATAATTTCTGGGAGCATGGCGCAGGCCCCTGCGGCCCCTGCTCGGAGATCTATTACGACCGGGGCGAGAAGTATGAGTCCGGCAAGACGGAGGAAGTGGAGAATGCAGAGGGCTTCCTTGTAGGCAAGGATACGGACCGGTACATGGAAGTCTGGAATGACGTGTTTACCCAGTTTGATAATGACGGCAACGGCAACTATACGGAGCTTTCCCAGAAAAACATCGATACCGGCATGGGACTGGAGCGGCTGGCGGTAGTGGTACAGGATGTGGAGTCCGTCTTTGACATCGATACCATGAGGGCCATCCGGGAGGAGGTCTGCCGGAAGGCCAGCGTGACATACCTGTCGGAAAGCAGAGTGGATGTATCCGTGCGCATCATCACGGATCATATCCGTTCCGTGACCTTCATGATTTCAGACGGCATCCTGCCCTCCAATGAAGGCCGGGGCTATGTGCTCCGCCGCCTTATCCGCAGGGCCGCCAGGCATGGGAAGCTTTTGGGGATGGAGGGCTGTTTCCTTACCGAGCTGGCCCAGATCGTGATCCGGGATTCCAGCGACGGCTATCCGGAGCTTACCGAAAAGAAGGATTTCATCCTCAATGTGCTGGGCCAGGAAGAGACGAAATTTGCAAAGACCATCGATGCGGGCCTTGCCGTGCTGAAGGAAATGGCACAGGACCTGATGAAGCTGGATGAATTCAAGGACATGACGGATAAGCTGGACCAGGAGGGAAAGAAGGTCCTGAGCGGAGAGAATGCCTTCAAGCTCTATGATACCTATGGCTTCCCCTTCGAGCTGACGAAGGAGATCCTTGCGGACAAGGGCTACGGGGTAGATGAGGAAGGCTACCGCAAGGCCATGAAGGAACAGAGCGAGAGGGCCAGGAAGGCCAGGAAGAAGTCCAATTACATGGGGGCGGACGCTACGGTCTATGAGCAGCTGGATGCCGGGCTGAATTCCGAATTCATCGGCTATGACAGGACCGAGGCCGAGGGCAGGATCATCGCTCTATGCCAGCTGAATCAGGGCGAATCGGAGGATGAGGTGGTGGAGGCCCTAAGCGACGGGCTGTACGGCGCCATCATCACGGACCAGACTCCGTTCTATGCCACCAAGGGCGGGCAGATCGGCGATACGGGCCGCATCACCCTGGGGGACAGCGTTTTTGCCGTAAAGGCCACGGAGCATGTGGCTGGAAGCAAGATCGCCCATATCGGAGTCGTGGAAAAGGGCATGTTCAAGACCGGGGACAAGGTCAGCCTCAGCGTGGATGCCAAGGGCAGGAGCGATACCTGCAGGAACCATTCGGCAACCCACCTGTTGCAGAGCGCCCTGAGGCATGTGCTGGGCACCCATGTGGAGCAGTCCGGCTCCTATCAGGACAGGGAAAAGACCCGGTTTGACTTCTCCCATTTCGAGGCCATGAAGCCGGAGGAGATCCGGAGGGTGGAAAGGGAGGTCAATGAAAAAATCGCCCAGGATATCCCGGTAGAGACCGAGGTACTGACCCTGGATGAGGCGCGGAAGACCGGAGCCATGGCGCTCTTTGGGGAGAAGTATGGCGAGAAGGTGCGCGTGGTGGAGATGGGGGATTACTCCAAGGAGTTCTGCGGAGGCACCCATGTGAAGCATACCGGAGACATCGTATCCTTCAAGATCCTTTCGGAATCCGGCATTGCGGCAGGCATCCGGAGGATCGAGGCTATTACCGGGGACAATGTATTCCGGTATTATGAGGGGATCGAAAAGCGTCTGGGAGAGGCGGCCGAGGCGGCAAAGACCACGCCGGATGCGCTGACCGAGCGGATCGTGAAGCTCCAGGAAGAGATCAAGGCCTTAAAGTCCGAGAATGAATCCCTGAAATCCAAGGCGGCGAAGGAAGCCCTTGGCTCCGTGATGGATGAAATCCGGGAGGTGGGCGGCTTGAAGCTCATTGCCAAGAGCGTAGAGGGCGTGGACCGGAACGGCCTGAGGGAGCTTTCCGACCAGCTGAAAGCCCAGATCGGGGAAGGAGTCGTGGTGCTTTTGAGCAAGGCCGAGGGTAAGGTCAGCATGATCGCATCCGCCACGGAGGGCGCGGTGAAGAAGGGCGCCCATGCCGGAAACCTGATCAAGGCGCTTTCCGGCCTCGTAGGAGGAGGCGGAGGAGGAAGGCCCAACATGGCGGAGGCCGGAGGCAAGAATCCCGCCGGCATCCCGGAGGCCCTGGAGAAGGCGCCGGAGGCTCTGGCACAGCAGCTGAAATAAAAACTGCTTGACTTTGTGGGAATTGTTTGGTTATAATATAATTTGGCTGAAGTCGTGGACGTAAGCCGAATACCCATTCAGGATTGACTGGTCCGAAGGGAGGGTTGAAGAAGCATGTCGAATGTGATCGTAAAAGAGAATGAATCGCTTGACAGCGCACTCCGCAGATTCAAGAGAAACTGTGCGAAGGCCGGCATCCAGCAGGAAATTCGAAAGAGAGAGCATTACGAGAAGCCTAGCGTCAGGCGCAAGAAAAAGTCTGAAGCGGCTCGCAAGCGTAAGTACAACTAAAAAACAGAGTCCTGGCGCATGGCTGTGTCAGGGCTCTTTTTGCTTTTTCAGGTTGTTTTTTATAGATTTTGTGGTTTGTTTTGGAAGTGAGGCTATATGTGGGATAAGATGATCATGGGCTACGATTTTTACCATATTGCCCTGTGGTTTATAGCATACAGCATCATCGGATGGGGCTTAGAGAGTGCCTATATGTCCTGGTGCAATAAGAAGCTCACCAACCGGGGCTTCAATAAGGGTCCCTTCTGCCCGATCTACGGCTTCGGGTTTGTGGGGGCGCTGCTTTTATTCCAGCCCTTTGCGGACAAGTATGTCCTGCTGTACCTGGTGGGAGTGGTGTCCGGCACGGCCTTCGAGCTTTTTGTGGCCATCCTCATGAAGAAGGTATTCGGCGAGGTCTGGTGGGATTATAATGACAAGCCTTTTAATTACAAGGGGATCCTGTGCCTGGAGAGCAGCATCGCATGGGGCTTCTATGCCATCTTCCTCTTTACCTTCCTGCAGAAATTTGTGTCCCATACCACGTCTTTGATCCCGGAGAATGTCGGGATCATCTTCATCAAGACTACGGCAGTCATTTTTGTGCTGGATTTCACCGTCCAGCTGACCCGTGCCCTGGGCATCCGCTATTCGATGAAGCAGGTCAGGGAGATCAAGGAAAGAATCAAGCAGAGATATGATCGGTTATCTTAAGGGCATTGTGTCGGATATGGCAGAGGGCGTCCTGATCCTGGACGTGGGCGGAGTAGGCTTCGAGCTCAGGATGTCCGGGATCGATATCGCGAAGCTTCCCGGGATAGGGGAAGAATGCCGGGTCTATACCCATATGGCCGTAAAGGAGGACGACATCACCCTTTATGGCTTTTATTCCAAGGACGAGAAGGAGATCTTCCGGCTTCTGATCACCGTAAACGGCATCGGGCCGAAGGGGGCGCAGCAGATCCTTTCGGCGATGAGCGCGGAGGATCTTCGGTTTGCCATCCTTACCGGAGATGCGAAGGCCATATCCAGGGCTCCGGGGGTCGGGATGAAGACAGCGCAGAAGGCCATCCTGGAGCTGAAGGACAAGCTTGGGGATCTGGAGCCTGAGGCAGAGCGGGATGCGGGGCAGATAGAGCTGCCCGGCCTCACGGATGCGAGGGGAGAGGCGGTCCTGGCCCTGATGGCATTGGGCTATACCTCTACCGAGGCGAACCGCGCCGTGAAGCTTTCGGATGCTTCCCTGACAGACCCCAACGATATCCTCAAGGATGCGCTGAAATACATATCATAGCCTGGCGCGGCTTATCTGCCCGAAAACCGGACCGGCCGCCGGCACATAAACGATATCACGTGCAGACGCATGATTATTTCGGATCCAAACGGCGGCTGAATCCGTTCATGAGCATGATTTGAGTGAGAAAGCATGGAGAAGAGAGTCATAGAGACGAGCCTTACGGCAGAGGACAGTGAGATCGAGCATTCCCTCAGGCCGAAGAGGCTTTCGGATTATATCGGACAGGACAAGATCAAGGAGAAACTGAAGATCTATCTGGAGGCGGCAAAGAGGAGGGGGGA
Source organism: Lachnospiraceae bacterium (assembly GCA_024693135.1). Taxonomy (GTDB): domain Bacteria; phylum Bacillota; class Clostridia; order Lachnospirales; family Lachnospiraceae; genus NK4A144. The sequence continues at coordinate 5,528 of JAILLN010000021.1, read as the reverse complement.
TCCCCTGGACCATGTGCTCTTTTACGGGCCCCCGGGACTGGGCAAGACCACCCTGGCCGAGATCATAGCCCATGAGATGGGGGTCAGCATCAAGATCACCAGCGGCCCGGCCATCGAGAAGCCGGGAGATATGGCCGCCATCCTCAATAACCTGCAGGAAGGGGACCTGCTTTTCGTGGACGAGATCCACCGGCTGAACCGGCAGGTGGAGGAAGTACTCTATCCCGCCATGGAGGACTATGCCATTGATATCGTCATCGGAAAGGGACCCACAGCCAGGTCGCTGCGGCTGACCCTTCCCCGGTTCACCCTGGTGGGGGCCACTACCCGGGCAGGGCTTCTTACGGCGCCCTTAAGGGACAGGTTCGGCATCTCCGAAAGACTGGAGTTTTACGATCCGGAGGAGCTTTCCCAGATCATCCTGAATTCCGCAAAAAAGCTGGGCGTCACCGTGGAAAAGGAAGGAGCCCTTCAGATGGGCATGCGCTCCCGCGGCACCCCAAGGATCGCAAACCGGATCCTGAAGCGGGTACGGGACTATGCCCAGGTGCGCTACGACGGCACCATCACCAAGGATGTAGCTTCCGAGGCGCTGGATATCATGGAGGTGGACCGGTATGGGCTGGATCATCTGGACCGGAGCATCCTGACCGTCATGATCGAGAAGTTCGGGGGAGGTCCCGTGGGGCTGGATACCCTCTCGGCCACATTGGGGGAGGATCCGGGCACTTTGGAGGATGTCTATGAGCCCTTCCTCCTGAAGAACGGCTTCATTCTCCGGACGCCGAAGGGAAGAGTGGTGACGGATCTGGCAAGGAGCCATATGGGATTGAATTAGAGCCTTCTTTCTGATATAATCCTACGTTAGGAGAAAAACAATGGGGAATGGATTTGACAAAAAAGAAGCGGACGTGACCATAGCCGGAAAAGTCTATACTCTCATGGGCTATGAGAGCGAGGACTACCTCCAGAGGGTGGCGGCCTACATCAATACCAGGCTTGCGGAGTACCAGAGGACGGATGCCTTCCGCAGGCTGCCGGTGGAGACCCAGAATGTCCTGACGCTGCTCAATATCGCGGATGATTTCTTCAAGGCCAGGGAGCAGCTGGACCAGGTTTCTGCGGATCTGGAAAAGCGAGACAAGGAAACCTATGACTTAAAGCATGACCTGGTGGTGCAGATGACCCGGATGGAGGCTCTGGAGAAGACCTTCAAGGAGCTGAAGGAGGAGCATGAGCGGAGCGAGCGCAGGATCATCGAGCTGGAGGCGGAGCTTCGGGGCATGGATCAGGCCAGGGGCAGGAGGGATGCCCATGAGCCGGGACAGGGCCAGCAGAAGGGAAACCCGGGTGGGAAGCGCTGATCATATGAATATGGATAAACTTAAGGCTGTCAGCAATGACAGCCTTTTTGAACTGCTGAGCCCGGCAGGGAATGAAGCCTGCCTGAAGGCGGCCCTGAGCGCCGGGGCAGATGTGGCCTATGCCGGCGCAGACCGGTTCGGCGCCAGGGCCTATGCGGGAAACTTCACCCGGGAGGAGTTTGTCCGGGCGCTGGATACCATGCATCTATTCGGCAGGAAGCTCTATCTTACGCTGAATACCCTGATAAAGGAAAAAGAGGCGGGGCAGCTGTACGACTTTGTCAAGCCCTTCTATCAGACCGGCCTCGACGGGGTCATCGTACAGGATCTGGGCGTGATCCGCTTCCTGTCCCGGGAATTCCCGGAGCTTCCGATCCATGCCAGCACCCAGATGTCCGTCACCACAGCCTATGGCGCAAGGCAGCTGGGCCGGCTGGGGGTGAAGCGGGTGGTGCCGGCCAGAGAGCTTTCCCTTAAGGAAGTCCGGTCTCTGGTACGGGAGGGGGGCCTGGAGGTGGAATGCTTCATCCACGGAGCCATGTGCTATTCCTATTCCGGGCTCTGCCTCATGTCTTCCTTCCTGGGAGGGCGGAGCGGCAACCGGGGGCGCTGTGCGGGTCCCTGCAGGCAGAATTACCGGGCAGGGAGCGGGGGAGATGCCTATCTTCTCAGCATGAAGGATCTTTGTGCCTATGATCTCCTGCCGGAACTGATGGAGGCCGGGGTCAGGTCGTTTAAGATCGAGGGCAGGATGAAGCCGCCGGAGTATGTGTATGGCGTGACCCGGGCGTACCGCAGGGCGATGGACAGGATCCTTGAGGGAAGGGAGAATCCGGAGGAAGAAGGGAGAGACCGGACGGAACTAACCAAGCTCTACAGCAGGCAGGGAGCCTCCGAAGGCTACTACGGGAGGCGGAATGGGCCGGAATTCATTACCATGGATCGTCCGGGCTACGTGAGCGGAGAGCTTCCTTCCCTGCCGGAACCAAAGAAGCTTCCCGTCAGGGGCTTCTGCAGGATCCGGGCGGGGGAGGAGGCATATCTTTCCGTCACGGCCTCCGGCAGGGAAGTCACGCAAAGGGGTCCTGCCGCAGAAAAGGCAAAGAACCGTGCCCTTACGGCAGAGGACATCCTCCGGTGCCTGAAGCAGTGCGGGGACACGGAGTTTTATTTCGAAAGCCTCGATCTGGACACAGACGGGGCAGCCTTCCTTCCCGTATCGGGGATCAAGGAGATGAGGAGAGGGGCGTTAGAATCCCTCAAGGAGGCGATCATCGGTGGATATCAGCGCAGTCTGTGAGAAAAGGGAGGTCTTAGATGCACTATCCCGGGAGTACGGCGGGGAGATCCATCTATACCGGGCCGTGCTTCCCCATATATTCCGGGCAGGGGACGAGGAGAAGCTTGGCCGCATCCTGGAGGAGAGCGAGGTGCTCTGCCGTACCCTGGATGAGCTGGGCTTCCTGAAGGAAAGCGGCTATGGGGGAGAGATCATCGCGGATGCCCAGCTCTATGCCTGCAATAAGGAATCCGCCGGGATGCTTTCTGCCCTTGGCATAGCCATGGATACGGCGCCTTTGGAGCTCAGCTTCCATGAGCTCATGGAAAGGGGGATCACCGGCTCGGAGCTGGTAATCTACGGGCGGGTCCCCATGATGGTAAGCGCCCAGTGCGTAAGGAAAAACACCGGAGCGGGCCGGTGCGGCAGGGGAGAGGAAAAGGAGGTCATCTTCCTAAAGGACCGGAAAAACACGGAGTTTCCCTGCCTGTGCTATTGCCGCTTCTGCTATAACGTGATCTATAATTCCGTACCGGTCTCCCTCCACGGGGAGGAACAGAGGATAAGGAGCCTGTCTCCCAGGCGGGTGAGGCTTTCCTTTACCACGGAGGAGCCGGAAGAAGCCTGCCGGATCGCCGGAGCCTTCCTGGCGGAATACCGGGAGGGCAGGCCGATGGAAAAGGCGCCTGTGGAGGCCTTCACCAGAGGACATTTCCGGAAGGGGATGGAGTAGAGTGATGTCAACTGCCATTGTGGGTCTTTCCCGATATCTGCTGGCCATCTTCCTTCTCTTCTACACCTTCCACTGCTTCGTGGTCTTTGCCTATCCGGAGGGCAGGGAGAGAAGGGTATTTTACGTGGGGCAGAACGTGCTGATGGTGCTGATCCATGTCACGGGCTTTTATGTCCTCTCCGTCGCCATGTCCGATCCGGGCCTGATCTTTACCTGCCTGCTGCAGGAGATCATGTTCTTTGGAGAGATCGCCCTCATGAAGATGGCCTATCCCAAGGCCCAGAGGCTCATCATCAACAATATGTGCATGCTTCTGGCCGTAAGCTTTATCATCATGACCCGGCTTTCCCGGAAAAGGGCGGACAGACAGTTTCTGATCGCCGCACTGGGACTGGGGCTCACCTTTGCGATCCCCTACTTCCTGACCCACTTCCGGGGATGGAAGAAATATACCCTGTATTATGGGGCGGCCGGGGCGGGGATCCTGCTGGCCATGCTGCTGAAGGGTGCCGTGACCAACGGCTCGCGGATCACCCTCACCATACTTGGGATCACCTTCCAGCCCTCGGAGATCGCCAAGGTGCTGTATGTATTTTTTGTGGCGGGGATGCTGACGGATGAAGAACGGATGGATCCCGAAACCGGCCGGCCGGACAAGCCGAGCCTCATCCTGCTCTGTGCCGGATCCCTGCTTTATGTGCTGATCCTCACGGTATGCAAGGACCTGGGGGGAGCCCTGATCTTCTTCGTGGTCTTTGTCTTCATGTGCTATGCGGGGCTTCGGATGCCGGCTGTCCTTCTTGGGGGAGGCATCGCCGGGTCCATGGCGGCCCTTGCGGGATACCGGCTTTTTGCCCATGTCAGAAACCGGGTCAGGGCATGGAGGGATCCCTTCGGAGACATCGAGGGGGCAGGCTACCAGCTGGGGCAGTCCCTCTTTGCCATCGGCACCGGATCCTGGTTTGGCATGGGTCTCATGAAGGGCTCCCCGGACAAGATCCCGGTGGTGGAGGCGGACTTTATCTTTTCCGCCATCTCAGAGGAAATGGGCTGCATCTTTTCCCTCTGCATCATCCTGATCTGCATCAGCAATTTCCTGATGTTTATGAATATTTCCATGATGATAAAGGATCCGTATTACCGGCTGGTCTCCCTGGGGCTTGCGGTCAATTACGGCTTCCAGGTATTTCTTACGGTGGGGGGCGTGACCTGCTTCATCCCGCTGACGGGGGTGACGCTGCCGCTGGTAAGCTACGGAGGCACCAGCATCCTGTCTACCCTTGTCATGTTTTCCGTCATCCAGGGGCTGTATATTCTTCATCATGAGGAGGCATAGGAGGTACATATGATCTTATTTGTGAATGCATGCGTCCGGAAAGACTCCCGGACAAAGCGGCTGGCAGATGCCCTGCTTGAGGAGCTGGGCGGGGATGTGGAGGAAGTGAAGCTCTGGGAGGAGGATCTTCCCCTGGCGGACGAGGCCTTCCTCGCGGAGAGGGACCGGCTTATCAATGCCGGGGATCACGGCTGTCCCATGTTTGCTTTGGCAAGACAGTTCGCCAGGGCGGATATCATCGTGATGGCCGCTCCCTACTGGGATCTTTCCTTCCCGGCAGTGCTGAAGCAGTATATCGAACAGATCAACGTGCTGGGGATCACCTTTGAGTATACGGAGGACGGCTTCCCGAAGAGCCTTTGCCGGGCGGAGAAGCTCTATTATGTGATGACGGCAGGGGGATGCTATGTGCCGGAGGAGTACGGATACGGCTATGTGAAGGAGCTGGCCGGGTCCTTCTACGGGATCCGTGAGACCAGGCTGATCAAGGCGCTGGGGCTTGACATCGCGGGAGCAGACCCGGAGTCTATCCTCACAGAAGCCATATCCTCAATCAAGGGGATGGTTCTCTGATCGATGCCGTGGCAGGTCTGCGCCGCCGGCGGGCCTTGCAGTTCGACTAAAATACGCCGCCGGTGGGCCTTGCAGTTCGACTAAAATACGCCGCCAGCGGGTCTTGCATTTCCACGTCGCCTCACCGCTCACTTAATGCGGAGCTTCCCGCTGGCTTCGACTATGCAATCTCGGCTATGTGAGTGGGCGATAAAGCGTGTTGTCTCACATGGCAGCCGATCTTGCAAGTCTACGCAGGCGGCA
>JAILLN010000020.1 GCA_024693135.1 Lachnospiraceae bacterium | reverse complement strand
GGACTTTGCGGCCACAGGCTATAGCAGCAACGTGAAGAAGGGCACGGCGAAGGTGACGGTGCAGGGGCTTGGAGGCTATGCCGGCACGAAGACCCTGACCTTTAGGATCGTGCCGAAAAAGGTGGACTATAAGGGCGCCCTCGTCGGCGGCGGCTGGACGGCCACGCCGTAAGACATGGGAAGGTTCGTTTGTCCGCATTGCCGCCGGCAGACCCTGTATTTCCACGCTGCTTCACCAATTACTTTATAAGGCTTCCCTTAACGGCATCTGCTGTATCCTTTAAGCTCCCGGCTTGAAGGATGCGGCGGGTGCCGTTTATTGTGTGAAAACAACAACACAACGCGAGAGTGCCGTCGAGGACTGCCGGAGCTGCTTTGATGAGGGTCGCTTGCGTTGACAATCTCCACGACAAAAATCTATAATTTTGACCGGGGCACGATCCGCTGCCCTTCTTAAGTGAACATGCATATGTCCCTGGATGGACAGATGATGGGAATAATCCCCGGAAAGAAACCATAAAGCAGATTCAGGCGGCAGGGAAATACGTTCGCAGGGATAAGAAAGGAAAAAAGAATGGAGAATGTAATGTATCAGGTCTCGACACTGCAGGCACTTGCCCTGGGGTACAGCCGGGCGGCGGTCACAGTGGGAGAGCTGCTTAAAGAAGGGAATACGGGCCTTGGAACCTTTGAAGACGTGAACGGGGAAATGATCGTCATGGATGGGCATTGCTACAGGGCGGATCAGAGTGGAAATGTATCCGTAGTCCCTCCGGAAGCAGGGGTCCCTTTTGCGGCTGTGGCGAAGCTGTATGGGAAGCAGCAGTTTCCGCTTAAGGATATGCCGGATATCACATCCATAAGGATAGAGCTGACCAGAAAGATCGAAGAAGTATTTGGGCTCAACAGCATGCATATCGTGCGGATCGACGGGGAGTTTGAAAAAGTGGATGCCAGATCCGAGGCTCCGTACAGGTCGCATCATATCACATTAAAGGAGATCCTCAGCCGGAATCAGGAGGCGTTCATTTTTGAGAACATCCGCGGATCGCTGGTAGGCGTATATTTCCCGGATTATATGGACGGGATCAACATGCCGGGGTGGCATCTTCATTTTCTTTCCGAAGACAGGTCAAAGGGAGGGCATGTTTTTGATGTATGCATGCGGAAGGGAGAGGCGAGAGTAGATAAGATCACGAATATATATATCAACCTTCCGAAAGAAGCAGCTTTTGACACCTATTCCCTCAAGGAAGACCTGCAGGAGGAGATCAAATCCGTGGAGTGAAGCGGATGAAAGGAAACCATTCATGAAAACAAAATCCACTACAGACCGCATAGAATACCGTATCAAGCCCTCTGCCTGCGTGGAGGGGTACTATGTCCATAAATGCGAGAGGAATCTGCTCTACAGCGGGATCTCCGGGAAGCAGCGCGCTCTCTTCGGGCTGGACAAGCCTTCGGGATCCGGGGGCATCGTTGCGGCAAAGGCAGGAGAGGAATGGGAAAAGGAGGTCATCAACCGATATATTGACCCCCAAAGCCTCCACCTGAAGACCGAGATGGTAAACGGGGAGACCTCCTACCTGAAATATGACGAGGCCGGGACGTTGTCGGAGCTTAAAAAGATCGTCACGGAAGTGGAAAAGGATAGGGAGAGACGATATCTCTATCAGGGCTGCCTTATGGCAACGGATGCTTTCCGGAGGAAGCATTTCCGGTTTGATGAAGCGCTTTATGACGGACGGGATAAAGGCCTGCTCATCGATCTGACCATGACCTATCCGGATCTCCTTAGGGCTGACTGGGATCCGGCAGAAAAAAGGGTGGTCTTTTCCGTCGTGGATATCAAGCTTGCCCGGAGGATGAAGCTTGCCCACAAGGTGCAGGTTGCGCTCTATGTGAGGCTCCTCCGGGATACGCTGGATGAGTACAATAAAACCGCGCCGGAAACAGACAGGATACGATCCCTTGTCAACGAGAAAGAAGGGTTTTTATGGAACGGCGGACAGGAGGAGGAAAGGCCTTTTCTTCTCAGCGATGTGGACGGGCTCGTCGATGATTACTTTAATGAGGTGATCCCGAGGTTCGTCCAGAAGCTGCAGTCGGGCATACAAAACGGCACCGCCGGAAATCTCCGGAACGAGGTGGACAGGTGTGTCGGGCAGAAATGCGAATGGTGCGAAAACAGCTCCCAGTGCCTGAAGGAGATGAAGGATTGCGGTATGATGCAGGTCATCCCCTATCTTTCTGCTTATGCCCAGGACTTTGCCAAGGAGATCAACGCGCCCTTGGATATAACACAATTCAGCGATTTTGTCTCGGATGAGGAAAACCGGAAGCTCCTTTGCAGCAACCGTACCTGGGAATACATCCTTTCTGACGGCACCACCATCGAGGTGCAGAAGGATGCCTTTCCCTTTGACCGGGAGAGCATCCGGAATACCCGCTACAAATGGAAGAATGTCCGGTCCATGACCATGCCCCGCTGGCAGGATGTGTCCCTGATCATGACGGCCCAGAAATACGCAGGAAGCGGCAGGGTCTATGCCTTGGGGATCCATGTGAAGGAGTATGCCGGGCGTGGGGATGCCTTGCCGGAGGGGGAGGAGCTTGTACAAAAGTGGATCACAAAGGAGGAGATCTTCATCGCAAAGGACGGCACGGATGAGGAATACTTCCGCATCATAACGGAATTTGCGGACTGCCTTTTCGGGATCCTTGCCGGATATCATGATGGAAACGCGGCGGAAAGGGACCGGAAAAACCAGAAAACCCTGCAGGGCTATGTCATGGATTCCTATGAGATGAAAAACATCGAGGAAGTCCTCTATGAGATCCTCGAAAAAAGCGGGGATGACGCGATCAGGGAAAAAACCATGTACATCCTCTTCTGGATGCAGGGAGAAAAGCTGGTAGAGGCCGGAAGCGAGGAGCCGCAAAGGGAAGTGGAGTATCCGGTGATCGTCGCCGCAAACGAGCTGAGGAAGCTGGTCTCCCTGCCCCTGCCTGTAGCCTACAGGCTTCCGGATATCATCCCGGCCATGAATATCGGGATCAAAAAGGAAATGGCTTTCAACGGGGACGATTACCGGGATTTCTTTGAGATCATCTCGGATGTCATGAAGTCTGACGTCATCCACAGGGTCTGGACCGAAAAAAAGACGGAGCTCATCGGGGATATCCGGACCCATATCGCAAAGCGCTTCTATGCCGAAGGAAACCTGATCATAAAGCTTCAGGTCGAAGGCGGAAATGAAGGACATCTGGTCAGGAGGATCTCTCCCTTCTTTATGCCGGGAAGAGTGGGATATACCAAAGAGCTTTTGAAGAAATGGTATTTCGAAAACCGGCTTGAGGATCTCCTGGCCTACCATAGCATCCGGAGCGCAAGGCTTCAGGGGATCGGCCGCGCTCTTGAGACCGGCGTGATCCTCCAGATGAAGGTCGTAAATGTGGAAGACCGGGAAAAGATCAGTAACGGAAAGACCTATTATGACCGATATGTGACGCTTGAAACGGACAGCCTCCCGGAAGACTTTGCCGGGGAGTGGTTTTCGGCTGTCCTTGCAAAAGAGGCAGACATAGAGGATCTCTATGATTTTGATGATTACCGGAACAGAGGCATTATGCCGGAAAGGTTTAATACGGATACCACCGCCGTGCTTGGCTTCATCGAGTACAAAAGGGACGGCCGCCGTCTGAAGATGCGCGGAAAGATCCTGGTCAAGTACAGCCGGTATGCCATTTCCCAGGAAGATGTGGGAGACTTTGTATATGTCTCGGACAGGTTTGACAACAGCTTCAACTCGGAAAAGGTGGAGCGCCAGCTTGGACGGATCGAGGAGGGCGAGGGGGAGATCCTGCTGGATCCGGCTTCCCTGGAGGGGATCATTGCAGAAGACTATCCGGCGGCCGAAGGGGAGCTGCTTGGCTTTTCTTCACCGGACGGGTACGAATTTACCCCATCCCAAAGGGAAGCCTTCCGGCATCTGTATGAGAACCGGCTGACGGTGCTCCAGGGGCCTCCGGGAACAGGGAAGACGGACTTCATCGCAAGGGCGGTCATCACGCTCTGCCGCTATGAAAAAAACAAGCACGGAAAGGATCTGCGGGTCCTTGTGACGGCAAATTCTCATGCGGCGATCGAAAACGTGCTTATCATGCTCGATAAAAAGCTGGGCACCGATTCGGATATAAAGCTTTATAAGCTTGAGCGGTTCAGTGACGGAGGTGATGTGCTGGGCCGTATCGTCCGTACTGAACCCGATGGGTCCGGCATGGATGGAGACGACAGCCCGATGGTCCTGGGGGCGACGAACTGGGGCTGTTGGAAGATGAGGGGGGAAGTGTTTGATCTGATCATCATCGATGAGGCCTCTCAGGTCAGGGCGATGGATGCCATGCTGGCTCTTTGCAGGAACAGGCAGGATTCCTTCCGGTATCTTCTGGTGGGGGACGGAGATCAGCTTCCGGCCATCATCCAGGGCAGATACGGGATCGACAGCGGCACCCGCTCGGATTATGGATCCGTGTTTGACTTTTTCCGGACAAAGATCCGGGACAACAATTTGATGCTCTGCGAGAATTTCAGGATGAACGAGGTGCTGCTCAAGTACAGCGCCGAAAAGATCTACGGCGAGGCTTATACATCCTTTAATGATGAGATAAAAAAGAGAAGGCTGACATACCGCAGGGCTTTGCAGGCGGAGGAATGGGTCTCGTATATTCTCGACGGATTTTCGAATGAGGAGAAGGATTCATGGCCGCTGGTATTCTGCCGGATCAAAGACGGGACGCCTTATGATCAGAACAGGGCAGAAGTCATGGTGGCCACGGAGCTGGTGAAGGCCTTCCGGGAGGTTTTGGATTGTGAAGATAACGATGAGATCTTCTGGAAAGGCAGTGAGGAACGGGACGGCGTCCTCGGCATCGTCTCTCCGCACCACCGGCATATCGAGGCGCTGAAGGACGCCGTAAGGGATGCGACGGGAATGGAACGGGAAAGCCTCCTGATCGATACAGTGGACAAGCTGCAGGGGCAGCAGCGGGAAGCGGTCATTGTCAGCTACGGCGTGACGGATCTGGAGAGCGCGGTGACGGAGGGAGAGTTCATCTTTAACCGGAATCGGCTGAATGTAGCCCTCACCAGGGCCAAGTGTAAGAGCATCACGATCTTTTCCGAGATCCTGACGAAGCCGTCGCCGGATATGCTGGATACGGAGGATGAAGATCTGCAGCATGGGATCGAGTTTGTGTGCGGATTCCATGATTTCATGAAAAAACAGGAGCCGGACACGGAGTCGGACAGCCGGAGCTTCTGCCTGAGGCTTGAGGACGGGGGTACGGTGGAGCTTGAGGTGTGCCGGAAAAGAATGCGGGTACAGTAGGGCTTTTCCTGCCGTATTTTGCAGTCGCTTGCCGTTTTTGCATGACTTGTGGTAGAATAATATGTTGTTCTGCTGATATCATCGACATGGGCGCTTCCCTGATCGGCAAAGCGTGGAGGCGTAGCCCCGACCGATGTGGAATAGCGCATCACGAGGAAGGAACAGGATGATCAAGACATTTTCCCTGACGGATGTAGGGAAGAAGCGAAAAGTGAATCAGGATTACGTGTTTACCTCGGAGGAGCCGGTGGGCAACCTGCCGAATCTGTTTATCGTGGCAGACGGCATGGGTGGCCATGCGGCCGGGGATTATGCTTCGCGCTTTACGGCAGAGTGCGTGATCTCCGAGATCGGGAAATCCTATGAAAAGAATCCCATCAAGCTGATCCGCCATGCTTATGAGACGGCGAATGAGGGCGTGATCGAGGAAGCCATGCGCATGCCGGACCACGAGGGGATGGGCACGACATTGGTGGTAGCCACCATCATCGATGATTATCTCTATGTGGCAAATGTGGGCGACAGCAGGCTGTATCTCATTGATGACAACATCAGCCAGATCACCCAGGATCATTCCCTGGTGGAGGAGATGGTGCGTGCAGGCAAGCTGGACCGGGACGAGGCAAGGGTGCATCCCTATAAGAATAAGATCACCCGGGCCATCGGAGGCGCAGATGAGGTCCGGGTGGACTTTTTTGACATGAAGCTCAAGGAGGGAGACCTGATCCTGATGTGCACCGACGGCCTGACCAATATGGTAGAGGACGAGGAGATCCGGATGATCATCCGCAGATCCTCCGACGTGGCTTCCATGGCGGAAAACCTCATCGCCGCCGCGAATGAAAATGGCGGCCTGGATAATATCGGGGTCGTGGTGATCGAGCCTTTTGCGAAGGACGATGAAGAATCCGGAGGTGATGCCTTATGATGATCACTGAAGGAATGGTGCTTGCAGAACGCTATGAGATCCTGGGCAAGATCGGTGCCGGCGGCATGGCCGATGTATACCGCGGCATGGATCGGAAGCTGAACCGCTATGTGGCGGTGAAGGTCCTGAAGGATGAGTTTGCCGAGAATCATTCATTTGTATCCAAATTCCGGGCAGAAGCCCAGGCGGCGGCAGGCCTCATCCATCCGAATATCGTCAATGTATATGATGTCGGGAATGAGGACGGCCTTTATTATATCGTAATGGAGCTGGTAGAGGGCATCACCCTCAAGCATTACATCGAAAAGAAGCTGAGGCTTTCCGTTAAGGAGTCCATCAGCATTGCGATCCAGATGGCCATGGGTCTGGAGTGCGCCCACCGTGCGCATATCATCCACCGGGACGTGAAGCCGCAGAATATCATCATATCCAAGGACGGGAAGGTGAAGGTCACGGATTTCGGGATCGCCAGGGCGGCGACCAGCGATACTATCACCTCCAATGTCATGGGATCGGTGCATTATACCTCGCCGGAACAGGCCAGGGGCGGGTATTCCGATGAAAAAAGCGATATCTATTCCCTGGGCATCGTGCTCTTCGAGATGCTGACCGGCCGGGTGCCCTTCGACGGGGATTCGACGGTATCCATCGCCATCCAGCATATCCAGGATACGATGCCCAGCCCCCGGGATTTTGTGAATGATATCCCGATCAGCGTGGAAGAGATCATATTCAAATGCTGCGAGAAGAGCCCGAACCGGCGCTATATGACCATGACGGAGCTCATCGCAGACCTGAAGCAGTCCCTGCTGACTCCGGATGAGCGGTTCGTGAAGCTGGTGCCCGCCGGAGGCAAGATGGGAGCCACCCGGATGGTATCCGAAGAGGATATCAGCCTCATCAAGGAAGCGACGGGCTCCATCGATATGGACGAATCCCTCCTTAATGCCTATAACCGGAAAAGGGCCTACAGGGAGGATGAGCCCTGGCCCGAGGAGGAGCAGCCGAAAAAAAAGAAGGCTCATCTGTTTGACGAAGAGGAGATCGAACGGACGGAGCGCGGAGGCTCTCCCAGAAAGAGGAGAAAGCCTAGGCCCATAGAGGAGGATACCGAGGAAGAAGAAAGGCTGGGAAAGAAAAACGGCCCTTCGAACCGGAATGAGCGGGAGGACCGCGGCGGACGCAGGGACCGGAATGGTTCTTCGGACCGATATGAGCGGGAAGACCGGAACGGCTCTTCAGACCGATATGAGCGGGAAGAGCGCAGCGGACGCAGGGACCGGGACGGCTCTTCGGACCGATACGAACGGGAAGAGCGCAGCGGACGCCGGGATCGGGATGAAGAAGAGCGGGCAAACCGGAATGAGCGGGGAAGCCGCAAGGACCGTTACGAAAGAGAAGAACGGAAGGAGCGTCCGGAGCGCTATGAGAGGGATGAGCGGAAGGAACGCCGGGACCCGAAGGAGCGCAAAAAGAGAGAAAAAGCAGAGGAAGAAAAGAGGAGGGCGAAGGCAAAAAACACCCGGAATGAACGGGGGAAGCCGGAGGAGGATGAGGACGACATGGATCCGGCCATGCAGAGGATCATGCGGATCCTTGCGGTGGTCATAGGGATCGTCATCCTGATCATCGCCGTCGTGGTGTTCCGGCGCCTCTTCTCGGGACTTTCCCTGGGAACCTCCGTGTCGTCGAACCAGGAGGAGACGGAGCAGAGCCTGTCTGTGGCGGATGTTGCAGGCAAGACCTTTGAAGAGGCCAGGGGCATTCTTGCTGCCCAGGGCTATGCAGTGCAGTCTGAAAACCAGAATTCGGATACAGTGCCGGCAGGATGCGTGATCTCCCAGAGCCCGGAGGCCGGGGAGGAAGCCCCCCGCGGGAGCCGGATCACCTTGGTGGTGAGCTCCGGTGCCGGCGGAGTCCGGGTGCCTTCCCTCCTGGGAAGGACAGAGGCGGAGGCCAGGGTCATGCTGGAGAATGAGGGCTTCACCATGACGGTGCAGAAGCTGCCGGATGAAAACGTGCCGGAAGGCCTTGTGACGTCCCAGTCCCCGGAGGCCGGGAGCAGCCTGCCGGCCGGACAGGCGGTGGATGTGATCATCAGCACCGGAGCCACAGGCGCCACGGAAGAAGAGGGCGAGGGCCAGATCGCGGTGCCCAATATCGTGGGGCTTTCGGAGACCGCGGCAAAGACGGCCCTTACGGCAACGAAGCTTTCCTGGTCCCAGATGAAGGAGGAATACTCCGATACGGTGGCCGTAGGCATGGTGATCAGCCAGAGCGTGCCGGCCGGGACGATGGTGGATGAAGGCGCCACTGTGGACTTTACCCTGAGCCTCGGCCCGTCTGCCGGGGAGGTGCAGCCGCAGCTTCCGGCTGTCGCCACCTATGGCTGCAATTTCTCCGTTACGGCTCCCGCAAATTATACCGGCGGGGATGCCACGGTCGTGCTGACCGGCAAGACTACCGGCACGGCTTATTACAGCCAGGTGGTCCAGGCCTTCCCTGTGCCGATCCGGCTGTCGGGAATGATCGAGCCCACAGGCACGATCACGGTTTCCTATAAGGTGAAGACGACGGTGGAGATCCCCAATCCGGATGGTACCATAACGACCACCACCACGGAAAACACCAAATCGGATTATACGGACGTATCCTTTACGGCAGAATGATCCAGGGAAAGATCCTGAAGGGCATAGCCGGCTTCTACTACGTCTACACGGAGGAGGGCATATATCAGTGCCGGGCCAGGGGGCTTTTCCGGAAGGAAGCAAAGAAGCCGCTGGCAGGAGATGATGTGATGATGGAGCTCACCGACACCCAGGATGTGGAAGGGAACGTGGTTGAGATCCTTCCCCGGAGGAACTGCCTTGTAAGGCCTCCGGTGGCCAATATCGACCAGGCCCTGGTGATTTTTGCGGGGCACAGCCCGGAGCCGGCCTTCGGCCTTTTGGACCGTTTCCTGGTGCTCATGGGGCATTACGGGATCGCAAGCGTCATCTGCTTCAATAAGGATGACCTGCTGACCGGGGAGGAAGAAGACAGGATCCGGGGCATATACCGGGATTCGGGAAGCCGGATCCTATTTACCAGCGCAGAGACCGGGGAGGGGCTGCAGGAGCTGGCCCGGGTGCTTGAAGGCCAGACCACTGCAGTGGCGGGACCCTCCGGGGTCGGGAAATCTTCCCTGATCAACCGGCTTCTGGGCAGGGAAGCCATGGAAACGGGGGAGATCAGCCGCAAGGTCAAAAGGGGGAAGCAGACCACACGGCATACGGAGCTCCTTCCCATCGGAGAGGACACCTTCATCTTTGATTCTCCCGGATTTTCCAGCCTGGATCTTCCGGATATCCCGAAGGAGGAGCTGCGGTTTTATTATCCGGAATTCGAACCCTACGGGGGTGGCTGCCGGTTTCATGCCTGTACGCATCTGCATGAGCCGGACTGCAGGGTGAAGGAAGCCGTGGAGGATGGCAGGATCAGCAGGGAACGTTACGATTCTTACGGATCGGTTTATATGGAATTGGAACAGAAAAGGAGCTATTGAGATGAAATATACCTTATCGCCGTCGATCCTTGCGGCAGACTTCAAGCATCTGGGGAGAGATATCGAGTCGGTGGTGGAGGCCGGCGCCGATGCCATCCATATCGACGTGATGGACGGCAACTTCGTGCCAAGCATTTCCTACGGCATGCCGCTGATCCGCTCCATCCGGCAGGGGACGAACTGCTTCTTCGACGTGCATCTGATGGTCATGGAGCCGGAGCGGTATATCAAGGATTTCGTGGATTGCGGCGCAGACGGCATTACCATCCATGCTGAGGCCTGCAGGGACATCGAGAATGCGGTGAAGACCATAAGGAGGGCCGGCGTCAGGGTGGGGATCGCGCTGAATCCGGGGACTTCCCTTTCCTGCCTGGACTATCTTCTGGATATCGTGGACATGGTGCTGCTCATGACCGTGAATCCGGGCTTTGGCGGACAGAAGTATATCGAAAGCTCCACCCGCAAGATCAGGGCCTTGAGGGAGCGCTGCAATGCGGAGGGCCGTGACCTGGACATCGAGGTGGACGGGGGCATCACCCGGGAGACCATCCATACGGTGCTGGATGCCGGGGCCAACGTGATCGTCATGGGCTCTGCGGTCTTCCGCGGAGACGCGGCGGAGAATACCCGGTATTTCAAGGAAATACTTGCAAAGAAAGCGGAATTATGATAAATTCGTATAGTTGATCAGAAAGGTTTTTACCGGACAGGGGGTTTTGAGAAAATGAGAACTGCAGTGATGATCGTATTTATGCTGGTATGCATTGCATTGACGGCAGTAGTGCTCATGCAGGAAGGAAAGTCTGCAGGATTGGGCGCCATCGCCGGTGCCGCAGAGACCTATTGGGGAAAGAATAAGGGCAGGTCCATGGAGGGCAAGCTGATCCTCTTTACCAGGATTCTCTGCGCCGCATTCATCATACTGGCCGTATTGCTGAATATGCATTTATTCTGACCGTGAAGCCCGGGGATGTTCCGGGAGTCCGGGCATTGGGGACAAGGGGTTTCAGAAAGAGGCGGCAGGAAAGCGGTGAAAGCGACAGGATATCAAATGACTGCACGCAGGTTTGGAAACGATTGATTTTCCGGTAGGGCATGGCTGGATCAGCCAGGCTTTGGTGAAGGTCAATCGTTTTTTTATTCTGAGCGAAAGGGGAAGAGACATGATCGAAAAACTGATGGACTGCTTTAGGGAACAATTTGGAGGCGACGGGGACATCCGGGCTTATTTTGCCCCGGGCCGGGTAAACCTCATCGGAGAGCATACGGACTATAACGGGGGTCATGTGTTCCCCTGTGCGCTGAGCATGGGAAATTATGCGGTGGCCCGCAAGAGGGGCGACAAAAAGCTGCGCTGGTTCAATATGACCTACCCGGATAACGGGGTGAAGGAGCGCGACATCACCTCCCTCGAGCCCAATGACAACGGCCTCTGGTATGATTACCAGCATGGCGTGATCTGGGCGTTCCAGAAGCACGGATACGAGATCCCCTGTGGATATGACATGGTCATGGCCGGCGACATCCCGGCGGGGGCGGGGCTTTCGGCATCGGCGTCCATCGAAGAGCTGTGCGCAGTGATCCTGAAGGATCTGTTCAGCCTGGACATCTCCATGGTGGAATGCGCAAAGATGGGCCAGTATTCGGAAAACCACTACAACGGCATGAACTGCGGGATCATGGACCAGTTCGCCTCGGCCATGGGAAAGAAGGACAATGCCATCTTCCTGGATACTGCCACATTGGAGTATGAATATGTACCCTTAAACCTGAAGAATGAAAAGATCGTGATCACCAATTCCAAGGTGAAGCATCAGCTGGCGGGTTCGGCTTACAACGACAGGCGCAGGGAGTCGGAGCAGGCATTGAAGGATCTGCAGCAGGCGGTGGGCATCGCCTCCCTGGGAGAGCTGGACGAGGCCGGCTTTGAGCAGTACAAGGCTGCCATCAAGGATCCGGTATGCCTGAAGAGAGCCAGGCATGCGGTGCTGGAAAACCAACGGACCATCCGTGCGGTGGAATCCCTCAGGGCGGGAAATACGGCGGATTTCGGAAAGCTCATGAACGAATCCCATGTATCCCTAAGGGATGATTATGAGGTATCCTGCAAGGAGCTGGATATCCTGACGGAGGAAGCCTGGAAGCTTCCCGGGGTCATCGGATCCAGGATGACCGGGGGCGGCTTTGGCGGATGTACCGTGAGCATAGTGGAAAACGGAGCCGTGGAGGACTTTCAAAAGGCCGTGGGTTCGGCTTATACGGAGCGGACCGGATTGGTGCCTGACTTCTATATCGCCGATGCGGCTGAAGGAGCCAGAAAGCTCTACTGAGGCAGCATGGAAAGCGTTAAGAAATCTTACGAAAATATCACAGCAGGACAATGCATTCGCACCATCGGCGGACAGGTAAAGCAATTTACCGGGCCGTCGATTTTAACGCCTGTCGCCATGATCCTGGAGGTCCTGATGGAGACCCTGATCCCCTTCCTCATGGCGTCCATCATCGACAAGGGGGTGGAGACGGGAGACCTGGGGCATATCTACCGGATCGGGGCACTCATGATCCTGTTTGCCCTGCTGTCCCTCAGCGCCGGCATCGCCGGGGGAGTGCTGGCGGCCAGGGCTTCTGCGGGTCTTGCCATGAACCTCAGGAATGCCATGTACCGCAATATCCAGACCTTCTCCTTTTCAAACATCGATAAATACTCTTCTTCGGGGCTCGTGACCAGGCTCACCACGGACGTGACCAACATCCAGAATGCATACCAGATGCTCCTTCGGATGTGCATGCGATCTCCCGTATCCCTTCTCTGCGCCATGGGCATGGCCTTCTTCATCAGCCCGCCCCTGGCCTCGGTCTATCTGGCGGCGGTGGTCTTTCTCAGCATATTCCTGATTTTCATCATCAGGAAGACGACGGGGGTCTTCCGCCAGGTCTTTGAGAAATATGACGACCTGAATGCATCCGTGCAGGAAAACGTCTCCGCCATCCGCGTGGTCAAGGCTTATGTGCGGGAGGAGCATGAGAAGGATAAATTCAACCGGGCCGTGCAGAACCTCTACGGCATGTTCGTCCGTGCGGAAAAGCTCATCGTGCTGAATTTCCCGGTGATGCAGCTGACCATCTATTCCTGCATCCTTCTGGTCAGCTACCTGGGGGCAAGGCTCATCATCCAGGACAGTCTGTCTACCGGAGAGCTGATGAGCATGCTGGCCTACTGCATGAATATCCTGATGAATCTCATGATGCTCTCCATGATCTTTGTGATGATGACCATGTCGGCTGCAAGCATGCAGCGGGTCACGGAGGTGATCACCGAAAAAAGCGGCCTGGAGGATCCCGCAGATCCCATCATGGAGGTAAAGGACGGGAGCATTGTATTCGACCATGTGGGATTCGGCTACAATAAGACGGCACAGGAGCAGGTGCTTAAGGAAGTGAGCCTTTCCATCCGGTCAGGGGAGACCATCGGGATCATCGGAGGCACGGGCTCGGCCAAGTCTACCCTGGTAAGCCTCATTCCGAGGCTCTATGATGTGACGGAGGGCTCCGTCAGGGTAGGCGGGGAGGACGTGAGGAAATACAGCCTGGATGCCTTAAGGAGCCAGGTGGCGGTGGTGCTTCAGCAGAATAATATCTTCACCGGCACCATCCTGGAGAACCTGCGCTGGGGCAGCGGGGAGGCCACGGAGGAGGAGTGCCGGAGAGCCTGCAGGATTGCCTGCGCGGACGAGTTCATCCAGCAGATGCCCATGAAGTATGAGACCCAGATCGAAAGGGGAGGAACCAACGTGTCCGGGGGACAGAAGCAGAGGCTCTGTATCGCCCGCGCCCTCTTAAAAAAGCCGAAGATCATTATTTTCGATGATTCCACCTCGGCCGTGGATACGGCTACCGAGGCCAGGATCCGGAAGGCTCTGGACGAGGAGCTCCCGGGCATGACGAAGCTGATCATCGCACAGAGGGTTTCTTCCGTGGAGCATGCCGACCGCATCATCGTCATGGAGGACGGAAGGGTGAGCGGCTTCGGCACCCATGAGGAGCTGCTTGCCTCCAATGAGATCTACCGGGATGTATATGAGTCGCAGACCGGGGGACTGAAGGATTTTGACAGCCTGTCACAGGGAGACCAATAGATCAATGGCGGAAGAGAAGGTAAAGGAAGTAAAAATGGGAGGGCCTGGCCGAGGGATGCGGGGCGTGCCCCGGCCGAAGCTTGAGAATCCGGGCGCACTGCTTTCCCGGGTCATGCGGTTCGTGCTGAGGGATTATGCCCCCCATGTGATCGTGGTGGGCATCTGCATCCTGGTGAATGTCTTATCCCAGGTACAGGGGACGCTGTTCATCCGGAGCCTGATCGATGACTACATCCTGCCCATGGCGAAGAGCCGGGATCACGATTTCGGCCCGCTCTTTACGGCCATGTCCCGGGTGGCGGCGATCTATCTTCTGGGGGTAGGGGCGAATTTCCTTCAGCAGAGGCTCATGATCATTGTGACCCAGGGGACCCTGAGGAATATCCGGATCCAGCTTTTCAGCCATATGCAGGCCCTGCCCGTGAAATACTTTGATACCCATGCCCATGGGGACATCATGTCTGTATATACCAATGACATCGATACCCTGCGCCAGATGATCAGCCAGTCCATGCCGCAGTTTCTTTCGAGCCTCATCACCATCGTGAGCGTGCTCATCAGCATGGTGACTCTCAGCATACCGTTGACGGGGCTTACGCTGCTCATGGTGGCGGTCATGCTTTTCACCACGGCGAAGCTTGCGGGGCTTTCCGGCAGGAACTTCGTGGCCCAGCAGAAGGCATTGGGAAGCCTGAACGGCTATATCGAGGAAATGATCAACGGCCAGAAAGTGGTGAAGGTCTTCAGCCATGAGGAGGAGGCGGTACGGGAGTTTGCCCTGAGGAATGAGAAGCTTTTTGAAAGCACGGATAATGCCAATAAATTCGCGAACATCCTGGGACCGGTGAACGCCCAGCTGGGAAACCTAAGCTACGTGGTCTGCGCCGCGGCGGGGGGAGCCATGGCCATATCCGGGACCATGGGCCTTACCTTAGGGAAGCTTGCATCCTTCCTGACCTTCAATAAAAGCTTCAACATGCCCATCAACCAGATCAGCATGCAGTTTAACTCCGTGGTAATGGCCCTGGCCGGAGCCGACCGGATCTTCCGGCTCATGGATGAGGAGCCGGAAAAGGATGACGGATATGTTATGTTAACCAACGCTACTGTGGAGGATGGCAGGATCGTACCTACAGAAAGCAGGACCGGCACCTGGGCGTGGAAGCATACGCATCAGGCAGACCAGAGCACGGAATACAAGCTGCTGGAGGGCGGGGTAGAGATGAACGGCGTGGATTTCGGATATACCGGCGACGTCTATGTCCTCCACGATATCAAGCTCTATGCGAAACCGGGACAGAAGATCGCCTTTGTCGGCTCTACCGGAGCAGGAAAGACCACCATCACCAACCTGCTGAGCCGGTTCTATGACATCCAGGACGGCAAGATCCGCTACGACGGCATCAATATCAACAAGATCAAAAAGTCTGACCTCAGGCGGTCCCTGGGCATGGTGCTTCAGGATACGCATCTCTTTACCGATACAGTCATGGAGAATATCCGTTTCGGGAACCTGGACGCCACGGACGAGGAAGTCATCCGGGCCGCGAAGCTGGCTAATGCGGACGGCTTCATCCGCAGGCTGCCGGAGGGCTATGAGACGGTGCTTACCGGAGACGGAGCTTCCCTGAGCCAGGGGCAGAGGCAGCTGCTCTCCATCGCCCGGGCCGCCGTGGCAGATCCGCCGGTGCTGATCCTGGATGAAGCCACCAGCTCCATCGATACCCGGACGGAGAGGATCGTGCAGGAGGGCATGGACCGGCTGATGCACGGGAGGACCACCTTCGTGATCGCCCACCGGCTCTCCACGGTGAAAAACAGCGACTGCATCATGGTGATGGAGCAGGGAAGGATCATCGAGCGGGGAACCCATGATGAGCTGATCGCCATGAAGAAGAAGTATTACCAGCTTTATACGGGAAAAACCCAAGTGACGTAAAAGGCATGGCTTACGGAAATGGGCAAAACAGGCAGAAGGACCTTGGATAAAAAAACGATCAGAGGAGTTTTGGCATGAATATCATCATAGTCGGCTGCGGAAAGATCGGGACGGCGCTGACGTCGGCCCTGAGTGAGGAAGGCCACAATATCGCCATCATAGACCTGGATGGGGAGGTGGTGAATGTGGTGGCTTCGGAAAATGACGTGATCGGCGTGGAGGGGAACGGCGTGTCGGTGACGGTGCAGAATGAGGCAGGGCTGGAGCATGCCAACCTGCTCATCGCGACCACCGGCTCCGACGAGGTTAACCTGCTCTGCTCCCTCGTGGCGAAACGGGTGAATTCGGAAATGAAGGCCATCGTTCGGGTGCGCAATCCCATCTACATCAACGAGTCCGAGTATTTCAAGGAAGTGCTGGGGCTTTCCATGATCATCAACCCCGAGTGGACCATGGCCAATGAGATCGCCAGGCAGCTGCGCTTCCCCTTCGCAGACAAGATCGACACCCTGGCAAGGGGCAGGATCGAGATCCTGGGGCATACCATCGGAAAGGATTCGCCCCTGGACGGCATGCGGATCATGGACATGAACCGCAAGCTGGAGACGGATGTGCTGATCTGCGGGGTGGAGCGCGAGGGGGAGGTCATCATTCCCAACGGCTCCTTTAAGATCAAGAGCGGCGACAAGGTAAGCTTCATCGCCTCCGGCAAGGAAGCCTCGAAATTCTTCCGCAGGCTGAAGGCAGACACCCATCAGGTAAAGAATACCATGATCATCGGCGGGGGCAAGACGGCCCTGTATCTGGCAGGGCAGCTCCTGGGCATGGGGGTGGGAGTCCTCATCATCGAAAAGAACAAGGAGCGCTGTGAGTTTCTGGAAGAAAACCTGGAAAACGCCACGGTCATCTGCGGAGACGGCACGGACCAGAACCTGCTTCTGGAGGAGGGCATCGAGCAGGTGGAGTCCATGGTGGCCCTGACCGATATCGACGAGGAGAACATCCTCCTTTCCTTCTTTGCCAAGAAAGTGAACCCGAAGATCAAAGTCCTGACCAAGATCAACCGGGACGTATATGATTACCTGATGGCAGACATCGACGTGGGCACCATGATGCACATGAAGACCATGGTGGTGGACTATTCCATCTCACTGGCCCGCGCCCTGCAGAATTCCCTGGGAAGTAATGTGGAGACCCTGGTGCATATCATGGACGGCAGGGCAGAGGCTCTGGAATTCCATGTAGGGGAAAACTGCGAGCTTGCCGGCAAGCCCATCATGGATCTGAAGCTGAAGCCCAACCTGTTGATCGCGGCGATCCGCCGGGGCGTGCATATCACCTATCCCAGAGGGCAGGATCAGATCCGGGCGGGGGACAATGTAGTGGTAGTCACCACATGGACCGGACTGAATGACATTACGGATATATTAAGGAGCAGAGTCTGAATCAATGAATTATGCCAGCATATTTTTCATATTGGGGCGGCTGCTGGAGGTGGAGGCCATATTCCTTGCCATGCCGGCACTGGTATCCCTGATCTACGGCGAGATGGACTGCCTTGCATTCCTGGCCGTGGCAGTGCTCTGTGTGGGGACGGGCCTGCTCTTCAGCAGGAGGAGGCCGGAGAAATTTGCCATCTATGCCAGAGAGGGCTTCGTTACCGTATCCCTGGGATGGATCGTGATCTCCGCCCTGGGCGCACTGCCCTTCATGATCACGAGGGACATCCCGGTATTTACAGATGCCTTCTTTGAGACCGTATCCGGCTTTACCACGACCGGAGCCAGCATCCTGTCGGACGTGGAGTCCCTGTCGAAGGGCTGCCTCTTCTGGAGGAGCCTCACCCACTGGATCGGAGGGATGGGGATCTTCGTCTTTATGATCGCGATCCTGCCCGCCACAGGCTCCCAGAACATGCATCTTTTGCAGACCGAATCTCCGGGGCCGGAGGTGGGGAAGCTGGTGCCGAGGCTCAGGGATACGGCCATGATCCTTTACAAGATCTACTTTGCCATGACCCTGATCGTGATCATCGCCCTGCTGCTTACGGGGATGCCGCTCTTTGATTCCCTGACCCTGGCCTTCGGTACAGCGGGCACGGGGGGCTTTGCCATCCGGGGCGACAGCATCGCAAGCTATAGCGCACTCCAGCAGGTGGTCATCGCCTTTGGCATGCTGATGTTTGGCGTAAACTTTAACTTCTACTACTTTCTGACCCTGGGCAAGAGCGTGAAGGAGGCTTTCCGCCTGGAGGAAGTGCGGGCGTACCTCGCCATCGTAGGCGTCTCCACGCTTTTGATCGTGGTCAATTCCTGGAAGCATTTTTCTTCGGCCTTCGATGCGCTGAATAAGTCCTTCTTCCAGGTATCCTCCATCATCACTACGACAGGCTACGGGACGGCGGATTTTGACCAGTGGCCCACCTTCTCCAAGATCATCCTTGTAGGGCTCATGGCCGTCGGAGCCTGCGCGGGCTCCACGGGGGGCGGGATCAAGGTCTCCAGGATACAGATCCTGTTTAAGGCCTACCGCAGGGAGATGAACCACTTCATTCATCCGAGGCTGGTACGCGGGGTACGGATGAACGGGAAGATCGTGAAAGAGGAGACAGTGAGCGGAGTGAAGGGATTTCTTGCCACCTATGTGATGGTGCTCTTTGTTTCGGTGCTGCTCATCAGCATAGAGGGGGAGGATATCGTGACGAACCTGACGGCGGTGATGGCGACCATCGGAAACATCGGGCCGGGGCTCTCCCGGGTCGGGCCTTCCCTGAACTATGGGTTTTTCAGCCATTTCTCCAAGTTTGTGCTGATCTTTGACATGCTGGCCGGGCGCCTGGAGCTCTATCCCATGCTGCTGCTCTTCTCGCCGGCTACCTGGCGCCGGAAATAGCCGCAAAAACAGGGGCGGTTCTTTGTCTGCCAAAGATGCGCCGCCAGCGGGCCTTGCATTTCCACGTCGCCTCACCGCTCACTTAATGCGGAGCTTCCCGCTGGCTTCGACTATGCAATCTCGGCTATGTGAGTGGGCGATAAAGCGTGTTGTCTCACATGGCAGCCGATCTTGCAAGTCTACGCAGGCGGCA
>JAILLN010000034.1 GCA_024693135.1 Lachnospiraceae bacterium | reverse complement strand
AAGGCTTTTTATTATTACATGAAAGATGTGCTGGATGAGAAGGCCATCAAGCTGAAGGATGTGTATTCCTTCGCCGGGGTGTCGGAGTCCTACGGGAGCAAGATCCTGACCATGGAGAAGCATACCAAAGACCGGGATCTGATCATCCGGCTCTGCCTGGCGGGACATTTCAGCTGGGAAGAGACCAGCAGGGCGCTGAAGCTGTACGGGTTCAGCGAACTTTATTCCAAGGATTCCCGGGATGCCTGTATCATCGTGGCAGTCAATAATCGGATCTACGATCTGTACAGGGTTGATGCCATGCTGGCGGAGCACGGTTTTGAACGGCTGATGAAGGATATATAGGTGCAGCAGGGATTACTTCGGAAATCAATCGGAAAGGGACAGAGCATAAACATTCCCACTGTTTAGGTGGGGATTTTTATTTTTAAAAGCTGTTATTCTAAAAATGTATTCAAAAGTTGTTCACGCCGCGTGAAAAAAAGTTGAAGATCTTAATGAAAGAAGGGAAAAGATGAGCTTAGGGCAGTTTATTTCCGGAAGAAGGAAGCATCCTCATTCACCAACTTATCAGAAAGAAATTCTGATGGCGATAATTATATCACAGGCGAGATCGTCAACAATTCCGCTGAAGATATGGATTCCATTAGTGATCAGAAAGTATAGAACGCAGAGCCGGTTTGTGTTAATATTTTGACTAGACATGAAAAGCCTGTATGCTCTAAGTTGTGTGGGGCTGAAATTAAACGATTTGATTGCTGTTTTTGAAGCGAAAAATCCTTGCAGTGATTCACAATCAGCGGAAAGACCAACGGAAAGGAATGGTAAATAATATGGATTTGTGCTTAAGCCAGATCAAGAATCATCTTGAGGAATGTGGAGTTGAAACCGAATATAGGTCAGAGAGGGTCAAACCCTATCTGAATATTGGTGATGTCAAGCACGTAAAAAACAGGGTTCAGTTTTGGCGTGCAGATCATGGTGATGGCATAGACATGGTTGCTGGGATCGAGATGGGGAAATGGTATACAGAGTCAGAAAAATCTGTGTACTTGGATACGCTGTATTCAGCTAAACCTAAAATTAAAGGGAAGGAAAACTTGGTGGCTTTTCCGAACATAAATGTGGCCATGGATTTCATTTCAAGTGTGACAAAAGCTTAAAAAACGTAGGTGGAAAATAGTACATTACTATATTCACGGGGACGGTTTTGTGATTGACATGTCGATCATAACCGTCCCCCTGATCTATAAAAAAGATGGATGCGACCCGTACGATGATGGACGCCCAATCTTTATAGAATAAAACGTGGAAGGAACTGGTTCGGAGAATGGGAAACCCATAGCTGCAAACAACTTAGATATGGATAAGGAGATAGCATAGTATGTTTTGGGACAAGATTTCACCTTTATATGACCTGTTTGAAAATGTATATAACGGCAAGGTTTATACCGGGACCGGCAGGAAGGTTGCAGAGCTGATCGAGCCTTCGGATGAGGTGCTGGAGTGCGCCTGTGGAACCGGAGCGATCAGCATATATATTGCGCAGAAGTGTAAGAGATTGATCGCGACAGACTTTGCTCCCGGGATGCTTCGCCAAGCCGCGAAGAAGTGCCGGAAATATCCGAATGCCGTATTCAGGAAGGCGGATATTATGAATATCAAATGCAAGGACGCCCGCTTTGATAAAGTGGTTGCCGGCAACGTGATCCATCTTCTGCCTGAACCGGAGAAAGCGCTTCATGAATTGGAACGTGTAGTTAAGCCGGGAGGGAAGATCATCATTCCGACCTATATCAATATGTCCAAGGGAACGGGAACAGCGGCGGTAAAGCTGATCACCTTATTGGGAGCTGATTTTAAAAGGCAGTTTGATCTGGATTCTTACAAGAAGTTTTTTGAAGAAAAGGGATATACAGGAGTCGAGTATCATGTCGTTGACGGACGTATGCCATGCGCCTTAGCAGTAATCACTAAGGCATAGTACGTTATCTGACAGGGAAATAACCAGACCGAAGGCTTCTGGCATTATCTGTTCACAGGGGTCTTTGAAGCGCTGGCCACACATTGTGCTGCTGCTCGGTCATATGTATTGACGCACTGTCAGAGAGAGGTTATAATTCATACTGACATGACGTCAAAATGAAACAAAGGAGACTGGCCATGCCAAAGGGATCACCGGAAAGAACAGCGGCTAGAAAAGAAG
Organism: Lachnospiraceae bacterium; assembly: GCA_024693135.1. GTDB lineage: Bacteria > Bacillota > Clostridia > Lachnospirales > Lachnospiraceae > NK4A144. Next base: position 27,292 of record JAILLN010000034.1, on the reverse strand, counting down.
AGATCATAAGCGCCTGCGAGAAACTATATCAGACCATGAGCTTTAAGGATATCACGCTTAAAGAGATCGGAAACGAGACATCCTTCTCAAGACCGACGATCTATAATTACTTCCAGACAAAAGAGGAGATATTCCTGGCTCTTTTTGAAAGAGAGTATATCCGATGGAATGAGGAATTGCAGTCTATTCTACAGGATAATGAAAAGCTTGCAAAAGAACAGATTGCTGAAAAGCTGTCGGCATCTATTGCAAACAGGGAGCAGCTATTAAAGCTTCTTGCCATGAATAATTATGATATGGAGGCGAACAGCAGGCCTGAACGATTGACATCCTTCAAGGTTGCTTATGGGGAGTCCATGAAGAATGTATGCAGGATCCTTACAAAGTTCTGTCCGGAGAAATCGGCCCGGGAGATTCAGAATATCATATACATATTCTTTCCGTTTATGTTTGGCATATATCCCTACACCACCGTGACCGAAAAGCAGAGGGAAGCCATGAAGGAGGCAGATGTGGACTATATCTATCAATCCATTTTTGAGATAACCAATAACTGCCTGCTGGAGCTTTTGTAAAGGGCATCAGGAAAAGAAAAAAGGCATGCCGTTTCACTGCCTTGACGAAAGGGTGATCAAAAAGCGTTTCCATGAAGCCTTATAAATGGATCAGGAGCTGGAACCCGCTGTCGGCGGTATTTTAGCCGGTTACGGTATCCGCATCCGACCGGGGTAAGTCAGATATAAACATGCGTTTATAGAGGAGGTAAAAATGAAATACGATTTTGATTCCGTGATAAACAGGAGAGAGACGGATTCCCTGAAATGGCATATCGGGGAAAACGAGCTTCCCATGTGGGTGGCAGACATGGATTTTCAGGCGGCTCCCGAAATCCTTGAGGGAATAAGAGAGCGGCTGGATCATGGCATATTCGGCTATCCCGTCATTACGGACAAGTGGTATGACGCATATGGTTCCTGGTGGAGCGAACGGCATGGATTTTACATGAAAAAGGAAGCGCTCATCTTTTGCGCAGGCGTTATTCCGGCGGTTTCTTCTCTGGTAAGGGCTTTTACGGAACCGGGAGCGAATGTCCTGATCCAGCCTCCGGTTTATAATGCTTTTTTCGGCATTATCCGGGGAAACGGGCGGGCGGTTCAGGAGAATCCGCTTATTTACCGGGATGGTGTTTATAAAATGGATTTTGACGATCTTGAACGGAAGATGTCGGATCCGAAAACCAAGCTTATGATCCTTTGCAATCCGCATAATCCTACAGGAAATATCTGGAGCAGAGAAGATCTGAAAACCGTGGGAGAGCTTGCCAAAAAGCTTGGGGTCACGGTTATTTCGGATGAGATCCATTGTGACCTGACGGAGCCGGGGAGGGGATATATTCCGTTTGCATCCGCCTCCGATGTCTGCGCGGATGTGGGGATTTCCTGTATCGCGCCTACCAAGGCCTTTAATCTGGCAGGACTAAAGACTTCAGCCGTATATGTGAGCAATCCCGAATTGAGGGAAGCCGTGAAGAAAGCTTTTGCGGTGGATGAACTGTCTGAGCCGAATGCATTTGCGGAAGTGGCGGCGGTCACGGCCTTTGAACGGGGAGGAGAGTGGCTGGATGAGCTGCGCCGGGTCGTTTCGCAAAATAGAAAAAGGACAGAAGACTTTCTGCAGGAGGAGCTGCCCCAGATCAAGGCGGTCAGGGGTGAAGCCACATATCTGGTGTGGCTGGATCTTACCGGATTGAAGGGAGATGCTTCAGGATTCGGGGCATTTCTCAGATCACGGACCGGTTTGTTTTTGTCTCCCGGAAAGATCTTCGGGGAACAGGGAAGCTGCTTTCTTCGGATGAATATTGCATGTCCGCAAAAAATACTGAAAGACGGCCTGTCCCGGCTGAAAGCAGGAGCCGGGGAATGGAATAAAACGGAAGCGGAGATACGGTGAGATCAGACCAGGACCAGGGCAGTTACGAAACGTAACCCAGGGCATTGCATTGCTCCGATCCTATAAATATAATCATAATCAATCAGAGTCGACGCTGATCAGGAGCAAACGGATCTACAAACAGCACATTGATGAGGAGGTATACGATGGGACCCTACGACAGATTGTTTGACCGGGATGGCGACGGGAAGCTGGATTTTCTTGAAGAGCACGAAAGAATGGATTATGAGGACTTCATCAACCAAAGAGGGATCTATGCGGAAGAAAAGAGCGATGAAGATCTGTGGGATGACGACGATGATTTAGAGGATGATGACGACGACGGTTTAGGGGATGATGAGGATCCGTGGGACGACGACGGCGTTGACATAGAGGACAGCGCTTTCTGAAATCCCGGGAATGGACAGCCCGAAGGAGCAAAAGAAGGATTTTGTTGTAAGGAGGGAGCATCATAGATGATCCCAAAGCCCTGTACGGGGATCGATGATAAAAGAAAAGGGATTGGAGCAGGAAGGAGGACGGGATAGATGAAGTATAGGGAATTGGGCAAAACAGGACTTAAAGTGAGCGAGATCGGCTTCGGAGGGGAGTGGCTTGAACGACATGAGGAGACGGAGTCTGTGGAATTGCTCAGATATGCCCATGACAAGGGGATCAACATCGTAGACTGCTGGATGCCGGATCCGAAATCAAGGGATATCATAGGCAGGGCAATGAAAGGATGCCGTGAGTCATGGGTCGTGCAGGGCCACATCGGATCCACCTATCAGGGCGGGCAGTATGTGAGATCCAGGGAGCTGGGGCCGGTCCGGGAAGCCTTTGAGGATCTGCTCAAGAGACTGGATACGGATTACATTGACATCGGGATGATCCATTATATCGACTCTGAGGAAGAGTGGGGCAGAGCCTTGGAGGGGGATTACATGGATTATGTCCGGGAGCTTCAGGCAAAGGGCGTGATAAAGCATCTGGGACTCTCCACGCACAACCCCAGGATCGGGAAGCTCGCCGTCAGTGCAGGTTTCATCGAGATGATCCTGTTTAGCATCAACCCGGCTTTTGACATGAGGCCTGCAACAGAGGACCTGGACTCCATGTTCGAGGGGTACGAAAAAGACCAGCTGTCAGGGATCGATCCGGAAAGAGCGGAATTTTACCGGATGTGCGAGGAAAGCGGAGTCGGCCTCACGGTCATGAAGGGCTTCTTCGGAGGGAGGCTCCTGAATGAAAAGCAGTCTCCCTTTGGTGTGGCTTTCACGCCGGTACAGCTCATTCACTACAGCCTTACGAGACCAGGCGTGGCTTCGATCTTGTGCGGATACGACACCAAGGATCAGGTAGATGCGGCGGTCGCATATGAGAGTGCGTCGGAGGATGAAAAGGATTATGCTTCTGTGATCGCGAAAGCTCCCCTGCATTCATATACCGGCCAGTGTACCTATTGCGGACATTGCAAGCCCTGTCCCGTGGACATAGACATAGCAATGGTGAATAAGTTTTATGATCTGGCAGCTGCCAGGCAGTCCGTACCGGAAAGCGTCCTGAAGCATTATCAGTCTCTGGAGCATACGGCTTCGGAGTGTCTGGGATGCAGGAGCTGCGAGGCAAGATGTCCCTTTGGGGTGGAAATATCCGACAGGATGAAGAAAGCGGCGGAATTATTTGGGTGCTGATCGGATAATCTTTTTCATGGATCCTGGTTCACCAGGCGGCGGGGATATACCCCGCCGTTTTCTTTAGCAGGAGATCAGATAACCATTGGAAAGAGGCTTCCCGCTCCGGCATAAGCATGAGCTGCTGCATGCAGATTCTTCCCGGCTGCCCATTTCTTAAGAACGCCATTACTTATAATTACTGGGTTTCTTTGGACAGATATTTGTAACTTATAAACTTACACTAGGAATAAGTGGCGGTATAAAAAAATAAACAAAGTACTTGACAATATACCTTTGACCAAATATAATATGGTCAAATACAACAACAGCGGAATAGGAGGTGCATACAATGGGATTTTATGATCAGAGCGTAGTGACGGCAGCAGGCGAAGAGATATCGATGAAGGATTATGAAGGAAAGGTTGTCCTTGTTGTAAATACGGCGACAGGATGCGGCTTCACTCCTCATTACAAGGATCTCGAAGCCATGTATGAGAAGTATCATGACAGGGGATTCGAGATCATTGATGTTCCCTGCAACCAGTTTGCGGGACAGACTCCGGGTACGGATGATGAGATCCATGAGTTCTGCCAGCTTAGGTATAACACACAGTTCCCTCAGATGAAAAAGGCCGATGTAAACGGGGAGACGGCGATCCCTCTGTTTAAGTATCTGAAGGAGCAGAAGGGATTCGAAGGCTTCGGTAAAGGCCCCGCAGCATTTGCCATGAAGGCGATGCTTAAGAAAATGGATAAAGATTACAAGAACAATCCGGAGATCAAGTGGAACTTTACGAAGTTTGTTGTGGACAGAAAGGGAAACGTGGTAGCAAGGTTTGAGCCTACAGAGAAGATGGGAAACGTGGATAAATGCGTAGAGGGATTACTGTAAGGAACTGATCATGGCACAGGAATACGAACAGCTTTTACTTGAAAACCAGTTATGCTTTCCGATGTATGCTTGCGGAAGAAAGATCGTTACGGCGTACAATCCGTATCTGAAACCGCTTGGGATCACATACACCCAGTATATCGTTTTCATGGTTTTGTGGGAGAAGGAGAGCGCTAATGTGGGACAGCTTGGCGGCATACTGCATCTGGATGCCGGGACATTGACCCCTCTTCTAAAGACCCTTGAAAAAGAAGGATATGTGACTAGGGAACGTTCAAAGGAAGACGAGCGTGTAACGATCGTGACGATCACAAAAAAGGGGAATGCCCTTAAAGAAAAGTGCAAGGATATTCCGCTTGAACTCGGAAAAAAGGAATCTTCCTTAACCGAAAAGGAGGCAAAGGAACTATACAGGCTGCTGTATAAATTTCTTGAAGGATGAATAGACATGGACAAAGCATTTGATATCCAGTCATATATGACGAGGGGCGTGGAACGGATAGTATCCGATGCGGTAAGAACGACACTTAAGAATACCAGAGAGAGTGCATATATGGCAAGGTTTGCTCTGGCCAGCAGGACAGCTTCTAAGAAAAGAAGGAAAGCTGAGGATGCAGGAGAGCATATCCCGCCATTTCTTATCGCCAGTATCACAAGCCGATGCAACCTTCACTGCGCAGGATGCTATTCGAGATGCAATCACGCAACGGCCGACAGTGAACCCGTAAAACAACTGACAGGCGAGGAATGGTCGGAAATCTTTGATGAAGCAGACGGCCTTGGAGTGAGCTTTATTCTATTGGCAGGCGGTGAACCGATGCTCCGGTATGATGTGATAGAAGCTGCATCAAAAAGACCGGATATACTCTTTCCGATCTTTACGAACGGGACGTTCATGAGCGAGAAGTATTATGAGCTATTCGATAAGTCCCGCAACCTTATCCCTGTCATGAGCATAGAAGGAGACAGGGAACTGACGGATAAAAGACGCGGAGAGGGTGTTTACGATAAGCTGATAAACGGGATGGATGAATTCAAGAAGAGAGGTCTGATCTTTGGCGCATCCATAACCGTTACCACGCAGAACATAAAGGAAGTCACTTCGGAGAGTTTTTTAACGGAACTGGCCGGCAGAGGATGCAAGGCGGTCATCTTTGTTGAATTCGTTCCGGTAACCGATGATTCAGTGGAGCTTGCTCCCGGGGATGAGGAACGGAAGTATCTGAAAGAGCAGATCGACCGGCTTCGTGAAGATCATTTAGAAATGGTATTTATTGCATTTCCGGGAGATGAGAAGAGCTCGGGCGGATGCGTTGCGGCCGGAAGGGGATTTTTCCATATCAACTCCCATGGGGGAGCAGAGCCGTGTCCCTTCTCACCTTATTCCGATATCAATGTAAGGGATACCTCCCTGAAGGAAGCCATGAACTCAAGACTGTTTAGGAAACTGCGCGACGGCGGGTATCTTTTCGAGGATCATCCCGGCGGATGTACCCTTTATGAAAGAAGAGACGATGTTGAAAGGATCATGAAAGAAGAAGCCTGAGGAGGCACGAATCGTCTCAAAGGCACCACCACAAGTTCCTTATCGGTGCAAAGCTGTCACTGAGCAAAGTGAGCGACAGGCTTGATAAGATCCGTGCGGATTTCGTTACCCGCTATAACTATAATTCAGAGTTAAAGCGGTGAGCTCTATGAGCTCATGGGAGTAAATGCCCCGACATAATCAATCCTTGGTATAAAATGACGGGACTTTAGGTTGTAATCTGCTTTTTTAATTCTTTTGCATAAAGATTCGGCCTCGGATTTAATTTATCAATATCATATCCATCTAACATAGTGTGGCCCCGAATCTGTCTTGACACCGGTCAGCTGCGGGGATATGATTTTCAGAGTAATGGCAAGGGCTTCTTTGAGTCAGATGGCTCAAAGGCGCTTTTCTTTTTCCTGGAAAAGAGGACCGACATATGAGTAGTATTCGCGAGGAATGCGGTGTTTTCGGCGTAATCTCCGAAAAGCCGGCCAACGTGGCAGGCATCTGCTACTATGGATTATATGCCCTGCAGCACCGCGGGCAGGAAAGCTGCGGGATCGTTGTAAATGACGACGGGTTATTCGTGTCGCGCAAAGATCTCGGACTTGTAAGCGAAGTATTTTCCGGGAATGCCGTCTCTTCCCTTCCGCAGGGCACAATGGCAGTCGCGCATACGCGGTACGGAACGACCGGGGGAACCAGCCGAAGCAACTGCCAGCCGATAGAGGTCAACCATCAGAAAGGGCACATGGCCATCGCGCACAATGGAAACCTGTCAAATGCCGCAGAACTTCGTTCCGCCCTGGAACTATCAGGTGCGATCTTCCATACTTCCAGCGATACGGAGAGCATCGCGTATATCGTGACAAAAGAACGGCTCAGGGCGCCATCGATCGAGGAAGCCCTCAGTCGGGCTATGGATATACTGGACGGTGCTTATTCTCTGGTAATGATGTCGCCGCAGAAACTGATCTGCGCCAGGGATCCGTACGGATTCCGGCCTCTGTGCTATGGCAGGACAAAGGACGGGATGTATGTCGCCGCATCTGAAAGCTGTGCGCTTACGGCGGTCGGTGCGGAATTTATCCGCGACGTGGAACCGGGAGAGATCCTGATATTCAGTAAAGACGGAATCGTATCCCGGCGGGAACACTGTAATCAAAAAAAGAAAACGCTGTGTATTTTCGAATATATTTATTTTGCCCGTCCGGATTCCATAATTGACGGGCGGTCCGTGCATGCCGCGCGCGTTGCCGCGGGGAAGATCCTCGCACAAAAAGATCCTGCAGACGCAGACATTGTCATAGGGGTCCCGGATTCCGGCCTGGACGCCGCGCTCGGCTACAGCAGGGAGTCCGGGATTCCCTATGGCATTGGGCTTATCAAAAATAAATATATCGGAAGGACTTTTATTGCACTAGGTGACAGGTTCGACCAGGTCAAAATCAAACTGTCCGCTGTCGAAGAAGTCATAAAGGATAAAAACATCGTACTGATCGATGACTCCATTGTCCGCGGAACGACAAGCGGGCGTATCGTATCCCTGCTCAGAGAGACAGGGGCTAAGGCAATCCATATGCGGATCTCTTCCCCGCCGTTTCTCTACCCCTGTTATTATGGAACGGATATTGATTCCCGGGAAAACCTGATCGCATGCCATCATTCTGTGTCAGAAATTGCAGGAATGATCGGGGCGGATTCTCTCGGTTTTCTTCCCGATGAGGCTCTGAAAGAATTGTCCGGGAATACATTTTACTGCAGTGCCTGTTTTGATGGGCGTTATCCGACGAAAGTGCCGGAGGGTACCGGAAAAAATCAGTTTGAACAAAGACTTTCCGAAAAAAACCTTAACACATGAATGAAACGATGCAGCAGCATAACAAATATGATCATTCCTGATAACAGAAAAATAGCAGGCAACACATAGAATGCCTGCTATTTCAATGCATCTGGAATCAATGAAAATAATAGAAATCAAATCTTGTTTTTATTCGAACTCTACGGTTGCAGGGGGCTTCGGAGTGTAGTCAAAGAGTACGCGGTTGATGCCGGGCACTTCCGTGACGATCCGGCTTACCAGATGATCGATGAGCTGATCCGGCAGATGCTCCACAGTGACTTCCATGACATCCGTGGTATTGATGGCACGGATGATGCAGCACCAGTCGAAGGTGCGCTTTCCGTCCTTCACGCCGGTGGACTTGAAATCGGGGACCACGGTAAAGTACTGCCATACCTTCCCCTCCAGCCCGTTCTTCTTAAACTCCTCCCGGAGGATGGCATCCGACTCCCGGACAGCTTCCAGGCGGTCTCTTGTGATGGCGCCGGGGCAGCGTACCCCGAGTCCCGGGCCGGGGAAGGGCTGGCGGTAGACCATTTCCGGAGGAAGGCCCAGGCGTTCTCCCACAACCCTAACCTCATCCTTGAAAAGGATACGGACGGGCTCCACCAGCTCGAACTGCAGGTCTTCGGGAAGCCCGCCTGCATTGTGGTGAGCCTTGATGCCTGCCTCGCTCTCTAAAATGTCGGGCCATATGGTGCCCTGGGCCAGAAATTCGATCCCGTCCAGCTTATGTGCTTCCTCTGCAAATACCTGGATAAATTCGCCGCCGATGATCTTGCGCTTTTCTTCCGGATCCGATACGCCGGAGAGCCTGTCAAGGAACCGGTCAGAGGCGTCGACATAGATCAGGTTGGCATTCATCCTGTTTTGGAATACTTCGATCACCTGCTCTGGTTCGCCCTTTCTCAGCAGGCCGTGATTGACATGCACGCATACAAGCTGCCTGCCCACGGCCTTAATGAGCAGTGCGGCCACGACAGAGGAATCCACGCCCCCCGAAAGGGCAAGGAGCACTTTTTTGTCTCCGATCTGCTCTTGGAGCTTTTGGATCTGCTCTGCAATATATCGATCCGCAAGCTCAGCATTCGTGATGCGCTGCATATCCTCTGGTCTTCTTTCGTTTATCATGGATCCCTCCTCTCGAATAAACACGTGTTTATCTCTGACCTGCACCGGATGGATGCGAATACCGTAACCGGCTCCGATACGGCCGTTAACGGCATTTGGATCCTTCCCTGTGGACAGGGCTGTCTGAACCGGCCTTTGTTTCCGGTCCTCCGTCATTATATATCATGGACGCGCATTTCGAAAGACGGCCGGAGGATTTTTTTGCGGGCGGCATGAGCCTTAAGCGCGTTGTGCTTGGGATGGAATTTTGGTATATTATGACGAAGAAACCGCGCCATGGCAAAAAGCATAAGGTCAGGTGACGAAGGGGTCATGAGAAAAAACATTGGATTAAATGATTTATGGAAATATGCGCCTTACTGGAAGGAAGAGATGTCCGGGGAGGGATATGACGAGAGCGGCATGGAAGAGGTATCCCTGCCGCATGCCTTAGCGGAGGCGCCCTTCAATTATTTTGATGAGTCCATCTACCAGAAGGAATGCGCCTACCGCAGGCACTTTGCCACGGAGGAAGGGGATGATGAGCGGAGGCTCCTGCTTGAGATCGATGGAGCGGCTCATGAGGCGGAGATCTTCGTGAATGGAGAAAGGGCAGGCATCCACCGTTCGGGTTATACGGCCTTCACCCTGGACATCAGCGGACTGATCCATCTAAGGCCGGAGGCGGACAATGTGGTGGCGATCCGCCTGGATTCCAGGGAAAGCTTAAATATCCCGCCCTTCGGCAATGTGATCGATTATATGACCTTTGGGGGGCTCTATCGGGAGGTCCGGCTGGTCAGGGTGGACAGGCAGAGCATCCGGGATGTATTCGTGCGCACCATGGCCGCCGATGCGGAGCGGAAGAAGATGCGGGTGGAGACCGATGTGACCCTCGAGATCTATCCGGACGAGAAGGAGGGAGGCGCGGAGCACCGTTATGAGGTGAGGCAGAGCATCTGCCTTCTGGATGGCAGGGTGGTATGCCAAAATACTACGGAATGGATCCCCTTTACCATCAAGACCCCGGAAAAGAGCATCAGCACGGCATTTGAGGTGTCCGGCCCGCAGAAATGGTCCGATGCCGATCCGGCCCTGTATTTGTGCGTGACCGAGCTCTGGGAGGGAGGGGAGAAGCTGGATGAAAGGATAGACCGCTTTGGCTTCCGGGAGGTGGAGTTTCGGGAGGAGGGGCTTTATCTCAATGGCGAGCTCACTCCCCTGATCGGCCTCAACCGGCACCAGAGCTTTCCCTACATGGGCTACGCCATGCCGGACCGGCTCCAGAGGGAGGATGCAGAGATCCTGAAGGAGGAGCTGGGGGTGAATGCGGTACGCTGCTCTCATTATCCGCCGTCGAAAGCCTTTATCGACCGCTGCGATGAGCTGGGGCTTCTGGTCTTCATGGAGATGCCCGGATGGCAGCATATCGGCGATGAGGAATGGAAGGAGCAGGCTCTTGTGAATGTCAGGGAAATGGTTCTGGAGTACCGCAACCATCCCTCCATTTTTCTCTGGGGAGTGAGGATCAATGAATCCCCGGACGATGACGAGTTTTATGCCAGGACGAACGAGGCCGCCCACAGCCTGGATCCCACCAGGCCTACCGGAGGGGTGCGGTTCCTGGAGCAGAGCAGCCTCCTGGAGGATGTGTATGCTTATAATGATTTCCTGTATAGAGGGGATAATGAGGGCATCCGGCCAAAGACGAAGGTAACGCCGGATCCTTCAAAGGGCTACCTGATCTCTGAGCATACCGGCCATATGTACCCTGCCAAGAGCTTTGATGATGAGGAGCACAGGACGGAGCATGCCAGGCGCCACATGAAGGTGCTTTCGGATGCCCTGCATGCCGAAGGGATCGCCGGAGCCTTTGGCTGGTGCATGGCAGATTATCATACCCACAAGGATTTTGGCAGCGGGGACCGGATTTGCTACCATGGCGTGATGGATATGTACCGGAATCCAAAGCTTGCGGCCTATGCTTATGCATCCCAGAGCGGGGAACGGGATGTCTTTGAGATCTCTTCCACCATGGATATCGGAGAACATCCTGCCTGCCGCCTGGGGGAGATCCTGGCCTTTACCAACGCAGACAGCGTAAAGCTCTATAAGGATCATGAGTTTGTGAAGGAATTCTTTCCTGACCGGGAGCATTATCCCGGGCTTCCCCATCCGCCGGTGATCATCGACGATCTGGCAGGCTGCCTCATAGAGCATCATGAGCACTTCAGCCACAAGGAGGCAGAGGAATTGAAGCAGATCCTCAAGGCTTATGGGGAGCATGGCCTGGACATGCCCGTCTCCCTTAAGCTGAAGGCACTCCGGTTCATGGCCTTCCATAAGGTTTCCATGGGGGAGGTCCTGCGGCTCTATGGAACCTATGTGGCGCTTTGGGGTGCAAAGCAGACCGAATACCGCTTTGAAGCCATAAAGGATGGGAAGGTGGTAAAGGAAATCCTGAAGACCGCGGTGACGGAAGGGCGGCTGAAGGCCGTGGTAGGAGCCGGCCATACGGAATGCACGGTAAGGGAAGCGGGAGAAGAAAAGATCACGGTATACCGCCTGAATGCTGGCGGAAATGGGGAAGCGCCGGACATGGAGTCCATCCGGCTTTCCATGATCGACCAGAACGGAAACCGGATGGCCTATTGCAATGAAGCGGTAAAGCTCTCCGCAGAAGGAGAGATCAAGATCGTGGGGCCGGATGTAGCCGTGCTCCGGGGCGGCATGGGAGGTACCTATATAAAAACCACCGGCAGAAAGGGAGAGGGGATCCTGACCCTTTGCTGCCGGGGGAAGATACGAAAGATCTATTTTGATATTTCGGACAGCTCCGACCGGGGCTGAAGGAGCATATGCACGATCAGGCAGGGGAAGATGCCTGCTGATCATCATGTATTTCTAGAAGGCCGAGATGCCGGCATCTGCCGAGCCGTCAAATAGGGTATTTACGTGATTGATCTCAATGTGCGGATAGCCCTTTGCCCGGCCCCGTTCGATCACGGCGTGGGGATCCTCCGTGGTATGAAAGGTGGCGACCCCGTAAGAGTAGGATTCCAGCTCGATGCCGTAGAGGGATGCGATCTGTTCTGCATCGGCCTGTGTATCGGCCAGGCAGAAAAGCTCCGCGCCTTCCGCAATGTCCTCTGCCATGGAAGGGATGGGGCTGCCGGACTGATCCGGGGGAGGGGCGGGAGCGGCTTTGGGTGCCTCCTCTCCGGAAAGGGTGACCTCCGTCACGGGGAGGTCTGCCCCGGACACCTTCTTGGGCTTGCCGGGACTTGAGATCTTTTCCGCTTTCGGCTTTTCCGGGAGCTCTATCATGATATCCGCTTCCTCCTTTTTGACCGCCGGGAGATTGGACTCCGCTTTCTTTGCTTCACGTGTGCATCCTGCAAGACAGAGTGATGCGAGCATCAGAATGATCGTGATCTTTTTCATCTTATCCTCCTTATCCTCCGGAGACCCTTGATCTGCATGAGATTTTCTGTCATTCTTTCCCATATTATAACCCGATCAGGAGTAAGAAGGAAAGAGCGGGAGTGCAAAAACCGCATTTCTTCCTGCCGCCTCCCGCCGCCTTAAGGGGAGACGCCTGTTGAAGGATCTGCATTTCTGTGGTACGTTAGTGGATATGGACCAGGTCTAATCCAGGCACAAGGAGGGAGTACAGATGGCATTGCAGGAATCCGGAGAAATGTACCTCGAAACCATATATGTCCTGTCGCAGGAATCCGGCGCCGTCCGCGGGATCGACATTGCAGACCGGCTGGGCTATTCCAAGCCCTCCGTCAGCCGCGCCCTGAGCCTGCTTAGGGAAGATGGGCTTGTAGAAAAAGACCCCGACGGCTTTATCAAGCTGACCAAAGCCGGCGAGGCCCATGCAAAGCGGATCTACGAGCGCCATACGGTGCTTACAAAGCTATTGGTGGGTATCGGCGTGGATGAAGAAACCGCCGCCGAGGATGCCTGCCGCGTGGAGCATTATATCAGCGACAAGACCTTCAACGCCATCAAAGCCCATATCAGAAAAAGCTAGACCGCATTCTCATTCACCCGTGATGATATTCGTCCTATACCATTCAAGGTCGGCCTTTGGCAGGCTGTCCTCTTCAGACAGGGAGTCCTTCAGGGCCTGAAGGATATCCGTGGTCTCATAGGCATCCCTCAGATCGTCGTATGTAAGCTGGGTATATTCCCGCTGATCCGGGGTGTAGGGGGAAAGGAGCTCCTCATATTGCTCCTTTGTGATCTCCACATCCTCCTCTGTTTCCTCTGTCATCTTGAAATATTTATATCCTGCTTCCTCGAAGTTCTCATCGTATTGGGTGGCGATGAGCGGCATGATCTTTTCCGCAACCTTTCCATCCTGGATGATGGCTATGGTATGGTAGGTTTCTCCCATTCCGGTATACCATCCGTATACCAACCCTGCCCTTTTTTCATAAAACGCGATCCCCAGGCTTCCCGCAAAGAGGATCTCGTTCACGTTTTTTCCGTCATAACGGTAAAAAGTGACCCCGTCCGGATGGCTGCTGCCATAGGAGACGGCAAGCTCAGGGATCTCGTCCTCATCCAGGTGGATCAGGGTGAAGCGGAGGAAGGCTACGTCCTGGCTACCTTTCTTTTCTTCGATAAAGGAAGCATAAGCCTTGATAGCCGCCTCGATGGCTGCTTCATCCGGCTCTTTTGCATTCTCCGGTGTTTCGGATGGATCCTCCGGCACTTCGGATGTAGCCGCCTCTTCAGGGGCGGGCTCTGCCTCCCCGGTTTTCTCTTCCACGGCCGGCGAGGGCTGAGCCTCAGGCAGGACGGCCTGTGATTCCCCGACCCGGGAGCCGCCGCATCCATTCAGCAGGAGTGTCCCTATAGCCAAAAGGGCGGCACAGGTCTTCAGCACATTCTTTTTCATGTCATTCCTCCTTATGATTCTCCGGCTTTGGTAAACGCCACCACCTCGGCATCCTCGTATTCGTCAAAATACGCTCCCTCATCTACGATCATTTCGGAAGAAGCTTCATCGATATGGACCTTATTCATGGATTTGTGGCCTCCGAAATAAAGCTCTCCATCCTTTGCCGCAAGGGGAGTCGCCGTACCGCCTCCTTCTACCCGGCCATATCCCAGGATGCAGTCCTTCCAGTCATAGCCGTAAACATCGGCCTCCGTGGAAGCCGTGACCCCGCCGCCATAGTCAAAGACGGTATCCTCCTTTGCCACAAGGAGCGCATCACGATCCGGATCCATGTCGGCAAAGGCATAATACGAATCCTCCGGAAGGGACTGGATGATGGTATCGAAGCTGTAGACGTTCCAGGTGAGGGAATCGATGATCCCGGCCAGATAGTCGGAAACCTCCATATTCATCTCCTCATCATTTCCCTTATGCTCCGTAAATTCAAAGACCAGGGAGCCGTCCATATAATCCCTTCCCAGAGCCGACATGTAAAGTCCGGAGCCTCCCTCCACGAAAGGAGGAACGGCCCAGTAGCCCGTGGCATACTCTGCACCGGGGAAGGGGCCTTCGATGTATTCCGTATCTTCGCTCCAGGATTCCCCAAGCTCCCGGACGGCCTTTTCCCCGGTCTTTTCCGGATCATAGGTCACGGTGATCATGTTTGTGCCGGCGGATTCCCCGGTATAGACGATGAATACATTCGGGCCGTCCTGGCTGATCTGAAACCTTGTGGAATCATATCTGCAGCTCCAGCCATTCGGATCCCGGTAAATGCAGTCTTCCGGCCCCCTGACATAGTTTTCTGCACTGAAGGTATCCGGATCCGCATCCTTTACCGGCTCATATACCAGAAGAACATAGGGGGATTCCGTAAAGTAACCCCTGATGGTGCCGTCCTTTACCGACATGACCCGGAATACATCCTCTACTTCTCCCTCGCCGCCATAGCTGAACGAGACTTTTCCCTCCTCCTGGCTGACCTCGAAGGGAATACCCATGCCTTCATATTCTCCGTCTTCCGTATGGCCGTAGTTGTCTTCATTAAAGATATAGAAAAAAGTCCTTGGCTTACTTCCGGCTTCCACCGGATAGCAGGCGTATACGCCCTTCTTAAAATAGGGCGCCTCCGGAAGGGTCAGTTCTTCCGGAAGGGCAAGGGTTTCCGGAAGCTGAAGCGGCAGGGATGCCTGACAGCCGGTCAGAAACAGGGCAGACACAGCCAGGGCCGCGAGCAGTGACGTGATTTTTCCTGATTTTTGCATGATCTACCTCCCAATCATCTTTCTTTACAAAAACAGTATCAGTTTATTACGCCCGATCCCCCCTGTCAAACACCGGGATCCGGGCTTTCCAAAGAATATGACGCCGGGTTTTTGACCCGTGCCTTGCGGATATGCTATCATCAGCATATCTGAAATAACAACAAATGATCATGATCATATGCTTTTACTGAGAGGAGAAAACGTCTTATGAGGATAGCGGTACTTTCTGAAGACCAGGCACGGAATGCATCGGGGCTTTTGCTTCCTGAGGTGACGAAGGCGCTGGCGGAGGGCCTTCCTGCCACAGTTCTTATCGCTTTGGAAGGAAACAGGGCGGTAGGTGCCCTGGGGGGCGCCATCGACGGCAAGGTCTTTGAGATCGTCTCCCTGTATGTGGAGCCGGAAAGCAGGAGAAGGGGTGCCGCAGGACTGATGCTGAAGGCGCTGACCGCTCTTCTGAAGGATACGGAAACGATGATCCGGGCGCAATTCAATCTGCTGACAAAGGATCATGAGGCCTTGGAGGATTCCTTCAAGGCAGAGGGCTTTGAACCCGAGGAGGAAACCCTGCCTTCATATTATTATGTCCCGGTGGGAAACCTTCTCCAGAGCATGGATGGAGAGGAAAGACCAAGCGGGATAAAGCATTTTTCGGAGGTGGATGGGATCCTGCTCAGGAATGCTTCAAACCAGAGTATCGAAGCGGGGCTTCCCGTGCCGGAGGGAGGGCTTACGGGACGCGAAGTGGATCCTGAGGTCAGCAGCCTGTACCTGAAGGACGGCAAGGTGGAGGCATATATTGCGGCAGAGCATGAAAAGGACGGGATCGTCCTGCTTTCTGCCATGTATTCTGCCCTGGCCGATCCCCGGGAGCTGATGTCCATGCTGCTCCATACCGCAAGGGCATTGAATGAAAAGTATCCTCCCGAAACAAAGGTGGCTGCTCTGGCGATAAACAACGTTTCCTCAAAGATCATTGAGCATATATTTGATACAGAGGAGCCGGTCTCCAGAAGCTATATATTTACGGTGGCATAATCAGACATCAGATCGTATAAACCAGGGGAACACAAATCGGATCGAATCAAAGGAACATAAAATGAGTAAAGTGGGCAAAAACGGACAGGAACAGAGCATCGAAAGAAAATATACGGAGAAAACGGTAAATGAGTGAACCGTGATCGAAGAGGAGCAGAAGCAGCTCGTCACGAAGGCAAAAGAGCCTGAGAAGGTCGGTGTGGCCGCGGTCATCAAAAGCCGGGATTATTTTGAGCGGATGCTGAAGAATTCCATAGACCAGAACCTTGCTCTCCGGGTCAGGGCAGACGAGACCCTGGATCAGGCCGGATGGGTAAATATCGTCTATGGAAAGGGATGTCTTTATGCCCAGTTCCGGGATTATCGCAAAGCGGGGGAAAAGAATAAGGAGATCCGGGCAAAGGTGCAGGAATTTGAGGCGAAGAAGCAGAGTGCCTGGGAAAAGGGAGAAAAGCTGGCAAAGGAATACGGCCTGACGCAAAGGGGAGGAGACCGGATCTTCGGATCTTTAAGGGGAACCTTCCGGGATATGGAAGAGGTGGGCGACGGGGGAGACCTTACCTTTGGCTCAGGGGCTATTTCAGGGCGCATGACATGGGCGCAAGGCTGGACGACGGGGAGATCCCCCAGCTTGAGATCCCGAATTACAAGGTATATGTCCGATATGAGCCGGCCCTGATGGAGCTGCAGGGTTCCAATAACTGCTGGTGCTGCGCAGGCTCCGCCATCTACAACCAGATGCTTATCCATAAGCGGCTGGAGGAGGCAAGGAAGAAAGGGCAGAAAGGCGTGAACATCCAAAGAGCAGAGCTCTGCGACCAGTATCAGATCAGAGGCTATGAGCCCGAGTACAAGGATTATGACGAGATGAATGCAAAGTTTAAGGGGAAGCTGGATAAGGAGCTCTTCGATGCGGACGTAGAGAAAACCAAGAACTATGCGGGGCTTAGCAAAGACGCGATCGGAAATATCTTTGAGATGGCGGATTTCTTCCTGGATAAATCGAAGGAGCATGATTTCATCCTCAACCGGATGGTATTCAATATTCCGGATATGGAGGATCTGGGCAAGGTGGACCGGAATTTCCGGGTCTACAACAACATGAAGGCACAGTTTTTGAAGCAGGTGAAGGAAGTGCTGGACAGCAAAAATTTGGTGGCCTGCTTAAGCCACGATTCATCGGGGCTGGCACATTACCGCACCATTACCGGGATAGACGGAGAGCGGATCCGGTACTATGATTCGGGCAGCAAGAGCGAGCATACCGGCTCCTGGGAGACCTTCCTGAATACGGATTCCCATATTCCCACGGAGCTTACCTGGTTCTCCCCCATGAAGAAGCCGGAGGAGCTTACGGCCGGGTACAGCAATCTGACCTACGACAGCAAGAAGGGCTTTGATGTAAAGAGCTTCCGGGCGGAAGGTGTCCTGAATGTGGCCCAGACCAAGGGCGTATGTGTGGGAGCGGATGCGAGGAAGATGGGAGAAGGCATGGATGGCATCGAGAGGGCAGTATATATTCCGAATGATGCAAGAGCCTGACCGATTGCGGCAGGACAATAAGAGGAACTGGGGGAAGGGAAAATGAAACAGGTGATCCTTGGCATACAGTGTGCCAATATCATCATCGCATTTATCGAATGCTGGGTAGTATTTCAGAGATGGAGGGGGAGGCTGCACTCCTATCTTTTCTTAAGCTGCATCTCCACCCTCCTTTGCAACGCGGGATATCTTGGGATGCTTTACTGCGGCTCGGAGGAGTCCTACTTCATTGCCCTGTCCTTCGGGTATCTGGGGAAGCTCTGGGTCGCCTTTTCCCTGTTTATGTTTGTCTCGGAGCTGACCCGCTTTAGGATCCCGCCTCTGGGGGAAGCCCTGCTTGCCCTCATGAGCGCCGTGACCTTTGTGTTCATGGCAACGACCAGGCAGACAGAGCTCTATTATACCAATATCCGCTTTGAGATGGAGGACGGCTTTCCGGTTTTTTCCCATGGCAACGGCATCTGGCATCATGTATGGATGGTCATGCTGCTGATCTATATCACGGCAGGCTTAGTGATGCATTTTCTTGCCTTTCGCCGGGAGAAGCATCCCGGGATCAGGAAGCGGCTGATCGTGGTGCTCATGGCCGTCTTTTCCGAAAGCCTCTTTACCGTGATCTACATGTTCCGGCTTTTTCCCATCACCCGCGTATATGATGTGAGCATGATCGGCTTTACCCTGGGCACGATCTTTATGTTTATCGCGATCCTCCGCTATAACCTGATGGATATGGAGGGGCTTGCCAGGGAATATGTGATCGATGAGCTCTCCGAGGGCATCATCGCCGTGAATGAACGGAATGAAGTGAGCTATTTTAATAAGCCGGCCCTGCAGATCTTTCCCTCCCTTAACGAGGATGCCGGGAAGGTGACGGAGCAGCTTCGGGGCGCCATCCTTGCGGGAGAGCCTTTGGTCATTGCAAAAAAGACCTATACGCCGGAGCAGAACCCGCTTTATCAGAACGGCACCAAGGCCGGGACGGTCTTTGTCCTGGTGGATGATACGGAGCATTACCGCTACATGAAGGAGCTGGAGGAGCAGAAGAAGATCGCGGATAACGCCAATAAGGCTAAGTCCACCTTCCTTGCCAATATGTCCCATGAGATCCGGACTCCCATTAATGCGATCCTCGGCATGGATGAGATGATCCTGAGAGAAAGCCGGGAGGAGGCGATCCAGTCTTATGCCGCCGATATTGAGACGGCAGGACGTACCCTTCTTTCCCTGATCAATGATATCCTGGATTTTTCCAAGATCGAAGAGGGAAGGATGGAGATCCTGCCGGTGCAGTATGAGCTTTCTTCGATGATCGGCGACCTGGTGAATATGATCCGCGGCCGTGCGGAAAAGAAGGGGCTGAGGCTGGCCGTCAGCGCGGATAAGGAAATGCCTCATCTGCTCTATGGCGATGAGATCCGCATCCGCCAGGTGGCACTGAACCTTCTGACGAATGCCGTCAAATACACCGACCAGGGCTGGGTGGGCCTCAAGGTAGGCTTCCACAAATGCTCCGAGGAGGAGGTCCGGCTCATTTTTCAGATCTCCGATACCGGGATCGGGATGAAGGAGGAGGACATGGACAGGCTCTTCTCGCCCTTCTCCCGGATCGAGGAGGAGAGGAACCGGACCATCGAGGGCACCGGGCTTGGGATGAGCATCGTAAAGCAGCTGCTTTCCCTTATGGGGAGCGAGCTCCAGGTAAGGAGCATTTACGGAGAGGGTTCGGTCTTTTACTTCGAGATCCTCCAGAAGGTGGTAGGATGGGAGCCGATGGGAGATATCATGGCCAGGATCCATCCCGAGGCAGGGGAGAGGAAGGCCTACCGGGAGCTTTTCCATGCCCCCGATGCCCGCCTTCTCATGGTGGATGATACGGAAGTGAATCTTACGGTAGTCAAAAACCTCCTGAAAAAAACAGAGATCCAGATCGATACCGCCGCATCGGGGGAGGAGGCGCTTTCCCTTACGGAAAAGAAGGATTATGACATTATCCTGGTGGACATCATGATGCCGGGGATGGACGGGACGGAGACCTTAAGGAGAATGAAGAGGCAGGAGAGGAATAAGACGGCCGCCTTCATCGCCCTTACGGCCAATGCGGTTTCCGGAGCCAGGGAGACGTACCTGAAGGAGGGCTTCACGGATTATCTGTCAAAGCCTGTGGAGGGGATCCGCCTGGAAAAGACCCTCCGGAAATACCTGCCGGAGGAAAAGCTCCTGCCGGTGGGGGAGGGCGGTGCAGAGGATGCAGGAGAGCCTGAGGAGAGCCGCATCCCCGCCTGGCTTTGGGAGATCCCGGAGCTTGACGTAAAGCAGGGAGTTCTTTTCTGCGGGAGCGAGGAGAGCTTCCTTGAGGTGCTTTCCATTTATCATCAGACGGCAAAGGAGAAGGCAGACGAGATCGAAAGCCTGATGGCCGCAGGGGATGTAGAAAACTATTCCATCAAGGTTCATGCCCTGAAGAGCTCTTCCAGGACCATCGGCGCCATGGAGCTTTCTGCCATGGCAGAGCGGCTGGAAAAAGCCGGAAAGGAAGGAGACAAGACGACCATAAACCGGGATACCGGGGAGCTTCTGATCCGCTACAGGAGCCTGGATGAGAAGCTGGCCGGGCTGGATCAGAGGAATGAAGACCTGCTTCCCATCACGCCGGAAATGCGGAATGAGGCCTTCCAGACTATCGGGGAGATCGCAGACAGCATGGACTTCGGCATGATGGAGGAAGTGCTGAAGGAGATCAAGGCATACCGCCTCGACAGCGGGGACGAGGAGGCCATCAAGAGGATCGAAGGCATGCTGATGCGGCTGGACTGGGAAGAGATCGTGCAGGAGGTCAGAAAGCTCCTGGGATAGGGAGCATCAGAGAAAGGATCGGATATGAAGTACAGGCTGGATGTGCCATATAGGGAAAAGGACGAGGCAAAAGCCCTGGGGGCCAGATGGGATCCGACGGGGAAATACTGGTACAGCATGGAAGTGCCCGGAGGAGGCCTGGAAAGGTGGTACCGGGGAACGCCGGGAATCCAGACAACGGTATCGGTAGTTGTATCGGGAGGTGCGGAAGGCGGCGTGAAAAACCAGACGGATCCGGCAGACCGGGACGGGGATGCATATCGCAATTATATGACCGTGACGGGGCTTTGCCAGATGATCGAGGGCAAGTTCCAGACGATCCCGGAGTTTCAGACGGTCTATGTGAAGGGAGAAGTGACGAATTCCGGCGGGCATAAGGAAGGCGGGCATTATTACTTCTCCATTAAGGATGAAGAGAGCCTGATCGGCTGCATCATGTTTAGCAGCGTGGCAGAAGCCAAGCTGAAATTCAGCCTGGAGGATGGCAAGAAGGTGGCCATCGTGGGCAACATCGACTTCTATACCAAGACCGGGAAAAGCCAGATCAGGGTTTCCGATATCACCGACATCGGCAAGGGAGAAGCCATGCTTGCCCTGATCAGGCTGAAGCAGAAGCTGGAGGCGGAGAACCTGTTTGACCCGGCGCTGAAAAAGCCGGTCCCCGCCTTTGCAAAGACGGTGGGGATCGTCACCTCCAAGAGCGGCCAGGCCATCCAGGATATCGTGGCCGTGGCTAAGATGAAGAATCCTTACGTGCAGCTGATCCTGTATCCCGTCAATGTACAGGGAAGGGATGCGGTGCCCACCATTAAGAAGGGGATCCGCACATTGGACCAGCTGCAGCCGGATGCCATCATCGTAGGACGGGGGGGAGGCTCCGTGGAGGAGCTGATGGCCTTTAACGACGAAGGTGTCATCCGGGAGGTGTTTGCGGCGAAGACCCCCATCATCTCTGCGGTAGGCCATGCCGGCAACCAGACCCTGATCGACCTGGTGGCCGATGCCTGGGCCACGACCCCTACCAAGGCGGCGGAAATGGTGCTTGCCGATGTGATGAGCGCCATAAACCGGGCAAAGGAGCTGAAGACAGGCATAGAAGCCCAGATGAGAAGCCATCTGAAAAACCGGAGATACCAGCTGGAGGCGAAGAGAGCCGGGATCGAGAAATATAATCCGGAGGCGATGATCCGGGAACGCAGGGAAAAGGCTTCTTCCCTCATGCTCAAGCTGAACAGCCGCATGGAGGGGATATTCCGGGAGAGGAAGCATAGGAGCGAGATGCTGTCCGAGGGCTTAAGGAGGCTTTCGCCCCAGGTGATGATCGCCCAGAGGAAGGATGAAGCCCAGAGGATGCAGGAGAACATCCGTATCCGGATGGCATCCATACTGGAGGAGAGGAAGCACCGCTATGAGGTGCTGCTTGCCGGATTGAACGGGCTTTCCCCCACGGCAAAGCTGGTGAACGGCTTTGGCTATGTATCCCATGAGGAAAAGCCTGTCTTGAGCGTGAAGGAGCTGAAGTCCGGGGATGAGGTCAGCATAAGGATCCATGATGGAGAGATCCTTTCCGAAGTAAAACAGGTCAAAGATTGATAGAGGAAAATCAGGGTAAGCCAGATATAAACATGAGTTTATCGAGGAGGAGGAAAAATGGCGAAGAACCAGGAAATGGAAGCAAAGGAAGAATTCAATGTGGATGAAGAACTGAAGCATTTGGAGGAGATCAACCGGAAGCTTGGGGAAAACGGCATCACCTTAAACGAGGCCATAAAGCTTTATAATGAGGGAACGAAGCTGGCCGTGAAATGCCAGGAGCACCTGACCGGTGTAGAAAAGGAGCTGAAGATCATCAGTGAATAGGAAGGACATCACAAAGAATGCCTTTCTGGGGGAAGATCAGCCAAAAGGACTCGCATACCCGGAAGGAGGGAGCGGCTTTTGGAAAGGCATCCCTGAGGAAGCCCGGGAAGAGCTTATAAAAGAAGGAGAAAAAGCCCTCGGAGAACCCATCCCGGCCCTTTACCTTACGGATTATATGGAATTCAAGAGGACAGGCAACCGGGAGCATTTTGAAACGAAATACTTTGGGAGACGAAGGAGGCTGTCAGACCTGGTGCTGGCAGAATGTGCAGAAAATAAGGGACGGTTCCTGGATGGGATCCTGGATACACTATTTGCCATTCTGGAGGAGAGCAGCTGGTGCCTGCCGGCACATCTTACCTTCGTGCGGGATGCGCCGGTGCTTTCCGTGCCGGATGAGGGCTTCCCGGTCATCGACCTTTTTGCGGCGGAGACGGCGGCTTTGGCGGGGATCGCGGAACAGCTGCTTCGCACCCGGTTCGCTGAGCTAAGCCCGGCCATTTCTCATTCCGTGGACCGCTGTATCCGGGAGAGGATCCTTGAGCCCTATGTATCCTGCCATTTTTGGTGGATGGGGGACGGAGAGCAGCCCCTGCTCAACTGGACTCCCTGGATCACCCAGAATGTGCTGCTCGCCCTTTTTACCCGGGGAGAGGACTTCTGGGCAAAGGATAGAAGGAGGGAGGTAGTCCGCCAGGCAGCCGCGTCCCTGGATTATTTTCTGGACGGATACGGGGAGGATGGCTGCTGCAATGAGGGGGCGCAGTACTACGGCCATGCGGGCTTATGCCTTCAGAGTTGCTATTCCCTGTTATCGGGGATCACCGGAAGGCAGGCACCCTGGAGCCATTCCCTGATCTGCGCCATGGCGGATTATATCGTAAAAATGTCCGTCGGGAACGGATATTATATCAATTATGCGGACTGCTCTCCCCTGCCGGGAAACCGCACGGCAAGGGACTATGCTTTTGCAAAGGCCACGGGAAACCGGGCTTATCAGGCGCTTTCTGCATGGGACTTCAGGCGCTCCTCCATCCCGGACAGGCTTCTTTGCGGGGAATACAATCTTCATGACAGGCTCCTGCAGCTGAAGCTCTGGAAGGAGATGGAAAAGGATGACGGCTCCAAAGAGAAACCGGGAGATGCCTATTTTGAGAGTACCGGCCTCATGATTGCAAGAGATGGGCAATTTGTGCTTGCGGCGAAGGCGGGAAATAACGGAGAAAGCCATAACCACAATGATGTGGGGAGCGTGACCCTGTATAAAGAGGGCAGGCCCTTTCTTATCGATCTGGGAGTGGAGACCTATACGGCAAAGACCTTTTCAGACCGGCGCTATGAGATCTGGACCATGCAGTCTGCCTGGCATAATACCGTAAGCTTCGGAGCCCTGTCCACTAAGGGAGAGGAATATGCGCCGCAGGTATTACAGAAGCCCGGGACGGCGTATGCCGCAAGGGAGGTAAAATGCCGCCTTTCGGATCCGGAAGCCGTCCTTTCCATGGAGCTTTCTCCGGCTTACGGGGACAGGAGGATACGGAAATACGGAAGGACCGTGTCCCTGAAGAAGGGGGAAGGGGTGAGGATCCGGGATGAGGCGGATGCGGCTCTTCCCGCAGTCTGGACCCTGCTTACTTATGAGAAGCCGGAGATCCTGGAGGAAGAGGGCAGGATGCGGATCGTCGTGGGAGACTTGGGAGAAATACTTGGAGAAGGATTCTTACGGGCTGTGGTCGAAAGCCGCCCGGTGGAGGATCCCAGGCTTCAGGCGGCCTGGAAACATGACATATGGCGGATCCTGCTGGAGATGAAGGGAAAAGAGGCAGAGGTCAGCATAAAGTAAGGAATGGGTGATCAGGGAGGATAGACATGAAGATCGAAGTATACAATGACTGGGATCATATCAATAAAGCCGAGGCGGAGGGAGAGGGGCAGGTGCTCCTGTCCTGGGACGGAGAATACCGCAAGGGCGATATCATCGAAATATCCGGCCTCTGCCCCGGGCATTATTATATGGTGAACATAGACCAGGCGGTAGGCAGCGCCCTGATCTACGTCATGCTTGAGCAGATCATTTATCCCGTACCCTTTTATGAAAAGAAGACCAGCTATAATCCCCTGGCCTTTTTCGGAAACCGCCATGTGATCGCCATCCGGGAAGCCTTCCCCTTTGAGACAGCATCCTACCGCAACCTGGCGCTGAATCCCTTTGACCAGCATGACGTGGAGGGCATCTATCCCCACGCCTCGGCCAACGTGGAGACAAGGGACGAGGCGGTCTTTGCCGCAAGGAATGCCATAGACGGCATGATATGTACCCGTTCCCATGGGGAGTGGCCCTACGAATCCTGGGGGATCAACCGGAGGGAGGATGCGGAGTTCAGGCTGGACTTTGGTGTACCGGTAGATATCGATGAGATCCGGCTCTATACCAGAGCGGATTTTCCCCACGACAGCTATTGGGTGGAGGGTACCGTCTGCTTTTCGGACGGCACATCCCGGATCCTGAAGATGGAGCGGCATATTGACCTGCCTCATATATTCCCGGATCTGAAAAAAAAGGACATCACTTCTCTTACGCTGAAAAACCTGATCAAGGCAGACGATCCGAGCCCCTTCCCGGCTCTGACCCAGATCGAGGTCTACGGCGTGCCGGCCGGGAAGGCTTGAAACAGGCCGGAGTCTTTGCTATGATGATATGCTGTGCTTCCTTCTAGACAGGGGGAGGAGGCCGAGATAAAAAGGAGAAAAAAGGATCGGATATGTTTAAGAACCTGAAAAACAGATTGTCCCTCCGGGCGATCCACATCTGGCTGATCATCACCATGGTGGTCATGTCCGGCACGGTGGTCTTTGACACATTCCGGATGACAAATACCTTTCTGCGTCTGGCGCAGGCGGAAGAGGAATATGCAGACCTGGAAAAGGCCGCCCATGAGCTGATGGACGCATCGGATTATCTGACAGAGCAGGTGCAGAGATTTACCATCAACGGGGATCTGCGGTTTCTGGAGCAGTATTTTACCGAGGCCTTTGAGTCAAACCGGCGGGAAGAGGCCATCGACAAGATGAATGTGGACGAGGATACCCAGGATGCCTTAAAACAGCTTGAGGAGGCCATGGGTCATTCCCTCCGCCTTATGGATCAGGAATATTATGCCATGCGGCTTGTGATCGAAGCGAAGGGATATACGGATTATCCGGAGATCCTGAAGGAGATAAGCCTGAACCCTGAGGACGAGGCATTGAAGCCGGAGGAAAAGATCCGGCGTGCTACGGAGCTGGTATTAAATGATGACTACTACGAGCAGAAGGATCAGATCCGCAGGGATATGCATGAAAGCCTGGATGAGGTCGACAAGCTGATGCTGAGCTCAAAGGACGCGGAGCTTGCCAGGCTGCATCGGGAACTGGACTTTGTGCGCATTGTCATCGTGCTCCAGGTCCTTTCCATCCTGATCATGGTAAGGCTCACCTCGATCCTCGGCATCCATCCGGTATTGAAGGCCGTAGACCGGATCAAGGCGGACAGCCCGATCCCCGAGATGGGGGCGAATGAGTTCCGGTATCTGGCCCAGGCCTATAATAAAATGTATGCGAGGTACAAGTCGAGCCTGGAGAGCTTGAATTATAAGGCATCCCACGATGAACTCACCGGGGTATATAACCGTGCGGGATACGACCTGCTGCTTTCCGGCATCGACCTTGAAACCACCTATATGATGCTTTTGGATGTAGATAATTTCAAGAACATAAACGATACCTACGGCCATGAGACCGGAGACAAGGTCTTGGTCAAGCTGGTCCGGGTATTAAACGGGGTCTTCCGGGATGATGACTGCATCTGCCGCATCGGGGGAGATGAATTCGTGGTATTTATGGTCCACTCCTCAGGGATGCCCCAGAGGCTCATTGTAGCCAAGATCGACCAGATCAATGCGGAGCTTGAAAGAGTGGACGATGGGCTGCCGCCGATCTCCATCAGCGTCGGGATCGTAAATGGGAAGGATGTGACCGATACGGACAAGCTTTTCGAGAAGACCGACGAAGCCATGTATGAATCCAAGAAAAAGGGCAAACAGACCTATACCTTCTATACCAAAGAATGATCGATTGGGGAGGTTCCCGTGGTTGAGGCGGCTGTCTTGGGTCGCCGAAAAAATGATATCTGCCGGCGCTCGGTCGGATCTCCGCTCGCCCGTCGCCTCATGACAAAATTTCGCTCGGCGCTGTTCTGGTCTTGCGCCGAGCCATTTTTTACAGGACAGACAATAATGAGGCGCAAGCCCAGCCTTCGCACTCGCGAAATTTATTCGTCTCGGGCTTGCATAGAAATACCGGCATTAGGGCCTTGCAGAGTTCATTTTTCTCGGCTCCCCCTCCACACAGCGTTTCCATGGTTGAAGGTACAGGAGGTTGCATCGGCCACCGAAAAAAAGATTTGGTTCAGCCTGCGTAACGAATAAAAGAAACATATAACGTGATGGGATATTACATGATTGAAACAGTCTTCGCTGGCTCCCATATATTTTGC
This sequence comes from Lachnospiraceae bacterium, assembly GCA_024693135.1. Lineage (GTDB taxonomy): Bacteria > Bacillota > Clostridia > Lachnospirales > Lachnospiraceae > NK4A144. Next base: position 262 of record JAILLN010000034.1, on the reverse strand, counting down.
GAAGTGTGAGCCGCCTGCGGGCCTTGGTGTTTTCTAAGGAGCCTCTTACCGCGAACACGCGGAGATTGCCGCCTGCGAAGACTTGCAAGATCGGCTGGTTGGCGAGACAACACGCTTTTAAGTTGGCTCGCCAAGCCGAGATTGCATAGTCGAAGCCAGCGGAAAGCTCCGCATTAAGTGAGCGGTGAGGCGACGTGGAAATGCAAGGCCCGCAGGCGGCGTATCTTTACCGAAGCAGACAAAAGAACCATCCACTTGTCTT
>JAILLN010000002.1 GCA_024693135.1 Lachnospiraceae bacterium | reverse complement strand
CTGCGTAGACTTGCAAGATCGGCTGCCATGTGAGACAACACGCTTTATCGCCCACTCACATAGCCGAGATTGCATAGTCGAAGCCGGCGGGAAGCTCCGCATTAAGTGAGCGGTGAGGCGACGTGGAAATGCAAGGCCCGCGGGTGGCGCATCTTTGCCACAATGCAAGGCCCGCGGGCGGCGCAGACTACCCACAATGCAAGGCCCGCCGGTGGCGCATCTTTGCCACAACGCAAGGCCCGCGGGCGGCGCAGACCTGCCACAACGCAGACAAAAGAACCGTCATGCTGTCTCAGGGATTCGCTTCTTCGATCGGTGTGGCAGTTTTCAGTCTGGATTGGATGTCCCGGCGTACCCTTCGGTACAGGAAGATGGAGGCGATCCCGGCGACGAACCAGGCGGCCGGATCAGCTCCGGCGGCAAGGGGGTAGCTTGCAAGCTTCATGGAAACCAAGGCGGTCACAAGCCTTGCCAGAAACTCCAGCAATCCTAAGGACATGGCTGTCATCCCATAGCCGCAGCCCTGCATGGTATTGCGGTAGATGAAGATCATGGAAAGGGGAATATAGAAAATGACACATTCCCTGACATAGACGGAGGCCCAGGGCATCAGCTCCGAAAGGCTTATGTCTGAGGAAAAGAAGAGCTGCAGCATATACGGGAGGCAGGCTACGGCCAAAAGTGCGGCCAGAAGGGAGTAAACCGTCATGATCTTCATGGCATCCCAGGTTCCCTTCTCCACCCGCTCCATATCCATTTTTCCGTAGTTCTGGCCGGAGTAGGCCGCCATGGTCTGGCCGCAGGCCATCATTCCCTGGGTCAGCAGGTTCTGGACCTTGCTGGCCGCCGTAAATCCCGCTACGGCCACGGAGCCGAACATATTGATGGCAGTCTGCATGATCATGGTGCCTGAGGCGGTGATCCCAAACTGCAGCGCCATGGGAAGTCCGATGTAGATCTGGCTCTTGGTATAGGAACGGCTCAGCCTCCATTGGCCCTTTTCCGGGGTCAGCACATCCACATGGGAACGGATATAGATCAGGCAGCAGATGGCCGATACGCCCTGGGAAACGTTTGTAGCCCAGGCAGCTCCAGCGACCCCCATCTTAAAGCGGATGATGAAGAGCAGATCCAGGATGATGTTGAGGAAGGCAGACAGGATAAGGAAATAAAGGGGGATCCTGCTATTGCCTACCGCCCGCAGAAAAGAAGAAAACAGGTTATAATAGACGGTGGCCACGATGCCGAGGCAGATTACGGAAATGTAGCTGTAGGCATCCTGGTAGATGTCCGCGGGGGTATTCATGAGCCGGAGGAGAGGGTGCATGACGATCCGGCTTAAGACGGTCAGGATGAGCACCACGATGGCCGACAGGATGATGCCGTTGGCCACGGTGCCCTTTGCCGCCATCCGGTCTCCCGCTCCGTATTTCTGGCTTGTGAGCACGGTAAAGCCTGTGGTCATGCCCAGGGAAAAGCCCATCACAAGAAACATGATGGTGCCGGTGGAGCCTACGGCGGCCAGGGACTTCGCACCCACGTATTTGCCTACGATGATGGTATCCACCATGTTGTAAAACTGCTGGAATATATTGCCTAATAGAAGCGGGGCCATAAATCTTAATATGATCTTAAGGGGGCTGCCCTCTGTCATTTTTGTTTCCATACCGGTCTGTTTTCCTTTTTTGCTGGGATGTTCCTGTGATCTTCTGCAGGGGATTCCCGGAACCTTTGCTTCATCCGGGTTCCATCGTAGTTATCTTCAGTGTGCTGTTCTGCGCTCCTGCCGGAGGGTTCTCCGTGCCCGGTCAGCAGTTCTTTTATGGAGCGGTAGATAATGATACTACAGGGTGAGGCGAAATACAATACGTTTCCCGGATTTTCAAAGACATTTTCAAAGGGGGGCGTGTCCCGTCTAGAGGTGGAAAGGACGGATCTAATGGGTGCGCTTGTTGATGTAGTTTGACCGGTATTTGGAATAAACGATGGTCTGGCGGGTATACAGGCCGTGATAGCCTGAGGTCAGGAAGCTTAAAGCACAAGCCAAAAGGAAGTAGGGGCTTCCTTCAAAGCCGAAGAGCTCCAGGCAGATGAGGAAGGAGCTGATGGGACAGTTGGTGACTCCGCAGAAGACAGAACCCATGCCGATGGCGGCACAGAGTCCGGGGGAAATGCCGCATATCCCGCCATAGAGGGCACCGAAGGACGCACCGATGAAAAAGGAGGGGACGATCTCCCCGCCCTTATAGCCTGCAGAAAGGGAGATCACGGTAAAGAGGATCTTGAGGAGGAAGCCGAGGGGCCTCTCCTGTCCCAATAAGCAGGCTGCGATGTAGGAGCCGCCGGCCCCGTTGTAGGTCTGGTCTCCCACAAGCAGGGTGAGAGCCAGGAGGGAGGATCCCAGGATCAGGGCACGGAGGGATTTATTCGGCATCAGGCGCTCTGAGATTTTATGTCCCTTATGGAGGCAGATACAGAAGAAGGCGGACAGCACTCCGGCAAGGCTGGAAAGAACTGCCACATGCAGGACAGCAGGAATGCTTAAGGAAGGGATGCTTTCGATCACGTAAAAAGGAGCCGGCACCCCAAGCCTTGCGGCCACGGCTCTTGCCGTAAGGGAACAGATAACGCAGGGGGCGAGGGCGGCATAGTGCATGATCCCCACACTGACCATCTCCATGGAAAAGATGGAGGCAGACATGGCGGTGCCGAAGAGGGCGGAAAAGACCCCGGACATCCCCACCATGATCATGGTCTTGCGGTCTGTGTCGGTGAAGCGGAAGAGTTTTCCGATATTATTGCCGATGGAGCCTCCAAGCTGCAGCGCCGCGCCTTCCCGGCCCACAGAGGCTCCGCAGAAATGGGAGAGTACCGTGGAAACAAAGATGAGGGGCGACATCCTTAAAGGAATATTTTCGTCTGCATGGATGGCCTCGATCACCAGGTTTGTGCCGCCGTCTTTTTCGTCATGTAAAATCCGGTAGAGCCAGAGGATGAGGACCGCGCCGAAGGGCAGGCAGAAGATCACCCATCTGTGAGCCAGCCGGAATTCTGTCACAAAGCTGATGCATTTCGCAAAGAGGGCTCCGATGACGCCCAGGGCAAGCCCCGTCACAAGGGAAAATATGGTCCACCGTACCACGGTAAGGAGCCGCTCCCCGTTATGCCTGATTTTTTTCTTTGTTTCTTCCCTGTCCATAACGCCTATCACTATACCACAGATCCTGCGGCAAATCCAAAACATCCGGCGGGTTCCCTCAGCATGCCTCCATATGCGCGCAAACCCCGGCGTATACTTTTGGAATCCTTCCCTTGCTTTCGCGCCATGTTTTTACTACAATTGGATTAAAAATATTTGTACACAGGAGGGATATATGAAACTTACAAATATGAAAAGAACAGGTGCGGGTATGGTGAGCGTGCTGATGGCCACAACCTTGAGCGCCTGCAGCATTGACTACTCCGCATTGAGGGACTATGCACAGAGCATAGAAGCAGAGAACGCCTCGATGACGGAGGAAACACAGGACCAGTTTTAGAAGGAACTGAGCGCCTTCGAGATCACGGCTCTGCAGAGAAAGCTTGCCCCCGATAACGAGGCAGGATATCCTGTTCTGGATGCCGGACGCGGTAATCCGAACTGGATCAACGGAAAGGTGAGGCATGCCTTTACCCGCCTCATGGATTTTGCAACTTCCGAATGTGAGCTTGTCTATGCGGATGGCGATATGGCAGGACACGGGAAGAAAGAAGGCATAGGCGAGCGGTTTGACGGGTTTATGGATGAAACAGCGGAAACGGACAAGTTTCTGATCGATGCGGTAGAGCATTGTGTAAAAGACCTGAATATGGATAAGGACGATCTTCTGTTTGAGCTGGCAAATGGCATCACGGGAGACTATTATCCAACCCCTTCCCGCTGCCTGACGAATACGGAAGCCATTCTGAACGAGTTTCTGGTAACCGCCTTATTTAACGGAAAAGAGCCGGAAAAAGGGACGGATATCTTTCCGACAGAGGGCGGTTCTGCGGCCATGACTTACATTTTTCATGCGCTTAACCATAACAGGCTTCTGAAGCCGGGAGACAAGATCGCAATCGGCACACCGATCTTCACTCCCTATCTGGAAATCCCGGATGTCAATAATTACGGCCTTGTTCCCATCAATGTGGTTTCGGATGAGGCGCATAACTGGGATATTGACGAAGAGGAGCTCAATAAGCTTAAGGATAAGGACATTAAGGCGTTTTTCCTTGTGAACCCTTCCAATCCGGCATCACATGCCCTGTCTTCGCATACCCTTGATGCATTGGAGGAGGTAGTTTCCGAAAATCCTGATCTGATCATTTTGACAGATGATGTTTATGGCACCTTTGTGGAGGGCTTCGAGTCTGTTTACAGCAGGCTGCCTTATAATACGATCCTTGTGTATTCCTTCTCAAAGCTCTATGGTGCAACGGGATGGCGGACAGGACTGGTCGCCATGAGCAGAGACAATGTCTGTGATCACCTTCTCAGCAAGCTTTCCGAAGAAGACAAGAAGGCTCTTTGGGATGAATACGCGATCGCTGTCCCTGATCCGTCGTCCATGAAGTTTATCGAGCGTCTGACGGCGGATAGCAGATCCATCGGGCTTTATCACACCAGTGGTCTTTCAACGCCCTCCCAGATCTTTATGGACATCATGGCATTGTCTCATACTACTTATGAGAAGGATGAATATATCGAGCTGGCGAATGCCACGGTGAATGAACGCTACATTGCATTGATGGATGCCCTCGGGATCGATAAGGATCTGAGCGGGGAAAATGCTGAATATTATACGATCGTAGACATTAATGCAATGATCGGGGAGCAGTACGGCAGCGACTTTGCCCAGTGGAAACATGAGAATATATCTGACCTGGACTTCTTAAACGATCTGGCGCAAAAGAAGGGAGTGGTCCTGATGTACGGACCCGGCTTTGACGCGCCGGAGGGAAGCGTGAGGATATCCCTTGCAAACCTGTATACAGAGGACTATGTTGAGATCGCAAGAAGGATACGTGAGCTTCTCGACGAATACTACACCGAATTTGAGGCGGAGGCTCTTCAAGAAGCCGCATAACACAGCCTGCAGTTTCTTAAAAAAATAATGAAATCCTTTTTCCCGGCGGGAGGTTGTGTGCCATCGGCACACGATGCCCGCCGTTTTTTTATTGGGAGCATTCGGCTTTCTCGGTAAAGGATCTTTTTGCCCACCGGCTGACGGATGCTTGACGGGTGCGGAGTAAATGCCTATAATATTGAATGGTTTGCAAGCTAAGGGGGAAGGAATGGCTAAGTATATCGTTAAGCGCATCCTGATGGGCATTCTTACGGCATTTGTTGTCGCGACGCTTACGTTTTTTATCATGAATCTGGTGCCGGGAGGGCCGTTCCTTGCAGAAAAGGCCGTGACGCCCCAGGCGCAGGCGGCCATGGAAGCCAAATACGGACTGGATAAGCCGCTCTTCCAGCAGTACCTTACCTATATGGGCGGCCTGCTCCATGGAGACCTGGGGGTATCCCTGAAAAAGAGAGGCTTCACGGTGGCAGACATCATCGGGAACCGCTTTCCGGTATCCGCCAGGCTGGGAGGGATCGCCGTATTGGTGGCGGTGCTGATCGGCGTGCCCCTGGGATCCCTTTCGGCATTCAACCGGGGAAAAGCCGCGGACAATATCATCATCGTCTTTTCTACGGCAGGCATTGCCATCCCCAGCTTTCTGACCTGTACCCTTCTTATGTATTTTCTTTCGGTCAAGATGAAGCTTCTGCCTTCCCTTGGACTGGATACGCCGGCAAGCTACATCATGCCGGTGATCGCCCTTTCTCTTTATCCTGCATCCTATATTACCAGGCTGATGCGGTCCTCCATGCTGGACGTGATCGGGCAGGACTATATGCGTACGGCCCGGGCCAAGGGCGTGCCGGCCTATAAGGCGGTCTTCAAGCATGCCCTGCGTAATGCCATCCTGCCGGTGGTGACCTATCTGGGGCCGCTTTTAGCTTATCTCATGACCGGCAGCTTTATCGTGGAAAAAATCTTTACGATCCCGGGGCTTGGCCAGGAATTTGTCAGCGCCATTCCCTCCAGGGATTATCCCTTGATCATGGGCACGACGATCTTCCTTGCATGCTTCATCATCCTGATGAATGTCATCGTGGACATCGCCTATGCCTTCATCGATCCCAGGATCAAATTGAAATAACAGGAGATCAGTGCAAAGGTGGAAGGAAAGAAAAATCCGTTATCGCTGCAATTAAACGTGGATGAGATCCAGGATGCTTTTGAACCGGCTACGGCCGAGGAGAAGGAATCCCTGGTGGTCATGCGGGAATCGGTGGGCTTCTTTAAGGACGGCCTCAGGAGATTCCGCAAAAATAAGATCGCCATGGCATCCCTGACGGTGGTCGTCATCATCATCATCCTGGCCTTTATCGTACCGGCGTTTTATCCCTATGATTATGAAGAGCAGATGAAGGGCTCCGAGAGGCTGGGGGTGATGGAATATTCCAAATCCGAGCTGGAGCGGATGGAGGCCGGGGAGAAGGTCTTCCCCCATTTCCTGGGCACGGACCAGAACGGCCGGGATTATACGATCCGGGTGCTGATGGGCGCCAGGGTCTCCATGACCGTAGGCATCATCGCATCGGCGCTGATCCTCCTCATTGGATCCGTATATGGAGCCGTGGCGGGGTATTTCGGGGGCAGGACAGACATGGTGATGATGCGGATCGTGGATATCCTATATACCATACCGGATGTGCTGATCATCATCCTTTTAGCGCAGGTGCTGAAATTCCCCCTGCAGAATCTGGCGCAGGTACCGGGCTTTTCCTGGATCACGGCCTTAGGCCCCAACATGGTCTCCATGTTCCTTGTCTTTGCCCTGCTCTACTGGGTGGGGATGGCAAGGATCGTCCGGGGCCAGATCATGGTCCTGAAGCAGAATGAATACGTGACGGCGGCCAAGGCGCTGGGGGCGACGAACGGGAGGATCATCCGCAAGCATCTGATCACGAACTGCATCGGGACATTGATCGTGACCACGACCCTGCAGATCCCTTCCTCCATATTTACGGAATCTTTTCTTAGCTTTCTTGGCCTCGGGGTACAGGCGCCCATGCCTTCCCTGGGCTCTCTGGCATCCAATGCCTTAAACGGCCTGCAGACCTTCCCGGAGAAGCTTTTCGCTCCGGCATTCATGATCTTTGTGATCATCCTGAGCTTCAACCTGCTGGGAGACGGGCTCAGGGATGCCTTCGACCCGAAGATGAAGCGGTGAGCCGGCCGGAAATGGAGATGGTTTTATGAGTGAATATTTGGTGGATATTAAGCATGAGCGGCTTTCCTTCTTCACCCCTGCAGGGGAGGTGAAGGCGCTGAACGATGTCTCCATCACCATGAAGGAGGGAGAGGTGCTGGGCATCGTGGGAGAATCCGGCTCAGGGAAGTCCGTGACGGCTTATTCCCTCATGGGGCTTACGGCAGATAATGGAAAGATCGTGGGCGGAGAGGTGATCTTCAACGGCCATAGGATCCATGAGATGACGGAAAAGGAGATCCGCGCCATAAGGGGCAGGGAGATCAGCATCATCTTCCAGGATCCCATGACCTCCCTGAACCCGGTATATACCGTGGGCAACCAGATCGAGGAAGCCGTGCGGGTACACGGGGACAAGAGCCGGGCGGAGGCGAAGGAGAGGGCAAAGGAGCTTCTGACCCTGGTGGGGATCAATGAGCCGGAGAAGCGGCTGAAGCAGTACCCCCATGAGCTCTCCGGAGGCATGAGGCAGAGGGTCATGATCGCCATCGCCCTTGCCTGCGAGCCGAAGCTTCTCATCGCGGATGAGCCCACCACTGCCCTGGACGTGACCATCCAGGCCCAGATCTTAGACCTGATGAATGAGCTGAAGAAGAAGCTTTCCATGGGCATCATTCTCATCACCCATGACCTGGGGGTGGTGGCCTCCATGTGCGACAATGTGGCGGTGATGTATGCCGGGGAGATCGTGGAATACGGCACGGCAGACGATATCTTCTACAATCCCTGCCATGAATATACCAAGGGGCTTTTGAAATCCATCCCGAAATTTCAGGAAAAGGAGTATTCCAAGCTGGTCCCCATTGAGGGACAGCCGGTGGATCTGCTGAATCCTCCGGCAGGCTGTCCCTTTGCTCCGAGATGTGACTCCTGCATGAAGGTCTGCCTGATGAAGAAGCCGGAGAGGACGGAGCTTAAGGGGATCCATTATTCCAGATGCTGGTTGTTGAATAAGGAGACGAAGTAGGTATGAGCGAGAATCTGCTGGAGATCACCGGGCTGAAGCAGTACTTCCCGGTAGCAGGCTCTAAAAATGTGGTCAAGGCGGTGGATGATGTAAGCTTCACCATAAGGAAGGGCGAAACCTTGGGGCTGGTGGGGGAATCCGGCTGCGGCAAGACCACCACCGGGCGTTCCATCCTAAGGCTCATTGAGCCCACGGAAGGAAAGATCGTCTATGACGGGCAGACCATCTTTGACAGCCAGACGAAGCAGAAGGCCAATATGCTTCCCTTCCGCCGGAAGATGCAGATCGTATTCCAGGATCCTTACGCATCCCTGGATCCCAGGATGACCGTGGGAGACATCGTGGGAGAGGCCCTGGATATCCATAAGCTCTGTGCCTCTAAGAAGGAGAGGTATGAAAAGATCATCTCCCTCTTACAGGAGGTAGGGCTGAATTCCGAGCATGCCAACCGCTATCCCCATGAGTTTTCCGGGGGGCAGCGGCAGAGGGTCGGCATCGCCAGGGCGCTCGCCGTGGATCCGGAATTCATCGTCTGCGACGAGCCGGTATCGGCACTGGATGTATCGATCCAGGCCCAGGTGGTGAATATGTTTGAGAAGCTGCAGAAGGATCTGGGCCTTACCTATCTCTTCATTGCCCATGACCTGTCTGTGGTAAATCATATCTCTGACCGGATCGGGGTCATGTACCTTGGGCATTTGGTGGAGCTTGCCGAGTCGGAGGAGCTGGTCTTCCATTCCAGGCATCCCTATACCCGGTCCCTGATCTCGGCGGTGCCCATCGCCGATCCAAAGGCCGCCAGGGCATCCAAGCGGATCATCCTGGAGGGGGACGTGCCAAGCCCCTTAAACCCGCCCAGCGGCTGCACCTTCCGGACGCGCTGCCCTTATGCGGATGAGCAGTGCGCCAAGGAGAATCCGAAATTCCAGGAGGTTTCCCAAGGGCATTTCTGTGCCTGCCACCACCAGGACCGTCTGGAGGCATAGGACCTGCACATTTGATCGGGGCTTGCCGGCTGAGCGGGAGGATCCCTGGTCGAAGGAACTGGAACCCGTTATCGCTGCGTTTTTGGCCGGTTACGTATTCCGCATCCGACCGGGGCAAGTCAGATATGAACATGCGTTTATTAAGGAGGAATATCCGGGCTTTAGAAGCCTTGCGATAGAAAGACAAACTAGAGAAGCCGCGGCCTTTAGCCGTCCTCCGGGATCTCCCGGGGGGGATGAGAGACCGGGCTTCGGCCAAGAAGGAGGAGATTTTATGAAAAAATGTGTTGCATTGGCGCTTTCTGCAGTCCTCATGGCATCCGTATGCCTGGCAGGCTGCGGCAAGAAGGAAGCAGGAGGCGGTGATTCAGGCGCGGCCGCGGCTCCGGCAGAGCAGGGCAAGACCTTAAGCGTACAGGTGGGTCCTTCTCCGGAGACCATCGATCCGGCCCTCAATTCCGCAGTGGATGGCGCAAATATGATCATCCATGCCTTTGAGGGGCTCCTGAAATTTGACAAGGATAATAATATCGTCCCGGGCCTGGCGGAAAGCTATGACATTTCTGCCGACGGCCTGACCTGGACCTTCCATTTAAGGGACGGCCTCAAGTGGTCTGACGGCTCTGACCTTACCGCGGATGATTTCGTTTATTCCTGGAAGAGGGTGGCAGACCCGAATACGGCGGCACCCTATGGCTATGACCTGCTGAACTATGTGAAGGGATATGATGAGGCTGAGGCAGGCAATGTGGATGCCCTTGCCGTCTCTGCTCCGGATGCAAAGACCTTTGTGGTGGAGCTCAATAACCCCTGCGTTTATTTTGACAAGATCTGTGCCTTTGCCGTCATGGTGCCGGTACAGCAGGCTGCGGTGGAGGCCAACGGGGAGAGCTGGTCTACCAACCCGGATACCTATGTCACCGACGGTCCTTATTACATGACCGAGTATACCGACGGCTCCCGGATCGTATTCTCCAAGAATCCGAACTATTGGGATGCGGGGAGCGTTACCTTTGATACCATCATCTGGAATCTGATCGAGGACTCCAATGCCGCTTATTCCGCATACCAGAATGGCGACATCGACATGATCAAGGATGTGCCTACCGAGGAGATCCCTTCCCTGGAGGGCAATTCCGAGTTCTATGTGGATCCCATCATGGGCACCTACTATGTGTCCTTCAATACCCAGAAGGCTCCCTTCGATGATCCCAAGGTCAGGGAGGCGCTTTCCCTTGCCATCGACCGCGAATATGTAGCCGGCACCATCATGCAGGGCACTTATTCTCCGGCCAAGAATTTCGTGGGCCCCGGCATCTCGGACGAGGCAGCCGGCTCCTCCTTTGAAGAGGTGACCACCCAGAAGTATGGCGATCATTTCGATGTCTCCAATTATGAGGCAGACCTGGAGAAGGCAAAGAAGCTCTTAGCCGATGCGGGCTATCCGGATGGGGCAGGCTTCCCGGAATTCGAGTATCTGACCAATGACGCGGGCTACCACAAGCCGGTGGCGGAATATCTGCAGAGCGCATGGAAGGAGCTGGGGCTCACCATGACCATCAATATCCAGGAGTGGAAGACGGTGACCGCAGACAGGCGGAACGGAAACTTTGACGTGGCGCGTAACGGATGGGTCTTTGACTGGGACGATCCCTCCAACATGGTAAACCTGCTGGAGACCGGAAACGGCAATAACGACGGCAAGTATTCCAATCCGGAGTTTGACAAGGCGGTGGACGATGCAAGGACCACGACAGACCTGAAGGTCCACTATGAGAAGCTGCATGAGGCCGAGCAGATCGCCCTGAATGACGCCGCCATGGCTCCTGTGGCTTATTACAATGACTTCTGGCTGCAGAAGGGGAACCTGAAGGGAACCTGGCATTCTCCTTACGGATATTGGTACTTCATGTACGGCTCGCTGGAATAAGCGCACGACGGAATAAGAATGTGGCTTAAGAAGGCCGGGGGCAGATTTAAGCTCCCGGCTTTTTTTTGATGTGCGCCCGGCGGTCAGAGGCGATTCAGTGTGCAGGCGGCATGCTGCGCTAAAACGAAAAAAAAAGATTTAGCGAGGTATTGCACATGCTGATATCATGTGACAAAAAATAAAGACGCTGCTAGAAGGATTACAGGCAGAAAAATCAGGATTTGGATAAGTAATGATTTAATTGCGCCACAAATGGGAACAGCTCAGAGAGAACTTCTATGAGAGGACCGGATTGACCGGACCGAGAGGATGAGGAGCCCCAGGAGGGAAAGGAGGGAGATGAGCTCGGCCAGGCGCCAGGAGGCAGGCTCAACGAAGCGGAGCGTATAGTCCCCAGAGCTGCCCTTAGGCAGCATGAAGGATACCTGGCAGTTGTCCCCGTCCATGATGGCGGTCTCTTGGCCTGCGGGATCCGTCAGGCGGCAGCCCTTATAATTGAAGACGGGAAGGGTTACCGTGCCTTCCTCCAAGGCCTCTGCATGGACGGTCATGCCGGTCCCCTTCCGGGAGATGACATAAGCCTCGATCCCGTCGGAGGCGTGCACCTGATTGTCCAGGATATGGGTATGGCTCCCGTTCCGGCAGTATTCCCCTGTGCTGATCATATAACGGTCAAGCTCTGCGGTATCGTAGTAGTCCACGATCTCCGCTCCGTCACAGTAATTGCTGAGGAAAAACAGGGCATAGGAGATGCCGAGGATCATGGCTGCTGCAGGAAGGGCAGTGCGTGCCCGGTCCGGGATGGGGAGGCATCCTGCCTCATGCAGGAGGATGCCGGCAAGCAGGGTGAGGAATACCCCCGCAAGCCCCACATAGCGCCAGGGAAATTCCACCTGGGACAGGACATTGCCTATCAGGGTATGCTTCGCAAGGAAATTCCAGGGGAAGACATCCGAGGCGATATAGAGGAAGAGGACAGAAAGCGCCGTAAAGAGAGCCGCCTTTCGGTCGCGGAAGCCCAGGGCAAAGAGAAAGAGAGCCAGGATAAGGCAGCACATGAGTAGGGCGCCGGGGGTCATGGCAAGCCTCCAGCCGGGCTGGTAAGTGGATACGTTTCCGCTGCCGAAGGCATCCTGGAAAAAGGCAAAATACTGGGCGGGATAGGCTCCCGCGGTCTGGATGGCCAGGGTCTGCTCATGGTGGGTGATCCGGATGTCCACATTCAGGTAATAATCCAGGAAGGGCACCCAGAACGCGGCCGTAAGGAGAAGGGTCTCCAGTACAGCCAGAAGGAGGGTGCGGAGGGTATTCCACTGTATCGTCTTCCGGATGAAAATGAGGCAGAGAAGAAGCAGGCAGAGCGCCGTCATCTCCGTGCTGAGCACATGGCAGGTGACGATGCCGGACATCCCGAGAGCCAGGCAGAGGGCGTTTTTCTTCCAATGCACGCTCTCCTCAGGATCTGCATAGATCCGCCAGAAGGCAAGGATCACCAGGGGCATGAACATCATGGCCGTGCTTTCCCCCAAAGCGGATCGCACATAGACATTGACCAGCCGGTAGGCGGCCGCACTGTAGGCCAGGGTCATGAGGAAGGCGGTATTCCGCCCGAGCTTCATCCGCAGGAAGCAGAAGTAGGACAGAAGTACCGTTCCGATATTGACGAAGAGGACATAGGCCTTGTAGGAGGCCATCAGGGGCACGCCAAAGAGCCTTAAGAGGGCCGGAAAGTACAGCAGCAGCTCTCCATAGAAGATGGAGACCGGAAAGCCGTAGCCGTCGATCCAGACGGAGGGCATCCGGACGGGGAACTGGCCGTTTCTTAATTCCTCTGCGATGCCGTCAATCCGAAGCAGGTGGAAGACGGTGTCGTGGCCTTTGTGGAAGCCGGGAAGGAATAGAGGCAGGCTTACCAGGAGGACGATGCCGGAAAGGACCAGCAGGGTTTCCTTGTGCTTCCTAAGGATGGGGAAAAAGAGGACCAAGAGGTCTGCCCCGGCAAAAAGAAGAAAGAGCAGGAGGAACCGGGCGGAAAGATAGGAAGGATCCGCCGTAATGGTGATCTCGTCTACCGCGAGGCTTCCGTTTCCGTCATAGAGCACACGGACTTCAAAGTTCGGGATGTCTTCGGTCACCCAAAACCGGCTGGAAACGAAGGTCTGGTTCTTTCCCATGAGCACGATGCCGGATTTCAGGTAGGCGCTTTTTTCCTCTGCCGCATTCACCGCCCAGGGGCCGAAGGACTGGTCGGAGCCTGCGCGGTACCGGACATTTGCGCGGTAGTGTCCCTTCTTAAGCTCCATCCCGGGTCCCTGAAGGAAGATGACCTGGTTGCCTGCGGGAAGCACGCCCTCTGCGATGGCAAAGCTCCCGTCCCGGCATTCCGCATAGTCTGAGTGCATGTCTTCCAGGGGGACCGGGATCTCGGATGGATTTCGTTTTGCATGAAGAAAGGAGAGCAGGAGGAGGAAAAGGATCACTGCTTCGGAAAGGATCAGGGCACAAAGCGCCAGGGTTTTATTCGGCTTCATAAGAGGTTGGCTCCCGTTGTTCATTTACAGGTTCTTTACCTTGAATTTTTTCTCGGCTTCCCGCCGGGCATCCTTCTTGGCGATGGATTCCCGCTTGTCGTACTGCTTCTTGCCCCGGCCCAGTCCGATCAGGAGCTTCACCCTGCCGTGGACGAAATAGACCTCCAGGGGAAGGATGGAATATCCCTGCTCGTTGAGCCTTCCCTGGAATTTCAGGATCTCCTTCTTATGGGCCAGGAGGCGCCGCTCCCGCAGGGGATCCTTATTGAAGATGTTGCCCTTTTCATAAGGGGTGATGTTCATCCCGTTGATGGTCATCTGGCCGTTCCTTGCATGGACATAGGCCTCTTTGATGCTGCACTTCCCTGCCCGGATGGACTTCACCTCCGTGCCGGCAAGCTCGATCCCTACCTCCAGGGTATCCTCGATGAAATAATTGAAATAGGCTTTTTTGTTATTGGCGATGAGCTTCTTCGGCTCCTTTGCTTTTGATGGCATGGTTTCTTCTCCTTACCGCCTGGTTTTTGCGGTTTACCTAAGCTACAGTATATTCCATCGGCGGGGAAAATGCCACCCTGAGTATGCCAAGCCCCGTGCCTCCGGTTGAAAAAGAACCTCGGATTGTGCCATAATGGCATAGGATGAAGCAGAAAGAAAAGCATGCCCGTAGGCAGGAAAGGCGGATCGGGATGGCAAAGATCAGAGTCCGGTATTTGAATGACCGAATCGATAAACTATGCTATGTGGAGGGCAAGTCAGACTGGATCGACTTAAGGGCCGCAGAGGATGTGGAGCTTAGGGCCGGCGAATACAGGCTGATCCCGCTGGGGGTGGCCATTGAGCTGCCGAAGGGATATGAGGCCCACGTGGTGCCTAGGAGCAGCACCTTCAAAAACTATGGGATCATCCAGACCAACAGCCAGGGGGTCATCGATGAGACCTACTGCGGGGACAATGACCAGTGGTACATGCCGGTGCTGGCCATGCGGGATACCGTGATCCATGAAAATGACAGGATCTGCCAGTTCCGCATTTATGAGCACCAGCCGGCTTTGGAATTTGAGGAGACCGACAAACTGGAAGGAAAGGACCGTGGGGGATTTGGAAGCACAGGAAAACAGTAGCGGACAGGACTGGGGGCAGATGGAGCCCATGAAGGATCCGCTGATCGTAAACGGGTTCCGTTATGCCACGGCCGCGGACTCTACAGCGGCCAGGGAGGAGCTTAAAAAGATCGCATATATCGAGGGGAGGATGAATTATTCCAATCCGGAGGAGGTGCTGGCGATTTATGACAAGATGATCGCCAATAAGCTCTTTGTGACGCCTTCCGGGTTTGAATTTCTAAGCCGGGTGCGTGCCTATCTCATCGAACAGCCGGGGATCGAAGCCCAGCGGATCCGTCCCATCGAGACCGATTCGCTATTCACCCAGAGGGCGAAAAATGATGTGCGGAGCGCCCAGAGGAATCCTTCCGATCCGGAGGTGAGGCGGGAGCTTTCCAAGGCAAAAACCGGCATGAGGGTCTCGGTGATCCTGAATATCATGCTGGTTATTCTGGTGGCCGCCATGTTCGGGATCGCCATGAGCAGCGACAGCCCGAATATCCTGAATTATAAGAATGTCATCGAAAATCAGTATGCGGATTGGGAAGAGAACCTTACGGCAAGGGAGACGGCAGTGAGGGAGAAGGAGAAAGAACTGGGATTAGGGCAGACGGAGGGAAAAAATGGACAGGATTAAGGTTCTGATCGCGGATGATGAGAGCAGGATGCGGAAGCTGGTCAGGGATTTCCTGGCAAAGGAGGGCATCGACGTCCTGGAAGCAGGGGACGGGCAGGAGGCGCTGGATATTTTCTTTGAAGATAAGGACATCGCCCTGGTGATCCTCGATGTGATGATGCCGAAGCTGGACGGCTGGCAGGCGCTGAAGGAGATCCGCGAATATTCGAAGGTGCCGGTGATCATGCTGACCGCAAAAAGCGAGGAAAAGGACGAGCTGCAGGGCTTTGAGCTGGGGGCGGACGAATACATTTCCAAACCCTTTTCGCCCAAGATCCTCGTGGCCAGGGTGGAGGCCATCCTCAGGCGCTCCAATGCCCTGGGGGAGGGCAGGAGGCTGGAGATGGGCGGCATCGTGGTGGACGAGACGGCCCACTCCGTGACTATCGACGGGGCTCCGGTGGAGCTTTCCTTCAAGGAATTCGAGCTTCTGACCTACTTCATGGAAAATGCCGGCATCGCCCTTTCCCGGGAAAAGATCCTGAATAATGTCTGGAATTATGACTATTTCGGGGATGCCCGCACCATCGATACCCATGTAAAAAAGCTCCGGGCCAAGATGGGCGGCAAGGGCGACCTGATCAAGACCATCTGGGGCATGGGCTATAAGTTCGAAGCGTGATAAGAATACAGGAGTGCATTGAACTTAGTATTTATGGGCTTCCGGAGAATTAAGATAAGCCTATAGCGTAGAGTTGTATTAACGAAATATAACCAAACAGCCGATACTTAAGGCTGAAAAACCACATATT